>NZ_JAXGFP010000004.1:0-348103 GCF_036663935.1 Novilysobacter erysipheiresistens
TGCGCAGCCGGACCTTGCGGACCGCGTCGATCATGTAGGTGCCGTTGGGCACGACCACGGTGCCGCCGGTGGACGGCAGGGCATTGATCGCCCGCTGGAAGGCCGCGGTGTCATCGGCGCTGCCATTGCCACGCGCACCGTGGTTGCGGACATTGATCGATGCGCCGCCGCGTCGGCGATTCGGCGGGTCGAAGGTAGCCGCGGACGCCGAGAATGCGGTGCCCCCCAGGACCACCGGAACGGCCAGCAAAAGTGAGTTGCGCAAAAAGGCTCTGCGCGGCGCCGAATCGGCCAGTATCTGTATTGCTTCGTTCTCGACGTTCATTCAAATACCTCAATTTAAAGCGCCCGTCGGATTTCACGGCCAACCCGCGATGTGCAAATCCAGACGGGGCAATCTCGATTCAAGGGAAGAATTGGAGCGAATCGGCCGTGTTTCTCTTCACAGGACCTTGACACGGCCTTTCGTTGATTCCAAACCCGGATTATCGAAACCGTGAACCGTGCACGCGGCGCCCTGAATACACGTACATGGAGATGAATAATTAATGTTGTTGACTGGGATTTCCGCGGGGTGGAGCGGTTGGTTTACGAGATGAGTGGTACGTCGGGACGATTGACGCCTGTCACATTGGAAAAATAAAGCCGTCGCAGAACCCCATGGATTGCGACCAATCCGCAGTTCGGACAAAAAAAACCGGGCGCGTCGACGCGCCCGGCTCGTTTGGAAATCGACTCGGTGGCACCCCACCCAGCCGATACCGCCTTTTCTACTTCGAATAGAAGTTCCGGTTGATCCGGGTATTGGTCGCGGTGTCGATCACGCTGATATGCGACTGGTTGCCGTTGCGGCCGGCCACGAGTCCGGTCATGGCGGTCCAGTTGGTGCCCGCCCAGGTCGCATCGACCCCGACCAGTCCCTGGTTGCGGGTGGTGTTGTTGCGGAAGTAGTTGCCGGAAACCGTGTAATCAGCGGTGCCGCCGCCGACGCAAAGGCCGTCGAGGCGGTTGTGCTTGATCCGGTTGAGGGCCACGTAGCCCTTGGTGGCACCCATCGTCAACACGCCGAAACCGTCGTTGTGCTCGATCTGGCAGCGCTTGATGGTCACGTACTTGACCCGGTGGTAGACCAGGATGCCGTTGCCTTCGTTGCCGCGGATGAGGCAGTTCTCGATCTGGATGTTCTCGGCGCGATCCAGGTTGAACTTGTTGGGCTCGATGTCGATGCCACAGCCCGGCTCGATACCGCGGGTGTTGCTGAACTCCGAGTCGTAGACCTTCATGTTGCGCACGGCACCGATCGACATGCCCTGGCGCCGGTTGCCGGTGCACACGACGTTGGCGACGACCACGTCATCGGACGGCCGCCACGGCGCGGTGCGAGTGGTTACCTTGACGCCGGCGACCGAGATGCCGTCGCCCCAGCAATCGGAGATGCGGATGTCGCGGATGGTGACCCGATTGCAGCCGCGGACCATGATGCCTTGGCCCCACTCACCGGTGGTGCCGAGGTGCTGGTGTCGCTCGCCGACAATCTGGCCGCCGGAGATCTCGACGTCGTCGGCCTCATGCACATCCAGCACGTAGTAGCGATCAAGCGAATTGGGCTTGGCGACCAGCCTGGCGGTCGGGGCCAGTTGCAGGTGCATGCGGCTGCGCAGGCGCAGGCTGCGGCTCGCGTCGAGCAGATAGTCGCCCTCGGGCACCACCACGGTGCCGCCGGTGTCCGGCAACGCCGCAATCGCGCGGGCAAACGCGGCGGTATCGTCGGTGCTGCCGTTGCCGGTCGCGCCGTGGTCGCGGACGTTGATTACCGCGGTGCCGCGGGTGCGGGTCGGCGGAACAAATACGGCTGCCGCTGCCGAGAAGGCAGTACCCCCCATGACGAGCGGAACGGCCAGCAACAACGAGTTGCGCAGGAACGTCCTGCGGGGCGTCGTTGGGTCGTTCACGATCTGTACTGCCTGGTTGTCGCGGTTCATGAAAAAAATAGCCTCATCAGTGCGTTCGGAAAGTTGCTTGGCGTAACCGCGTGCAGTCTTCACAAGACGTTGACACTGCGGGCGAGCGCATCATTCCAAAGGACCGAGCCGCCAAACCGAGCCCCCGGTCAGGTTTTCAAATGGGGCACAAAGTGACCTTGGTGAACGATTCACCGACCTGACTTGGGAAACCAGACGCGTAACTACACGACCGATACGACGGTCACACGCGTACGGGGGCGGACCTCACTGATTCGTGGCAGCTACGGGCCGCCAGCTGAATGGCGATTTGCCGCAGTTGGGCTATCCAGATGACTCAGACGTAGCGCGTCGGGTCGACGACCGCGGCGGCGGCGAACCCTTCGGCGCGCAGGCGGCAGGCGTCGCAATGGCCGCAGGCGCGACCGTCCGGATCGGCCTGGTAGCAGGAGACGGTGGCGGCGAAATCGACGCCCAGGCGCAGGCCTTCGCGGACGATGTCGGCCTTGCTCATGTGCTGCAGCGGCGCGTGCACATGAATGCCGGCGCCTTCGATGCCGGCCTTGGTCGCGAGGTTGGCGAGGCGTTCGAACGCCTCGATGAACTCCGGGCGGCAGTCCGGGTAACCGGAGTAGTCGACCGCGTTGACCCCGCAGAAGATGTCGGCCGCGCCGATGACCTCGGCCCACCCGAGCGCGATCGACAGCATGATGGTGTTGCGGGCGGGCACGTAGGTCACCGGGATCTCGTCCGGTGCAGCGGGATGGTCGAGTGGAATCCGGATTGTCTCGTCGGTCAGTGCCGAACCGCCGATGCTGCGCAGGTCGACGCTGACGGTCTTGTGCGCGACCGCGCCGAGCGCCAGCGCCACCCGTTCGGCGGCGTCGAGCTCGGAGGTATGGCGCTGGCCGTAGCGCACGCTCAGCGCGTGCACGGCGAAGCCACGGGCGCGGGCGATGGCGAGGACGACGGCGGAGTCCATGCCTCCGGAGACGAGGACGACGGCGTTTTTCATGGGCGGGCTCATGCGGTTGTTGTTCGGGGTCTTGTAGAAGCGGCTTCAGCCGCGATCCGACAATAGGTCGCCAGGACCGACTCCAGGTCGCGGCTGAAGCCGCTCCTACAGGGGTTCGCGACCGCCGCCATTTAGCGGCCGGGGGCGTCGTCCCACAGGATCTTGTGCAACTGCAGCTGGAAGCGCACCGGCAGGCGATCGGCGACGATCCAGTCGGCCAGGTCGCGCGCGCGGAGCTGGCTGAAACTCGGCGAGAACAGGACCTCGCAAACCCCGTCCAGGCGGTGTTCGGCGACCACCGCCTTGGCCCAGTCGTAGTCCTCGCGCGAACAGATCACGAACTTGACCTGGTCGTGCGCGGTCAGCAACGCCAGGTTGCTCCACAGGTTGCGCTCGACCTCGGCCGAGCCCGGGGTCTTGATGTCGAGCACGCGCGCGACCCGCGGGTCGACCTCGCCGATATCGAGTGCGCCCGACGTCTCCAGCGAAACCTCGTAGCCGGCGTCGCACAGCCGCTGCAGCAGGCCGATGCAGCGCTTCTGCGCGAGCGGCTCGCCGCCGGTGACGCAGACGTGGCGGACCCCGTGGCGGGCGACCTCGGCGAGGATGGCGTCGAAGTCCCACCACTGCCCGCCGTGGAAGGCGTAGGCGGTGTCGCAGTACTGGCAGCGCAACGGGCAACCGGTCAGGCGCACGAACACGGTCGGCCAGCCGATGCTGCGCGACTCGCCTTGCAGCGACAGGAATATCTCGGTCAGGCGCAGCCGCTCGGGCGACGCCGCGGCCGCCTCGGGGGCGACGGGCATAACGGCGTTCATGCGGTCATTTTAGCCGAGCGGCGCCGGTCGCGCCGCATCGACCGGGGGTGCTTCAGCGCAGGCGTCCGAGTTGGATCGCGCCCAAGCGGTCGCTGGCGACGCGGGCGGCATCGGTGCCGGGGTAGCGGCTGGCGACTTCGGCGAAGGTACGCTCGGCGGCGTCGAGCTGGTCCATGCCCTGCTGCGACAGCCCGACCTTGAGCATCGCCCCGGCCGCCTTGTCGTGGGTCGGGTAGCGCTGCAGCAGCGCCTCGAACTGCTCGAGTGCGAGCTTGTAGTTCTGGGTGACGTAATAGCTCTCGCCCAGCCAGTACAGGGCGTTGGGGGCGTAGGCGCCGCCGGGGAAAGTGCCAAGGAAGGACTGGAACAGCCGCGCCGATTCGGCGTACTGGCCGCTACGCAGGGCATCGAATGCCACTTCGTAGGCCTCGCGCTCGCCGGCGAGCTGGTCGAGCTTGCCGGGGTCGCCATAGACCGCGGGCGCAGACGCAGCCGGCATGGTCGATGCGGCAGCGGCGGCCGGAATGGCGGTGCCACCGGTTGCTGGATCGGTCGGAACCTCGAGCGGCGCGTCGGGATCCAGCGCCGGCGTGGCGCCACCCTGCATCCGGTTCAACCGGCCATCGAGATCGAGGTATTGCGCGCGGCTGGTGCCCTTGAGCTGCTCCAGCTCGTGGTTGAGCTGTTCGACCTGCGAACGCAGCGAGGTCACCTCGTCCTTGAGCAGGTTGACCTGTCGCAGCAGGTCGACCGTGGCCTGGTTGTTGCCTTGCTGCTGTTCCAGCAGGGCGACCCGCTCGGCCAGGCTCATGCGCTGGGCCGAGGCAGGTGCGGCGGCCACCAGGGCCGCCGCTGCAACCAGCGATGTCGCAAGTGTGATCGACAGTTTGCGCATCATGGATTGCCCTTCTTCTTACTTCGCGGTGTAGATGATCTCGACACGGCGGTTCTTGGCCCAGCAGTCTTCGCTGGAGTCGGTGCAGGTCGGACGCTCTTCGCCGTAGCTGACGACGGTCATCTGGCTGCCCGAGCCGCCGTTGGCCTGGATCGCCGAGGACACCGAGTTGCCACGGCGCTCGCCGAGGGCAACGTTGTATTCGCGGCTGCCGCGCTCGTCGGCATGGCCTTCCAGGGTCATGCGCGAGGACGGACGGTCACGCAGGTACTTGGCGTGGCAGCCGACCACTTCCTGGAACTCCGGACGCAGCACGTCCTGGTCGAGGTCGAAGTAGACCGTGCGCTGGCGCAGGCAGGCGTCGGTGTCGAGGTCGGCCGGGCCGTACACGCCGGAGGTGGCCGGCGGGGTCTCGGTGACCGGGGCCGGGGTGGTGTCGACCGGGGGAGCCTCTTCCTTGACCTTCTTGGAGCAGGCGACGGCTGCGGTGCAAAGCAGAGCGGTAAGCAGGATGCGCGTGGTGCTGTTCATCGTCGGTTCCTCGTCTTGGCTTGTGGAGCAATGGAAAGGTCGAACACTCTCTCGATGTTCGACGGCGGCACTACGGCTTGCGGAACGGCCCCCAGGCCGGTTCGCGAACATCGCCGCCGGCCAGCACCAGGCGCTGTCGCACCCGGCCGTCGGCGGACACCGCGTACAGCACGCCGCGCCCGCCTTCACGCGCAGCATAGATGATCATCGCGCCATTTGGGGCAAAGCTCGGCGACTCGTCGAGCGAGCCCGGCGACAGCAGGCTCCAGCGCGGCGAGCCGAGGCTGCTGTCCATCATCGCGATGCGGTAAGTATTGCCGGCGCCTTGCGCGGTGGCGATCTTCTTGTCGTCGTACGACACCGTCGGACTGGCGTTGTAGCTGCCTTGGAAGGTCACCCGGCTGGGGCTGCCACCGCCGGCGGCGACCTTGTAGATCTGCGGCTGGCCGCCACGGTCGGAGGTGAAATAGATGCTGCCGCCGTCGGCACTCCAGGTCGGCTCGGTGTCGATCGCGAAATGGTTGGTGACCTGGCTCAGCGCCTTGCTGCCGAGGTTCATCACGTAGATCTCGGGATTGCCGCTGCGCGACAGGGTCAGCGCCAGGCGGTTGCCGTCGGGCGAGAACGCCGGCGCACCGTTGATGCCGCGGAATTTGGCGACCAGCTGGCGGCTGCCGGAGCTGATGTCCTGGATGTAGATCGAAGAGCTGCCGCCCTCGAAGCTGACGTAGGCCAGCTTGTTGCCGTCCGGGCTCCACGACGGCGACAGCAGCGGCTCGGGCGAGCTGACTACGGTTTGCGGGTTGTAGCCGTCCGAGTCAGCGACCATCAGCGCGTATTCGGCGTTGGCGCCGACGCCGGTGGCGGTGATGTAGGCGATCCGGGTGAAGAACGCGCCGGGGACGCCAAGGATCTTCTCGTAGATCGCGTCGGCGATCTGGTGGGCCACGTCGCGCATGGCATTGCTGCGCGCGGTCAGGGCGAAGCCCAATAGCCGCTGCTGGGTGGCGACGTCGAACAGCTCGTACTCGACCCGGTAACTGCCGCTGCCGCCGTCAACCACCCGGCCGACCACCAGGTAGTCCTGGTTGAGCGCGCGCCAGGTCGGGTAGTTGACCTCGCTGCCGCGGGTCGGGCGTTCCACCAGGTCCGATTCGGGCAGGCTGCGGAACTGGCCGGACCGGTTGAGATCGGCCGCGACCACCGCCGCGACGTCGGTGTCCGGTGCGGTACCGCCACCCTGGTACGGCATGGGCACCACCGCGATCGGCAGGGCCGCGGCGTTGCCGCCGACGATGTCGAGTTCCAGTCCCTCCTGGGCCACGGCGACGAGCGGAAGGACCAAGGTCAAGAGGAGCAGCGCGAATCGCGCGCGCAGTCGGGGGACAAATCGATTCATCGGCGGTTCCTGAAGATCAAGCTGAACTGTTTAACAGCATCCACGTGAACGCTTTCTCAAAGCTGAATTGGCCGTGGACCATTGGATGGGCGGCGGTTGGAGTCGCGTCAGCGGTCCCGGGCTTCAAAGTTGAGGATCAGCGTGCGCCGGAACACTTTCTCGAATCCGGCATACGGCAGCGGCTGCGCCTTGAGCACGGCGGCCTCGATCGAGCGCTGGCCCATCTCGTCATAGGCGCACGGCGATGACACTTCCGCGCTCATGACCTCGCCGCCCGGCAGCTGCTTGATCACCAGCGTGCATCGACTGCCCAGCGGCACGGTTTCTGGCCGGGTCCACTTGGACAGGATCACTTCCTGCAAGGCGGCGGCGTACCGCGCCTGCAAGCCGGTATCGCCGCCGTAGTTGCCCGGCGGCGGGCTGGCGGCGCTGGCGTTGTCGCTGCTCTGGGCGGCGCGGGCGTCGGCGATCTGCTGCAGTTTCTGCTCGGCCAGTTCGGCCGCGCGGGCCGCGTCGGCGCGCTTCTTGCGGATCTCGGCGAGCTTGGCCTGGCGCGCTTCGGCCTCGGCGGCGAGCCGGCGCTTGCGCTCGGCTTCCTCCTGGCGTTTCTTCTCGGTCAGGTCGACCTGGGCCTGGCGGCGCTTTTCTTCCTGCAGCTTTTCCTCGTCCGACGGCGTCGGCGTCGGTGCGTCGACCACCTCGTCCTGCTCGCGGGTATCGGGCTCGGGGATGAAATCCTGGGCCTGCTGTTGCGGCGGGGTCGGCGCATCCTCCGGCACCGGCTCGGGGATCGGCTGCGGCGGTGGCGCGACCTCTTCCTCGACCGGCTCGGGCAATGGTTCGGGTTGCGGTTCGACCACCGGCTCGGGACGATCGCGCAGGGCCTCGCGCATCGGCGCCGACAAGGCGTTGGCATCGACCAGGGTCGCCTCGATCGGCGAACCGGCGGCCGACACCGGCACCGCGCTGCGGGTCCACCACAGGCCGGCGAACATCAGCGCGAACAGCACGATGTGCAGGCCGATCGCGAGGACGACCGCCTGCCGGGTATCGGCGCGGGTTTCCCTCACTGGGCCACGGCCTCCGACGGCGCGCTCATCAGCCCGACCCGCGGCACGTCGGCGTTCTGCAGCAGCACCATTGCCTGCAGCACGACTTCGTAGTTGGCGGCGCGGTCACCGGCGACATACACCGGCACGTCCGGGTTCTGGCGCACGAACGCGGCGACCTTGGCCTGCAGCGCCTCGGCGCCCAGCGCCTCCTGCTCGGCGCCCTGCAGGGTCAGGAAATAGTTGCCGGCCGCATCGACGCTGACGATCACCGGCTCCTGCTTCTGGGCGATGGTCTTGGCGTTGGACTTGGGCAGCTCGATATCGACGCCGAGGTTCAGCAGCGGCGCGGTGACCATGAAGATGATCAGCAGCACCAGCATCACGTCGATGTAGGGCACGACGTTGATCTCGGCCTTGAGCTTGCGCTTGCGTTGGCGACGACCGGTGGCGACGGACATGGCGATCAGCCCTGGTGCGACTGGCGTTCGAGGATCGAGGAGAACTCCTCGGAGAACGCGTCGTAGCGCACCGCGATGCGCTCCACCTTGGTCGCGAAGCGGTTGTAGGCCCACACCGCCGGGATCGCCGCGAACAGGCCCATCGCGGTCGCGATCAGCGCCTCGGAGATGCCGGGCGCGACGCTGGCGATGGTCGCCTCGGTGACGTTGGCCAAGCTCTGGAACGAAATCATGATGCCCCAGACGGTGCCGAACAGGCCGACGTAGGGACTGATCGAACCGACGTTGGCGAGGAACTCGAGGTTGTGCTCCAGGCCGTCGAGTTCGCGCGCGGTGGCGACCCGCATGCCGCGCTGCGCACCTTCCAGTTGCAGGCGGCTGTCAGCGACGCGGCGCTCGCGCGAGAACTCGCGGAAGCCGGCTTCGAAGATCGATTCCATGCCGCCGACATCGCGGTTGCGCTGGCTGGCGCCGGCGTAGAGCTTGGTCAGGTCGGCGCCGGACCAGAAGCGCTCCTCGAACTGCGCGGACTCGCGGTCGGCGCGGTCGAGCACTTTCTTCTTGCGGAAAATGATCACCCACGAGGCGACCGACGCGAACAGCAGCAGCAGCATCACCAGTTGCACCGGCAGGCTGGCGTGCAGCAGCAGTTGCAGCAGGTCGAGGCTGCCGTTTTCGACGGCGGCGGAGGGCAACGTGGCCACGGCGTCGCTGGCCGCGGTGGCGGCCTCTTCCGGCAGCGGTTCGACGACGGTGGCGGCCTGCGCCAGGCTCAACAATGGGGTCATGCGAGGGTCTCCGGGGCCCGTGGAGCTGGGCGAAGTTCGTGGATTCGAGTTCGTGATGTCTGGTGGAAACTCAGGCCCGCTCCAGCGCCTTGAGTTCGTCGTACAGCGGCTGCGGGATCGCCCGCGGCCGGAAGCCACGCCGGTCGAGCGCGGCGACGCGCACCTGCGCGGTCAGCAGCAACTCGCCATCGCGGCGGATGTCCTGCGCGAACACCGCGCTGGCGCGGCGGCATTCGTGCAGCGACGCGCCTACCTGCAGCGCGTCGTCGAGCCGGGCGGGCTTGAGGAAATCGATCTGCATCGCGCGCACCGCGAATACCAGACCGTGCTCGAGCCGCAACAGTTCCTGGCCGTACCCCTGCGCGCGCATCCATTCGCTGCGCGCGCGCTCGAGGAACGCCAGATACTGCGCGTGGTAGACCACGCCACCGGCGTCGGTATCTTCCCAGTACACGCGTGTGGGCCAGCTGAACGCGGGCTCAATTTCCACTGTCAGCATCCTCGAACAATCCGGCCGCGCCGGGCTTGGGTTTCAGGCCGATATGCCGGTAGGCCTTGGGCGTCGCCATGCGCCCGCGGGCGCTGCGGACCAGGTAGCCCTGCTGGATCAGGTAGGGCTCGATCACGTCCTCCAGCGTGCCGCGTTCCTCGCTGAGAGCGGCCGCCAGCGACTCGACCCCGACCGGACCGCCGTCGAAGGACTCGATGATGGTGCGCAGCAGGCGCCGGTCGAGCTCGTCGAAGCCTTCCGGGTCGACCTTGAGCATCGCCATCGCGGCATCGGCGGTATCGCGGGTGATCGATCCGTCGGCGCGCACCTGGGCATAGTCGCGTACCCGGCGCAACAGCCGGTTGGCGATCCGCGGGGTGCCGCGCGAGCGCTTTGCGATCTCGGCCGCGCCATCGGCGGCGCAGTCGATGTCGAGGATCTGGGCCGAGCGCCGGACGATCTTCGTCAATTCCTCGGCGCTGTAGAACTGCAGCCGCTGGACGATGCCGAAGCGGTCGCGCAGCGGCGCGGTCAGCAGCCCGGCGCGGGTGGTCGCGCCAATCAGGGTGAAGGGCGGCAGGTCGATCTTGATCGAGCGCGCGGCAGGCCCCTCGCCGATCATGATGTCGATCTGGTAGTCCTCCATCGCCGGGTACAGCACCTCCTCGACCACCGGCGAGAGGCGATGGATCTCGTCGATGAACAGCACGTCGTGCGGCTGCAGGTTGGTCAGCAGCGCGGCGAGGTCGCCGGCCTTCTCGATCACCGGGCCCGAGGTCTGGCGCAGGCCGACCCCGAGTTCGTTGGCGATGACGTGGCTGAGGGTGGTCTTGCCGAGGCCGGGCGGGCCGAAGATCAGCACGTGGTCGAGCGCCTCGCCACGGCCCTTGGCGGCCTCGATGAAGATTTTCATCTGCTCGCGGACGGGTTGCTGGCCGAGGTATTCGTCCAGCCGCTTGGGGCGGATCGACGCCTCGACCGCATCGTCTTCGAAGGTCGCGCCAGCGGCAATGATGCGCTCGTCGTTCATCGACCTATGGTCGCATGCGGGCGAGGTGGTCGCGTAGGGCCGGGTTGGCAGAAATGGTGGTATTTGATGCCCGGCCAGGGGGCGGCCGCTGAGCAAGCGGCACAAGCGGCTGGAGCAGCTCAAGCTGCCAACCGACCAACCGACCAACCGGCCCACCTGACCAAGCGAACCAAGCTGGCCGAAGGGCCAAAGCGGTTCTTCGGATGCGTCGTCGCGCAGGAGGCGGCCGGCGGGGGAATTGCTCCAGCCCTTCGTCAGGGCATCCTGCCCTGAGGCGGGCCGCGGGCCATCCATGGCCCGCTTTTGCGCAATTCCCCCGCCGTCCACCTCCTGCCCGGATGTCTGCGGCTTCGTGGTGGGGCTTCGGGTAGGAGCGACGTCAGTCGCGACCCGTACATCGCCTCACGGGTTCGGCGGGTCGCGACTTACGTCGCTCCTCCATCGGAGTTAGGCGGATGTCGGCGCTTTTTTGTAGGAGCGGCTTCAGCCGCGATCTGGAGTCGGCGCGGGCGAATGGTTATCCGATCGCGGCTGAAGTCGCTCCTACAGAAGCCCGTGGATACGCTACGAAGCCAAGACTGCGGATGCACCACGACGAGATCCAACCAGGAAACCGCGCCCTGCACGCGCGACGCGGCGTCCTGTCTGGGTATTGCGGAGAGTGCGCCATGGATGGCGCACGGCTGTGAGTGCGGCCATGGATGGCCGCCCGAACCAAGTAGCAATACCCGGACAGGGCGACGCTCCCGCCCGAAGCCAAGAAACGGGGCTGGCATTAGCTGGCTCGGCGGCGGCTGCTACCGCCGCCCTAAATCTCCACCTGCGCACCCAGCTCCACCAGCCGATTCCCCGGGATCCGGAAGAACCCGGTCGCCGGCGCCGCGTTGCGGTGCATGACCGCGAACAGCTTGTCCCGCCACACCGGCATCCCGCGATGCGCGATCGCCACCACCGTCTCGCGGCTGGCGAAGTAGGTGGTCTCCATCGGATCGAAATGGATCCCGCCGGCATCGCATGAACGCATCAGCGCCAGCGGCACGTCCGGGGTTTCCATGAAGCCCGCGCGGACCACCACCCGGTAGAACTCATCGCCGATCGCATCGATGCTGAGCCGCTTCTCCTTCGGCGCATACGGCACCGACAAAGTCTCCACCGTCAGGAACACGTTGCGCTCGTGCAGCACCTTGTTGTGTTTGAGGTTGTGCATCAGCGCATGCGGCACCACGCCCTTGTCGGCGGTCAGGAAGATCGCAGTGCCCGGCACCCGCGCCGGTGGCGCCAGCATCAGCCCCGGCAGGAAGCTGTCGATCTTGATGCCTTCCTTCTGGATTTCCTCACGCAGCAACTGGCGACCGCGGCGCCATGTACGCAAGAGGGTGAACACGACCACGCCGAGCGCAACCGGGAACCACGCGCCATCGAAGAACTTGACGCCGTTGGCGATGAGAAACGCCAGGTCGATGATGAAAAACAGCACGCACAAGGGCAGCACCCACCAACGCCAACTTGGCCACATTGCCTGTGCGACCAGCGCCAGCAATAGAGTGTCGATCAGCATGGTGCCCGATACGGTCACGCCGTACGCAGAAGCCAGTGCGGTGGATTCGCGGAACACCAGGACCAGCGCGATCACCGCGATCATCAGCACCCAGTTGATCCAGGGGATGTAGATCTGGCCGATGGTCTCCTCGGACGTGTGCTTGGTCGCCAGGCGCGGGATATAGCCCAACTGCATCGCCTGCCGCGCCACCGAATATGCGCCGGTGATCACCGCCTGCGAAGCAATCACCGCGGCCGCGGTGGCCAGCACGATCATCGGCACCCGCCCCCACTGCGGCACGCCGAGATAGAACGGATTGCGAATCGCGGTGGGGTCTTCGAGTATCAGTGCACCCTGTCCGAGATAGTTGAGCATCAACGCCGGCAGCACCAGGAAATACCAGGCGTAACGGATCGGTTTGGCCCCGAAATGCCCCATGTCTGCATACAGCGCCTCGCCGCCGGTGACCGTCAGCACCACCGCTCCGAGAATGAAGATGCCGCCCCAGCTGTGATCGATGAAAAAGCGGATGGCGTACCACGGGTTCAGCGCCTGGGTTACCTCCGGCTCGTGCAGGATGTTGAGGACACCGATCACCGCCAACGCCAGGAACCAGATGCAGATGATCGGCCCGAACGCCCTGCCGACCTTCTCCGTGCCAAACCGCTGCGTGGCAAACAGGGCGATCAGCACTGCGATGGTTATCGGGATCACCCAGTTGCCCAGCTGTGGCGCCACCACCTCCAGTCCCTCGATGGCCGACAGCACCGTCATGGCCGGCATGATGACGCTGTCGCCGAAAAACATCGACGCGCCGAAGATGCCGAGAATCCCCACCACGTACAGCGACTTGGACTGGCGCGGCAGGATGCGCTGGCTCAGCGCCATCAGCGCCATGATGCCGCCCTCGCCTTCGTTGTCGGCGCGCAGGATGATGGTCACGTACTTCAACGTGACCACCAGCATTAGCGACCAGAACATCAGCGACAGGATGCCGAGCACGGTGTCGTGGTTGGCGACCAGACCGTAGTGCGGGCTGAACGCCTCCTTCAACGTGTACAGCGGACTGGTGCCGATGTCGCCGAAGACGACGCCGATCGCGCCGACGATCAGGCCGGCGAGGCCGACCTGGCCGTGGCCATGAGAACCGTTCTGGTGTCGGGGGGTGTTGCTGGAAATGGCCATGAGTGTCCTGTGCCGTCCTCAGTCGGCTCAGCGAAGCGCCGATTGGAGCGCCTTGCGGATGATCGTGGCGACGTCGTCACCACTGGCGGTGGCCTCGCGCGCCATGCGCACGGCCTCGGCGGGCTTGTAGCCCAGTTGCTGCAACGCGATCACCGCTTCGGTCTGCGGGTCGCCGGGACCGCCGTTGGCGTTGAGCACCGCACCGCCGCCACTGAAATCGGCCGCGCGGTCGCGCAACTCGACCACCATGCGCTCGGCGGTCTTCTTGCCGATGCCGGGGATGCGGGTCAGCGCGGTGACGTCGCTGGCCTGGACCATACGCGCGAACTCGTCGACGCTGACGCCCGACAGCACCGCCAGCGCGATCTTCGCGCCGATACCACTGACCTTCTGCACGTCGCGGAACAGCCGCCGCTCGACCTCGCGCAGGAAGCCGTACAGCGACACGCTGTCCTCCTTCTGCGCGTAGTGGGTGAACAGCGAGACCTCGCGGCCGATCTCCGGCAGGTCGTAGAACGTGCTCATCGGCGCCTCGAGCTCGTAGCCGACGCCGTTGACGTCGACCACCAGCCACGGCGGTTGCTTGTGGACGACGATGCCCTTCAGACGACCGATCATGTGCCGCGCCTCCGCAATTGATGTATCGCCACGCCGGTGCGCATCACCGTCGCGCTCATGTGGGCGTGGGTCAGGGCGACCGCCAGCGCGTCGGCGGCGTCGGCCTGCAGCCTGGCGTCCGGCAGCTTCAACAGCAGCCGCACCATGTGCTGGACTTGGGTCTTGTCGGCGGCGCCGCCACCGACCAGCGATTGCTTGATCACCCGCGGCGCGTACTCGCTGATCGCCAGCTTGCGCCGGACCACGGTCGCCAGCGCCGCGCCGCGGGCGTGGCCGAGCTTGAGCGCGGAGGTCGCCGACTTGGCCATGAACACCGTCTCGATCGCGACCTGCTGCGGCTGCCATTCGTCGAGCACCCGCTCAAGCCCTTCGCACAGCAGGCCCAGCCGCGACGGGAAATCGGCGGCGTCGAGCAGCTTCAGCGCCTCGCAATGGACGAACGTGCAGCGGCCATCGGCGCCAACGTCGATCACGCCGATGCCGGTTCGCTGCGAACCGGGGTCGATGCCGAGGATGCGGATCACGTCGCCAGCTTACGCCCTCAGGCGCGAGCATCCCCGAGGTCGGCGTTGGAATAGACGTTCTGCACGTCGTCGAGGTCTTCCAGCCAATCAAGCAGCTTGACCACCTGCTCGGCGGTGTCGCCTTCGACCGCGACGTCGTTGTCGGCGCGGTAGGTCACTTCGGCGTGGCCGGGTTCCAGGCCGGCGGCGAGCATCGCCGCCTTGACCATCTCGAACGCATCGGGCGAGGTCAGCACGTCGATCGCGCCGTCCTCGGGATACACCACCACGTCGTCGGCGCCGGCCTCGATCGCGGCCTCGGTGATCGCTTCCTCGTCGGCGTTGGCGGCGTAGCTCAGCACCCCGACCCGGTTGAACATGAAGGCGACCGAGCCGTCGGTGCCGAGGTTGCCGCCGAACTTGCCGAACGCATGGCGCACGTCGGCGACGGTGCGGACCTTGTTGTCGGTCAGGCAGTCGACGATCACCGCGATGCCGCCGGGCGCGTAGCCCTCGTAGCGGATTTCCTCGTACTCGACGCCTTCCAGCTCGCCGGTCGCCTTCTTGATCGCACGCTCGATCACGTCCTTCGACATGTTGGCCGACAGACCCTTGTCGATCGCGGTACGCAGGCGCGGGTTGCCGCCGGGGTCGCCTCCACCGGCGCGCGCGGCGACGGTGACCTCGCGGATGATCTTGGTGAAGATCTTGCCGCGCTTGGCATCGGTGGCGTTCTTGCGCCCCTCGATCGACGGACCTCGGCCCATGGGAATTTCCGGACTTTGCGATGGAAGGGGCGGGATTGTACTCGCTTGTCCGACCTGCTGACTCGGCCCGCCTGCCTCACCCGTTTTCGTGGGCAAACCGCCCTTGGGCGAGGAAATGCGCGGCCTGCCGGGCGGCGCGCGCCGACAGCAACAGGCCACTGTGGCTGGTCGACACCACGATATGGTCGGCCAGGCCGTCGATCCGGGTCTCGGCGACTGCCACTGTGCCGTCGCTGCGACTGGCGAACCGGCCGAACATCTGCCCCAGCCCGATCGGTGCATCGCCGGCCACCATTCCCAACTCCGCCGGTCCGGTCCAAGGCTGGCAGCCGTCGCGCAGCAGCGCCGCGCTGCGGCCGAGCGTCCGCGCGCCCAGCGGCAATCGCGCCATGCCGCTGGCCGCGGCACTGCCGCACAGTGGCGAGCCCAGGCAGACCACGCGCCGCACGGGCAACTCTGGATGCTGCTGCAGCGCATGCACCGCGACCAGGCCGCCGAGGCTGTGGGCTAGGATGTCGCAGGGTTCACGCAGCTCCTGCAGCAGCGCCGGAACGGCCGTTTCGGGGCCGCCGGCCACCGTCGCGTAACTGAAGATGTGCGGTGCGTAGCCGGCCTTGCGCAGCTGGCGCGCGTGCCATTGCATCGACGCGCGCGGCATCCACAAACCATGCAGGAGGACGACGCGGCGGCCGTGATGGCTCAACAGGCCTCCCGCCGCAGGATGAACTCGTGGTCGCGCACCCGGCCAACCGGGAACTCGTAGTCGCCGACGTGGACGAAGCCGTGGCGGGCGTAGAAGCGCTGGGCGCCGAGGTTCTGCGACCAGACGCCGATCCACAGCGTGCGCGGGCCATCGCGCAGCAGCCAGTCCTGCGCGGTAGCAAACAGGCGTCCGCCCCAGCCGCCGTTCTGCCGGGCCTGCAGCACGTACAGACGCTTGAGCTCGCCGTCGCCGGGCGCAACGTCCGGATGCGGCAGCCCGCACGGTCCGGCGGCGGCGTGGCCGATCGCCTCGCCGTCCTGCTCCAGCAACCACACGGCATAGTCGGGGTGTTGAAGGATGACCCGCTGGCGCTCGATCGCGTAGCTTTCGGCGAGGAAGGCCTGCAGGTCGTCGGCCGGGTACAGGTGGCCGAAGGTCTCGGTGAACGTCTGCGCGGCCAGCGGCGACAGCACCCCGGCATCGTCCGGGGTGGCGCGGCGGATGAGCGGCTCGCCGCCCATCTACTCGGCGGTGGCCTTGGCCGGCTTCGGCCGCACGGCGATGTGGACTTCGGCCAACTGCGCCTCCGCGATGGGCGACGGCGCGTCGGTCATCAGGCACTGCCCACCGGTGGTCTTGGGGAACGCGATGACGTCGCGGATCGACTCGGTGCCGGCCATCAGCGCGGCGATGCGGTCGATGCCGAATGCGATGCCGCCGTGCGGCGGCGCGCCTAACTTGAGCGCGTCGAGCAGGAAGCCGAACTTGGCCTGGGCTTCCTCGGCGCCGATCCCGAGCAACTCGAACACCGCAGACTGCATCGCCGAACGGTGGATACGGATCGAGCCACCACCGATCTCGTTGCCGTTGAGGACCATGTCGTAGCCGCGGCTGACCGCGGTCATCGCGTTGGACTTGAGGTCGGCGACATCGTCGACCGCCGGCGCGGTGAACGGGTGGTGCAGCGCGACGTAACGGTTGGCCTCGTCGTCCCACTCGAACATCGGGAAGTCGGTGACCCACAGCGGCTTCCAGCTGTCCTCGACCAACCCGAGGTCCTTGCCGAGTTTGAGCCGCAGCGCGCCCATGAAGTCGGAGGCGACCTTGTACGTCGCCGCGCCGAAGAAGATCGCGTCGCCGCCCTGCGCGCCGGTGGCCTGCAGGATTGCCGCTAGAGTGGCGTCGTCGAGGAATTTGGCGATCGGCGAACTGACGCCCTCGCGGCCCTTGGCCGGATCCTCGATCTTCATCCACGCCACGCCCTTGGCGCCGTACTTGGCCGCGTGCGCGCCGAGCTCGTCGATCTGTTTGCGCGACAACGCCGCCGCACCGGGCGCACGCAACGCAATGACCCGGCCGTCGGCATGGTTGGCCCAGTCGGTGAACACCTTGAACTCGCAGCCCTTGACCAGTTCGGCGATATCGGTGAACTCCATCGCGATGCGCAGGTCGGGCTTGTCCGAACCGTAGCGGCGCATCGCCTCGGCGTAGGTCATGCGTGGGAATTCGCCGAGCTCCACATCCATGACCTCGCGGAACACCTCGCGGATCATCGCCTCGGTGCTGTCCTGCACGTCGCGCTCCTCGACCCAGGCGAACTCCATGTCGAGCTGGGTGAACTCGAGTTGGCGATCGGCGCGCAACGCCTCGTCGCGGAAGCAGCGCGCGATCTGGTAGTAGCGGTCGAAGCCCGCCATCATCAGGATCTGCTTGAACAGCTGCGGCGACTGCGGCAGCGCGTAGAACTCGCCGGGATGCATCCGCGCCGGCACCAGGAAGTCACGCGCACCCTCGGGCGTGGCCTTGGTCAGGATCGGGGTCTCGATGTCCTGGAAGTCGCGCGCATCGAGCCAGCGCCGCAACGCCGCGACCAGCCGGGTGCGGATGCGCATCTTGCGCTGCATCGCCGGGGTGCGCAGGTCGAGGTAGCGGTACTTCAGGCGGATGTCGTCGCCGGGGTTCTCGTGAGCATGGAACGGCAGCGGCTCGGCCTTGTTGAGCACCTCGATGGCGCTCGCGACCACTTCGACCTGGCCGGTCTTGATCTTGTTGTTGACCGACTCGCGCTTGCGTATCGTGCCGGTCACCCGCAGGCAGTCCTCGTAACCGACCTGCGCGGCTGTGGCGATGACGGCGGCGTTGCCTTCGGCATCCGACGGCTCGGCGACGACCTGTACGATGCCCTCGTGGTCGCGCAGGTCGATGAAGCACAGGCCGCCGAGGTCGCGGGCGACATCGGCCCAGCCGCACAAGGTGACGGTCTGGCCGATCAGCGCCTCGTCGATCAGGCCGCAGAAGTTGGTACGCATGGGGGCTCCGGGGAAACAACGGCTGCTAGGGCCGGAAAGCCGCTTAGTTTAGCTGGCTTCGGGTGTGGCTACTTTGGCGTCCGGGTATTCGGGATCGCCGGTTTGGGCAGGCGTGGATCGGCGGCTTCGGGTGGGGCGACGCCCGATGTGGGTGCTGCTCCCCGGTTCGGTCAGGGCTTCCTGCCCTGACTCACCGCCGCAGGCCATCCATGGCCTGCTGTACGCAGCACCCACACCGGACACCGCGTCGGCATCCGTGTGTCTGCCTATCCGGGTGTTCGCGCCCATGCATTTCGCGCACAACACCAGCAGCCAGTGCCTGCCACAGCGGCTCGCGACTGCTCCGGCTCTGGCTTTAGCTACAGCGAAGCGGTGCCAATCGGAGGGGACGTGGGTGGAGGGGGTCGCGCGGAAAGCCGGCCATGGATGGCCGGCGGCCCCGAGTCAGGGCAGGAAGCCCTGACCGAGGGGAGTAGCCGACCCCTTCACCCGCGGCCCTCTACGCACCCCTCCGAAGCCCCGTTTCAGGCAGCAGGCTTCGGTTCAACTTTGGCAGCCGGCTTGCTCTCAGCCGGCTTCGACGCAGCCGCAGCATCGCCCTTGGAATCGGCCGCCTTGCCAGAACCACCGTCACCGGCCAGGTTGCGCTTCTTGTCGCCGTCCTTCTTGAAATCGGTCTCGTACCAGCCACCGCCGGCAAGGCGGAACTGCGGCGCGGTCAGTTGTCGGCGGATGCGCGGCTCGCCGCACTCCGGACAGTCGACCGGATCGGCGTCGGACAACTTCTGCAGGCGGTCGTAACTGTGGCCGCAGGCGGCGCACTCGAAGGCGTAGATCGGCATGGACAATTCACGGGCGGCGACAATCGTTGCGCGGAGTGTGGGGGCCGCGCCGCGCGAATCAAGTCGCGCGGCCGTGGAAGCACCCGCCGAACCTGCCAGCGGCCGCAAATTGGCCCGTGTTTTCAATGTGTTACGGTTTTCGCCCGACTTAGCCGCGGAGGACCGATGATCGCTGCCGTTCGCCCCATGGCTGCGCTACTGGCGGGCGCGGCGCTGCTGCTGACCGGCAGTGGCCTGCTCGGCAGCACGCTGGCGGTGCGCGGCCAGATCGAAAGCTACGACCCGGCGACCTTCGGCTTGGTGATGTCGGCGTATTTCGTCGGCTTCCTGCTTGGCACCTACCTCGCCCCCAACCTGATCCGCCGGATCGGCCACATCCGCGCGTTCGCGTTCTATTCCTCGCTGGTCGCCGCCACCGTGTTGCTGCATGCGATCCGGCCGGAGCCGCTGGCATGGGGCCTGTTGCGGGCCCTGACCGGTGTCGCCCTGGTCGGCCTGTACACGGTCATCGAAAGCTGGCTCAACGCGGCCGCGCCGGCGGCGCAGCGCAGCCAGGTGTTCGCGGTGTACATGGCGGTCAACCTCGGTGGGCTGGCGCTGGGGCAGGTGCTGTTCGGGCTGTCCGACCCGGCCAGCTTCGTGCCCTTCAGCCTGGTCGCGGTGCTGGTCTGCCTCGCCGCGTTGCCGGTCACCGCCAGCCGGATGACCCAGCCGGAATTGCCGCACAGCCCGCGGCTGGCGTTGCCCACGATCTATCGCACCGCCCCGGCCGCGGCCAGCGGCGCACTGTTGTCGGGACTGGCGATGGGCGGCTTCTGGGGCCTGGGTGCGGTGTACGCGACCCGGATCGGGCTCGACGTGGCACAGGTCGCGACCCTGGTGTTCCTCACCATCGTCGGTGGCGCGCTGATGCAGTGGCCGATCGGCCGGCTGTCCGACCGCGGCGACCGACGCACCGCGATGGCCCTGGTCAGCCTGCTGGCCAGCGCGGTGGCGATCGCGCTGGCACTGGCCGGCGACCATGACCGTCATTTGCTGTACGGCCTGTTCTTCGTCTACGGCGGCCTGGTGTTCACGGTCTATCCGATCTGCGTGGCCCACCTGCTCGACCACCTTCCGCCCGAGGACATGCTGTCGGGCTGCAGCAGCCTGTTGCTGCTCAACGGCGTGGGCTCGGCGCTCGGCCCGGCGATCGCCGGCGCGGCGATGGAACGGCTCGGCGCGGGCGCCCTGCCCGGCTTCTTCGCGATCGCGTTCGGCCTGCTCGCGGTCGTCGCCGCCGGGCGTCGCCTGCTGCGCCATCGCGAGCGAAGCCACCCCGCGCACTTCCACCCGATGCTGCGCACCACGCCGTCGGCGCTGGAACTGCTGCCGGAACCGCATGCCACCGATTCCGACGCCAGGGGGCAGGCCGGCAAAGTGTCGGCCTGAAGCAGCCACGCCAGCCTGCACGCGCACTGCACCGGCGAGACATAGACTGGCCACATCAATCCCGCGGGAGCAGCCGATGGATCCACTGCGGACCTACCGCATCGATGCCTTCACCACCGAGCCCGGGCGCGGCAACCCGGCCGGGGTGGTCACCAACGCACGCGGGCTGGACGCGGCGCGGATGCAGGAGATCGCACACGAGCTCGGGTTCTCCGAAACCGCGTTCGTGCTGCCGGCGCGCGGCGCCGACCACGACCTGCAACTGCGCTTTTTCACCCCGACCACCGAAGTCCCGGTCTGCGGCCACGCCACGGTCGGCGCGCACTACGCGCTGGCACTGGAGAACGGCACCGTCGGGCTCCGGCGCCAACTCACCGGGGCCGGGGTGCAGCGGGTCGAAGTGGTGGCCCGCAATGGCGATTTCGTGGTCCGGATCGAGCAGGGGTCGCCGCGGTTCGAACCGCCGCTGACGCCGGACCTGGTCCCCGAGGTGATGGCCGCGCTCGGCGTGTCGGGCGAAGACCTCGACTTCCGTTGCCCGTTGCAGTGCGTCAGCACCGGCCACGGCAAGTTGCTGGTCGGGCTGCGCCGCCGCGACTGCCTGACCGCGTTGGCACCGGACCTGGCGCGGCTGGCGGCGTTGAGCCCGGCCGTCGGCAGCAACGGCTATTTCGTGTTCACCCTGGAATCGGAGGACGGCGACGACGCGCTGACCCACGGCCGCATGTTCGCCCCGGCGATTGGGGTCGACGAGGACCCGGTGACCGGCAACGCCAACGGCCCGCTCGGCGCCTACCTGGTCCGTTACGGACTGCTGTCCGCCGAGCACGGGTTGGCCGGGTTCCGTGGCCGCCAACAGGCCGCGTCCGGGCGCGGCGGGTTTGTCGACGTCGAGGTCCGGGTCGAAGACGCCGAGCCGGTCGCGGTCGCCATCGTCGGCCACGCGGTGCTGGGCTCGCACATCGCCCCACTGGTGCCGCGCCAGGCTTGAACCGGGCCCGAGCCGGACCTCCTGCGGTGGCGTCAGTCGGTGATCGACGGCACCGGCGCCCGCGCCGTCGCGCTCTCGGCGCGCATGCGGTCTTCCGGATGCGACACCGGCCGGGTGTCCATCGGGTCGACGTCGAACGGCGAATGCAGCACTAGCGACGGCAGCAGCGTGTTGAGCGTGGTGTACAGGATCAACGCGCCGAACAGCGTGCCCGGCAGGTCGAAGCGGGTGTACAGGATGGTCGCCAGCACCAGGGTGAACACCAGCGTCGGCGCCAGCGCCACCGAGACCTTGAGGCTCTTGCCGCGCTCCTCGCGGAACATCATCCGCCGCTGCAGCCATATCACCCCGACCCGCAGCGGCAGCACCACCAAAGTGATGACGATGCCGAGCCCGGCCGCCTCCCAGGTCAACGCATCGCGCGAGATCAGGGTGCCGGCGTGGAAGAAGTAGAACGGCACGAAGAACGTCGCGAACAGCCGCAGCGCGTGCATGTTGTCGTCTGAGGCCAGCCGCGGCATCCGCAACCGCAGCATGCGCGCGACCAGCCCGGCGATGAACGCACCGACCAGGTAGTACACGCCGAGCTTGAAGGTGATGAACGCCGCGACCATGCCGACCATCACCAGCAGCGAGAACTCCGAGCCCGGCGCATGCGGCACCACCCAGCGCCCGAGCGCGATGAACAGCAACGGCAGGCCGACGATCATCGCCGTCATCACCAGCGACGACACCCCGAGCTGCATCGGGTCGCCCGCCTGCAGTACCACGAACAGCGCCGCCAGCGCCATCAACTCGCCGGCGATCGCCTTGCTGGTCACCCAGAAGCGCTCCTCCTCGTCGAGGCCGAGCCGCTCCAGGGTGTCGAGGATGAAGCCGGTCGACGGCGTCAGCAGCGCCAGCGACACCAGCGCCGCCGCCTGCCAGCCCAGCTCGAGGTAGCGCCACGCGAGCCACGCCACGCCGACCAGCGAGACGGTCCGGATCAGCAGGTGGACCACCAGCCGGCCCAGGCCCTTGCGCAACGCGTGCAGGTCGACTTCGAGGCCGGCAAACAGGAACAGCGAGGAGATGCCCAGCGTCGACAACAGCGTGATCACCGGATCGTGGACGCGCTCGCCGAACGCCAGCATCGCGCCGACGCCGAGGATCAAACAGGTGATCGGCGCCGGCAGCTTGAAGCGCTGCAGCGCCCGCGGGATGACCAGCAGGCCGAAGATCAACAGCAGGTAGATCAGTTCGTTGCTCATGCGGCCCGGCCCGTGCGTTCGCGGCATGGTCGATGCAAACGGCCACGGCAGGCAACCCCGTCCGTCCGCGCCGATCGCGCTCGACCAGGACATGCGGACCTCACGGACACGCGATACGCTGCGGTGGACTTCCACCCGCCAGGAACCGCCCCATGTCCGACCGCCGCCCCAGTTTCACCCTCCTGGTTTCCGCCGCGTTGCTCGCGGTCGGTTTCGCCCTCGCCGGCTGGTTCGCCGCGCAGGGCATGGCGCGGCTGAAGACCGCCGACCGCTATGTCACCGTCAAGGGCTCGGCCGAGAAGATCGTCGAGGCCGACCGCGTGGTGTGGCCGCTGCCGCACACCGTCGGTGGCAACGACCTGGCGCAGGTGCAGCAGCAACTGGAGGCCAACACCGCGGCGATCCGCAAATTCTTCGTCGACGCCGGCTTCGAGCCCGACGAGATCGTGGTCTCGCCGCCGCGGCTGGAGGATCGCTGGGCGTATGCCTACGGCGACAGCCGGCCACCGGAGCGCTACCGCTACTCGACCACCGTCAGCCTGCGCACCACCGACGTGGCCAAGGCGCTCAGCGTGCTGCGCCGCAGCGGCGAGCTGGTCGCGCAGGGGGTGATGATCGGTGAGGGCAGCGCACCGGACTTCGACTACACCAAGCTCAACGACATCAAGCCGGCGTTGATCGCCGAGGCGACCGCCGCCGCGCGCGATTCGGCGGTGCAGTTCGCCAAGGATTCCGACTCGCGGCTGGGCGGCATCCGCAGCGCCAACCAGGGCGTGGTGACGATCAGCGACCGCGACCAGAGCAGCCCGCAGGTCAAGCGGGTGCGGGTGGTGACGACGGTGGAGTATTTCCTGCGCGATTGAGGACAGGCTACCGTGCGCGAACTGTAGGAGCGGCTTTAGCCGCGATCTGAAACCGTTCGCCCGCGCCGATTACCGATCGCGGCTAAAGCCGCTCCCACAAGAGCCCGAAATTCCAGGTACGACGCTGGCGTTGGCCTACGCCGCGTCAGCCTCATACAGCGCCAGCAATTCGGCTTCGGCCTGCTCCAGCTCGGCGCGCAACGCCGTCTGCTGCTTGCCCAACTCAGCGCTGCGCGCGCCGCCGTCGGCGTAGACGGCCGGGTCGGCCAGCTCGGTCTCGATCGCCGCCAGTTGCGCCTCCAGTTCCGCTACCCGCGACTCGACCTTGGCCAGCTTGTGCGGGTTGGCCTTGCCACGACGCGGCTTGGCGGGCGCCGCGACGGGCGAGGCTTCGGCGGGTTTCACCGCCGCCCGGCCCTTGCCGTCGTTGGAGTTGTCGCGCGAGCGCAGCCAGCTGGCGTAGGCGTCCAGGTCGCCGTCGAACGGCTGGGCGACACCGTCGGCGACCCGCCAGAACGTGTCGCAGACCAGGCCGATCAGATGGCGATCATGCGAGACCAGCACGATCGCGCCGTCGAACTGCGCCAACGCCTCGGCCAGCGCCTCGCGCATGTCGAGGTCGAGATGGTTGGTCGGCTCGTCGAGCAGCAGGACGTTGGGCTGGCGCCAGGCAATCAGGGCCAGCGCGAGGCGGGCGCGCTCGCCGCCGGAGAACACGTCGACCGACTCGAACGCGCGGTCGCCGGGGAAGTTCCATTTGCCGAGGAAGTCGCGCAGCTGCTGAGTCGCGACACCGGGCGCGATGTCGGCAAGGTGGTCGATCGCGCTGGTGCCGGCACGCAGCGACTCGACCGTGTGCTGGGCGAAGTAGCCGATCCGCAGGTCGGGGTGGCCGCCGCGCTCGCCGGCCAGCAACGGCAGTTCGCCGACCAGCGACTTGACCAGGGTCGACTTGCCGGCGCCGTTGGGACCGAGCAGGGCAACGCGGTCGCCGGCCTCGAGGATGAAGCCGACATCGTGCAGGATCGTGGTCGCGCCGTCGTCGCCCGCATAGCCGCAGTCGGCATGCGCCAGCCGCAGCAACGCATGCGGCAGCTTGGCCGGCGCCGGGAACTCGATCCGCAACGCGCGCTCGACCCGCACCGCCTCGGTGCCGGCCATCTTGGCCAAGCGCTTGACCCGTGACTGTGCCTGCTTGGCCTTGGCCGCGCTGGCGCTGAAGCGGTCGATGAAGCTCTGCAGGTGGGCGCGCTCGGCCTGTGCCTTCTCGTGGGTGATCTGCTGCAGCCGCAGGTGTTCGGAGCGCTGTCTTTCAAACGCCGTGTAGTCGCCCGAATAGAGTTTTGCCTTGCCGTCGTGCAGGTGCAGCGTATGGGTAGTGACCTCGTCGAGGAACTCGCGGTCATGCGATATCAGCAGCAGGGTGCCCGGGTACTTCAGCAACCACTGCTCCAGCCACAGCACCGCGTCGAGGTCGAGGTGGTTGGTCGGCTCGTCGAGCAGCAGCAGGTCCGACGGCGTCATCAGCGCGCGGGCCAGGTTCAGCCGCACCCGCCATCCGCCGGAAAAGCTGCTGACCGCACGCTGGTGGGTGTCGGCGCCGAAGCCGAGGCCGTGCAGCAACTTGCCGGCGCGGGCGCTGGCGTCGTAGCCGTTGAGTTCCTCCAGCCGGTGGTGGGCCTCGGCGACGGCCTCCCAGTCCTCGTTGGCAAAGGCATTCGCCTCGGCCTGGATCGCCGCGTGCACCTCGACGTCACCCGACAGCACGAAGTCCAGCGCCGGGTCCGGCAGCGACGGGGTTTCCTGGGCGACGCTGGCGATGCGCACCTTGTTGGGGATGCCGAGGTCACCCTTGTCGGCCTCCAGTTCGCCCTGCACCGCGGCGAACAGCGATGACTTGCCGGTGCCGTTGCGGCCGATCACGCCGACCCGCCAGCCGGTCTGCAGGACCAGGTCGACGTTGGACAGGAGCAGGCGTTCGCCGCGCCGCAGGGCGAAATTCTTGAAGGCAATCATGCCGCCATTGTACGTGCGCGGGCCGGCAGGACCGGGGTTCGCGCTTGCGCCATCCCCGCTCTCCCCACATTCTTGGGCGTCCCGGCGCACAGGAATCCCGATGGCCCACAGCACCTCTCTGATCGCGATGCTGGTGGGGGGCTTCGTGCTGGCGTTCATTTTCGGCCTGCTGGCGCAGCGGCTGCGGCTGTCGCCGCTGGTGGGCTATCTGATCGCGGGCGTGATCGCCGGGCCGTTCACACCCGGTTTCGTCGGTGACCCGGAGTTGGCGCCGCAACTGGCGGAAATCGGCGTGATCCTGCTGATGTTCGGGGTCGGCCTGCACTTCTCGCTGCGCGACCTGATGGCGGTGAAGAACATCGCCATTCCCGGCGCCGTCGCCCAGATCAGCGTCGCGACCCTGCTCGGCTGGGGGTTGGCGGCGTTGATGGGCTGGCCGACCCTGCACGGGATCATCTTCGGGTTTTCGCTGGCCACCGCCAGCACGGTGGTGCTGTTGCGGGCGATGGAGGCGCGGCGGTTGCTGGATACCCGGCGCGGCAAGATCGCGGTCGGCTGGCTGATCGTCGAGGACCTGGCGTGCGTGCTGGCGCTGGTGCTGATCCCGTCACTGGCGGAGCTGAGCGGCGGCGAAGGCGACTCCGGTGGCGGCAACCTGTGGGTGGCGTTGCTGTGGACCCTGGGCAAGGTCGCGGCGTTCGTCGCCTTCATGCTGATCGTCGGTCGACGGGTGATCCCGTGGATCCTCGAACGCGTCGCCGGCACCGGTTCGCGCGAGCTGTTCACGCTCGGCGTGCTGGCGATCGCCCTCGGCATCGCGTTCGGGTCGGCGGCGCTGTTCGGGGTGTCGTTCGCACTCGGCGCGTTCTTCGCCGGCATGCTGCTCAACGAGTCCGAATTCAGCCACCAGGCGGCGCAGGATTCGTTGCCGATGCGCGATGCGTTCGCGGTGCTGTTCTTCGTCTCGGTCGGCATGCTGTTCGACCCGACGATCCTGGTCGAGCACCCGCTGCAGGTGCTGGCGACCACCCTGATCATCGTGTTCGGCAAGTCGATCGCCGCGTTCGTGATCGTGCGCGCGTTCGGGCATCCCAACTCGACCGCCCTGACCATCTCCACCAGCCTGGCCCAGATCGGCGAGTTCGCGTTCATCATCGCCGGCCTCGGATTGTCCCTGGAAATCCTGCCGCGCGAAGGCCACGACCTGGTGCTGGCCGGCGCGCTGATCTCGATCATGCTCAACCCGCTGCTGTTCGTGGCGCTGGACCGCTGGCAGGCGCGCAGCGACGAGCGCGACCGGCGCAACGCGCCGCCGGAGCCGGACGTGGTGCCGATGGACATCGGCGGCCACGCGATCCTGGTCGGCTACGGCCGGGTCGGCAGCCAGCTGGCGCGACTGCTGCACCAGCGCGGGGTGCCGCTGGTGGTGATCGAGGACGATGCCGATCGGGTCGAGGAGGCGCGGGCGGCGGGAATACTGGCGATCCGCGGCAACGCCGCCGACCGCCGGGTGATGCTCGAAGCCGCGCCGGAGCGCGCCCGGATGGCGGTGTTCGCGATCCCGCAGGCACTGGAAGCCGGCGAGACGATCGCCCGGCTGAAGGAATTGAATCCGGCGATCACCGTGCTGGCGCGCGCGCACAGCGACGGTCAGGTCCGGCACCTGCTTGAACACGGTGCCGACGGTGCGGTAATGGCCGAACGCGAGCTGGCGCACAGCCTCGCGGAAATGGTGATGGCGACGCCGCCGTACCGCGGCGACAGCCATTTGCCGCCCGCGGTGGCGTGAGGTTCGACACGCGAAAGCTTCGGGTAGGAGCGACGTAAGGCGCGACCTGTACATCGCCTCAGGGGTGCGGCGGGTCGCGACTCACGTTGCTCCTACAACGGAGCTGCCCCGGGATGTCGGTGCTGTTGTAGGAGCGGCTTCAGCCGCGATCTGAAATTGGCGCGGGCGCTCGGCTCCAGATCGCGGCTGAAGCCGCTCCTACCAAAGGCGCCAAGGCTCCGAGGGCGCCATACATCGCCGCGTCGCCCGGCCTACCCCGTGCGGAACACCAGCGCCCCGCCTTCGGCATCGACGTGGATGGTATCTCCGCTGGTGAACTCGCCGGACAGGATCTTCTGCGCCAGCGGGTTCTCCAACTGCTGCTGGATCGCACGCTTGAGCGGCCGCGCGCCGTAGACCGGGTCGAAGCCGACATTGGCGAGCAACGCCAGCGCCGCATCCGACAACTCCAGCGCCAGTCCGCGCTCGTGCAGGCGCCGTTCAAGGCCAGTCATCTGGATCCTGGCGATCTCCCTGATCTGCGCCTTGTCGAGCGGATGGAACACGACGATGTCGTCGAGCCGGTTGATGAACTCCGGGCGGAAATGGTTCTGCACCACGCCCATCACCGCGGCCTTCATCTGGGTGTAAGTCTCCGGGGTATCCGCATCCATCTCCTGGATCATCTGCGAACCCA
Source organism: Novilysobacter erysipheiresistens (assembly GCF_036663935.1). Lineage (NCBI taxonomy): Bacteria > Pseudomonadati > Pseudomonadota > Gammaproteobacteria > Lysobacterales > Lysobacteraceae > Novilysobacter > Novilysobacter erysipheiresistens. The sequence goes on from NZ_JAXGFP010000004.1 coordinate 27,921, forward strand.
GGTTACTGGTCATCACGATCACGGTATTGCGGAAGTCGACCGTGCGGCCCTGCCCGTCGGTCAAACGACCGTCGTCGAGCACCTGCAGCAGGATGTTGAACACGTCCGGATGCGCCTTCTCGACCTCGTCAAGCAGGATCACGCTGTACGGCCGCCGCCGCACTGCTTCGGTGAGATAGCCGCCTTCTTCGTAGCCGACGTAGCCCGGCGGCGCGCCGACCAGCCGGCTGACCGCGTGCTTCTCCATGAATTCGCTCATGTCGATCCGCACCATCGCGTCGGAGCTGTCGAACAGGAACTCGGCCAGCGCCTTGCACAACTCGGTCTTGCCGACGCCGGTGGGGCCAAGGAACAGGAACGAGCCCGACGGCCGGTTCGGGTCGCTCAAACCCGCACGTGACCGCCGCACCGCGTCGGACACGACCTTGATCGCCTCGTCCTGGCCGACCACGCGCGCGTGCAACGCGTCCTCCATCTTCAGCAGCTTCTCGCGCTCGCCTTCGAGCATCTTCGACACCGGGATGCCGGTCCATCGCGCGACCACCTCGGCGATCTCCTCGGCGGTGACGCGGTCCTGCAGCAGGGTGAAACCCTGGGTCTCGGCTTCCTGCGCGGCCTTGAGCTGGGTTTCCAGTTGCGGCAACTGGCCGTACTGGATCTCGCTCATGCGCGCGTAGTCCTGCCGGCGCTGGGCGGCCTCCAGTTCGAGCTTGGCGGCCTCGATCTGCTCCTTGATCTTCGTCGCTCCCTGCAGGGTCGCCTTCTCGGCCTTCCAGACCTCCTCGAGGTCGTTGAACTCGCGCTCCAGCGTGTCGATCTCGGCCTGCAGGTCGGCCAGGCGCTTCTTCGATTCGGCGTCCTTTTCCTTTTTCAGGGCCTCGCGCTGGATCTTCAGCTGGATCAGCCGCCGTTCTTTCCGATCAAGCTCCTCGGGCTTGGAGTCGATCTCCATGCGGATGCGCGACGCCGCCTCGTCCATCAGGTCGATCGCCTTGTCGGGCAACTGGCGGTCGGCAATGTAGCGGTGCGACAGCGTGGCCGCGGCGACGATCGCGGGGTCGGTGATCTCGACGCCGTGGTGGACCGCGTACTTCTCCTTGAGCCCGCGCAGGATCGCGATGGTGTCCTCCACAGACGGCTCGCCGACAAACACCTTCTGGAACCGCCGTTCGAGCGCGGCGTCCTTCTCGACGTATTTGCGGTACTCGTCGAGCGTGGTCGCGCCGATGCAGTGCAGCTCGCCGCGGGCGAGCGCGGGCTTGAGCATGTTGCCGGCGTCCATCGAGCCTTCCGCTTTTCCCGCGCCGACCATCGTGTGCAGCTCGTCGATGAACAGGATGATCTGGCCCTCGTTCTTCGACAGGTCGTTGAGCACGCCCTTCAGGCGTTCCTCGAACTCGCCGCGGAACTTGGCCCCGGCGATCAACGCGCCCATGTCGAGCGACAGCAGGCGCTTGCCGCGCAGGCCCTCGGGCACCTCGTTGTTGATGATGCGCTGGGCCAGCCCCTCGACGATCGCGGTCTTGCCCACGCCGGGCTCGCCGATCAGCACCGGATTGTTCTTGGTCCGGCGCTGCAGCACCTGGATCGTGCGGCGGATCTCCTCGTCACGACCGATCACCGGATCGAGCTTCCCGGATTCCGCGCGCGCGGTCATGTCGATGGTGAACTTCTCCAGCGCCTGACGCTGGTCCTCGGCATTCTCCGACTGCACGCTCTCGCCGCCGCGGACCTTGTCGATCGCCGCCTCGATACGCGCCTTGTCGGCGCCGGCGGCCTTGAGCGCGCGGCCGAGTTCGCCGCCGTCCTCCAGCGCCGCGAGCACGAACAGTTCCGACGCGATGAACGCATCACCGCGCTGCTGGGCGAGCTTGTCGGTGACGTTGAGCAGCCGCGACAGGTCGTTGCCGACGCTGACGTTGCCGGCCTGGCCGGTCACCTTCGGCAGCTTCTCCAGCGCCTCGCCGAGCCGCTCGCGCAGCAGCGGCACGTTGACGCCGGCCTGCGACAGCAGCGGCTTGGTGCTGCCGCCGGGCTGGTCGACCAGCGCGGTCATCAGGTGGGCGGGTTCGATCACGCTGTGGTCGCGCCCGACCGCGAGCGATTGCGCGTCGGCGAGCGCCTGCTGGAAGCGTGAAGTCAGCTTGTCCATTCGCATGGCTGGGTCCTCGATGGCGGGCGGCGCGTGCACGCCGCGATGTCCCGGAAATGCGGCCGCCAGCGCCACCGTTCAAGTCACCCGTCCGCGTCCACCCCATCCTTACATCCGCCTCTTCACAATCGCGTGCATGGATGCCCCCGCCCATCTGCCGCCACCCCCGGCGATTGCCGACGACTGGGCGCTGTTCCTCGATGTCGACGGCACCCTGCTGGCGATCGCCGGCACACCGGACGCGGTACGGGTGCCACCCGGCCTGATCGATGCGCTCGCCTCGCTGCAGCAGCGCCTCGACGGCGCGCTGGCCCTGGTCAGCGGCCGCCGGCTGGCGCAACTGGACGCGCTGTTCGCGCCGTTGAAGCTGCCCGCCGCCGGCCTGCACGGGCTGGAGCGCCGCCACGCCGACAACCACATCGACCCGCCGACGCCGCCATCGCTGTTGGCCGTGTTCCACCGCAAGGCCGAACTGGTGGCCGAGCGCTATCCGGGTGCGCTGGTGGAGGACAAGGACTCGACCATCGCCCTGCACTGGCGCGGCAACCCGCATGCCGAACAGGCCCTGCGCGAGCTGTCCGAAGCCGCCCTGCCGTGGCTGCACGACTACCGGCTGCAACCCGGCGACGGGGTGATCGAGGTGCGCCCGGTCGGCACCGACAAGGGCGATGCGATTGCCGCACTGCTTGACGAGGCGCCGTTCGCCGGGCGCCACGCGGTGTTCGTCGGCGACGACCTGACCGACGAGCACGGCTTCGAGGTGGTGCTCGACCGCGGCGGCATGGCGGTGCTGGTCGGCAACCGCCAACCCAGCCGCGCACGCCACCGCCTGCATGATCCGGCCGCGGTACTGGCGTGGCTGGCCGCGGGCGCATGAGCACCGCGCCCGACAACGCGCCCGACCCCCAGACACTCGACCTCGGCATGGTCGGCAACGGCAGCTTCGCCGCGTTGCTGGACGCACGCGCGCGGGTGGTCTGGGGCTGCGTGCCGGCGTTCGACGGCGACCCGACCTTCTGCGCGCTGATGCAGCCGACCGCGCATCCCGGCGGCGACTTCGCGATCGAGCTGGAGGATTTCGCCAGCGCCGAACAGCACTACCTGACCAACACCGCGGTGCTCCGCACGGTGTTGCGCGACGTCCACGGCGGCGCGGTCGAGATCATCGATTTCGTCCCGCGCTGGTACCAGAACGACCGCTTCTATCGCCCGGTGATGCTGGTGCGACGGCTGCGGCCGCTGGCCGGCAGCCCGCGCATCCGGATCCGCCTGCGGCCGCTGGCGGACTATGGTGCGCAGCAGCCCGACACCACCTCGGGCAGCAACCACATCCGCTACCTGGTGCCAGGCTTCACGCTGCGCCTGACCACCGACGCGCCGGTGCGGCTGGTGCGCGAACAGCAGCCGTTCGTGCTCGACCGCAAATGCCACCTGATCCTCGGTCCCGACGAAACCCTGACCCAGTCGATCGGCGATTTCGTCCACAACGCCCAGCAGCGCACCATCGCCTACTGGCGCGACTGGGTGCGCTCGCTGTCGATTCCGCTGGACTGGCAGGAGGCAGTGATCCGCAGCGCGATCACGTTGAAACTGTGCCAGTACGAGGAAACCGGGGCGGTGGTCGCGGCGATGACCACCTCGATCCCGGAAGCCGCGCACAGCCAGCGCAACTGGGATTACCGCTACTGCTGGCTGCGCGACGCCGCGTTCGTGGTACGCGCGCTCAACCGGCTCGGCGCGACCCGGACGATGGAAGGCTACCTGCGCTACGTGTTCAACATCGCCAGCACCGAGGACGCCGAACTGCAGCCGCTGTACGGCATCGGCTTCGAGGCCGAGCTGGCCGAGGAGGCGGTCGACGACCTCGCCGGCTACCGCGGCATGGGGCCGGTTCGGCGCGGCAACCTGGCCTGGCTGCAGAAGCAGCACGACGTCTACGGCAGCGTGGTGCTGGCCTCGACCCAGTTGTTCTTCGACCAGCGGCTGGAGCACCCGGGCGACGCGGCGATGTTCGCGCGGCTGGAGCCGCTGGGCGAGCGTGCGTTCGCCCTGCACGACCAGCCCGACGCCGGCCTGTGGGAGTTCCGCGGCCGCGCCGAGGTCCACACCTATTCCAGCGTGATGTGCTGGGCGGCCTGCGACCGGCTGGCACGGATCGCGGTGCACCTGCGCCTGCCCGAGCGCGTGCGCCACTGGCGCCAGCGCGCCGATGCGATCCACGCGCGGATCATCGCCGAGGGATTCGATGCCGCGCGGGGTCATTTCGTCGACACCTTCGGCGGCGAGCGGCTCGACGCCTCGCTGCTGTTGCTGGCCGACTTCGGCTTCATCAGCGCAGACGATCCGCGGTTCGTCGGCACGGTCGAGGCGATCGGCCGCGACCTCAAGCGCGGCCACGGCCTGTTCCGCTACATCGCGCCGGACGACTTCGGCGTGCCCGAGACCAGCTTCACCATCTGCACGTTCTGGTACATCGACGCGCTCGCCGCGATCGGCCGGAGGGGCGAGGCGCGCGAACTGTTCGAAGCCATGCTGCTGCGACGCAACCCGCTCGGGCTGCTGTCGGAGGACCTCGCGTTCGAGGACGGCGAAGCCTGGGGCAACTTCCCGCAGACCTATTCGCACGTCGGCCTGATCATCGCCGCAATGCGCCTGAGCCGCTCCTGGCAGGAGGCGACGTGAGCCGGCTGGTGGTGGTCTCCAACCGCGTGGCCCTGCCCGAGCAGCCCCGGTCCGGCGGCCTGGCGGTGGCCTTGCAGGCCGCGCTTGAGGAGACCGGCGGCTTGTGGTTCGGCTGGAGCGGGCGGATCGACCCCAGGCAATCCGGGCAGTTGCACGAGCTGAGCCATGGCGACATCGACTACGCCACCATCGACCTGTCGCAGCGCGACCACGACGACTACTACAACGGCTTCGCCAACCGCACGTTGTGGCCTTTGCTGCACTTCCGGGTGGACCTGGTCGACTACAGCCGTGAGACCTACGCCGCCTACCGCCGGGTCAACGCGCTGTTCGCCGAGAAGCTCGCGCCGCTGCTGCGCGACGACGACATCGTCTGGATCCACGATTACCACCTGATCCCGCTGGCCGCACTGCTCCGGGAACACGGCGTGCGCTGCAAGCTTGGTTTCTTCCTGCACGTGCCGATGCCGTCGTCGGACCTGCTGGCCGCGCTGCCACACCACAAGCGGTTGTTCGAGGGCTTGTCGGCGCACGACCTGGTCGGCTTCCAGACCGAGCGCGACCTGGAGCGGTTCCAGGACTACGTGCGCCTGTTCGGCCGTGGCCGGGTGATCGAGAGCGGCGTGCTGGAAACGCCCGGCGGCCGGTTGCTGCGTGCCGGCGCATTCCCGATCAGCATCGATACCGCGCACATCGCCGACCAGGCCGCCGCCGCGGTCGACAAGCCCAGCTTCCAGCGCCTGGCGCGCAGCATGTCGGGGCGCGCGCTGGCGATCGGGGTCGACCGGCTGGACTATTCCAAGGGCCTGCCCGAGCGTTTCCGCGCGTTCGAGCGCTTCCTGCGGCGCTATCCCGACCTCCTGGGCAAGTTGACCTACCTGCAGATCGCACCGGTGTCGCGCGGTGACGTGCTCGAATACCAGAGCCTGCGCAGCGAACTGGAGCGGCTGTCCGGCCACATCAACGGGGGCCATGCCGAGCCGGAATGGACGCCGATGCGCTACGTCAACCGCAACTTCCCGCACGCCTCGCTGACCGGCTTCTACCGCCTCGCCGAAGTCGGACTGGTGACGCCGTTGCGCGACGGCATGAACCTGGTCGCCAAGGAGTACGTCGCCGCGCAGGACCCCGACGACCCCGGCGTGCTGGTGCTGTCGACCTTCGCCGGCGCCGCTCGCGAACTGGGCGGCGCGCTGCTGGTCAATCCCTATGACCTCGACGGTGTCGCCGCCGCGATCGCGCAGGCGATCACCATGCCGCGACAGGAGCGTCGCGAACGCTGGCAGCCGATGATGGCTCGGCTGCGCGAGTACGACATCACCGCCTGGCGCCGCAGCTACCTGGAGGCACTGCGGGCAGCGTAGAACCTGTAGGAGCGGCTTCAGCCGCGATCCGGAATCGGCGCGGGCAACCGACTATCCGATCGCGGCTGAAGCCGCTCCTACAAAAAGCCCATACAGGCGACGGCTACCGCGCCGGCTCGATCCACACCAGCGATGCCATTCGTCCGGTGCGCTGGTCGCGGCGGTGCGAGTAGAACCGCTGCGGCTCGCCGATCGTGTCGAGTCCGCCGCCGTGGATGCGGCCCGCATTGACCCCGGCGCGTTCGAGCCGCCGCCCGGCGAGCGCGTACAGATCGACCTTCCAGTGATGCGGCCGGGTGCTGGTGAAAGCGCTGCCGGCAGTCCAGTCCTGGGCGACAAAAGCGTCGTAGACCTCGACCCCGACTTCATAGCTCTCCGGCCCCGCGGCCGGGCCGAGCCAGGCCAGCAAACGTTCCGGCGGGGTACGCATCTCCGCGACCGTCGCTTCGAGCACACCGGCGGCCAACCCGCGCCAGCCCGCGTGCGCGGCACCGACTTCGCTGCCGTCGTCGGCGCAAAACAGCACCGGCAGGCAGTCGGCGGTGAGGATGACCAGGACCGTGCCAGGCGCAGACGTCACCGCCGCATCAGCTTCCGGCTCCGCTTCGCCCACACTCGCGTCAGCACGAAACACCTGCACTCCATGCACCTGCCGCAGCCACACCGGCGCCGACGGCAGTCCCCCGGCCTCGATCAATTCCGCCCGGTTGCGCGCCACCGCCTCGGCCGCGTCGCCGCAACGCGACCCCATGTTGAAGTCATCGAACGGCGACTCCGACACTCCGGCGCCATGACGCAATGTCGTGAACGCACGCACTTGGCGCGGCGCGGGCCAGTCGGCCGGCAGCAGCGCGCGTGCCATCGCTCAGCGGCTCCGCTCGGCAAACGCGGCGGTGTCGTCCTGCAACGCCTTGACCAAGGCCTGCATGTCGGCCGGCATCGGCGTACTGCAGCGCACCGGCTCGGCGCTGACCGGATGGACGAACTCCAGCGTCTCGGCATGCAGCGCCTGCCGCTTGAAGCCGCGCAACGCCGCGACCAGCTCGTCGGACGCGCCGCGCGGCAACTTCAGCGAACCGCCATACAGCGGATCGCCGATGATCGGATGTTTGAGGTGCGCCATGTGCACGCGGATCTGGTGGGTGCGGCCCGTCTCGAGCCGGCATTCCACCAGGGTGTGGGCACGGAAGCGTTCGCGCAGGCGGAAATGGGTGATCGCGTCGCGGCCGTCCTCGCGCACCGCCATGCGGATGCGGTCGCGCGGGTGGCGGTCGATCGCGGCGTCGGCGGTGCCGCCGGAGACCAGCGCCCCGGCGACCACCGCCAGGTACTGCCGGTGCACTTCGCGCGCCGACAGCTGGGCCACCAGCGCGGTATGCGCCACCAGCGTCCGCGCCACCACCATGACCCCGGAGGTGTCCTTGTCGAGCCGGTGCACGATGCCGGCGCGCGGCAGCGCGTTGAGGCCCGGGTCGCGATGCAGCAGCGCATTGACCAGGGTGCCGGTCGGGTTGCCGGCGCCCGGATGCACCACCAGCCCGGCCGGCTTGTCGATCACGATCACATGCTCGTCCTCGAACAGCACGTCGAGCGCAATGTCCTCGGGCTCCGAATGGGTCTGCACGTCCAGCACCACGCTCAGGCTGACCGCCTCGCCGCCACGCACCGGGTCGCGCGGGCGCACCTCGCGACCGTCCAGCAGGGCGTCGCCGGACTTGATCCAGGCCGACAGCCGGGAGCGCGAGTAGTCCGGGAACAACTCGGCCAATACGGCGTCGAAACGGCGGCCGGCGGCCTCGTCAGGGACCACGGCGTGGAGGGCAACGGCGGGTTCGGTCATGTCAGGCCTGGTGGAGGGCGCGAGCTGGGCGCGGTTAAGGGCGCGCGGCGCGGGACTGCTATTATCGGCGCTTCGTGCCCCCGGCGCCCGTTGATCCCGACCATGACCCATCGCTTCGCCCCGCTGCGCCCGTTCATGCGCACCTTCGTCCTGCTGCTGGCCCTGCTCGTCTTCGCCAGCGGCTGCGCCCGCATGAGCAAGATGTTCAAGGACGAGAACGCCAACGAAGGCGTGCCGGTGGAGGAGTTGTACAGGAAGGCCCACGCCGCGATGACCCACGGCAACTGGTCCAGCGCCGAAACCACTTTCAAGCGCCTCGTCGCGCAGTATCCGTATGGCCCCTACACCGAGCAGGCGCTGGTCGAGACCGCCTACGCCCAGCACAAGGCCGGCAAGCACGAGGAGGCGATCAGCAGCATCGACCGCTTCCTGCGCACCTACCCGACCCACCGGCTGGCCTCGTACATGTACTACCTGCGCGGCCTGGTGAACTCCAGCCGCGATACCGTGTTCCTGCAGAAGGTCTGGAAGCTGGACGCCAGCCGCCGCGACCTGTCGACGCCGACCCAGGCCCACAACGACTTCTCGATCGTGGTCGATCGCTACCCCAACAGCCGCTACGCCGCCGATGCCAAGCTGCGCATGGCCGAGCTGCGCGACCTGTTCGCTCGCCACGAGCTCGAGACCGCGCTGTACTACCTGCGCCGAACCGCCTACGTGGCGGCCGCCGACCGCGCCACCTACCTGCTGGAAACCTACCCGCAGAGCCGCTACCAGAACGATGCCGTTGCGTTGCTGGCGGCGGCCTACGAAGGCCTGGGAAACGAAACCCTGGCCGCCGACGCCCGCCGCGTGCTGCAGCAGAACGAGCCCGACCATCCGTACCTGGTCGGCGACTGGCCGGATTACCCCAGCAACCTGCGCAAGCTCAACCCATTCGCCGGCGGCAAGTCGGCGCTGGACAACGACGAGTAGGTCGTTTCTGCATCGACAAACGAAAACGCCGCCTCCGGGCGGCGTTTTTGTACGACGACGCGGTCCGCGCCAATTTACCCCTTGTAACCGTTGCTGATTGGATACCTACGCTCGCGCCCGAACGCGCGCCGCGAGACCTTCGGCCCCGGCGCGGCCTGGTGGCGCTTCCACTCGCTGATCCGGGCCAGGTGCAACACCCGGTCGACCGTCTCGGCGGCGAACCCCGCGGCGGTGATGTCCTCGCGCGACTGTTCCAGGTCGATGTAGCGCGACAGGATCGCATCGAGCACATCGTACGGCGGCAGCGAGTCCTGATCCTTCTGGTCGTGACGCAACTCGGCCGACGGCGGCCGTTCGATCACCCCGACCGGGATCACCGGGTCGCCGACGGTGTTGCGCCAGCGCGCCAGCTCGTAGACCTCGGTCTTGTACAGGTCCTTCAGCGGCGCGTATCCGCCGGCCATGTCGCCATAGATCGTGGCGTAGCCGACCGCGTACTCGCTCTTGTTGCCGGTGGTCAGCAGCAGTCCGTGGAACTTGTTGGTCAGCGCCATCAGCATCGCGCCGCGGGTGCGCGACTGCAGGTTCTCCTCGGTGGTGTCGACCGGCTCGCCCTCGAACAGTTCCGCCAGCGTGTCGAGGTAGCCCTGGAACGGCTTCTCGATCGGCAGCGTCAGCAGCTGCACGCCCTGCTCGGCGCATTGCTCGGCGGCGAGGTCGTTGGACAGGTCGGCGGTGTAGCGCGACGGCATCCGCACCGCGGTGACGTTCTCCGCGCCCAGCGCATCGACCGCGATCGCCAGGCACACCGCCGAATCCAGCCCGCCCGACAAGCCCAGCCAGGCCTTCTTGAACCCGTTCTTGAGCGCATAGTCGCGGGTGCCGCGGACCACTGCGCGCCAAGCCAGCGCGTCGCGGCTTTCGTCGCCATCCTCCATCCACTCCACCGCACGGAAACCGCGGGTTTCGGGATCGAAGTCGACCACCAGCATCTGTTCGGTGAACGCCGCCGCGGCGGGTCGCACCGTACCGTCGCCGTCGGCCACCAGCGAGCCGCCGTCGAACACCACCGCGTCCTGCCCGCCGACGCAATTGACGTAGGCGATCGGCACGCCGAACCGGCGCGTCGCGTCCTCCAGCAACGCATCGCGGCGCGCGTGCTTGTCGCGCTCGAACGGCGAGGCATTGATCGACAGGATCAACTCGGCACCGGTTTCCACCGTGGTGTGCAGCGGTTCGGCGAACCACATGTCCTCGCAGATCAACACCCCGCAGCGGACGCCGTTGAGCTCAAACACGCAGTCGCCACCGTCGGGGTCGACCACGAAATAACGACGCTCGTCGAACACCGCGTAGTTCGGCAACTCGCGCTTGCGATAGGTCCGCTCGATCCTTCCGCCACGCAGGACGCTCGCCGCGTTGTAGACCACCGAACCCGCCGTCTCGGGCCAGCCGACGATCGCGGTGATGCCGGTCGCCGCCGCGGCGATGCGCTCCATCGCGCGGTGGCAGTCGTGCAGGAACCCAGGTCGCAGCAACAAGTCTTCCGGCGGATAGCCGCTGAGCGCAAGTTCCGGGAACAGCACCAGATCGGCACCGCACTCGTCGCGCGCCTCGGCAATGAACTCGATGATCCGCTCGGCGTTGTCGAACACGGCGCCGACCGGAAAATCGAACTGGGCTAGGGCGATACGGATGGGCTGGCTCATGGCGGTGTCGTGTGGGTTCGAGCGGACATTGTTCCAGAATGCCCACGGTACGGCGCGCGCCGTGAAGGCACCGGCCGCAGATGCCGCCATAAAAAAAGGCCACCTGGAGGTGGCCTTCTTCGTGGCGTCGCAGCCGGCTTACTTCGCTAGTCGCTTGGCGATCGCCGCGCCGAGGTCGCCCGGCGACTTCACAGTGGTCACGCCGGCCTTCTCCATCGCCTCGAACTTGCCCTCGGCGGTGCCCGAGCCGCCCGACGCGATCGCACCGGCATGACCCATGCGCTTGCCCTTCGGGGCCGACGCGCCGGCGATGAAGCCGACCACCGGCTTGGTCACGTACTCGGCGATGAACTCGGCCGCCTCTTCCTCGGCCGAACCGCCGATCTCACCGACCATGATGATGCCCTCGGTCTGCGGGTCGTCCTGGAACAGCTTGAGCGCGTCGATGAAGTTGGTGCCGTTGATCGGATCGCCGCCGATGCCGATGCAGGTCGACTGGCCGAGGCCGGCGTCGGTGGTCTGCTTGACCGCTTCATAGGTCAGCGTGCCCGAGCGCGAGACGATGCCGATCTTGCCGGGCATGTGGATGTGGCCGGGCATGATGCCGATCTTGCACTCGCCGGGAGTGATCACGCCGGGGCAGTTCGGGCCGATCAGGACGACGTCGTCGTAGTCGGCCAGTACGTTCTTGACCCGCAGCATGTCCAGCACCGGAATGCCCTCGGTGATGCAGACGATGACCCGGATGCCGGCGTCGGCCGCCTCCAGGATCGCGTCGGCCGCGAACGGCGGCGGCACGTAGATCACCGACGCGTCGGCGCCGGTGTCGTCGACCGCGTCGGCGACGGTGTTGAAGACCGGCAGGCCGAGGTGCTCGGTGCCGCCCTTGCCCGGGGTCACGCCGCCCACGACCTTGGTGCCGTACTCGAGCATCTGCTCGGCGTGGAAGGTGCCCTGCGTGCCGGTGAATCCTTGCACGATCACCTTGGTGTTCTTGTTGATCAAAACGCTCATGTCAGCTCCGCCTCACTTGCCCGAGACGGCGGCAACCGCCTTCTTGGCGCCATCGTTGATGTCGTCGGCCGGCGTGATCGCCAGGCCGGAATTCTTCAGCAGTTCCTTGCCGGCTTCGACGTTGGTGCCTTCCAGGCGCACGATCACCGGCACCTTGACGTCGACTTCCTTGACCGCGCCGATGATGCCCTCGGCGATCATGTCGCAGCGCACGATGCCGCCGAAGATGTTGACGAAGATCGCCTTCACCTTGTCGCTCGACAGGATCAGCTTGAACGCCTCGGTCACGCGCTCCTTGGTGGCGCCGCCGCCGACGTCGAGGAAGTTGGCCGGCTCGCCGCCTTCCAGCTTGATCACGTCCATGGTCGCCATCGCCAGGCCGGCGCCGTTGACCATGCAGCCGATGTTGCCGTCCATGGTCACGTAGTTGAGGTCGTGCTGGCTGGCCTTGACCTCGGTCTCGTCCTCCTGGCGGATGTCGCGCATCGCGACCAGCTCCGGGTGGCGGAACGACGCGTTGTCATCGGAGTCGACCTTGCCGTCGAGCACGGCGAGGTTGCCGTTGGTGAGGATCGCCAGCGGGTTCAGCTCGACCAGCGCCAGGTCCTTCTCGTGGAACAGCTTGAACAGGCCCAGCATGATCTTGGCCAGCTGGTTGGACTGCTTGGCGGTCAGGCCCAGCTCGAAGCCCAGGGCACGGCACTGGTACGGCTGCAGGCCCTCGACGTAGTTGACGTTGATGGTCTTGATCGCGTCGGGCTTCTCGGCGGCGACCTGCTCGATGTCCATGCCGCCCTCGGCCGAGGCGATGAAGGTGACCGAGCGGGTGCTGCGGTCCACCAGCACCGACAGGTACAGCTCCTTGTCGATGTCGGTGCCTTCGCACACCAGCACGCTGTCGATCGGCAGTTCGACGCCGGCGGTCTGGTAGGTCGCCATCTTGCTGCCGAGCATCGCCGCGGCGTACTGCTTCACTTCGTCGAAGTTCTTCGCCAGCTTGACGCCACCGGCCTTGCCGCGGCCGCCGGCGTGGATCTGGGCCTTGACCACCCAGAGGTCACCGGGGATCGACTTGGCCGCTTCGACGGCTTCTTCGGGGGTGCGGGCGATGCGCCCGGCCGGCACCGCGATGCCGTAGTCGGCAAACAGCTGCTTTGCCTGGTATTCGTGAAAGTTCATGCGTCACCGAGGGGAGTTGAAGACAACGAACGGATTACCCAACGCGGCGGGCGTCGGCAGGCGGCGCAGGCGCGAGGGGGCCGGCCATTGTCGCCGATCGGGGCGGGACGGGCAAAACCGGCACGGATCGGTGTCTATACTCGGGCGGGGCCACTATCCAGGAATCACGCTTGCCGCCAGCCATCGCCGCCATCGAGGTCGACGACGCCGATCGCGCACTGCGCCGGGAACTGTACTTCTTCACCCTGTACCGCCTGCTCGAAGCAGCGATGCTGGTGCTGGTGCTGTTCGGGCCGGTCGCCGACATGCTCGGGCCGCCGCGACACGACCTGCTGGCGCGCGCGGTGGCGCTGTCCTACCTGTTCCTGGCGACGCTGCTGTTCCTGTTCGGTCGCCGCGCCGGCGACCTGCGCGGGCACGCGCTGGCGGGCATCGCGACCGACCTGTTCTTCGGCTTCCTGGCGATCCACGCGGTCCCGGCCGCCGGCACCGGCATCGCCCTGATGCTGATCTTCAACGTCGGCGCCGCGGCGCTGCTGCTGCCGGCGCGGCTCGGCCTCGGCGCGGCGCTGGTGGCGGTGCTCGGCATCATGGTCGAGTACTTCTGGAGCACCACCCTCGACGAGAGCAGCCGGTTGCTGGCCGAGCCGATCATGTTCTCGATCGGCTACCTCGCCATCGCCACCCTGACCAGCATCCTCGGCCGGCAGATGCGCAGCAGCTACGACCTGGCCGAGCGCCGCGGGGTCGAGACGGCGCAGCTCACCGAAGTCAACGAGTTGATCATCCGCCGCCTGCGCACCGGCGTGCTGCTGGTCGACGGCCACAACCGCGTGCGCCTGGCCAACGAAGCCGCGACCCTGCTGCTCGGTGACGCCGGCGACGGCCACCGCGACCTCGGCATGGCCCTGCCGGAGCTGTCCAAGCGCCTGGCGGCATGGCGCGAGGACGGCAAGGCCGACGAATCGCCGCTGCAGGTTGCGCCCGACCAGCCCGAGGTGGTGCCGCGCTTCACCCGCCTGCTGGCCGGCAGCGACCAGACCCTGGTGTTCCTCGACGACACGTCGCTGGTCTCGCGCCGCGCCGAGTCGATGACCCTGGCCACGCTCGGCCGGTTCTCGGCCAGCCTCGCCCACGAGATCCGCAACCCGCTGGCGGCGATCAACTACGCCGTCCAGCTGCTGGAGGAATCCGACGACGTCGCGACCGCCGATCGCCGCCTGCTGGAGATCATCCGCCAGCAGGGCGTGCGCATGAACGGCATCGTCGAGAACGTGCTCGGCCTGGCCCGGCGCGAACCGGCCAAGCCCGACCATGTCGAGCTGGTCGCCTTCACCCGCCACTTCGTCGACGACTACCGCGCCGGCCATCCGCTGGAGGACGACACCCTGCGGGCAACCGCGACCCAGCCGCGGATCGGCACCCTGATCGACCCGCGCCAGCTGCACCAGGTCCTGACCGTGCTGGTCCACAACGCCCTGATCTACGGCCGCGTCGCCGGCGAACCGGCGCGGGTGGGCCTGCACGTGCACCTCGACGACCACGGGCACCCGGTGGTCGACGTCGTCGACCGCGGCCCCGGCATCCCTGAACGGGTGGCGCAGCAACTGTTCCGGCCGTTCTTCACCACCTCCGGCCACGGTACCGGCCTGGGCCTGTACATCGCCCGCGAGCTGTGCCGGGCCAACCAGGCCGCGCTCGATTACGTGCCGTTGCCTGCCGGCGGCAGCTGCTTCCGGATCCGCCTGTCCGGGCCCGCGCTCAAGAAAGCGCCGGACTGACCGTTAACGTCGCCTTGGCGGCCGTCGCGGCCATTTGGGCCCAACAGCAGCGACAAGCGCCCAAAATAGGCCGGAAGTCACTCCCGTGGTCCTTCACGACGGCTTAATATATGGTGCTCAGCGGAGGATCGGATGGCAGAAACACGTAGTGCACTGGTGATCGACGACGAGCGCGACATCCGCGAGTTGCTAGTCATGACCCTGGGCCGGATGGGCCTGCGTTGCGATACCGCGTCCAGCCTTGCGGACGCGCGCAACCAGCTGGCGCGCAACCAGTACGACCTGTGCCTGACCGACATGCGCCTGCCGGACGGCTCGGGCATCGACCTGATCGCCGAGATCACCCAGCAGCACCCCGATACCCCGGTCGCCATGATCACCGCCTTCGGCAACGTCGAAGCCGCGGTCGAGGCGCTGAAGGCCGGGGCATTCGACTTCGTCGCCAAGCCGGTCGAACTGGCGGTGCTGCGCGACCTGGTCCGCCACGCGCTGGAGCTCAACGAGGCCCGCAACACCCCCGCCGCCGACGCCGTCGCCTCGCGCCTGTACGGCCAGTCGCCGGCGATGGACAACCTGCGCCAGACCATCGCCAAGGTCGCCCGCAGCCAGGCCCCGGTCTACATCGCCGGCGAGTCCGGCGTCGGCAAGGAGCTGGTCGCCCGCACCATCCACGCCGAGGGCGGCCGCGCCGGCGGACCGTTCGTGCCGGTCAACTGCGGCGCGATCCCGTCGGAGCTGATGGAAAGCGAGTTCTTCGGCCACAAGAAGGGCAGCTTCACCGGCGCCCACGCCGACAAGCCCGGCCTGTTCCAGAGCGCCGACGGCGGCACCCTGTTCCTCGACGAGGTCGCCGAACTGCCGCTGGCGATGCAGGTCAAGCTGCTGCGCGCGATCCAGGAAAAATCGATCAAGCCGGTCGGCGCCAATGCCGAGGTCGTGGTCGACGTGCGCATCCTGTCGGCGACCCACAAGGACCTCGCGCCAATGGTGGCCGACGGCCGCTTCCGCCAGGACCTCTATTACCGCATCAACGTCATCGAGTTGCGCGTGCCGCCGCTGCGCGAGCGCCTGGAAGACCTGCCCGGCCTGTCGCAGAAGATCCTGCAGCGCCTCGCCACCGGCCTCGGCCGCGAGGCCCCGCGCCTGTGCGACGACGCCCTGGAGGCACTGCAGAACTACCCGTTCCCCGGCAACGTGCGCGAACTGGAGAACATCCTCGAGCGCGCCCTGGCCCTGGCCGAGGGCGACTGCCTCGACGCCGGCGATCTGCGCCTGCCCCAGCCCGCCGGCAACACCGACGCGCCGTCGCCGTCGCAGCCGCATTCACCGCCACCGTTCGGCCGCCAGACTCCGCACGCCAACGCCGCCGCCGCAGGCATCGACCCGCGCACCGTCGACCCGCGCGACACCGCCACCAGCGCCCTGCCCTCGTACATCGAGGAGATCGAGCGCGCCGCGATCAACCACGCGCTGCAGGAAAACCGCTACAACAAGACCCGTACAGCGGCGGCCCTGGGGATCACGTTCCGGGCGTTGCGGTACAAGCTCAAAAAGCTGGGGATCGATTAAAAAATATCCCGGTTACGGTACATTTGTAAAAAAATCCGTGCGGGAGCAAAAAATGTCGGTCGTCGGATACGAGTTCCTGCGCCAACACCTCGGCCTGGCAGCATTGCCCCCGCGCCGCATTGCCGTGATCAAGCCCGTCACCCGGATTGAGCGCTCCACCGACCGGGTTGCAATACCGGCGACGGTCGCGCCGTCATTCGACGACCCGCTCGCGCACTTGCTGTTCGCCCTCAAGCACGAAGGGACGGATCTTGCGATCCTGATCGAAGCGCTTGGCCAGATCCCGGCATCGCGTTTGCTCGCGGAGTTGGCGCGGACGCCGAGCGGTGCATACATCCGGCAAGCATGCTTCCTCTGGGAACATGCCAACAACGCCAACCTGGACGACGCACCGCCCCCATCCGGCACGGTCACCCCGCTGTTCGACCCTGATCGCTACGTCACCGGTCCAGGGCAGCGCAATGCACGCTGGCGGGTCGATTTCAACGGCCTTGGCACGCTCGATTATTGCGCCACCGTCGAACGCACCGATGCTGTCCAGGCTGGTCTTGACGCCGATTTGCCCGGGCGGGCCAACCACTACGCTGCCAGCCTCGGCGGCGTGATGCGCGACCGCGCGCTGGCCTGGGCATACCTGCACGAGACCCGGGACTCCTTCGCAATCGAACGCGAAGCACCGAGCGAGGATCGCGCGCGCGCCTTCGTTGCCCTTTTGCACCAGGCCCATGAGCGACGCCCGCTCGACGAGGACTATCTGGTGGACCTGCAGCAGGCCACCGTCAGCAACGCCTACGACCGCGCGGCCGGCTTTCGACAAGAGCAGAACTGGCTGCAAGGCCCCTTGCGCGGCGCCGCAGGCATCACCTACGTACCGCCGCCACCCGAACTGGTGGTCGACCTCATGGACGGCCTGATGGCATTCGCCAACCACGCCCCGGACGAGGTGCCCGCCCTCGTCAACGCCGCCATCGTCTCCTTCGGCTTCGTATTCATCCACCCCTTCATGGACGGCAACGGGCGCCTGTCGCGTTTCCTCTTCCACCATGCGTTGTGTCGTGCCGGAGCGCTGCAGGACGGCTTGATCCTGCCGGTATCAGTGGCCATGAAGAAGCACGAAGTCGAATACCTCAGAACCCTGCAGGAATTCTCCCGTCCGGTACGCGAACGGTGGAAGGTCGAATGGCTGGACGAAGGCAGGTATGCCTTCGACTATCGAGGTGACCCGCGCCATGGAATCTATCGATACTGGGATGCCACCGAGGCTGTCGAATTCAGCTTCCGCATGGCGGAACAGGCGCTGGAAGTGGAGCTGCGCAGCGAAGCCGAATTCCTTGCCAGCTATGACGCCATCACCCGGCAGGTGAACGAGCGGTTCGATCTGCGAGGCAGCGATCTGGCAACGTTGGTACTGAGCGCCTGGGACCATCAGGGAAAGGTGTCCAAACGTCGCCGGGACCAGTTCCGACCACGCGTCCCGGAGGCTGCCTTCGATTTCATTGAAGAGGTCACCACCGAAGCGCTGAGGAACAACCTGTAGTGGGATGGCCACCAAAGTGACGCAAATCGTCACATGGCCAGCAGCCGAACCGACCTTTCGCGTCACCCGGCCGAACGGCGGCCCGATCCAAACGTGACCCGATATTCAGTTTGGGTATCCGGCCGATCCCGAAGTGCGGCGGCCCTGTACTTGGCACGCGTCCTGCGTACTCTTCCCTGCACGTGCAGCATGCACGGCAACGCCGAAGGACCGGAACAGCCGGACCTGCAGGTACGTGAAGTAACAATCACTCCTAGGGGAAACACCATGAAGAACAACCAGCAAGGCTTCACCCTGATCGAGCTGATGATCGTTGTTGCGATCATCGCGATCCTGGCCGCAATTGCGCTGCCGGCGTATCAGGATTACACCATCCGTGCACGCGTGTCGGAAGCTGCTGTCCTGGCGTCCGGCGCCAAGGCGACGGTTGCCGAAAACATCGCCAACAACGGCGGCGTGATCGCAGCGGGCGCCTGCGCAGGGGTGGATACCGCTGCTCCCGCGACCGATAACGTCGCCACGTTCGCTTGTGCCGATGCGAGCGGCATGATCACCGTCGCGACCACCGCCCGCGCCGGCTCTGTAACCCTTACCTACACCCCGAGCGTGGGTACCGGCGCAGCTGGAACGGTGTGGGATTGCGACTACACCGCCGGGCAGCCGGAACACGTTCCGGCCGATTGCCGCGAAGCCGACGCCGCTCCCGCTCCTTAAGCCTTAGATGAAAACGGGATCAGTTTCATTTTGACCCCCCGAAACCCCGCCAACTGGCGGGGTTTCTTTTTCTTAGGCCCCCAAGACGCATGCGGCCCACACCGTCGCCGATTGCGCGGGCGTTGCAATTTCGAAGTGGATCGGCGAGAGCGGCCTACCTTGCGGTAGAGTCTATAACGGGAAAATTGAGGGGACCTCATGAGCGTCGTCGCCACCGCCAATCTTGTGGGAATTACCGGCATCGCCCGCCGGTTGGTCATGGATGGCGCCCTAGATGAAGCGCGCGCCCGGGAGGCGATGAGCGCCGCCACTGCCGAGCGCAAGCCGCTGGCGAGCTACATTGTTGACAACCGCCTGGTCACCCCGGCCCACTTGGCCGCGGCCAACTCTGTCGAGTTCGGGGTGCCGCTGTTCGACGCGGCCGCGATGGACCCGGCGCAGTCTGCGGTCAAGCTGGTCAAGGAAGAATTGCTGCGCAAGCATGTCGTGTTGCCGCTGTTCAAGCGCGGCAACCGTCTGTTCGTCGGCATCGCCGACCCGACCGACACCCAAGCGCTGGATGAGATCAAGTTCCAGACCAACCTCGCGATCGAGGCGATCCTGGTCGACGAGGAGAGCATCAAACGGCACCTCGACCGCTGGCTTGAGACTGCCGACACCCTTGGCGATGCGGTCGGCGGCGACGACGAAGGACTGGAGAATCTGGAAGTCGGTAAGGACGACGACGTTTCCAGCGACAGCGGGGTCGATGCCAAGACCGACGACACTCCGGTAGTCAAGTTCATCAACAAGGTGCTGGTCGATGCGATCCGCCGTGGCGCCTCGGACATCCACTTCGAACCTTACGAGACCGAATACCGGGTGCGCCTGCGCATCGACGGCCTGCTCAAGCAGGTCGCCAAGGTGCCGGTCAAGCTGCAGCAGCGTATCTCCGCGCGTCTGAAGGTGATGGCGCAGCTCGATATCGCCGAGAAGCGGGTGCCGCAGGACGGCCGCATCAAACTCAACCTGAGCAAGACCAAGCAGATCGACTTCCGCGTCAGCACCCTGCCGACCCTGTTCGGCGAGAAGATCGTGCTGCGTATCCTCGACGGCAGCGCCGCCAAGCTGGGCATCGACAAGCTCGGTTACGAGGACGCCCAGCGCGACCTGTTCCTGGCCGCGGTGCAGAAGCCCTACGGCATGGTGCTGGTCACCGGCCCGACCGGCTCGGGAAAGACGGTGTCGCTGTACACCGCGCTGAACATCCTCAATGACGAGACCCGAAACATTTCCACGGTCGAGGACCCGGTCGAAATCCGCGTTCCGGGCATCAACCAGGTGCAGATGAACCTCAAACGCGGCATGACCTTCGCCGCCGCGCTGCGCAGCTTCCTGCGACAGGATCCGGACGTGATCATGGTCGGCGAGATCCGCGACCTGGAGACCGCCGAGATCGGCATCAAGGCCGCCCAGACCGGCCACATGGTGCTGTCGACCCTGCACACCAACGACGCCCCGCAGACCATCGCCCGCCTGATGAACATGGGCGTGGCGCCGTTCAACATCACCTCGTCGGTGACCCTGGTGATCGCCCAGCGCCTGGCGCGGCGGCTGCATTCCTGCAAGAAGGAAGTGCACCTGCCTGAGCATGCGCTGCTGGCGGAAGGCTTCAGCGCCGCGGAGATCGCCGACCCCGCGTTCAAGCTGTACGAGGCCGTCGGCTGTCCGGACTGTACCGAAGGCTACAAGGGCCGGACGGGTATCTATCAGGTGATGCCGATGAGCGACGAGATCCAGACCATAATTCTGGCCGGCGGCAATGCGATGCAGATCGCCGAAGCGGCCCAGCGGGCCGGGGTCGCCGACCTGCGCCAGTCAGCCTTGCTCAAGGTCCGCAATGGCGTCACCAGCCTGGCCGAGATCAACCGGGTGACCAAGGACTGACCTGGGCAGCTCCCATGTGGGGCCATCACCCAGTGTGACGGCGGTTGCTACCACGACGCGGAAGGTCGGGATATGCTGCCGTACGTCACGCCCGGACAGGGGATTTGCCCGGGGCTGCGTTTTGGGGAGGTGCGTACCGGCCGGTGCGCATTGATGCAGATTGAGTCATTACGCGTTACTTGGGGATCCACGTCATGTCCGTTAGCCGAACCGCTGTGAAGTCCGCCAGCGCCAACCCCGTGCGTCGTGCCGAGGCGCTGACGATGTTTGTCTGGGAAGGTACCGACAAGCGCGGCGTCGTCATGAAGGGCGAGCAGGTCGCCAAGAACGCCAACTTTCTGCGCGCCGAGCTGCGTCGGCAGGGGTTAACGCCGAAGGTAGTGAAGGTCAAGCCGAAGCCATTGTTCGGCGGCGCCGGCAAGACGGTTACCCCACTCGACATCGCCATCTTCAGCCGTCAGATCGCGACGATGATGAAGGCCGGCGTGCCGATCGTCGGTGCCTTGGAGATCATCTCCAGTGGCAACAAGAACCCCAAGATGCAGAAGCTGGTCAATACGATCCGTGCCGACGTCGAGAGCGGCTCGTCGTTGAGCGAGGCGATCGGCAAACATCCTGTCCAGTTCGACGAACTGTTTCGCAACCTGGTGCGGGCCGGCGAATCGGCTGGTGTGCTGGAGACCGTGCTCGATACGATCGCAACATACAAAGAGAACCTCGAAGCGCTGAAAGGCAAGATCAAGAAGGCTATGTTCTACCCCGCGATGGTTGTCGCGGTGGCACTAATCGTCAGCGCGATCCTGCTTATCTTCGTTGTCCCGATGTTCGAGGAAGTTTTTGCAGGGTTTGGCGCGGAGTTGCCAGCGTTTACCCAACTTGTCATTCGAATGAGCGACTTCATGGTGACTTGGTGGTGGCTGGTCTTGCTGGCCATCGTCGGCGCGGCGACCGCTTTCATCATGGCGAAGAACCGCTCCCTTGCTTTCCAACACTTCCTCGATCGCACGATCCTGAAACTGCCCGTGATCGGTCAGATCATCCACAATTCCGCTATCGCCCGGTTTGCCCGCACTTTGGCAGTGACTTTCAAAGCCGGTGTGCCGCTGGTCGAGGGCCTGGATACCGTGGCTGGCGCGACGGGCAATACGGTCTACGAGAAGGCCGTCCATCGTGTCCGCGACGACGTTGCCGTCGGCTATTCGGTCAACATGGCGATGAAGCAAACGAATCTGTTTCCGCACATGGTGGTACAGATGACCGCGATCGGCGAGGAGGCCGGCGCGCTCGACACCATGCTGTTCAAGATCGCCGAGTTCTACGAGCAGGAGGTCGAGAACGCGGTCGATGCGTTGTCGAGCCTGCTGGAACCGTTGATCATGGTGTTCCTCGGTGTGGTTGTCGGCGGCATGGTGATCGCGATGTACCTGCCGATCTTCAAGCTCGGCGCGGTGGTCGGCTAAGCTCACCGGATGGCATTCCTCGATCAGAACCCCGAAATCGGCTATCCGCTCGTCGCCGGTTTCGGCCTGCTGCTGGGCAGCTTCCTCAACGTGGTGATCCTGCGCCTGCCGCGGCGGCTGGAATGGCAGTGGCAGCGCGACAGCCGCGAGGTGCTCGGCGAGCCTGACAACTACGACCCGCCACCACCCGGCATCGTGGTCGAGCGCTCGCACTGCCCGCACTGCAAGCACCAGCTGAGCTGGTACGAGAACATCCCGGTGTTCAGCTGGCTGGCGCTGCGCGGCAAGTGCCGCAACTGCAAAGTGACCATCTCGCCGCAGTACCCGCTGGTCGAGCTGCTGACCGCGGTGCTGATGGTCGCCTGCGTGTGGCGCTTCGGCTTCGGCTGGCAGGGCTTCGGCGCGATGGTGTTCACCGGCTTTTTGATCTCGCTGTCGGGGATCGACCTGCGCACCCAGTTGCTGCCCGACCAGTTGACCTTGCCGCTGATGTGGCTGGGACTGATCGCCGCAGTCGACAATTTGTACATGCCGGCCAAGCCGGCGCTGATCGGCGCGGTGGTGGGTTACCTGTCGCTGTGGCTGGTCTGGTGGGTGTTCAAGCAGGTTACGGGCAAGGAAGGCATGGGCCACGGCGATTTCAAGCTGCTCGCCGCGATCGGCGCCTGGACCGGCCTCAACGGGATCCTGCCAACGGTGCTGCTGTCGTCACTGGTCGGCGCGGTCATCGGCTCGGTCTGGCTGGCGATGAAGGGCCGCGACAAGGCGACCCCGATTCCGTTCGGCCCGTACCTGGCGATCGCCGGCTGGATCGCATTTTTCTGGGGCGAGCAGATGGTGGATGGCTACATGCGGATTTCGGGGCTGGGGTAGGAGCGACGTAAGTCGCGACCTGTACATGCTCCCCAGCGTTCGGCGGGTCGCGACTTACGTCGCTCCTACAGTCGGAACCTGATAGGGCGCCCAGCGCGAAACCATCGGCCGGCATGGCATCCTGCGCTGCATGAGCAACTACATCATCGGCGTCACCGGCGGAGTGGCTTCCGGCAAAAGCACCGTTACCCGGCATTTCGAGTTACTGGGTGTCGAGGTCGCCGATGCCGACCTTGCCGCGCGCGAGGCGGTAATGGCCGGTTCGGAGGGCCTGGCCGAGGTGGTGCGGGCGTTTGGACGGGAGGTGCTGTCCGACGACGGCGGCCTCGATCGGGCGGCGATGCGCCAGCGGGTGTTCGTCGACGCCGCGGCACGGGCGCAGCTGGAGGCGATCATCCACCCGCGGGTGCGGGCACGACTGCAGGCATTGTGCGCCGCCGCGGATGGTCCCTACGCGATCGCCGCCATCCCGCTGCTCGCCGAGGGCGGCGGTCGTGCGGCCTATCCGTGGCTGGACCGGGTGCTGGTGGTCGATGTGCCGGTGGCGGTGCAGCACGAGCGGTTGATGCGCCGGGACGGGGTGGACGCAGCGCTGGCCGGGGCGATGATCGCGGCGCAGGCGACGCGGGAGCAGCGGTTGGCGGTCGCCGACGACGTGATCGTCAATGACGGGCCGCTGGAGACGCTTGGGCCGCATGTAGGGGCGTTGGATCGGCGCTATCGGGCGCTGGCTGCCGGCGGGCTCTTGTAGGAGCGACGTAAGTCGCGACCCGCCGAACGTTTGGGGCGACGTACAGGTCGCGACTTACGTCGCTCCTACAACGAATCCAACCGCGGGTTAGGCCGGCCACAGGCCCCGGATTGCGGCGATGCCTTGGGCGCCGTGGCTTCGGGCTTCGGCCAGGTCGTCCGGGCCGAGTCCGCCGATCGCGTACAACGGTAGCGAGACGTGTTCGCGCAGGCGGGCGAAGCCGTCCCAGCCGATACCGGCCATGCCGGGGTGGCTCGGGGTCGGCTTGATCGTTCCGACCACGGCGAAGTCGCAACCGACCGCTTCGGCCGCGCGCAGGTCGTCCAGGTGGTGGCAGGACGCCGCGAGCATCACATCGGCGGCGACGGGCCGCGAATCGAGGCCCGCCAATTGGGCGGCGCGCAGGTGCAGGCCGACACCGTGTTCGCGGGCAAGCTCGATGTCGCCGTTGACCATCGCGTGCGCGCCGGCCTTGCGGCAGCGACGCACGGCGCGGCCAACCAGTGCCGACCACCGCTGCGGATCGCTCGCGGGAGCCCGCAGGTGGATTCGGCGGATGCCGGCAGCAAGCGCGCGATCCAGCGCCGCCAGCCAGGAACTGTCGTCGCCCGGCGGTGGCGTGACCAGGTAGCGGTCGGGCTGCAGCAGCGCGCCGACCACCGGCCGGTCGGCCGGCGGCATCGAATAGGTGCCGAGTTTGTTTGGCGGCACCCAGGCCAGTGCCTGGCTTTCGCGGCCACGGGCAGGGCCATGCCAGTCCCGGATCAGGCGCACGTCCAGCCGCAGGCGCTTGTCGGGATAGATCTGCGGGACGTTGATCAGCGGAGCGCCGATCTCGACGGTGATGCCCAGCTCTTCGTGGAGCTCGCGGGCGAGCGCGGCTTCCGGCGACTCGCCGGGCTCGCGCTTGCCGCCGGGGAATTCCCACAGGCCGGCAAGGTCCCGGCCTTCGGTGCGCCGGGTCAGCAACACCCGGCCGCGGGCGTCACGGATGACGCCGGCGACGACTTCGACGATTCGCGTGGGGGGATCGTCACTCACGGGTGGGTCGCGCCGTCGCTCGGGTGTCGCGTGCCCTCACCCCAGCCCTCTCCCGCAAGCGGGAGAGGGGGCCAAGCGCGGCGCCGCAAGCCATTCCCTTCTCCCGCTTGCGGGAGAAGGTGCCCGCAGGGCGGATGAGGGCGCTTCTCAGGCCAGCTGCCCATGGCAGTGCTTGTACTTCTTGCCGCTGCCGCACGGGCACGGGTCGTTGCGGCCGATGTTGGCGAACGCCTGGTTGGCCTGCGATGCCGCCCGCGCCTGACCCGCCGCGGCCTGCTCGGCCTCCTCGTCGGCGCCCAGGCCACCGGCGTCGGCGTGCTGGAACTGCATCTGCCGGGCACGCGCCTCGGCCTGTGCGCGTTCCTGCGCTTCGAGGGCGGCGATCTCCTCCTCGCTGCGGATACGCACGCGGGCAAGCAGGGTCACGACTTCGCGCTTGACCTTCTCCAGCATGTCGCTGAACAGCTCGAAGGCCTCCTTCTTGTACTCCTGCTTGGGCTGCTTCTGGGCGTAGCCGCGCAGGTGGATGCCCTGGCGCAGGTAATCCATCTGCGCGAGGTGCTCCTTCCAGCTCTGGTCGAGCACGTTGAGCATGATGTGCTTCTCGAGCATGCGCATGGTCTCGGCGCCGAGCTGGGCCTCGCGCTCGGCGACGTGACGCAGGACCTCGGCCTGTACGTGTTCGGCGACTTCGTCGGCGTCGATGTCCTGGCGTTCGCGGACGACGCCCTGCAGATCGGTGCGCACGCCGAAGTCCTGGGCCAGGGCAGTCTCCAGCCCGGGCAGGTCCCATTGCTCGTCGACCGAGTTGGGCGGCACGAACCGCGCCACGGTGTCGGCGATCACGTCCTCGCGGATGCCCTCGATGTTGTCACGCACGTCCTCGGCGTCCAGCAGTTCGTCGCGCTGGCTGTAGATCACCTTGCGCTGGTCGTTGTTGACGTCGTCGAAGTCGAGCAGGTTCTTGCGGATGTCGAAGTTGTGGGCCTCGACCTTGCGCTGGGCGCTGGCGATCTGCTTGGTCACCAGCGGGCTTTCGATGATGTCGTCTTCCTTCAGGCCCATCCGCGCCATTACCCGCTGAACCCAGTCGGCGGCGAAGATCCGCATCAGGTTGTCTTCCAGCGACAGGTAGAAGCGCGAGGACCCCGGGTCGCCCTGGCGGCCGGCGCGGCCGCGCAACTGGTTGTCGATGCGGCGCGACTCGTGGCGTTCGGTGCCGACGATGTGCAGGCCGCCGGCGGCCTTGACCGCCTCGTGGCGCTCGCGCCATTCGGCCTTCAGGCGCTCGCGGGTGGCGTCGTCGACCGGCTCGCCGCTGGCGGCTTCCATCTGTTCGATCTCGTTCTCCCACGAGCCGCCGAGCACGATGTCGGTGCCGCGACCGGCCATGTTGGTGGCAATCGTAATGGCGCCGGGACGGCCGGCCTGGGCGACGATGGTCGCCTCGCGCTCGTGCTGCTTGGCGTTGAGCACCTCGTGGTGGATGCCGGCCTCGCGCAGTTGTTCGGAGAGCATCTCCGAGACCTCGATCGAGGTGGTGCCGACCAGCACCGGCTGGCCCTTGGCGTTGGCTTCCTTGATCTCGGCCAGCACCGCGCGGTACTTGCCGGCGCGGTTGAGGAACACCGCGTCCGGGCTGTCCTTGCGCTGCACCGGGCGGTTGGGCGGGATCACCACGACTTCCAGGCTGTAGATGCTCTGGAACTCGAACGCCTCGGTGTCGGCGGTGCCGGTCATGCCGGCCAGCTTGTTGTACATCCGGAACAGGTTCTGGAAGGTGATGCTGGCCAGCGTCTGGTTCTCGCGCTGGACCGGCACGCCTTCCTTGGCCTCGACCGCCTGGTGCAGGCCGTCGGACCAGCGGCGCCCGGCCAGGGTGCGGCCGGTGAATTCGTCGACGATCACCACCTCGCCGTCGCGGACGATGTAGTCGACGTCGCGCTGGTAGATCGCGTGCGCGCGCATCGCCGCGTTGAGGTGATGCACCACGCTGAGGTTCTGCGGGCTGTATAGCCCCTCCTCCTCGCCGCCGCCGAGGATCCCGGCATCGCGCAACAGCTGTTCGGCATGCTCCTGGCCGTCCTCGGACAGGTGGACCTGCTTGCCCTTCTCATCGACCCAGTAGTCGCCCTCGCCTTCCTCGGTCTCCTGCTTGATCAGCGACGGAACCAGCCGGTTGACCTTGATGTACAGCTCCGGCGACTCGTCGGCGGGACCGGAGATGATCAGCGGGGTGCGCGCCTCGTCGATCAGGATCGAGTCGACCTCGTCGACGATCGCGAAGTTGAGGCCGCGCTGGTGGCGGTCCTGCTTCGACAGCGCCATGTTGTCGCGCAGGTAGTCGAAGCCGAACTCGTTGTTGGTGCCGTAGGTGATGTCGGCGTTGTAGGCCGCGGCCTTGTCGGAATGCGGCATGCCCGGGTAGACCACCCCGACCGACAGGCCGAGCCAGTTGTACAGCTTGCCCATCCACGCCGAGTCGCGCCGCGCCAGGTAGTCGTTGACGGTGACGACGTGGACGCCGTCGCCGGTCAGGGCGTTGAGGTAGACCGGGAGGGTCGCGACCAGGGTCTTGCCCTCGCCGGTGCGCATCTCGGCGATCTTGCCCAGGTGCAGGACCATGCCGCCGATCAGCTGGACGTCGTAGTGGCGCATGCCCAGCACCCGGACGCTGGCCTCGCGGCAGACCGCGAATGCTTCCGGCAACAACTGGTCGAGGCTGGCGCCGTCCTTCAGGCGCTGCTGCAGCTCCGGCGTCTTGGCCTGCAACTCGGCATCGCTGAGCTTCTGCATCTCCGGCTCGAGCGCGTTGATCTTGGTGACGGAGCGTTGCAGTTGGCGCAACAGGCGGTCGTTGCGGCTGCCGAAGACGCTGGTAAGCAGGTTGTTGAGCATGTGCGGTCCGATTGGGGGGCCGAAGACGGTCGGCCAACGCAAACGGGGCGCTGGGCGCCCCGTCGTGGCGAAACGTTCATTCTAGCGTGGGGGTGGCATTGGGTGCTTGCAAGGTGCCGGCTGTCCCGAATCCGTCCCCGATGTAGGAGCGACGTGAGTCGCGACCCGCCGAACCCTTGAGGCGGTGTACAGGTCGCGACTCACGTCGCTCCTACCCAAAACAAAAAAGCCCACGGCGCCGTGTGGCGTCGTGGGCCGACGAAAATCTTGCTTGCGATGGCCGGAAGGGCATCGCGGCAGGCGGGGCCCGCAGCCGCTCAGCCGCGCAGCGGCGACTGCTGCTGCAGGAACTGCTTCGGGTTGACCGCGGCGCCGTTCTTCCACACCTCGAAGTGCACGTGGGCGCCGGTCGAACGACCGGTCGAGCCGGCCTTGGCGATCTCCTGCCCGGCCCGGACCAGCGAGCCGACCTTGCGCTCCAGCCGGGAGTTGTGGGCGTAGCGGGTCACGTAGCCGTTGCCGTGGTCGATCTCGATGGTGTTGCCGTAGCCCGAACGGCGGCCGGAGAAGCTGACCACGCCGTCGGCCACCGCCATCACCGGGTCGCCGACGTCGGCTTCGAAGTCGATGCCCTTGTGGAAGGCGCGACCACCACGGATCGGGTCGGCGCGACCACCGTAGTTGGAGGTGATGTAGCTGTCGATCGGCTCGCGCGAGGGCACCGCGTTCATGTCCAGCTGGCGGTTGAACAGCAGCGACTCGAGCACCGACAACTGCTCGCCGGAGGCCTCGAACTGGGCGTCGAGCTGGGCCAGGCCGCTGTCGAGCTCGGCCTTGGGCATGTCCTCGACCTCGCCGGTGCCGCCGACGCCGACCGGCTTGTTGAAGTCGAACTCGCCGTCCTGCAGCTGGCCGATCCGGGTCAGGCGCTCGCCGAGGGCGTTGAGGCGGTTGGCCTCGGCCTGCAGCTCGCCGAGGCGCGCGGCGAGGGCGTTGATCTCGCGCTGGGCATCGGCGCGGGTGGCCTCGATCTGGGCCTGCTGTTGCTCGACCTGCGCACGCAGGCTGAGGTTGCCGGCGATGCCGCCGCCGATGCCGACCGCCAGGCCGGTACCCAGCAGCAAGGCGCTGGCCACGCCCGGGCGCCGCGCGCCATGATGGGCGAGGAAGTTTGCGAAGCGGCTGGCCTGGGTCGCCAGCGCTTCACGCGATTTGTCCAACATGTTGGTGTAGGTCATATGTCCGATGTCTGATTCCAGGTCCAACCCACCGCGTCGTCCCTCGACCCCCACCGCCGCGCTCGATGCGCTGCTGGCGGAGTCCGCTGGCGACCCGATCCGTCGTGCCATGTGGCTTGACGAGTTGGACCGTCGGTTACGCCCCCTCCTGCCGCCCCCGCTCGCCGCGCATGCGCGGCTGGCGAACTACGAGCGCGGCAGGCTCGTATTTGTGGTCGATGCCCCGGTATGGCGGGCCAGGCTTCGCCTGCTCGCCCCGGAACTGCTCGACGCCGCCCGATCCATCGGGTTGGCTCCGGCCGAGTTCGTCGTCAAGACGAGCCTCGTTCCGAACACGCCGCCCCTGCAGGCGCCCCGGAAAACCGTGACCATGTCGCCGGCCGCAAAAGAAGCCCTGCAGGCCGCCTTGGCCTCACTCAAACCCGGCAAGCCGTCGGGGCCGGATGAGGCCGGATGAGTCGTCGGGTTCGGCCGGTCTGCGGCGCGATGCACGTTTGTCGTGAAGACCCAATGACCATCGACGGGGCATCCTAGAACGCGCGATGGCTCTGCTTGTTAAGAAACAAGAAGAGTTTAGTTAAAGAATAGTTAAGATGTCACGGGGTGTTCACATCCGTGATGGAGCGCACCGGGAAACAGCGACCGGGGGTTCAGTCCCCGATTTCAGCAGCCGGTTCTGTTGTAGGAGCGACGTGAGTCGCGACCCGCCGAACCCTCGAGGCGATGTACAGGTCGCGACTCACGTCGCTCCTACCCGACTTCAGATCGCCGCGGGGCGGCTGTAGGCCATCGGTACGGCGCCGTTCTCGTCGGTGAAACTGACGATGTCCCAAGCCGACTGTTCGGCCAGCAACGCGCGCACCAGCTTGTTGTTGAGGGCGTGGCCGGACTTGTGGCCCTCGTAGGCGCCGATGATGGCGTGGCCGGCGAGGTAGAGATCGCCGACCGCATCGAGGATCTTGTGGCGGACGAACTCGTCGGCGTAGCGCAGGCCGTCCTCGTTCAATACGCGGAACTCGTCGAGCACGATCGCGTTGTCCATCGAGCCGCCGAGGCCGAGGTTGCGCTCGCGCATGTATTCCAGGTCGTGCATGAAGCCGAACGTGCGGGCGCGGCTGACTTCCTTGATGTAGTTGGCGGTCGAGAACTCGACCTCGGCGCGCGACTGGGTCTCGGGGATCGCCGGATGGTCGAACACCACGGTGAAGCCGAGGCGGAAGCCATCGTAGGGCTCAAACCGGGCGAGCTTGTCGCCGTCGCGGACCTCGACCGGGTGCTTGATGCGGATGAAGCGCTTGGGCGCCTCCTGCTCGGCGACGCCGGCCGACTGCAGCAGGAACACGAACGGCCCGGCCGAGCCGTCCATGATCGGCACTTCCGGCGCGGACAGGTCGATATAGCAGTTGTCGATACCCAGCCCGGCCAGTGCCGACAGCAGGTGCTCGACGGTCATGACCTTGCCGGCACCCTGGCTGAGGCCGGTGCACAGCACGGTCTCGGTGACCAGCTCGGCGCGCGCGGGAATCTCGACCACGGGATCGAGGTCGACCCGGCGGAACAGGATGCCGGCATCGACCGGGGCCGGACGCAGGGTGAGGAAGACCTTCTCGCCACTGTGCAGGCCCACGCCGGTGGCGCGGATCACGTTCTTGAGGGTGCGCTGGCGCAGCATCGGCTGGGGACGGGCCTTTGTTTTCGGGCGGGAAGATTAACACCCCGGGTGCTGAATCCGGGTGGAAGGATCTGTGAGGGGTGGCGCTAAACCGACCGGTCGGCCACCGCGCGGGCGGCCGACCGGTCCAAATGCCCCGGGCATGGGGGCCCCGGGACCAAACTTGCGGACATGGTTACTGCATGGTTACCGCATATCGGAACCGCCGCCTCAGTCGGCCTGGCGGCGCAGGAACGCCGGGATGTCGAGGTAGCTGCTGTCGCTGCCAAAATCGGCCGCCGCCGACGCCGGTGCCGTAGCCGGGGCCTCGGAGCGCCCGGCACTGCCGCGCAGGCTGCCGCCGAAACTGGGCATCGGTGCGGCGACCGCGTCGTCCATCGGGAACATCGGCTGGCCGGTGGTGCCGTCGCGGACCAGTTGGATCGGCGCGCGGTTCTCGTTCGGCCGACCCTGGCGGGCGACGGCGCGGTTGAGGCCGGTGGCGACCACGGTGACCTTGACCTCGTCCTGCATGTCCGGGTCGAGCACGGTGCCGATGACCACGGTCGCGTCCTCCGAGGCGAAGGCCTCGATGGTGCGGCCAACCTCGTCGAACTCCGCCATGGTGAAGTCCGGGCCGGCGGTGATGTTGACCAGGATGCCGTTGGCGCCCTGCAGGTTGACGTCGTCGAGCAGCGGGTTCTGCACCGCCGCCTCGGCCGCGGCCTGGGCGCGGTCGTCGCCGCGGGCGGAGCCGCTGCCCATCATCGCCAGCCCCATCTCGGACATCACGGTGCGGACGTCGGCGAAGTCGACGTTGATCAGGCCCGGTCGCACGATCAGGTCGGCGATGCCCTGCACGGCGCCGAGCAGCACGTCGTTGGCGGCGCGGAAGGCCTGGATCATGGTGGCGTTGCGACCAAGCACGGTGATCAGCTTCTCGTTGGGGATGGTGATCAGCGAGTCGCAGTGGTGGCTCAGCTCCTCGATGCCCTTGAGCGCGACCTGCATGCGCCGGCGCCCTTCGAACGGGAACGGCTTGGTGACCACGGCGACGGTCAGGATGCCCATCTCCTTCGCCAGCTGCGCGACCACCGGCGCCGCGCCGGTACCGGTGCCGCCGCCCATGCCGGCAGTGATGAACACCATGTCGGCGCCCTGCATCGCGTCCATCAGGCGCTCACGGTCCTCCAGCGCGGCCTGACGGCCGACTTCCGGGTTCGCGCCTGCGCCTAGGCCCTTGGTGACATTGCTGCCGAGCTGCAGCTGCAGCTTGGCGCCGCAGTTCTTGATCGCCTGCGAGTCGGTGTTGGCGGTGATGAATTCCACCCCGTCGACGTTGCCGCTGACCATGTGGGCGACCGCGTTGCCGCCGCCGCCGCCGACGCCGATCACCTTGATGATCGCGTTGGGTGCCATGTTTTCTACCAGTTCGAAGTGCGCCATGTCCGTGTCCTCGTATGTCTAGTTATGTGGTGCTGCCGTGCTTCGCGTTGCTGCCGTCTACTGCCGCCCCTGCTCCTGGCCGCCGCGCCCTCGCGCCGGCCTTTGTCTTGTTCAGAAATGTCCGCGGTACCAGTTCTTGAGCTGGTTGAGGAAACTGCCCGCGCGGCCGGTGTTGATCGTCGGGCGCCGCGGGTTCTCGATCTGGCTGCCCATCAGCAGCAGGCCGACGCCGGTGGCGTGGACCGGATTGCCGACCACCTCGCCCAGGCCGGTCACGTGCTGCGGGATGCCGACGCGGACCGGCATCTGCAGCATTTCCTCGGCCAGTTCGACCACGCCTTCCATCTTCGAGGCGCCGCCAGTCAGGACCATGCCGGCGCGCACGTGCTGCTCGAACCCGCTGCGACGCAACTCGGCCTGGATCATTTCGAAGATCTCCTCGTAGCGCGCCTGCACCGCCTGCGCCAGCGAGTGGCGCGGCATCCGGCGCGGCGGGCGGTCGCCGACAGACGGCACCTGGATCGACTCCTCGGCGGTCGCCATCTGCGCCAGCGCGCAGGCGTAGCGGACCTTGATCTGCTCGGCCTCCGGGGTCGGCGTGCGCAGCATGTGGGCGATGTCCTCGGTGACCTTGTCGCCGGCGATGCCGAGGCTGGCCGAGTGCGCGATCGCGCCCTGCACGAACACCGCGATGTCGGTGGTGCCGGCGCCGATGTCGACCAGCACCACGCCGAGCTCGCGCTCGTCGCTGGTCAGCACCGCGTTGGCCGACGCCAGCACCCCGAGGATCAGGTCGTCGACCTGCAGTCCGCAGCGCTGCACGCACTTGCTGACGTTGGCCGCCGCCGACTGCGCGCAGACCACCAAGTGGGCGTGGACCTCCAGACGCACACCGGTCATGCCGACCGGGTTGCGGATGCCCTCCTGCGAGTCGTCGAGCACGTAGTCGCGCGGGATCGCGTGCAGGATCTTCTGGTCGGCCGGGATCGCGACCGCCTTGGCCGCCTCCAGCACGCGGTCGAGGTCGTTGAAGCTGACCTCGCCGTCGCGGATCGGCGCGATGCCCTGCGAGTTGCGGCATTGCACGTGGCTGCCGGAGATCGAGGCGTAGACCGAGCGGATCTCGCAGCCGGCCATCAGTTCGGCCTCCTCGATCGCGCGCTGGATCGACTGCACGGTCGACTCGATGTCGACCACCACGCCGCGACGCAGGCCGCGCGATTCATGCGAGCCGATGCCGATCACCTCGATCGGATTGCCGGGTGAGTACTCGCCGACCAGCGCGACCACCTTGGAGGTGCCGATGTCGAGCCCGACGATCAGCGATTTGTCGCCTTTGCGATTCATGACTTTCCCTGCTTGTCCGCCGCGCCGGCACCCGTGATCGGGGTCCAGCTCAGCGCGAAACCATTGGTGTAACGAAGGTCGGCGCGCACCAGCCGCTGCACCTGCTGGGCCAGCAACTGCGGCATCAGCCGCACGAACCGGCCGAGCCGTGCGCGCGCCTCGCTGCGGCCGACCAAGACCTGCGCGCCGTTGCCCAGGCCGAGCGTCCAGCTGCCGCGTGGATCGAGCTCAACCGCCTCGACCCGGATGCCGAGCGGGCCGAACAGCACCTGCGCCTCGTTGTAGAGCGCGACGACGTCTTCGACCCGGCTTTCCGGGCCGTGCAGCCGCGGCAGGCCTGCTGGAACTTCGATGCCGGTCGCCGGGAAGATGCGGCCGTGCTCCGACAGCACCTGCGCCTCGCCCCAGCGCGCGAATGGCACGTGCTCGACCACGCTGACCTCGAGCACGTCGGGCCAGCGCTTGCGCACTTCGGCATGCTCGACCCACGGCAGCTTCGCCACTGCGGCCTGCGCCTCGTCGAGCCGCACCGCGAAGAAACCCTGACGCGCGTACGGCATCAGGGTCTTGCGCAGCTGCGCGTCGTCGACCCGGTCGAACTGGCCGGTCGCGCGCAGCCTGGTCAGCGGCCAGTGCTCGGCGCCGACCCAGCCGTTGAGCACGGCCACCAGCGGCAGCGCTACCAGCGCCACCGCGAGGGTCCAGCCGAACAGGCGCAGCAAGGCGTTCACAGCCTTGCCCCCAAGTGGTTGCACGTAGGAGCGACGTAAGTCGCGACCTGTACATCACCTCCAACGTGCGGCGGGTCGCGACTCACGTCGCTCCTACAACAAGGCTGCGACGCAACCCGTACTTGGAGCATGTCTGCGCGCGCCGCGTGGATGAGGGCGCTCACAAGGACGTCTCCAGCACGCGCCAGCACAACTCCTCGAAATCGGCGCCGACCTCGCGCGCCGCCTTCGGCACCAGCGAGTGGCTGGTCATGCCCGGCGCGGTGTTGACCTCCAGCAGGAAGAACGCGCCGCTGGCGCGGTCGCGCATCACGTCGACCCGGCCCCAGCCGTTGCAGCCGGCGGCCTCGAACGCGGCCAGCGCGATCGCGCGAATCTCGTCCTCGGCGGCGCCGTCGAGTCCCGGGCACAGGTACTGGGTGTCCTCGGCGACGTACTTGGCGTTGTAGTCGTACCACTCGCCCTTGGGCACGATGCGGATCGACGGCAGCGCGACGTGGCCGCCGCCGTCGGCGAGGATGCCGACGGTCAGTTCGTCGCCGACCACCATCTGCTCCATCAACAGTTCACCGGGGTAGCGCGCTGCCAGCGACACCGCGTCGTCGAGTCCGGCGTCGTCGAACACCCGCGAGATGCCGACGCTGGAACCCTCGCACGACGGCTTGATGATCAGCGGCATGCCGACCTTGCGCGCGGCGTCATGCACGTCGTCGCCCTTGCCCAGCCGCAGGTAGCCCGGTGTCGGCAGGCCGACGCTGAGCCACACCTGCTTGGTCCGGATCTTGTCCATGCTCAGCGCCGAACCGAGCACGCCGGAACCGGTGTACGGCACCTTCAGCGCATCGAGCAGGCCCTGCAACACGCCGTCCTCGCCACCGCCCTTGTTGCCGTGGAGGATGTTGAAGACGCGGTCGACCTTGCCGGCACGAATCGCATCGACCAGCGCCGGAATGCCGTCGACCGCGAACGCGTCGACCCCGCGCGACTGCAGCGCTTCCAGCACGTTGCGGCCGGAGTCGAGCGAGACCTCGCGCTCGGAACTGGTGCCGCCCATCAGCACCGCGACGCGGCCGAACGCGGTCGGGTCGGTGGTGCGCGGCAGCGACAGCGCGGCGTTCATGCGGCATCTCCGTTCGGTGCGACGAAGCCGTGCATCGCCACGTGCTGGGCGGCCTGGCCGATATCGCCGGCGCCCATCATCAGCAGCAGGTCGCCGTCCTCGAGCACGTCGCCGAGCACCGCCGGCAACTCGCCGACCGCGCCGACCACGACCGGGTCGATCCGACCGCGCGCTCGGATCGCGCGGGCCAGCGACCTGGCGTCGGCGCCGGTCACCGGAGTCTCGCCGGCGGCATAGACCTCGGTCAGCACCAGCGCGTCGACGCTCGACAGCACCGCGGCGAAATCGTCGAACAGGTCGCGGGTGCGGCTGTAGCGATGCGGCTGGAATGCGACCACCAGGCGCTTGTCCGGCCAGCCGCCGCGGGCGGCGCTGAACACCGCTTCCAGTTCCTTCGGGTGATGGCCGTAATCGTCGACCACGGTGACCGTGCCACCCTTTGCCAGCGGCGTCTGCGACAGCAGGTTGAAGCGACGGCCGATGCCGGCGAAACCTTCCAGCGCGCGTGCGATCGCGGTCGCCTCAACCCCGAGCTGCCATGCCACCGCCGCGGCGGCCAGCGCGTTCTGGACGTTGTGCCGGCCCGGCAGCGCCAGCGTCACCGGGCAGCGCACGCCGTCGGGCAGGCTCAGGGTGAAGTGCATGCGCGCGCCCTGCTGGCTGACGTCCTCGGCGCGCACGTCGGCGTCCTCGCTGAAGCCGTAGGTCATTACGTGGCGCGGGGTGCGCTCGGCCAGCGCAGCGACTTCGGGGTCGTCGATGCACAGCACCGCCAGCCCGTAGAACGGCAGCCGGTGCATGAACTCGTCGAACGCGGCCTGGACTTGGGCGAAGTCGCCGCCGTAGTTCTCGAGGTGGTCGGCGTCGATGTTGGTGACGATCGCGATCTGCGGATTCAGCCGCAGGAAGCTGCCGTCGCTCTCGTCGGCCTCGGCGACCAGCCAGTCGCCACCGCCGAGCCGGGCGTTGGCACCCGCGGCGAGCAGTTGCCCGCCGATCACGAAGGTCGGGTCGATGCCGCCCTCGGCCAGCACGCTGGCGGTCAGCGAGGTGGTGGTGGTCTTGCCGTGGGTGCCGGCGACGGCGATGCCGCGCTTGAAGCGCATCAGCTCGGCCAGCATCTCCGCGCGCGGGACTACTGGAATGCCTTGCGCGCGCGCCTCCAGCAATTCCGGGTTGTCGGCCTTGATCGCGCTGGACACCACCACGCAGTCGGTGCCAAGGACATTCGCCGCGGCGTGGTCGCGCTGCACCGCGATGCCGAGCTTGGCCAAGCGACGGGTTACCGCATTGTCGGCCTTGTCCGACCCCGACACCTGGTAGCCGAGCGTGCACATCACCTCGGCGATGCCACTCATGCCGGTGCCGCCGACGCCGACGAAGTGGACGCGTGGAAAGGCCTTGGCGAGATCGCCGCTGTGCTGCAGCCGACGGCGCACGGTACTGCTCATGCAGCGGGCTCCTGGTTTGAGGGGGTGTTGGACGAGGTGTTGGACGCGGTATCGATCACGATCGCGGCCACCCGCGCGGCCGCATCGGGGCGGGCCAGCGCACGCGCGGCCTGCGCCATCGGCATCAGGTCGATGCGTTGGGACAGGATCTCGAGGGTCGCCGACAGTCGCTGGGCGAGGTCGCCGCGCGGGTCACCGCCTTGCGGCAGCACATGCGCGGCACCGCGATCGACCAGGAACTGCGCGTTCTTGGTCTGGTGGTCGTCGACCGCCTGCGGGAACGGCACCAGCACGCTGCCGACGCCGACCGCGCACAACTCGGCCAGGGTCAATGCGCCGGCCCGGCATACCACCACGTCGGCCCAGCCGTAGGCCGCGGCCATGTCGGCGATGAACGGCTCGATGCTGGCTTCGACGCCGGCCTCGACATACGCGGCGAGGGCGTCGTCGGCCTGCTTGTCGCCGCACTGGTGGCGCACCTCGAAGCCGTCGATCCGGCCGCGCAGGCCGGCCAATGCCCGCGGCACCGCCTGGTTCAGCGCGCGGGCGCCCTGGCTGCCACCGAGCACGAGGATCCGCAGCGCGCCGCTGCGCCCGGCGAAACGCACTTCGGGTGGCGCGACCGCGGCGATCTCGGTGCGCACCGGGTTGCCGACCACCTGCTCGTTGGCGAACGTGCCGGGGAAACCGCTCAGCACGGCACCGGCGAACTTCGCCAGCACCCGGTTGGTCATGCCGGCGGCGCGGTTCTGCTCGTGCACGACCAGCGGAATGCCGGCGAGCCGGGCCGCCAGTCCGCCCGGTCCGGCGGCGTAGCCTCCGAAGCTGACCACGGCGCGTGGACGCCGCGTACGCAGCACGGTCGCCGCCGCACGCACCGCGCCGACGACCTTCAACGGCGCGCCGAGCAGTGTCGCCACGCCCTTGCCTCGCAGGCCGCGCACCGCGATCGTGTCGATCTCGATGCCATGTTGCGGCACCAGCCGGGTTTCCATGCCACCCTCGGCGCCGAGCCAGGTCACCGGCACGCCGCGTTCAATCAACGCGCGTGCGACCGCGAGGCCGGGGAAGATATGACCGCCGGTGCCACCAGCGAGAATCATCACCGGACGCGAATCGTGCTGTTGGGTCGGGACGCTCATCCGAGCCTCCCGAGGATCGGCTCGACCCGCTGGCGCAGGCGACTGGTGCCACGCACGGCACTGGGCGACGTGGCCGGTGCGGGCGCGGATCGGCCGTGACCGGCGCGCGACGTCGCGGGCGTCGCCGCCGGGGACGCATCGATCGGAACGCCCGAATCGCCGCGCAGCCGCGCGACCTGGCGCCGCGCGCGGTCGAGTTCGTACGACACCCGCAGCAGCAGACCCATCGCCGCGCAGGTCATCAACACGCTGGAGCCACCCGACGAGATCAGCGGCAATGTCAGGCCCTTGGTCGGCAGCAGCCCGAGGTTGACCCCGATCGAGACGAAGCTCTGCAGGCCGATCCACAAGGCGATGCCGAACGCGCAGTAGCCGGAAAAATGACGGCGCATCTCGACACACTTCAAACCCAGCCAGAGCGCGCGTCCGACCAGCAGCGCATACAACCCGATCACCGCGCACACGCCGACGAAGCCGAGCTCCTCGGCGATCACCGCGAGGATGAAGTCGGTGTGCGCTTCCGGCAGGTACGACAGCTTCTGCACCGAGCCGCCGAGACCTACCCCGAACCACTCGCCGCGACCGACCGCCATCAGCGCGTTGGTCAGCTGGTAGCCGGAGTTGAACGGATCGGCCCACGGATCAAGGAACGAGGTCAGCCGGCGCACGCGATACGGCTCGGCGATCGCCACCACCGCCAGCAACGGCAGCAGCACCAGCACCGGCCCGAACATCCGCGGCATGTTGACCCCGCCAAGCACGAGCATGCCGCCGGTGATCGCCAGGATCAGCGCGAGCGAGCCGAAATCCGGCTGCAGGATCAGCAGCACCACCATCAGCAGCGCGACCCCGAGCGGCTTCAGCATCGCCGACCAGGTCGCGGTGACTTCCTCGCTGTAGCGCTTGAGATAGCTCGCCAGCCAGATGATGTAGAGCAGCTTGACCGCCTCGACCGCCTGGAAGCTCGACACCCCCAGGTTGATCCAGCGCCGCGCGCCGTTGACCTCGTCGCCGAGGCCGGGAATGAACACCGCGATCAACAGCGCGAAGCAGCCCAGCAGCAGCCAGTGGTTGTGCGACTCGATGGTCTTGAGCTCGGTGCGCATCAACCACACTGCGAGCCCCGCGCCGATGCCGAGGAACGCGACATGGCGGATCAGGTAATGGAACGGACCGACGCCGTAGTCGAGCGCGATCGCAATCGAGCTGGAGCCGACCATCACCACGCCCAGGCACGCCAACGCGCACACGGCGCCGAGCAACCAGCGGTCGTAATGACCGCTGATCGCGTCGAGACGTGTCGCCTGGCGCGCGGTTTCGGTCATCAGCGCACCTTCAACGTCGCCAGGCCAACCAGCACCAGCACCACCGAGATGATCCAGAAGCGCACGATCACGCGCGGCTCCGGCCAGCCCTTGAGCTCGAAGTGGTGGTGGATCGGCGCCATCTTGAACACGCGCTTGCCGGTGAGCTTGAACGACGCCACCTGGATCATCACCGACAGTGTCTCGATCACGAAGATGCCGCCCATGATCACCAGCACCAGTTCCTGGCGGACGATGACCGCGATGGTGCCGAGCACCGCACCCAGCGCGAGCGCGCCGATGTCGCCCATGAACACCATCGCCGGGTAGGTGTTGAACCACAGGAAGCCGAGCCCGGCGCCGGCGATCGCCGCGCAGATGATCACCAGTTCACCGGCCCCGGGCACCGGCGGGATCTGCAGG
Organism: Novilysobacter erysipheiresistens; assembly: GCF_036663935.1. NCBI lineage: Bacteria > Pseudomonadati > Pseudomonadota > Gammaproteobacteria > Lysobacterales > Lysobacteraceae > Novilysobacter > Novilysobacter erysipheiresistens. The sequence continues at coordinate 67,239 of NZ_JAXGFP010000004.1, forward strand.
TATTCGGAGAACTCGGCGTGGCCGGACGCGTAGGCGAAGACGCCTAAAGCGCAGGCGACAAGCACCGTCGGCATGATCGCCAGGCCGTCGAGGCCGTCGGTCAGGTTGACCGCGTTTGAGAAGCCGACGATCCAGAAGTAGGCGATCACGATGAGGCCGGCGCCCAGCGGCAGCGCCAGCGCCTTGAACAGCGGCACGTAGAAGGTGGTCGCGGACGGCGCGTCGGCGGTGACGTAGAGGAACACGCCCGCGGCCAACCCGAACAGCGACTGGAGCAGGTACTTCCAGCGCGACTTCATACCGTTGGGATCGCGATGGACGATCTTGATCCAGTCGTCCCACCAGCCGATCGCACCGAACGCGACCATCACCGCCAGCACCAGCCACACGTATTTGTTGCGCAGGTCGCCCCACAGCAGCACCGAGGCCAGCACGGTGAACAGGATCAGGGCGCCGCCCATGGTCGGGGTGCCGGCCTTGGAGAAGTGGCTCTGCGGGCCGTCGCTGCGGATCGGCTGGCCGCCCTTGTACTGGGCCAGCTTGCGGATCACCGCCGGCCCCCACCACAGCGACAGCGCCAGTGCAGTCAGCGCGCTGAGGATGCCGCGAAAGGTCAGGTAGCCGAACAGCGCGAAGCTGCTCTGCAGTTGTTCGAGCCAGCGTGCCAGTTCAAGCAGCATCGGTATCCCCTTCGTTGTCGGACAGCAGCGCCGTCACGACCTTGTCCATCGCGCTGCCGCGCGAACCTTTCACCAGAATCCGGATGCCGGCACCCGATTCGCGGCTGCCCGTTTGATCCGCGCTCGATTCGCGGCTGCCCGCTCTTGTAGGAGGGGCTTCAGCCCCGATCTGAAGCCGGTTCTCGATCGGGGCTGAAGCCCCTCCTACACCAGCCAACTCGTTACGAAGCGCGTCGATCAGCGCGGCATGACTGCCGAACACCTGCCCGCCTTCGCCGAACGCGCGCGCCGCGGCGGCGCTGAGATCGCCCAGCGCGAACAGTCGCTTGATCCCCGCCGCCTTCGCCCGACGCCCGGCTTGCGCGTGCATCGCCTCGGCGTCGTCGCCGAGCTCGCGCATGTCGCCGAGCACCAGCCAGCCCTCGCCCGGCGCCTCGGCCAGCGCATCGATCGCCGCGGCGAGCGAACCGGGGTTGGCGTTGTAGCTGTCGTCGACCAGCACCGCACCGCCCCGCAGGGTATGCGCGACCAGCCGGCCGGCGACCGGGCGCGCTTCGTTCAGGCCCCGCGCGATCGCCTCCAGCGAGGCGCCGAGGCCGAGCGCCATCGACGCGGCGGCGAGCGCATTGCGCACGTTGTGCCGACCCGGCATCGCCAGCGCGATCGCGACCTCACCACCGGGCGCCACCAGTGTGAAACGCGAGCCATCGGCGGTGACGACGATATCGCGCGCGCCGACATCGCTGCTGGCCTCCAGCCCGAACCGGATCAGCCGCCGGCCGTGCGCGCGTTCACCGAAGTACGGCGCGAACGCGTCGTCGGCGTTGACCACCGCAACCCCGTCGGCCGGCAACGCGTCATAGATCGCCGCCTTGGTGTCGGCGATCCCGAGCAGGCTGCCCATCCGCTCCAGGTGCGCGGGGGCGATGTTGTTGACCAGCGCCACGTCGGGCCGTGCCACCGCGGTCAGGTAGGCGATGTCGCCGGGCTTGCCGGCGCCCATTTCGTAGATCGCGACGCGCGCGTCCTCCGGCGCGTCGAGCACCGCCAGCGGCAGGCCGATCTCGTTGTTGCGGTTGCCGGGGTTGGCGTACACCAACCCATCGCTGGCCTGAAGGATCGCCAGCAGCAGGGTCTTGACGCTGGTCTTGCCGTTGCTGCCGGTGATCGCGGCGACCCGGGTGTCGCGCCCGGCCTGCATCGCGGTGGCGAAGTCGGCCAGCGCGCGCTCGGTGTCGGCGACCAGCACCTGCGGGATCGCCACGTCGACCAATCGTGAGACCAGCGCCGCGGTCACCCCGCCGTCGGCCGCGGCGGCGACATGGTCATGGCCGTCGAAGTTCTCGCCCTTGAGCGCGACGAACAGCGCCGTGCCGGCCGCCGGCAACGCACGGGTGTCGGTCGCGACCGCATCGATGGTGGCGTCGTCGCCCTGCAGGCGACCGCCGGTCATGCGCGCGATTTCGGACAGCGACAGAGGCCTCATGCCCGCGCCTCCATCGCCGCGCGGGCGACCTGCGTATCGTCGAACGGATGCATCACGCCGTTGATGTCCTGGTACGGCTCGTGACCCTTGCCGGCGATCAGCACGACGTCGTCCGGCCCGGCTTCGCCGACCGCGCGGGCGATCGCCGCGGCGCGATCGCGCTGCACGGTCACCACGTCGGCGCCGATGAAGCCGGCCATGATCTCGGCGACGATCGCATCGCCGTCCTCGCGCCGCGGGTTGTCGTCGGTGACGATCACCACGTCGGCATGGGTCTGCGCGATCGAGGCCATCTGCGGCCGCTTGCCTCGGTCGCGCTCGCCGCCGCAGCCGAACACGCAGACCAGCCGCGCGCCGACGTGCGCGCGCAGCGACACCAGCGCCTGCTCCAGCGCGTCGGGCGTATGGGCGTAGTCGATCACCACCAGCGGCAGGCGGCCATCGCCACCGAGCCGGTTCATGCGGCCATGCACCGGCTGCAGTTGCGACAGCGCGTCGGCGATCTGCGCCGGGGTTTCATCCAGCGCGTACAGCGCGCCGGCAACCGCGAGCAGGTTGTCGACGTTGAAGCGGCCGAGCAGCGGCGATTGCACCGGATGGCGCTCATCGTCGATCACCAGGTCGAAACCGATCCCGACGTTGTCGAAGCGCAGCGCGTCGGCGCGCACATCGGCGCCGAGCTGGTCGCGCGAGCTCAGCCCGATCGCCCGCACGTCGGCCGGCAGCGCATCGCGCATCGCCCGGCCGTGGGCGTCATCGAGATTGATCGCCGCCGCCTTCAGTCCCGGCCACAGGAACAGCCGCGTCTTGGCGGCGCCGTAGCCAGCCATGTCGCCGTGGTAATCGAGGTGGTCGCGGCTGAGGTTGGTGAACACGGCGACGTCGAAATGCACGCCATCGACCCGGCCCTGGTCGAGCGCGTGCGAACTGACCTCCATCGCCAGCGCCTGCGCGCCGGCGTCGTGCAGTTCATCGATCAGGTCGTGCAACTGCAGCACCAGAGGAGTGGTGAAGCCGGTCGGTTTGACCTCGCCGTACAGGCCCGCGCCAAGCGTGCCGATGGTCGCGCCGCGCACGCCGCGCAGGTGCCAAGCCTGGCCGAGCAGTTGCACGGTCGAGGTCTTGCCGTTGGTGCCGGTGACCCCGACCACTGTCATCGAATCGCTGACCCGGCCGTGGAAGCGGTCGGCCAGCTCACCCAGGCGCGCGCGCAGGTTCGGCACCGCGATCGCGTCGTCGGGTGCGGGGATCTCGATCGATGCCGGCGGCTCGAACAGGATCGCGCTGGCACCGGCGGCGCGGGCCTGCTCGACGAACTTCAGGCCATGGGTGCCGAAGCCGCCGATCGCGACGAATGCATCGCCGCGCCTGATCGCGCGGCTGTCCAGCACCAGCCCGGTAATGACCAGACCGGGGTCGATGCCGGCGACGTCCGGCAACAGTTCGGCCAGGGCCATGCGCCGGTTCATCGCGCACCCCCGATCGTGACCGGGTCGGGCAGGCCGCTGTCGTCGATGGTTTCGACGTTCGCCACCGCCGGCAGCACCGGGGTGTCTTCGCCGGGCCGGCCGCCGTTGGCGCGGATCCGCTTGGCCTGGTCGGCGGCCTGCGCCGCCAGCCAGGTTTCGATGTCGTCCGGCGGCACGTCCATCAGCCGCAACGCGCCAGCCATGACGTTCCTGAACACCGGTGCGGCGACCGCGCCGCCGCCGTAACCGTGGCCGGCGCTGGCGTCGGGTTCGTTAACCACCACCACCATCGCGAAGCGCGGGTTCTCGACCGGCACCACCCCGGCGAACAGGGCGATGTACTCGTCGGAGTAGCCACCGCTCGGGCTGAACTTGCGCGCGGTGCCGGTCTTGCCGCCGACGTGATAGCCGAGGATCGCCGCGCCGGTGGCGGTGCCGCCGGTCTCGGTCACGGTCTGCATCATCCGCATGACCTGGCGGGCGGTGGTCGGGTCGAGCACCTGCTCGGCCGGATTGCGTTGGCCCTTGACGAAGGTCGGCGCGATCAGCCGGCCGCCGTTGGCGAGCGCGGCGTACGCCATCGCGATCTGCAGCGGCGTTGCCGACAGGCCATAACCGTAGGACATGCTGGCCTTGGTCGAGCCGCTCCACTGGTCGGGCGCGGCGAGCAGGCCCGACGCCTCGCCGGGGAAGCCGCTGCCGGGCTTGCTGCCGTAACCGAAGCTGCGCACGAAATCGTAGAAGTAGTCGTTCTTCAGCCGCGACGACAGCATCACCGCGCCGACGTTGGAGCTGTGGGTGATGACCCCGGTGGTGGTCTGCAGGCCGTAGTTGCGGAAGTCGTTGATCGTGTAGCCACCGACCACGATGTAGCCCGGCGACAGGTTGATCGGGGTATTCGGCTCGACGATGCCGGCGTTGAGCGCGGCCGCGATCGTGATCGGCTTCATCGTCGAACCCGGCTCGACCACATCGGTCACCGCGCGGTTGCGGCGTGCGTCCTGGCGCCCGCCCTCGAGGTCGTTCGGGTTGTAGCTCGGCAGGTTGGCCATCGCCAGCACCTCGCCGGTGTCGACGTCGAGCACCACTGCCGAGCCGCTGGACGCGGAATGTTCCTGCAACGCACGGCGCAATTCGCGGAACGCGAGGTACTGGATCCGGCGGTCGATGGTCAGGGTCAGGTCGTGGCCGGGCTGGGCCGGGCGGATCAGGTCGACGTTCTCGATGATCCGGCCCTGGCCGTCGCGGACGACCCTCTTGGAGCCCGGGGTCCCGCGCAGCCACTCGTCGAACGCCAGCTCCAGCCCTTCCTGGCCGCGGTCGTCGATGTTGGTGAAGCCCAGCACGTGGGCCAGCGCCTCGCCCTGCGGGTAGAAGCGGCGGAACTCGCGCTGCGAGAACACGCCGGGGATTTCGTGGGCCAGCACGCGCTGCGCCTGCGCCGGGCTGATCCGGCGCTTGAGGTACATGAACTCCTTGTCGGCGCGCTGGCTCAGGCGGCGGCCGAGGTCGTCGGCGTTGAGGCCGAGGATCTCGGCCAACTCGGGAATCTGCCCCGGGTGCTTGAGCAACTCCTGCGGGTTGGCCCAGATCGACTCGACCGGGGTCGACACCGCCAGCGGCTCGCCGTTGCGGTCGGTGATCATGCCGCGCGAGGTCGGGATCGGGATCTCGCGCAGCGCGCGGGCGTCGCCCTGCTCGACGTAGAAATCGTTGTTGAGCACCTGCACGTCGAACGCGCGGCCGACGAGCGCGACCGAGCACAGCGCCAGGGTGCCGCCGACCAGCGTCACGCGCTGGCGCGGGTTGTAGCGAACGCCGCGGCGCGGGCGGCTGTCGTCGCTGGCGAACAGCGCCGACAGCGCGCGCCACGACAGGCCCGAATCACCGCGGCCGCCGTCGCGACCGCCGCGATCATCGCGACGTGGCTTGCGCGGGCCGTCGCGCCAACTCATGGACGGATCACCACGATTTCGGCGCCTTCAGGAAACTTCATCCCGAGACGGTCGCGCGCGACCTGGTCGATGCGGTTGCTCTCGGCCCAGGTTGCCTGTTCCAGCTGCAACTGGCCGAACTGGATGTTCAGTTCGTCGCGTGCCTTCTCCAACTGGCTGACCTGCACGAACAACACCCGGTGGCGATGCCGCGCATGGACCACGCCGAGCGCGCTGACGACGACGGCCAGCACCAGCACGGTCAGCAGCAGTCGGGCGCTCATGCGGCCTCCCGCACGGCGAGCTTCTCGGCGACCCGCAGCACCGCGCTGCGCGCGCGCGGATTGCTCGCGGTCTCGTCGTCATCGGCCTTCTGCGCGCCGCCGATCGCCTGCAGCGCCGGGATGAACTCGACCTCGACCGGCAGCCGGCGATTGCTCGGCGGCGCCTTGGCGTGGCGGTTGATGAACTGCTTGACGATGCGGTCTTCCAGCGAGTGGAAGCTGATCACGGCCAGGCGTCCGCCGGGCTTGAGCCGCGCCATCGCCGCGTCGAGGCCGGCCTCGAGGTCGGCCAGTTCGCGGTTGATGAAAATCCGGATCGCCTGGAAGCTGCGAGTCGCGGGATGAATCTTGTCCTTGCCGCGCGGCATCACCGAGGCGATCAGTTCCGCCAGCTGCGCGGTGCGAACCAGCGGCTGCTCCTCGCGGCGGGCGACGATCGTGCGCGCGATCTTGCGCGACTGGCGCTCCTCGCCATAGGTCCACAGCACGTCGGCGATCTCGCGGTCGTCCGCGCTCGCCAGCCATTCGGCCGCGCTCTGGCCGTTGTCGGGATCCATCCGCATGTCGAGCGGACCGTCCTTGCCGAAACTGAAGCCGCGCTCGGCGACATCGAGCTGTGGCGACGACACCCCGAGGTCGAACAGCACGCCGTCGAGGCCGGCGGCGGCCGCGTCCCAATTACCGAGGTCGGCGAAGCTGCCGCGGAAGATCGACACGCGCGGATCCGTCCCGAACTCGCGTTCGGCCACGGCAATCGCGTCGGGATCCTTGTCCATCAGCAGCAGCCGGCCTCCGGGGCCGAGTTGTTCGAGCACGCCACGCGCATGGCCACCGCGCCCGAACGTACCGTCCAGGTAGGTGCCACTCCCGCCCACCCGCAGGCCATCGAGGACCTGCCGATACATCACGGGGAGGTGGCCGGAGGTCGCGTTGCGCTCCATGCCACCGCCCGTCATAGCTGCAGGTCGAGCAGTTCGTCGCTCAGGTCGTCATCGGAGACCGTCTGACGGATCTGCGCGTGATGCGCCTGCTCGCTCCACAATTCGAACTTGTCGCCCATGCCCAGCAGCACGGCCTTCTTCTCGATCCCGACCGCGGCGCGGTGGCTGGCCGGGACGGTGATGCGGCCGTTGCCGTCGAGCTCCACGAAGGTGGCCGCACCGACCAGCTTGAGTTGCAGGTTGCGATTGACCTTCTTGGCCCGGGGCAGCTTGTTGACCTGGTCGCGCACGCGTTCCCAGATCGCCAGCGGGTAGATGTAGAGGGAACCGGATTCGAACGGGTTGTAGGTGATCACCAGATGGTTGCCGCACTCACGCGCGACAACATCGCGGTGGGCGGTGGGCACCGCCAGCCGGCCCTTGTCGTCTATCGTGATGGCGGTCTCGCCCTGGAACATTGCGCACCTGGTTGTTGGCCCGTCTCTGCGGACGGTTTGCCTGTCGGACATCGGGCTAGGAAAGTCCGATGTAGCCACTGAAAACCACAAAAAACCCGGTTTTCCCTCTGGGGCCCACCTTAGGCAGGCCAAAATGGCTTGTCAACAACTTTGCGGGCGCAATTTCATTAACGGGATCAATAAGTTGCAGCGAACTTCAGAGTCTTATTCAAGACTTATCCACTAACCCTTGTTTAGTCTCATATTTTGAGACTGGAGGGCGTTAGGACAGATGTGAAATTCGGTTCAGGAACCCGTCCCCACTGACTCCCGCGACATGACGCAGCGCAGCAATCGGCGCTCAATCGCTGGCGGTGGTCTTTGTAGGAGCGGCTTTAGCCGCGATCGGGAGTCGGCGCGGACGACCAACCTTCAGATCGCGGCTAAAGCCGCTCCTACAGAGGCGTGAAGAGGTCGCGCGCAATGTGCGGCGACCCGGAAGCGCAGCATGGTAGGTTTCGCGCGCAGCACAGCATGCTCAATTTCGCGCAGAGCGCGTGTGGCGCCCGCCCCTGTCCACAGCGCGCAACACGCGCTGTGGACAGGGGCGGAGCCGGCCGTAAGCCGGGTTCTGTCGTGGGCAGTCATTCCTCTAGGCGCATCGTCACCGATACGCTCAAGCAACCTACCCGGACCCGACGCGGGCCGCGCCATTAGGTCCCTATTTGGTCTTGCTCCCGGTGGGGTTTGCCGTGCCGGTCTGTTGCCAGACTCGCGGTGCGCTCTTACCGCACCGTTTCACCCTTGCCACGCACCCAGCATCCTTTCGAACACCAGGCCGTTCGGCGGTCTGCTCTCTGTTGCACTTTCCGTCGGCTCGCGCCGCCCAGGCGTTACCTGGCACCGTGCCCTGTGGAGCCCGGACTTTCCTCGGCACCGTCACGGGTAAACCCGATCCGGTGACGCGACTGCCTGGCCGACTCCGCCGCGTGCAGTTTAGCGGGTGATGCAGGTTGCAGGTGGGTTGTGATGCCTTTATCCGGAGGGTTCGTTCAGAGCAAGGGCGATCTTCGGGTGCGTTCGTTACGCAGGAGGCGGCCGGCGGGGGAATTGCTCCAGCCCTTCGTCAGGGCCCGCTCCGCGGTCCGGCCCGGCGCAGCGCGCCGGGCGTTCGCGCAGGCGCGCGGCAGCGCCGCGCAAGCCGCCTGCGCTCACCCTGTCCTGAGGCGGGCCGCGACTTACGTCGCTCCTACATCGGGGCTGAGAATGTCGGCGCTTTTTGTAGGAGCGGCTTTAGCCGCGATCTGAAGTCGGCGCGAACGAGCAATTGTCCGATCGCGGCTGAAGCCGCTCCTACAAAACCCCGCGCAGACGCTAAGCAAAAGCCGGTGCTGCCCCACAACAGATCCATTGAGAACCGCGCCCCACACGCGCGACGCGGCGTCCTGTCCCCACTCAGCCCGTCGTCCCGTACAGCTCCTTGCGCGGCGCGCCGCTCAATTCCGCCGCGAGTTTCGCCGCGGCGGACGGTGGCAGGTGTTCGGACAGCTTCCGGTACAGCCGGCGCCCCTCGACCAGTCGCGCGTCGGTGTCGTCACCCGCACCTTCGACGATCAGCACGAACTCGCCCTTGCGCTGGTTCGGATCGGCCGCCACCCGCTCGCGCAACTCCGCCAGGCCGCCATCGAGCACCGTCTCGAACAGTTTGGTCAATTCCCGCGCCAGCACCGCCGGCCGGTCGTCGCCGAACGCCGCGGCCAGGTCGCCCAGCGACTCCTCGATCCGGTGCGCCGACTCGTAGAAGATCAACGTACGCGGCTCAGCGGCCAGCCGCGCCAGGCGCTCGCGACGCGCCCCGGCCTTGGCCGGCAGGAATCCTTCGAACACGAACCGGTCCGACGCGATCCCCGCCACGCTCAATGCCGCCACCGCCGCGCAGGCGCCGGGCACCGGCGACACCCGCACCCCGGCCGCGCGCGCGGCGCGAACCAGCCGGTAGCCTGGATCGCTGACCAGCGGAGTCCCCGCATCCGACACCAACGCCAGCGAGTCGCCAGCCTGCAATCGCGCGACCAGTTGCGCCGCCTGCGCCTCCTCGTTGTGCTGGTGCAACGCCAGCAACGGCCGTTCCAGCCCGAAGTGCGACAGCAATTGCCGGGTATGCCGGGTGTCCTCGGCGCAGATCGCCTGGACGGTTTTCAGGATGTCGAGCGCGCGCGGCGACAGGTCGCCGAGATTGCCGATCGGCGTGGCGACGATGTGGAGGGTGCCGGGAGTCTGCATCGCCACGATGGTAGGGGCCGCCGTCGCCGATGTCTTCCGCCATGGCCGCCGGACGCCGCGCCTGCGGTTCGTTAGAATCGACCGTCCCCACTGGAACGCCGCTCGCGGCGCGCGCATGCCGATGAATTCCGCAGCCCATACCTGCCGTTTCCGCCGCCTCCGATTGCGCGGATTGCTTGCCCTGGCAATCACCGCCACCGTGCTCGGCGGTTGCACGGTCATGCCGAGCCGCACCACCACCGACGCACCCGCGCCGCGCGCCCAGCATCCCCTGATCGCCCAGGCCAGCCCTTTGGCGCAGGCCGGCGGCAGTGCCAATGCCGACCAGATCGACGCGCTGCTGTCGCAGCTCGACGACGCCACCCTCGCCGCCGAAGCCGCCGCACTGGCCGCCGGCGACCCGCTGTACAACTACGTCGGCCGCGCACTGCTGCGGCGCGGGCTGCCATTGCCCCGGCCATTCGATCGCAGCGCCTGGCAGTTCGATGCCAGCAGTCGGCCACCGGCCGCAGCCGACGGCTACCGCCCGCCACTGCGGTTGGCGGTGCTGCTACCGCTGTCGGGTGAGATGTCGAAGGCGGCCGCACCGGTGCGCGATGGCTTCCTCGCCGGTTATTACGGCGAGGACCGTCGTCGGCCCGAGGTGAAGTTCTACGACACCCACGGCACCACCGGTGGCGCCCTATCCGCCTACGACCAGGCGGCAGCCGCCGGCAACGATTTCGTGGTCGGCCCGCTGGGCCGCGAGCAGGTCAGCGCGTTGTTCGACCGGGCCGCGTTGCCGGTGCCGGTACTCGCGCTCAACCGCGGCAACGGGCGCCCACCCGCCGGCAACGCCAGCTTCTCGCTGTCGCCCGAGGACGAGGGTGTCGCCGCGGCCGAGCTGCTGATCGAACGCGGCGCGCGCCGGGTGCTGGTGATCGCCGGCAACGACGCGAGCCAGCGACGCTCGGTCGATGCGCTGCGCGACCGGCTCGGCGAGCGCGGCGCGGTGGTCACCGACGTGGTCAACGTCGGCATCGCCGACCTGGTCCCGTTCGCGCAGAAGGAAGGCGGCATCGACGCGGTGTTCCTGGCCGTGCGCGGCAGCGCGGCGCGCGAGCTGATGCCGAAGCTGGCGCTGGCGGGACTTGCCGGCAAGCCGCGCGTCGCCACTTCGCAATTGCTGTCTGGAACCGGCAAGGCCGAGGAAGACCGGGTGCTCGATGGCATCGCGTTCCCGACCGAACCCTGGACCAGCGGCGGCCATGTCGCCGGGCTGGCGCCGGAAGCCACCGTCGCCCAGACCCTGCCGACCGCGCGCGGTGGCGCGAGCCGGTTGTTCGCGTTCGGATATGACGCCTGGCTGCTGACCGCCTACCTGGAGAAGCTGGCGCTGTCGGCCGACGGCCATGTCGAGGGTGCGACCGGCACCCTGCGGATCGACGGCTTCGGCAATATCCAGCGCACGCCGGCGTGGTCGACCTTCAGCGGTGGCGTGCCGGTGTCGCTGGGCAATGCCGGCCGCTATTGACCGACGCGGTCGTGGTGCGGCGGTCGAGGCCGCCGCCCGCGATTACCTGTTGCAGGCCGGCCTGCGCCCGTTCGCGGCCAACGCCAACTATCGCTGTGGCGAGATCGACCTGGTCATGCTCGACGACAGTGGGCGCGATGGCACCATCGTGGTGTTCGTCGAGGTGCGCTACCGTGGCGACAGCCGCTTCGGTGGTGGCGCGGCCTCGGTCGATTGGCGCAAGCAACGCAAGCTGGTGCGCGCGGCGCAGGTGTTCCTGTTGCGCAACCGGCGATTTGCCGATTCGCCATGTCGCTTCGACGTGGTCGAGGCCGACGGCGATCCCGCTGCGCCGCGGCTGAATTGGCTGCGCGACGCGTTCCGGGCGGACGATTGCTGACCGCAATCTTCGCAGTTGCCGAAAACGCCCGACACATGTCCCTGCCCGCTTCCCTGTACGACGAGATGGCCGCCCTGCTCGGCAGCGGCTGGCTGGTCGACCCCGCCGAGCGACTGACCTACGCCTACGACAACTCGCGGCGCCAGTCGCTGCCCGATGCGGTGGCGTTGCCGACCACGCGCGAACAGGTAGGCGCGCTGGTCCGCGCCTGCCGCGCGCATCGGGTGCCGGTGGTCGCGCGCGGCCGCGGCACCAACACCACAGGCGCGGCGGTGCCGGTCGCGGCCGGGGTGGTGGTGTCGTTCGAGCGCATGGACCGGATCATCGAGCTGCGTCCAGGCGACCGCTGCGCCGTGGTCGAGCCCGGCGTGCTCAACGGCGACCTGCAGGCCGCGCTGGCCCCGCATGGCCTGTTCTGGCCGCCCGACCCGACCAGCGCCGCCTACAGCACCGTCGGCGGCAACCTCGCCTGCAACGCCGGCGGCCCGCGCGCGGTCAAGTACGGCGCCAGCCGCGACAACGTGCTGGCGCTGACCGCGGTCACCGGCGCCGGCGAACTGATCGAATGCGGCACGTCGAGCACCAAGGGGTCGACCGGCTACGACCTGCAACGGCTGCTGGTCGGCAGCGAGGGCACCCTGGCGCTGATCGTCGAGGCCACGCTGCGGCTGACCCCGGCGCCGACCGCGCGCCGCGCCATCCGCGCGATCTACCGCGACGTCTCGAGCGCGGCACTGGCGGTCGCGCGGCTGATGGCGCAACCGGTGACCCCGTCGATGCTGGAGTTCATGGATGCGCACGCGGTGCGGCTGGCGCGCGATGTCGGCGGCGCCGAGCTGCCACCGGATGCCGGCGCACTGCTGATGATCGAAGCCGATGGCGACGCCGAAACATTGCCGCACGACATCGAGGCACTGATGCGCGCGGCCGGCGGCGACGGCCTGGTCTCGCTCGACGACGCCGCCGACGAGGCCAGCCGCGCGCAGTTGTGGGCCGCGCGCAAGGCGCTGTCGCCGGCGTTGCGCACACTGGCACCGGGCAAGATCAACGAGGACGTGGTGGTGCCGGTGTCGCGGATCCCGCAACTGGTCGACGGCGTGCAGGCGCTGGCCGCCGGATTCGACCTGCCGATCGTCTGCTTCGGCCACGCCGGCAACGGCAACCTGCACGTCAACCTGATGTACGACCCGGGCGACGCCTCGCAGGATGCGCGCGCGAAGGCGGCGATGGCGCGGGTGTTCGAACTCGCGATTTCGCTCGGCGGCACGCTGTCGGGCGAGCACGGCATCGGCGTGGCCAAGCGCGATTTCATGCCGACCGCGATCACCCCGCCAACACTCGCGCTGATGCGCCAGATCAAGGCGACGTTCGATCCGGACGGCATCCTCAATCCCGGCAAGCTGCTGCCGCCGTGATGTGCTCGATGCTCGACTGCAGCGCCGTTGCATGCGTGCCGTGTTCTGACGGCGCCGACACGGGCGGCGCGGTAACCGGCATGGGGACGTTCGCGTGACCGCCGAACTCGACCACCTGCTGCGCGACATCCGCGCCTGCCGCATTTGCGAAGGGCAGCTGGCGCTGGGTCCGCGGCCGGTACTGCGCGCGGGCGCCGAAGCACGGCTGATGATCGTCGGCCAGGCGCCAGGTGCAAAAGTCCATGCCAGCGGCGTGCCGTGGGACGACGCCAGCGGCCGGCGCCTGCGCGAGTGGCTTGGGATCGACGCCGGCACCTTCTACGACGAATCACAGGTCGCGATCGTGCCGATGGGTTTCTGCTATCCCGGCAAGGCCGGCTCCGGCGATGCCCCACCGCGGCCGGAATGCCGCGCGACCTGGCATCCGCGATTGCTGCCGCTGTTGCCCAAGGTCGAACTGACCCTGCTGACCGGCCAGTACGCGCAGGCATATTTCCTCGGCGCGCGGCGCAAGGGCAGCCTGACCGCGACCATGCGGGCGTGGCGCGAATACCTGCCGTCGCAACTGCCGCTGCCGCACCCGAGTCCGCGCAATGTCGCCTGGTTCAAGGCGAACCCGTGGTTCGAGGGCGAGGTGTTGCCGACGTTGAGGGAACAAGTGGATGGGCTGTTGCAGCCGCGCTGACGATCGCCCGCAATCTTGGCGTTGATGCAGGAGCGGCGTAAGTTGCGACCTGTACATCGCCTCAAGGGTTCGGCGGGTCGCGACTTACGTCGCTCCTACAACGCGAACCGTTTTCCGTCCTCAATCGGAGAAGTGGACGTAACCACCTCTCTGCGGGTGCCACGGCGCGCCGTCACGACCAATCGCACGCACGCCCTCCCCTTCGATCATGCGGCCAATGCGGGTGATCGGCGTCGCGTTCGCCACCGCGATCAACCCGATGCGTTCCCGCATCGCCGACTCTGCGGTGAAACACAACTCGTAGTCGTCGCCGCCAGTGGCCTGCAGCTCGTAGCGCCGGGCATCGCCGAAGCTCTCGGCCAAAGCCGGCGAATACGGCAACCGGTCGACTTCGACTTCGGCGGCGAGCCGACTTCCGCGGCAGATGTGGCCGAGGTCGGCCAACAAGCCGTCGGAAATGTCGATCCCGGAATGGGCAACACCAGCAAGACCGCGGCCGATCTCGACCCGTGGCGTCGGCCGATCCAGTCGTGACCGCAGTCCCGCCAATGCCTCGGCGATTCGTAGATCCACCGCATCATCGGCGGGCAGGATCGGCCCGGCTTCGCAGGCCGACGCCAGCATCGGCTCCGACGCCTGCTGCAGCAGCACCAGCGCACTGGCGGCGTCGCCGAGCGAGCCAGTCACCCAGATGTCGTCGCCGACCCGCGCGCCATCGCGGCGCAGCGCGCGGCCGGGCTCGACCAGGCCGTGCACGGTGACGCCGATCGACAACGGGCCGCGGGTGGTGTCGCCCCCGACCAGCGCGATGCGATGTCGTGCGGCGAGGTCAAGGAAACCGTCGAGGAACCGGTCGAGCCAGTCCGCATCGCTATCCGGCAACGACAGCGACAACGTGCACCAGGCCGGCTCGGCGGCCATCGCGGCGAGGTCGGACAGGTTGACCGCGAGTGCCTTCCAGCCGATGTCGGCCGGCGCGGTATCAACCGGGAAGTGCACGCCGGCGTTGAGGGTGTCGGTGGCGACGACCAGTTGCCGGTCCGGTGGCACCTGCAGGATCGCGGCGTCGTCGCCGATGCCGAGGATGACGTCGGGGCGCGGGTGAATGCGGGCGCGGACCTGGTCGATGAGGTCGAATTCCAAGATTCCCTCCGCTTCGCATGCGCCCTCTCTCCGCTTGCGGGAGAAAGACAAATCAGCGTCTACCGACTACGCGCGGCGTTGACCTCGGTCGCGCGCCACTCGGCGGCCGCGTGGTCGAGCACGCCGTTGACGTAGGTGTGGCCGTGCTCGGCGCCGAAGCGCTTGACCGTCTCGATCGCCTCGTTGATCACCACCCGGTATGGCACGTCGGGGCGATGGCGCAGCTCGTAGGCGGCGATGCGCAGCACCGCCAGTTCGATCGCGTCGACCTGCTCGATCTCGCGGTCGAGAAAGGGCTTGAGCGCGCGGTCGAGCTCGTCGCGGTGCTTGTCGACGCCGTGCACGAGGTCTTCGAAATACGCCAGGTCGGCGACTTCCTTGGCCTGCTCGTGGGCGAACTGGGCGACCACCTCGCGGGCGCTGGAACCCGACATCTGCCAGGCATAGACCGCCTGCAACGCGCGGCGACGCGCACGCGAGCGCGCGACCGGGTCGATGCCATCGGGACGACGACGGTTCATGGCAGTTTCTCCAGCAGGTCGACCATCTCGATCGCGACCAGCGCGGCCTCTTCGCCCTTGTTGCCGTGGTTGCCGCCTGCGCGGGCCTGGGCGTCCTCGAACTTCTCCACCGCCAGCACGCCGTTGCAGACCGGCAACCCGTGGTCGAGCTGGACCCGCATCAGGCCGTCGGAGCAACCGTCGGCGACCTGTTCGTAGTGGCGGGTATCGCCGCGGACCACGCAGCCGAGGGCGACGATCGCGGCATGCTTGCCGGCGCCGGCGAGGCGAGCGGCGGCCAGCGGCAGCTCCCACGCGCCCGGGACCCGGACCACGTCGATCGCGTCCTCGGCCACGCCGTGGTCGGCGAAGCACTTGCGCGCGCCGGCCACCAGGGTGTCGGTGATGCGCGGGTTCCAGCGACTGGCGATGATCGCGAAACGCGCGTCCTTGGGACTGCGCAGGTCGCCTTCGATGTGGGGCATGGGCGGGTCTGTGGCGATTGGATGGGTAGTTTAGCCGGCTTGGGCGCCCCTGCCGGCGCGCGAGACCTGTAGGAGCGGCTTCAGCCGCGATCTGGAGCCGGCGCGAGCGGACGATTCCACGATCGCGGCTGAAGCCGCTCCTACAAAAGCCCGGGGAGAGGCGCAGGCAAGCGACCCCTGAGGTTTACACGTACTCGACGACTTCCAGCCCGAAGCCGGCCAGGCCGATCTGCTTGCGCGGGGTGCCGAGCACGCGCAGCTTGCCGAGGCCGAGGTCGGCGAGGATCTGGCCGCCGGCACCGTTGCGACGCCATTCACTGAGCGCATGCCCGCGCGAAGGCTTGCCGTCGCCATGCGGTTGCTGGCGAATCCGCGCCAGCAACGCGTCGGCGTCGGCGTGGTCACCCAGCAGAACCAGCGCGCCGCGGCCCTCGGCGGCGATCGCGGCGAGCACGTCCCCGACCGCCGGGCCGAAGTCCGACCGGCGCCAGTGCAACGCGTCGGCCAGCGGGTTCTGCACATGGACCCGGACCAGCGTCGGCGTTTCCGGATCCGGCTCCCCACGCAGCAGCGCGAAATGCAGGCCGTGGCTGAGCCGGTCGCGATAGGTCAGCAACTGGAATGGGCCATGCTCGGTCTCGATCTCGCGCGCATCAATCCGCTCGACTGTGTGCTCGGTGTCGAGCCGGTAGCGGATCAGCTCCTCGATCGAGCCGATCTTGAGGCCGTGCTCGGCGGCGAACTTCTCCAGCTCCGGCCGCCGCGCCATGCTGCCGTCGGCGTTTAGGATCTCGACCAGCACACCGGCGGGTTCGAAGCCGGCCATCAACGCCAGGTCGGCCGCCGCCTCGGTATGGCCGGCGCGGTTGAGCACACCGCCGGGCTGGGCCTGCAGCGGGAAGATGTGGCCGGGCTGGCTGAGGTCCGCCGGCGACGCGTCGGGCCGCACCGCGGTGCGCACGGTGTGGGCGCGGTCGTAGGCGCTGATGCCGGTGGTGACGCCCTCTGCGGCCTCGATGCTGACGGTGAAGTTGGTGTGGTGGGCCGAGGTGTTGTCGCGCACCATCGGCGGCAGCCCGAGCTGGGCGCAGCGCTCGCGGGTCAGCGACAGGCACACCAGGCCACGCGCATGGGTGACCATGAAGTTGATGTCGGTCGGCTTGACCAGCTCGGCGGCCATGATCAGGTCGCCCTCGTTCTCGCGGTCCTCGTCGTCGACGATCACGACCATGCGGCCTGCGCGGATCTCTTCCAGCAGTTCGGGGACGGTGGCGAAGCTCATCGGGTGGCTCCCGGTTGCGATGCGGAGGGGCCGAGCAGGCGCTCGACGTAGCGGGCGACCAGGTCGACCTCGAGGTTGACCGCGTCGCCGACCGCGGTGGTGGCGAACGCGGTTTGGGCGACGGTGTGCGGCACCAGCGCGACCTCGAAACCGGTCGCGTCGACCTCGTTGACGGTGAGGCTGACGCCGTCGACGCAGATCGAGCCCTTTTTCGCCACGTAGCGCAGCACTGCCGGCGGCGCGCTGAAGCGCCAGCGCTGCGCGCGGGCGTCGTCGGTGATGGATGCGGCCGCGCCGACGCCATCGACATGGCCGCTGACCAGGTGGCCGCCGAGGCGGTCGTCGGGGCGCATCGCGCGTTCGAGGTTGAGCGCGGCGCCGAGCGGCAGCCGGCCGAGAGTGGTCAGCGCGAGGGTTTCGTTGGAAGCGTCGGCCTCGAACGTGGTGGCGTCGAATGCGACCACCGTCAGGCAGGTGCCGTTGACCGCGATGCTCTCGCCAAGGGCGACGCGATCGAACGGCAGCGAGCCGACCTCGATCCGCAACCGGGCGTCGCCGCCGATGCTGTCGCGCGCGGCCAGCCGGCCGACGCCTTCGATGATTCCGGTGAACATCAGCGCGCCTCCATCCGGAAAAGGCCCGGGGAGGTGTTCAAGAGGTGCTTGATCGGACTGGACATGGAACGTTTCCCGCGTGGAAGGCTGGCGAAAAACGTCACAAGGCAATGGCATGCGCATGGCCACGGAGGCCATGGACTTGCCGTCTTCTTTCATCCGGACTGTGACCGTCGGCTCCGGAATCGGACCGGATCTGCTGACCCTCCGGCGTGGCCGGAGGCGCTCGCGGGCTTGTCGTGCGGTTCGAGGAACCGGGCGACCTACCGCCGGTGGGGAGTTTCGCCCCGCCCTGAAGACGTTACGTGTGCCGCGTGGGCGGCGATGGCGATTCTAGCATCCGCGCCAGTGGTGCCCGCCGCGCCGATGGAACGCTGCGTTGGCGGGGGCAAGATCTTGTAGGAGCGGCTTCAGCCGCGATCGGAGAATTGTCTACCCGCGCCGATTCCAGATCGCGGCTGAAGCCGCTCCTACAAGGGCCCGGTGGCCTGGTCGCCCCGGTCAGCGATCCGGCTTGCGGCACAGGTGCAGGAACAGTGGCCAGCGGATCGTGCGCTCGCTGTCGGCATTGCCCCACGCCGCGGCAAGTGCCGCTCCGTGACGCTGCACCGGGTCGACCCCGGTGGCGGCGAGGCAGCGGGCCCGCGCGGAGTTGCTGGAGAGGTAGCCGATGAACCGCGGCAGGGCCCAGGTCGCTTCCAGCACCAGCTCGGACACCGGCAACGCGGGGAATGGCCAGTCATAGCCGGCGTAGTGGCTGTCGACCTGGACCCGCTCCGGCGGCCAGTGCGGCTCGATGGTGGCGCGGTAGTCGGCCACGGCCGCCTCCATCCCGTCGGGGATGATGAAATCGGGGTAGCCCCACGTCGCCAATACTCCGCCCGGCGCCAACACGCGCTCGCATTCGGCGAAGAACGCCCTGCGATCGAACCAGTGCAGAGCCTGCGCCACCGCGACCAGCTGTACCGAGCCCTCGGCCAGCGTGGTGGATTCACCGGGCTCGACCGCGACGGTGACGTTGCCTGGCGTGTGATTCGCCCAATGCAGCGCCAGCTGCTGCGCGCTCGGGTCGGTCGCGTGGACCCGGGCGAATCGCATCGCCAGCCCGCGGGTGGCCTGGCCGCTGCCGCAACCGGCCTCCCACACCGCGGCCGATGCCGGCACCACCGCGGCGATGGCGTCGAACAGGGCCTCCGGGTATTCCGGTCGCGCGCTGGCATAGGCGTCGGCGGCGCCGGAAAAGTGGTCCTTGAAGCCGGGTTGGCTCACGCAACGGCCGCGCGCGAGCGCAACAGCACGCGGATGTCACGGCCGAAATGGCGCGACTCGACCACGTCGAGCTCCAGCCGGTCGGCCATCGAGTCGATGTTGAGGCCGTCGAACAGCGGCCGCGCCTTCGAACCGAGGATCACCGGGGCGACGTACAGCAGCAACTCGTCGACCAGCCCGGCCTCCAGGAACGAGGCGGCCAGGGTCGCGCCGGCCTCGACGTGGATCTCGTTGATCTCGCGATCGGCCAACAGCTTGAGCACCGCCAGCAGGTCGAACTCGCCGTGCGCGACATCGGCCACCGCCAGTTGCGCATCGATCCCGCGGCTGAGCTTGGTGTTGGGTGCGTGCACATACAAGGTCGGCGCCTCGCCCTCGCGGACCTTGCCGCGCGAGACCGTCGCCAGCCCGGGGTCGAGCACCACCCGCAACGGCGGCTCGAACGGTGTGTCGTCGCCGAGCCGCACGGTCAGCGAGGGATCGTCGGCCAATACGGTGCCGGCGCCGGTCACGATCGCCCCGGCGCGCGCGCGCCAGCGTTGCACGTCGGCGCGCGAGTCTTCGCCGCTGATCCACTTGGAATCGCCGTTGGCCAGCGCGCTGCGGCCGTCGAGGCTGGTCGCCAGCTTGACCCGCACCCACGGCCGGCCACGCACGATGCGTGACAGGAAGCCGCGGTTGAGCTCGCGCGCCTGCGCTTCCATCAGCCCGCTGGCGACCTCGATGCCGGCGTCCTTCAATTTGTCGAAACCGGCGCCGTCGACCTGCGGGAACGGGTCGCGCATCGCCGCCACCACCCGCGCCACCTTGGCCTTGACCAGTGCCTCCGCGCACGGCCCGGTGCGGCCGGTGTGGGCGCAGGGTTCCAGGGTCACGTAGACCGTCGCGCCCTTGGCCCGCTTGCCCGCCGCCTGCAGCGCGATGACTTCCGCGTGGGGCTCGCCGGCACGCTGGTGGAAACCCTCGCCGACCACTTCGTCGCCATGCGCGACCACGCAGCCGACCATCGGGTTGGGCCGGGTCGTATAGGCGCCGCGCTCGGCCAAGCGCAGGGCGCGGGCCATCATCAGGTGGTCGGTGGCGGTGAAGTCGGACATCGGTTGGCAGTTCCTCGTCTGGTTGTTCGGCCACGCCGCCGATGCGGCGCTTCGCTAGCGTTTGCGGCCCTTGGCCGGCGGCACGGACTCGCCGTCGAGCAGCGGCAACTGGCCTTCGCCGGAGCTGTCGTTCTCCAGGCGGTCGAGCTCCTCGCGGAAGTCGGCGACATCCTCGAACGCGCGGTAGACCGAGGCGAAACGCACGTAGCCGACGTGGTCGAGCTTGCGCAGTTCGGCCATCACGAACTCGCCGACCCGCAGCGACGCCAGCTCGCGCTCGGCGGTCATCCGCAATTGGTGCACGACCGCGCGCACCGCCGCCTCGATCTGCTCGTCGGCGACCGGCCGCTTCTGCAGCGCACGGTCGAAACCGGAACGCAGCTTGCGTGCGTCGAACGCCTCGCGGCGGCCATCGGACTTGATGATCACCGGCAGCTTGAGCTCGATCGTCTCCAGCGTGCTGAAGCGCTCGCCGCAGGCCTCGCACACGCGGCGGCGCCGGATCGTGGCGCCGTCATCGGACACCCGCGAGTCGATCACGCGGGTGTCGCTGTGCTGGCAGAAGGGGCAGTGCAAGGGCTAGCCGCGGCTCAGCCGTAGACCGGGAACTGCGCGCACTGCTTCGTCACGTTCTCGCGCACCCCGGCGATGACCTTGTCGTCGGCCGGGTGATCGAGCACATCGCACATCCAGTTGGCCAGCGCGACGCAGTCGGCCTCCTTGTAGCCACGCGTCGTCACCGCCGGGGTGCCGATGCGCAGGCCCGAGGTCACGAACGGCTTCTGCGGATCGTTCGGCACCGCGTTCTTGTTGACGGTGATATGGGCCTTGCCCAGCGCCGCCTCCGCATCCTTGCCGGTGATGCCCTTGCCGATCATGTCGACCAGCATCAAGTGGTTCTCGGTGCCGCCGGAAACGATCTTGTAGCCGCGCTTGATGATGGTCTCGGCCATCGCCTGCGCGTTCTTCACGACCTGCTGCTGGTAGGCCTTGAACTCGGGATCGAGCGCTTCCTTGAAGGCGACCGCCTTGGCCGCGATGACGTGCATCAGCGGGCCGCCCTGGATGCCGGGGAACACGATCGACTGCAGCTTCTTGACCAGGTCATCGGACGGATCCTTCGCCACGATGATGCCGCCGCGCGGGCCGCGCAGGGTCTTGTGGGTGGTCGAGGTGACCACGTGCGCGTGCGGCAGCGGGTTCGGGTAGACGCCCGCCGCGACCAGTCCGGCGACGTGCGCCATGTCGACGAAGAAGATCGCGTCGACCGAGTCGGCGATTGCACGCATGCGCGCCCAGTCGATCTTCTGCGAGTACGCGCTGAAGCCGCCGATCAGCATCTTCGGCTTGTGCTCGGTGGCGAGGCGCTGGATCTCGTCGTAGTCGATCAGGCCATCGGCATCGACGCCGTACTGCACGGCGTTGAAGAGTTTCCCGGAAATGTTGACCTTGGCGCCGTGGGTCAGGTGGCCGCCGTGGGCGAGGCTCATGCCGAGAATGGTGTCGCCCGGCTGCAGCAGCGACAGGTACACGGCCTGGTTGGCCTGCGAGCCGGAATGCGGCTGGACGTTGGCGTAGTCGGCGCCGAACAATTCTTTCAACCGGTCGATCGCGAGCTTCTCGGCGACGTCGACGTATTCGCAGCCACCGTAATAACGCTTGCCCGGGTAACCCTCGGCGTACTTGTTGGTCAGCTGGCTGCCCTGGGCCTCCATCACCCGCGGGCTGGCGTAGTTCTCCGACGCGATCAGCTCGACGTGGTCTTCCTGGCGGCGCGCCTCGTCGGCAATGGCCTGGGCGAGTTCGGGGTCATAACCTTCGATACGTGCGTCGCGCGGGAACATTGCTACTCCGGGGTGGGGTTGGGGAGAAACTCCGAGTTTAGCGTCGACTGGGGTTTGGGGGGGGGGTGGCGCTAGGTCGGGCGATGCATAGAGCAAGACCAGGCTTCGGGCGGGTTTCTCGCGCAGGAGGCGGCCGGTGGGGTGTTGCTCCAGCCCTTCGTCAGGGCAATCCTGCCCTGTGGCGGGCCGCGGGCCATCCATGGCCCGCTTTTCCGCCCCCCCCCCACCGGCCACCTCCTGCCCGGGATGTCTCGGCTTCGTGGAGTTGGCTTCGTGTAGGAGCGACGTGAGTCGCGACCTGCATATCGCCTCACGGGCTCGGCGGGTCGCGACTTACCTCGGCGCAACCCCTCGTGGCGAGCGGGCTCCTTCCACCAAAACCCCAAGCCCCAAGCCTCGACGCGGCCCAACAACATGGCACCCGGCCCGCGCATCCGGGATAATGGGCAATTCCCGAACCACCTCCGGCCCCTGCCCCGACCTGCAGGTCGCCGCCGTACGCCCTTGCGTCGCCCTCCCTTCCGGACCCGGGCGCCGCATCCACGGAGTCACCATGTCGCAATACATCTACACCATGAACGGCGTGTCCAAGACCGTGCCGCCGAAGCGCCAGATCATCAAGGACATCTCGCTGTCGTTCTTCCCCGGTGCCAAGATCGGCCTGCTCGGCCTCAACGGCGCCGGCAAGTCGACCGTGCTGAAGATCATGGCCGGCGTCGACCAGGACTTCACCGGCGAGGCGCGCCCGGCCAAGGACATCAAGGTCGGCTACCTCGCCCAGGAGCCGCAGCTCAATCCCGAGCACACCGTGCGCGAGGCGGTCGAGGTCGGTGTCGGCGACGTGCTCAGCGCCCAGGCCGCGCTCGACAGGGTCTACGAGGCCTATGCCGAGGAAGGCGCGGATTTCGACAAGCTCGCCGCCGAGCAGCAGCGGCTCGAGGCGATCCTCGCCAGTGGCGACGCGCACACCCTCGAAACCCAGCTGGAGATCGCCGCCGACGCGCTGCGCCTGCCGCCGTGGGACGCCGTGATCGGCAAGCTGTCGGGCGGCGAGAAACGCCGCGTCGCGCTGTGCCAGCTGCTGCTGCAGAAGCCCGACATGCTGCTTCTCGACGAGCCGACCAACCACCTCGACGCCGAGTCGGTCGAATGGCTGGAGCAGTTCCTGTCGCGCTACACCGGCACCGTTGTCGCGGTGACCCATGACCGCTACTTCCTCGAGAATGCCGCCGAGTGGATCCTCGAGCTCGACCGCGGCCGCGGCATTCCGTGGAAGGGCAACTACACCCAGTGGCTGGAGCAGAAGTCCGAGCGCCTGAAGCAGGAAGAGTCCGGCGAGAAGGCGCGGCAGAAGGCGCTGGCGAAGGAGCTGGAGTGGGTGCGCAGCAACGCCAAGGGTGGTCGCAGCAAGGGCAAGGCGCGACTGGCGCGGTTCGAGGAGCTCAACTCGGTCGAGTACCAGAAGCGCAACGAGACCAACGAGATCTTCATCCCGCCGGGCGAGCGCCTCGGCAACTCGGTGATCGAGTTCAAGAACGTGTCCAAGTCGTTCGGCGATCGCCTGCTGATCGACGACCTCAGCTTCATCATCCCGCCGGGCGCGATCGTCGGCATCATCGGCCCCAACGGCGCCGGCAAGTCGACCCTGTTCAAGATGATCACCGGACAGGAAACGCCGGACAAGGGTGAGATCGTCACCGGCCCATCGACCAAGGTCGCCTACGTCGACCAGAGCCGCGACAAGCTGGAGGGCAACCACAACGTCTTCCAGGAAGTCTCCGGCGGCGCCGACATCCTCAACATCAACGGCATCGAGATCCAGTCGCGCGCCTACATCGGCCGCTTCAACTTCAAGGGGCAGGACCAGCAGAAGCTGGTCGGCACCCTGTCGGGCGGTGAGCGCGGCCGCCTGCACCTGGCCAAGACCCTGCTGCAGGGCGGCAACGTGCTGCTGCTCGACGAACCGTCCAACGACCTCGACGTCGAGACCCTGCGCGCGCTGGAAGACGCACTGCTGGAGTTCCCCGGCTGCGCGGTGGTGATCAGCCATGACCGCTGGTTCCTGGACCGGATCGCGACGCATATCCTCGCGTTCGAGGGCGACAGCCACGTGGAGTTCTTCCAGGGCAATTACCGCGAGTACGAGGAAGACAAGAAGCGTCGCCTCGGCGAGGAAGGCGCGCGTCCGCACCGCCTGCGGTTCAAGGCGCTGAAGTGATGGAGTGGCGCCCGCGGTGATTCCGGACGCGGTTTTTAGGATAGGCGCGAAAGATGGGCTTCATGTAGGAGCTACGTAAGTCGCGACCCGCCGAACGTTGGATGTGATGTACAGGTCGCGACTGACGTCGCTCCTACGAGAAGGACACGACCATGAGCTTCATGCAGGCATTGCGGCAACGCTGGGACGACGCGGACTCGCTGGTTTGCGTCGGGCTCGATCCCGAACCGTCGAAGTTTCCGGCCCAGTTCGCGAACGACCCCGACGCGGTGTTCAACTTCTGCCGCGCGATCGTCGATGCGACCGCGCCCTACGTGTGCAGCTTCAAGCCGCAGATCGCCCACTTCGCCGCGCTCGGCGCCGAGGATGCACTGGCGCGGCTGGTCACGCACATCCATGCCGCGCATCCGGAGATCCCGGTGATCCTGGATTCCAAGCGCGGCGACATCGGCAGCACCGCGCAGCATTACGCGAGCGAGGCGTTCGACCGCTACGGCGCCGACGCGGTCACCGCCAATCCGTATCTTGGACGCGACTCGCTGCAGCCGTTCCTCGACTGCAGCGATCGCGGCGTGGTGATCCTGTGCCGGACCTCCAACCCCGGCGCGGCCGACTTGCAGGACCTGGTGGCGCAGGATGGCGACGGCAACGCGCGGCCGCTGTACCAGCACGTCGCGGCCAAGGTTGCGAACGAATGGAATACCCACGGCAACTGCATGCTGGTGGTCGGTGCGACCTGGCCGGAGCAGTTGCGCGAAGTGCGCGAGATCGTCGGCGAGGTGCCGTTCCTGGTGCCCGGTGTCGGTGCCCAGGGCGGCGATGTCGAGGCGGTGGTGTGCAACGCGAAGACCGCCGACGGCACTGGGCTGGTGGTGAGTTCGTCGCGTGCGGTGTTGTATGCGTCGGATGGCGCGGACTTTGCCGATGCGGCGGCCTCCGAGGCGAAGCGCCTGCGTGACCAGATCAATCGGTATCGCTGAAGGCGCGATCGCGCGTGACGCGCTTTTGTCCGACTGGACTTCCTGCGGTTGTAGGAGCGGCTTTAGCCGCGATCTGGAATCGGCGCGGGCGAACGATCTTCAGATCGCGGCTAAAGCCGCTCCTACAAAAGCCCGCAATTCGCGCCGGCATCAACGACTTTTGAGCCAGGCTCGCCCCGCCGCCAGCGGGAAGCGCAACCAGATCGCGGCGAATACGCCGGCGCGAAGCCATGCCGTACTCTGCGGCGCTTCGAACTTGTTGAAGTAGCGCCACAGCCCTCGGTGCTTGTGCCACTCCACGAACATTGGCCGCGAGCGGCTGGACACGCCGCGCACGTGCAGCACCCGCACCCGGTTGGCGACCGCGATGGACGCGCCGGCGGCGGTCGCGCGGCGGCACAGGTCGAGGTCCTCGGCGTGCAGCCGGTAGCCCGGGTCGAAGCCGTCGAGGCGCTCGAACAGATCCCGACTGATGAACATCAACGCGCCGGAGATCGCGGCAACCGGCTGCAGTGCCAAGCTATCGTCGGGAGCCACCGCCATCGCGCGGCCGGTGCGCCCATCGACCCTCAGCACGCCGGCCAGCATCGCGCCGAAATCGAGGTCGCGACGACGCGCCGCCGGGTCGCGCACGCCGGCCTCGTCGACCAGGTCGACGCCGAGCAAGGCGTCGCCCAGCGGCGATGCCAGCTCGCGCAACCGCGACAGTGTGTCCACCTCGATCATCGCGTCGGGAT
Organism: Novilysobacter erysipheiresistens; assembly: GCF_036663935.1. Classification (NCBI taxonomy): domain Bacteria; kingdom Pseudomonadati; phylum Pseudomonadota; class Gammaproteobacteria; order Lysobacterales; family Lysobacteraceae; genus Novilysobacter; species Novilysobacter erysipheiresistens. The sequence goes on from NZ_JAXGFP010000004.1 coordinate 92,914, forward strand.
TGACGAAGGCCAGCCAGCGGCAGGCGTGCATGGCAGCCGCCGCATCGCTCGCGCCCTGGTTGCAGGCAACAGCGAAGCCGGGGTTATCGGGGTTGGCGATAAAGCGCAGCCGCGGGTCGGCGCTGGCGTGGCGCTGGGCGATCTCGAGGGTGCCGTCGCTGGACTGGTTGTCGACCACCCGGATCGCACCGACGCCGGCCGCCGCGCGCACGCGCGCCAGGCAGTCGTCCAGCGTCGAGGCGCTCTGGTGGCTGACCACGACGACGGCGATGTCGGCATCGGGACCGGCGGTCGTGGGAGGGAGTGGCGCTGTTGTCATGACATTCGTGTGGCGGTCGCCGGGGCTGTGTCGTCGTCGCTTTCGGCCTGCGCGTCGGCGTGCGCGGGGGCAAACAGGTCCGGTTGCGGTGGCGGCGGGCCGATGGTCGCGACCAACCGGTCGAGTCGTTCGCGCGCCTCGCGCAGCGGATCACGCATCAGGAAGCCAGCGACACGCGCATGCCAATCCGGCCAGCGCACCGCAAGGCGGTCCATGTCGCCGTCTAACGCGTTCCCTTCGCCGCGGCGGGCGACGAACGCCGACTGGCACAGCACGTTGCGCCAGCCCAGTCCCGACAACCGCAGCGACAGGTCGATCAGGGCCGCGTACCACGATCCATAGCTGGCGGTATCCAGTCCGCCCGCGCGTTCGCGCGCGTTGCCGCGCAGCAGCACCGCATGGCCAACGGCGGCCGGCAGTTCCGGATGGGTCGGCGGCATCTGCGCGGTGGCGCGGGCCAACCGGGAAGGGTCGGACGGCATCGCGGCGATCTCGCCGATGCGCGGCCATGCGGCGGTCTCGCCGGCATTGCACCACGGGGTTGCGCTGGCGATCGCGCCGTCGCTGGCCAGGCACCCCACCAGCCGCTCCAGCCAGCCCGGCAACGGCAGCGCATCGGCGGCGAGCACGGCGACATCGGCGGCGCCGCACGCGGCCAGCACCTCGTCGAGGTGGGCGACCTCGCCGATCGAGCGCTGCCGCCGGGTGTAGTCGGCTTTCAGCGCGGTGCGCTGCAGCCAGCGCTCGATGATTGCGTGGCCGCGCGGGCCGGATCGGGCGTCGTCGGCCAGCCACACCCGGGTGCCAACCGGGGTGGCGCTGTCGATCGCGGCCAGGCAGGCATCGAGCACGTCGTCATCGCTGCCGACCGGCAGCACCACGATCGGCAATTCAGTCATGCCGTCCGTCCCACCCGTTCAACCGACCTCCCCCGATGGTCACCGTCATGCCCGGGTCACGGCTCCGGTTGGCGGTGCAAGGGTTCCAGCGCGCGGAAACGGCGACCGTATTCGTCGGTCAGCTCACGCGCCTCCATCGGGTTGCGGATGATGGTCGGGGTCAGCAGCACGATGACCTCGTTGCGGTCGGTCCGCGACGTCTGGGTGCCGAACAGGCCGCCGATCACAGGGATCCGGCTCAGCCCGGGGAAACCCGACGAGCCACGGGTTACCCCGTCGCTGATCAGGCCGGCCAACATCACCGTGTCGCCGCTCTGGATTGCCGCCTCGGTCTTGAGCTTGCGGGTGTCGATGCGGACATTGCCGTTCACGTCGCGCTCGCCACCGGGTGAGGAGACCTCTTGCACGATGTCGAGGAACACCATGCCGTCCTGGGTGACGCGCGGGCGCACCTTGAGGATCACGCCGGTGTCCAGGTACTGCACCTGGCTGTAGCGGGTATCTCCGCCATCACCGGGATCGACCGTGACCGACGACACCGGAATCCGGCTGCCGACGTTGAGCGTCGCCTCGGCGTTGTTGCGCACCACCACCGATGGGGTCTGCAGCAGTTGCAGGTCGGTGACCTGGTCGAGCGCGCTGATCACCGCCGCGGCATTGCGGCCGAGGAACGTCCAGGCCAGGCCGGCCGGGTTGCCGGCGGCGGACGTCACGCTGCCCTTGATGGTGCTCCAGGTGTCGCGACCGAGCGCGCTGGGCAGGCCGGCATCGGTCACCGCGGTCTCGAAGAACCAGTTGACGCCGTACTCGAGGGCGCCGCTGAGCTGCACCTCGACCACCTGCGCCTCGATATGCACCTGCATCGGCATCACGTCGAGCTGCTCGATCACGTCGGTGATCGCACGCCAGGCCTGCGGGCTGGCGCGCACGAGCAGGGCGTTGGTCTCCTCCACCGCCGACACCCCGACCTCGCTGCCGTCGATCTCCAGGTTGACGCTGGCATTGCCTTCCTCGTCGGCGCCCAGCGACATCGAGCCGCTGCCGCCGGAGCCACTGCCGCTTTCGCCGGCATAGCCGCCACCGCCCTTGCCGCCGATGCTGACGCTGCTGGTGCCGTCGCTGCCGGACTCGATCTCGACCGAGTCCAGCCCCGGCATCAGCGATGGCCGGCCGCCGCTGTCGGCACCACCGCCGCCGGACGAGCCGCCGAACACCTCCGCCAGCCGGTCGGCGAGGTCGCGCGCCTTGATGTACTTGAGCTGGTACGAATACAGCTGAACGCCGCCGCCGGCGTTGTCGATCCTGTCCAGCCACTGCTGGATGTCGTCGAGGTAGTCGGCCTGCGAGGTGATCACCATCACCGCGTTGGCGCCTTCCAGCGGCATGAAGCGGAACATCCCGGCGACCGGCGACTCGCTGGCTTCGCCGAACACTTTTTCGAGGTCGGCGACCACCCGGCTGGCCTTGCCCGAGCGCAGCGGGAACACCCCGACCGACATGCCCGACAGCCAGTCGACGTCGAACACCTCGATCGTGCGCAGGTAGTTCTGCAGCTCGGCCTGGGTGCCGGCGACGGTGATCACGTTGCGCGCGGCGTTGACCCCGACGATCGCATTGGGCCGCGCGTACGGCTCCAGGATCTTCTCCATCTCGGTCGCCGAGACGTACTGCAGCGGCACCGTGCGGACCTCGAAGCCACGCGCGTTGGCGGCGCTGCCGGTGCGCGCGGCGACGTTGCCCGACAACGAGGCGTCGGCGGCGACGATGTTGTAGCGGCCGTCGCTGTAGATCATGCGGGCATTGTTCCAGCCCAGCACCTGGTTGAGGAGGCTGATCGCCTCGGCCGGGCTGACCGGATTCGGCGTGGCCAGGGTCACGGTGCCCTGCACGCCCGGCGCGATCACGTAGTTCTGCCCGAGCATGTCGCCGAGTACCGCCTTGACCACCGCGTGCAACGACTCGCCCTCGAAGTTGAAAGTGGCGGCGCCGGTGGTGCCGCCGAGGTTCGGCGGCGGCGCGCTGGCGGCTTCGCGGTTGATCACCTGGCCGGTGCCGCGACGGATCTGCGGTTGCGCGCCGATGTCGTCGGTGGCCAGCACCTCGGTCTGCACGCCGTCGCCCGCCACGCCATCGACAACCGCCTGCGCGGCCATGGCATCGGTGCCATCGGAGCGGATATCGACGTCGATGGGCGGCATGACGCCGTCGCGGCGGACGCTGGCGACCGGGGTGCTGGTGCACGCGACCAGCAGGCTGGCGATGCAGACGGCGAGGGGCAGCTGGCTAATGTTGGCGGGGGAAGTCTTCATGCGTGCACTCTAGGGACTATCGACCGGCGGTTTCGATTTCTGTTCATTTCGCAGTTGGTTGCGACGCGCCTCGATGCGCTCGCGGATGGCGTCCATCTGGGCTTGCTCGGTCATCTCGTCGGCGAAACCGGGGTCATCCCCGGCCTCTTCCTCTGCCGGCGCTTGCGGCGTCGCCTCGGCGGCCGATTCGACCGTTTCGGGCGGCTTGGCCACGGCGTCGTCGACCCGGTTGACCGGCGGCGGAATGATCGGGATCCGCGACCGGTCCGGTTGCGGGCGGGCAACCGCGGTCGGCCGCTCGCCGCCGACACCGTCGTAGACCCGCAACTGCAGCGTGAGCGGCCCTTCGGGACCTTCGAACACCGCGCTGCGCTGGTCCAGTTCGACCAGCCGCCAGCCCGGATGCGATTGCGGTGCATGGTCGAGCCGGACCCGGACCGATTCGCCGCCCTCGCGCGGTTGCAGGATCGCCATTTCCAGTTGCGGGGTGATCAGCACGCTGGTCAGCACGTAGTCGAAAGCCCGCTCTTCCGCCTCTTCGCCTTCGCCCTGCAGGAAGAACGGTTGCGGTTCGCGGTCCTCGGAGAACAGCGGACGGCTGGCGATGGCGTCGTACTGGCCGAGCGGACCGAGGCGCAGCGGCGGCGACGGCCGCACCGGCGGCAATGGCTCGAGCAGGCCGGGGTCGTCGGCCAGCGGCTCGACCGCGCCACCCATGCCGGCGGCAGCCAGCAGCCAGGCCGCCAGCGCCCAGCCGGCCACGGCGGCGAGCAACCAGGTGCGCGGGCCGGCGTCGTCAAGGCGCACGGGGCGTCTCCGCTGAGGGGGCGAGGTAGCCGTACAGGTCGAACGAGACGTCGAGCCCGCCATTGGCACTGGGCGCACCCCGGCCGGGATCGAAATACATGCGCTGGGCGAGGATGTTGAGGTTGTCGACGAACAGCCGCGGCGCGCCGCTTTCCAGCGAGTGCAGCACCGTCGCCAGTTGCCGCGTGCCGCAGCGCAGCCGCACCTGGACCACCACCCGCGCGTAACGCTCGCGCGTGCCCGGATCCAGCGGCGAGCGGTTGGTGATCGCGCAACTGCGGTTGCCGGGGCTGGCCTGGGCGACCACGGTCTCGAGGCGCTGGATCAGGGCGGCGGTGGCCAGTTGCGGGTTGGACTGCGGCAGGAAGCCCGGGCGCGCGCCCTGCTGCGCGCTCACCTCGGCCAGGCGTTGGGCGACCTGCGGCGCCTGCTGCAGTTGCATGCGCTGGCGCAATTCGCGCTCTTGCAGCGATTCCACCCGGGCGCCGGCTTCCAGCATCGGCACCGTCCACCAAGGGTGGATCAGGACGGCATAGGCCACCGCCAGCAACGCCAGCAGCAGGCCCAGGGCGAGCCAGCGGTCGCGCTTGCCGGCGTCCTCAGCGGGCCGCGTCGGTCGGGCCATCGTCGGCCTCCTTTGCCGCAGGTGGGGGAGCCGGGGCCGCCGGCGGCGCCGTGCCGAGGTCGGCGACCAGGGTGAAGCGGTCGCGGCCGCTGCCGGGGTCGGGCTGCAACGCGCCAGCCAGTGCGGGCGAGGTCCACAGCTCGGTGTCCTGCAGTTGCCCGATCAACGCGGCGGCCTCGCGGCTCAGGCCGATCAGCATCAGCTCCTCGTCGTCGATCGAGAGTTTTTCCAGGTAGGTGCCGTCGGGCAGGCGCCGGGTCAGCTCGTCGATCACCTCGACGGTGGTCGGCCGCTGCGCGCGGGCGCGGTCGAGGAAGGCCTGGCCTTCGATCAGGTTGATCAGTTGTTGCCGCTGCGCGCCGGCGCGACGGGCGGCGTCGGCCTGGGCGGCGATGCGCTGCTCGAATGCATCGGCGGCGGCGCGGCGGTTGGCCAACAGCTGCCACAGCAACGCCGCCACCGCGATCGCGGCAACCGCCGCCAGTGCCAGGTTCCACGGCGTCCAGGGGTCGCGGTAGCGTCGCCGTTGCGACGGCGCCAGCAGGTTGACCCCGAGCGGACCGGCATCGTCGGCGACATCGACACCGGCCAGGGTCGTGGCCAGCGGGCCCAGCGCGGCCAGTTGCGGGTCGAGCACGCGGCGCGGGACCGCGACCAGCTCGGCCTCGATCTGGCCGTCGGCCTCGCGGCGGCCGAGCACGCGGGCGTCGAACGCCACTGCGTCGGCAGTGAACGGGGTCTGCCGGTCGATCTCGAAGCCGACCACGTCGCGCAGGCGATCGGCCGCCGCGGCCGGCAGGTGGATCCGGCGACGCAGGCCATGGGCCGGCGCCAGCAACAGCCAGCGCGGCAGGTCGGCGATGCGGGCATTCAGCAGCGGCGCCAGCGGGTCGATGGCGGCGACCGCGCCAGCGGCCGACGGCGGCATCGGCACCCGGCCGAGATCGCGCAGTTCACCGAGTTGCTGCAGGCGCAGTTGCAGCTCGTCGCCGTCGACCTGCAGCAGCAGGCGGCCGCGGTCGAGGCCGAGCGCGCGTCGCCAGCGCATCGGCAGCCAGGAAGCGAGCGCCTGTCCCCACCAGCGCAGAAAGCCGCCCGCGCCCGGGCGCAACTGCGCGCCAAGTCGACCGAGACGACCACCAGAGCTGGTCCCGAGCAAGTTCATCTTCGTGACGAATCCTCTTCCCAACGCAACGGAAGGTACGCGCTACCGGGGACAACGCCCTGGCCCGCGCGGACCACGGCCCGCAACAGCGACTCGCGGCCATCGGCGGTCCGTGCAAGGCTGTCGATACTATACGTGCCGCTGCCGCGCGCGCCGGGTGGGCCGATACCGGGCATCGACCCCGCGGCGGGCGCGCCGGTGACGGGGTCGGCCTGCGCACGAGCCTCGATCACCGCTGCGCCGTCCAGGCCGATCGCGTCCAGCACCGGCGCCGAGGCGAATTGCGGGTCCGGTCGCGGCAGGCCGCTGAACACCGTCACGTGCGGCGCCAGCCGGGCGTACAGCTCCGGGGTGACGCCGAGTACCTGTTGCAACTCGGCGATGCCCTCGAACTCGCCGTCCTTGGCACCATAGGCACGCCCGGCGGAGGCGTAGTCGCCGTCCTCGGCGCCGCCGGCGGCCTGGGTCAGCACGTCGGGGTCGCGCCAGTCGACGATTGCCGAGGCCACCTGCGCGGCCGCCGCCGGCTCGCTGCCCAGCGCCAGCAGCAACTCGGTCAGCAGGGTGATGTCGGCCTGGTTGAGATCGACCTTGCCGTTCTCGTCGACGATCCGGATCTCGAGCTGCGCATCGGCGTACTGCCACGAATACGGACGACCGTCGGGCCGCCATTGCAGGCGCGGATCGGCCTGCTCGAGCCGGGTCAGGGCGTACTCGAGGCCGGCACGGGCCGCGGCGCGCGCCTCGAGACCGCCGACCAGTACCCGACCCTGCAGGCGCTCGACCCGGGCGACCACGGCGAAGCCCCCGACCAGCGCAGTCAGCAGCACGATCAGCCACAGCACCAGCAACAACGCCGCGCCGCCAATGCGGGTCGAGGGGCCGGGGGCGCCGCAGTAACGGAGGCGTTGCACGATCAAAACGTCAGCCCGCCGTGCACGGTGTGCGCCGCCAGCGGCAGCGCGACCACCAGCGGCGGCCATTCGTGGCCGTCGATTCCGGCCAGGGTGACCTCGACCAGCAGCGGCAACTGCTCGACGGTTTCCCAGCTGTCCTGCCACTCGCCGAGTTCACCGCTTTCGGAATCGAGGCCGCGGTAACGGAAGCGCGCGGATTGCAGCTCGTCGACCAGCGTTTCCGGCGGGACCGCATCGGGATCGGCGACGGTCTCGCCGGCAAGCACGATCGCCAGGGCGAGGTCGATGCGCAGGCCTTCGCCGTCGTCCACGACCTGCAGGTCATGCAGGTACGGCCCGCCGCGGCCGAGGTAGTCCGGCAGGTCGGCGACGAAGCGCATGCGGTCGGCCGTGCCAATGAACAGCTGCGGGTTCAGGGTGGCCTCGTCGGAACCGAATGCGATCGGCCGCGCCGCGGTCAGGCGCTTGCGCAGGAAGCCCTCGACCGCGCGCATGCGCTCGCTGCGCTGGGCCAGCGCCTCGCCACCGGTGGCGGTCTGGGCGGCCGCGGTCAGGGTCGAGAACGCGATGGCCAGGCCGGCGGCGAGCAGCACCGTGGCCAGCAGCACTTCGATCAGGGTGAATCCGCGCGCCCGCGTGCTCACAGGAAGCCGGCCTGCAAGTCGGGCGGTGCCAGCCGCAGGCTGCGCAGCTGCAGGCGCTCGCGCGGGCCGCCGTCGTCCCATTGCACCGTCAGCGCCAGTTCGTACAGCTGTTGCGCCGCCGGTGCATCGGGCGCGCCAGCGACCAGTGGATCCGTCCACGGACTGACCTGCAGGGTCCAGCGATAGCGGCCGTCGTCGAACTCTCCGGTGCGTTGCCCCGGTTGCAGTGGCGCGCCGACGCCGACCGTGTCGAGCAGCGATTGCGCGTGCAGCGCCGCGCGGCCGGCGTCGCCGGACCAGCGCACCTGCCGGCTCGCGCCCGACAGCGTGCCGAGCAGCATCGTCAGCGCCAGCGCCAATAGGGCGAACGCGACGATCACCTCGATCAGCGAGTAGCCGCGCTGGCTGCCGCGAAGGGATGCGTTGCGACCTGCGCTCATGGGCCCGGCTCCGCCCGCGCCAACGTGACCTCGCCGGTCAGCCAGGCGACGTCGACGTTCCAGGCCGCGCCCTCGCGGCTGAGCTGGATCCGGCCACCGGTGGCAGCGCCGTCGTTGAAGAACATCACCGCGCCCTCGCCTTCGCGCGGCTGGACCTCGCGCGCGCCGATGAAGCGCACTTGCAGGTCCTCGGGGATCTCCCCGGCATGGTCATCCGGCGCGCTCCAAGTGCGCGCGACCGGGTCGATCACGAAACGCTGCGGCTGGCCGCTGGCGATCGCCCGGGTGCGGGTGAAGCGCAGCTCCGCGGCAATCTCCTTGGCGGTCGCGCGCAACTCCATGCCTTTCAGGCCGCCGCTGAACGCCGCCGCCGCGAGCAGGCTGGCGGCCGCGATCAGCGCGACCACCAGCAGCATCTCCAGCAACGAGACGCCGGCCTGGCTGCGCCTGCGCGCGGTCATCGCCGCTCGCGCACGCTGGCATTGCGATGTGCGCGCGGCGGCCACGGTTACTCGTAGGCGATGTCGCTGTCGACGCTGGTGCCGCCGACTTCGCCGTCCTTGCCGAGGATCACCAGGTCGAACGGCTGGCCGTCGCCGGGCGCGCGGTAGACGATCGGATGGCCCCACGGGTCGTTGAGCTCGGCCGCCTTGGCATACGGGCCGAGCCAGCCGCCGGCATCGCCGGGCGCGGTGACCAGCTCCTCCAGCGTCAGCGGCAGGCGCCCGGTGTCCATCTGGAACGCCTGCACCTTCTGCGCCATCGTGGTCACCTGCGACTTGGCCAGGTTGGCCTTGGCGCGGTCGGCGCCGCCGAGCACCCGCGAGCCGACGAAGGTCAGCACCGCGCCGATCAGCACGATCACGATGATGATCTCGATCAGGCTCATGCCGGCCTGGCGCGCGGCGGAGGGGGCGCGGAAATTTCGGGTCAGGGAACGTCTGTTTCGCATTGCGGTTATCCGTATTTGGAAGGAAAAGTTGGAGGGCGCTCAACCGATCTGGCTGGTCAGGTCGTACAGCGGGGTCAGCACCGCCATCACCACCATGCCGACCACGGCGGCCAGCACCACGGTGACGATCGGCACCAGCGCGGCCAGCATCCGGTCCAGTGCCAGCGAGGTCTGGTGCTCGAAGGTCTCGGCGGTCTTGACCAACATCGTGTCGAGTTCGCCGGACTCCTCGCCGACCTGGATCATCTGCAGCGCCAATCGTGGGAAGCGCTTGCCGCGGCCCAATGCGGTCGACAGGGCGACGCCGTTCTTGACCTCGTCGGCGGCAGCGGTGACGTCGGCGGCGAGCACGCGGTTGTCCATGACCTTCTGGGCGATGCCGAGCGCGGTCATCAGCGGTACGCCGTTGCGCACCAGGGTGCCGAGGGTGCGCGCCAGCCGCGCGGTCTCGACCTTGGCGAACAGCCCGCCGAAGAACCGCCGGCGCAGTAGCCAGCCGTCGAGCGCCTCGCGGAACACAGGGTCGCGGCGCTTGCGGTCGATCCACAGCAGCGCCAGCGCCGGCACCACCACCAGTACGATCCACCAGTCGCGCACGAACAGGCCGACGCCGAGCACGATCTGGGTGAACAGCGGCAGTTCGGCGTCGAGGCTCTCGTACATCTGGGCGAACTGCGGCACCACGTAGCCGAGCAGGAACAGCAGGCTCAACCCGACCATCACCAGCAGGATCGCCGGGTAGATCAGCGCGTTGATCACGCGCCCCTGCAGCGCGCGCGAACGCTCCAGGTAATCGGCCAGCCGCGCCAGCGTCTCGTGCAGGCTGCCGCCGGCCTCGCCGGCGCGGACCATGTTGACGTACAGCCGCGAGAACGTGCCGTGCTGCCGTTCCAGTGCGGTCGACAGCGAAGTGCCGCCACGCACGGCGTCGCGCACGTCGCTGACGGTACGGCGCGCGGCCTCGTCCTCGGGCAGTTCCAGCAGGATCGTCAATGCACGGTCGAGCGGTTGTCCCGCGCCGAGCAACGTCGCCAGCTGCTGGGTGAACTGCACCAGGCGCTCGCCCGCGAACGGTTTCGGCTTGAACAGGTCTTTCCATACCGACGCGCCGCCGCCTTCGCTGGCCAGCTTTGCTTCGACCGGCAGGTGGCCCTGCTCCTGCAGCTTTGCCGCGACGTCGGCATCGCTGGCGGCTTCCATCTGGCCGTCGAGCATCTCGCCGCGCGCGTTGAGCGCCTTGTAGGTATAGAGCGCCATGCGATCAGGCGTCCTCGGTCACGCGCAGCACTTCCTCGATCGTGGTCAGCCCGGCCAGCGCCTTGACGATGCCGTCCTCGTACATCGTGCGCATGCCTGCGTCGCGCGCGAGTTGCTCGATTTCGCCCATGCCGGCGTGGCGCATCACCGCGCGCCGCAGCTCGTCGTTCATGACCATGAATTCCATGATCGTGGTGCGGCCCTGGTAGCCGGTGGGCGCGATCGCGGAACTTTTCGGGCGGTACAGGAAGATGTCGCCGTGCGGCTGGTGCCGGCGCAGGTTGAACTTGGCGATCTCTTCCGGCGAGGCGGGGTATTTCTCGGCATGGGTCGGCTCAAGCCGCCGCACCAGTCGCTGGGCGAGGATGCCGTTGACGGTCGAGGTCAACAGGTAGTCCTCGACCCCCATGTCGAGCAGCCGCGAGATGCCGCCGGCGGCGTTGTTGGTGTGCAGCGTGCTGAGCACGAGGTGGCCGGTCAGCGCCGACTGGATCGCGATGCGCGCGGTCTCCAGATCACGCATCTCGCCGATCATGATGATGTCCGGATCCTGGCGCACGATCGAGCGCAGCGCCTGGGCGAAATCGAGGCCGATCTGCGGCTTGGCCTGGATCTGGTTGATGCCCTCGATCTGGTACTCGACCGGGTCCTCGACCGTGATGATCTTGACGTCGGGGGTGTTGAGCTTGCTCAGCGCGGTGTACAGCGTGGTGGTCTTGCCCGAGCCGGTCGGGCCGGTCACCAGCAGGATCCCGTGCGGCTGCTGCAACACGTGCTGGAACTGTGGCAGGAATTCGTCGGTGAAGCCCAAGCCGTGGAAGTCCAGCACCACGGTTTCGCGGTCGAGCAGGCGCATCACCACGCTCTCGCCGTGCGCGGTCGGCACCGTGCTGACGCGCAGGTCGAGTTCCTTGCCCTGCACCCGCAGCATGATCCGGCCGTCCTGCGGCAACCGGCGCTCGGCGATGTTGAGCTTGGCCATGATCTTGATGCGGCTGATCACCGCCGCGGTCAGGTTGACCGGCGGGCTCTCGCCGTCGATCAGCACGCCGTCGACGCGGTAGCGCACCTTCAGCCGGTTCTCGAACGGCTCGATGTGGATGTCGGACGCGCGCAGCTCGACCGCGCGCTGGATCACCAGGTTGACCAACCGGATCACCGGCGCCTCGGACGCGAGGTCGCGCAGGTGCTCGACGTCGTCGAGGTCGCTGCCCTCGCCCTCGGCGGTCTCGATGATCGCGCCCATCGCGCTGCGGCCCTGGCCGTGCCAGCGCTCGATCAGCTCGTCGATCTCCGAGCGCAGGGCGACGCTGGCATGGACCTCGCGGCCGGTCGCCAGCCGCACCGCGTCGAGGGTGTAGGGGTCCTGCGGATCGGCGGCGAGGATCGCGACGCTGCTCTCGGTCTCGGCGACCGGGCAGACCGCGAACTGCTTCATGAACTTGGTCGTGAGCGATACGCCTTCGGGCGGCAGCTCGGGCATGGTCTTGGCGCTGACCAGCGGCAGGTCGAGCACCTCGGCGACGGTCTCGGCATGGTCGCGCTCGGACACCAGCCCGAGCCGGGTCAGCAGCGCGAGCAGGCTGCCGCCGGTCTCGGCCTGCAAGCGGCGCGCGCGGCCGAGGTCGGCTTCCTTGAGCCGGCCTTTCGCGAGCAGGGCGTCGACGATCCGTTCTTCCACGGGATTGCCCTCGACAGGATTGCTGTCGATGCCGCGGTCATCCGTGCCGCCCGCGAGTGTGTCTGCCGTTGCGTTCACATCGCTCTCCGAGTCCTTCAACGGCCGACTTTAGCAGGTCGGCGGAGGTGTCTATTTGCTCGCGGTTCAGTCGGTTTCCGGGGTTCGAAAAACGGGTGCCGTCTGTGTTGAAAAGGCAAACAAGCGAAGCAAAGCGCGGAGCAAAAGCCGGCGTCATGCGGGAGCGGCGACCTGCCGGGGTCGGGCTGCCCGGCTCGGTCAGGCCGTCCTTGGCCTGACTCGCTGCCGTGCGCCATCCATGGCGCACTGTTCGCCCGACCCCGACAGGACGCCGCGTCGGTGTTTAGGTGTCGGCCGCTTCGTGCGACAGGGGCCGATTCCGATGTAGGAGCGACGTAAGTCGCGACCCGCCGAACGCTGGGGACGAGGTACAGGTCGCGACTCACGTCGCTCCTACAACCAGGCGACGGCTCTTCTCCGGAGGCCAACGAAAAGGTGGGGCGGGAGGCGGCCGGCGGGGGTATTGCGGAAAAGCCGGCCATGGATGGCCTGCGGCCCGCCTCAGGGCAGGATTGCCCTGATGAAGGGCTGCAGCAATACCCCGCCGGGCGCCTCCCGCGGCGCGCCACCCATCGGCGCCCCGCTTCGCGAATCAGCCGACAAACACCCGCGCGTTGCGGAACATCCGCAGCCACGGCGAATCCTCGCCCCACTCGGCCGGCGCCCAGCTCAAGTTGGCTGTGCGCAGGGTGCGCTCCGGATGCGGCATCAGGATGGTCACCCGGCCGTCGTCGCTGCAAAGGCCGGCGATGGCGTCGGTCGAGCCGTTGGGGTTAGCGGGGTACTGGCCGGCCACGGAACCCCCGCCGTCGATGTAGCGCAGAGACGTGCGCACGGCGGCCTGGTCGAGGTTGCCGTCGAACACCGCCCGGCCCTCGCCGTGCGAGACCACCACCGGGATCCTTGATCCGGCCATGCCGCGCAGGAACAACGACGGCGACTCGACCACTTCCAGCAGGCTCAGCCGCGCCTCGAACTGTTCGCTGCGGTTGCGCAGGAAGGTCGGCCAATGCTCGGCGCCGGGAATGATCGGCTTGAGCTGGCTGAGCATCTGGCAACCGTTGCAGACACCCAGAGCGAAGCTGTCGTCGCGGTAAAAGAATTGCGCGAACTGCTCGCGCAACGCGCTGCGCTCGAGGATGCTGGTCGCCCAGCCGCGACCCGCGCCGAGCACGTCGCCGTAGCTGAAGCCACCGCAGGCGGCAAAACCCTTGAAGTCGGCCAGTTGCACCCGGCCGGCGATCAGGTCGCTCATGTGCACGTCGAACGCCTCGAAGCCGGCACGGTCGAACGCCGCCGCCATCTCGATCTGACCGTTGACGCCCTGCTCGCGCAGGATCGCGACCTTCGGCCGCGCGCCGGTCGCGATGAACGGCGCGGCAATGTCCTCGGCTGGGTCGAAGCCCAGCTTCGGCACAAGTCCCGGCGCATTGAAGTCGCGTGCGGCGAGGCGTTCCTCGTCGGCGCACTCGGGGTTGTCGCGCAATTTCTGCATCGCGTGGCTGGTCGACCACCAGGCGTCGAACAATTCGTCCCAGCGCCACTCGGCCAGGGTGTCGCCGTCCTCGCGGATGCGCACGGTGGCGGCGGTGGTCGGCTTGGCGATGCGCTGGGCGCAGTCGATCAGGCCATGGCGTGCGACCAGGTCGGCGAAGTCGGCGCGGTCCTCGGCGGTGACCTGCACGATCGCGCCGAGTTCCTCGTTGAACAGGGTGCGGAACGGATCCTGGCCCCAACCGTCGAGGTTGATCTCCAACCCGAGGTGCGAGCAGAACGCCATCTCGCACAGCGCCGCGAACGCGCCGCCGTCGGAACGGTCGTGGTAGGCCTGCAGCAGGTTGGCCTCGCGCGCCTCGCGGATCAGTTCGAAAAAGTCGCGCAGGCGCTGCGGGTTGTCGAGGTCGGGCACGCCGGCATTGCGGCGGCCGTCCTCGGACGACTGTCCGGCGAACGCTGGCAACGCGTTGTCACCACCATTGCCGCCGATGGCCTCCGGATGGACCTGCGCCAGCACCGAGCCGCCGAGGCGCTGCTTGCCGGCACCGAGGCCGATCAGCCACAGCTCCGAATCCTCTTCGCGATTGAGCAGCGGGGTCAGCTGCTGGCGCACGTCGAGCACCGGAGCGAACGCACTGACGATCAGCGACACCGGCGACACCGATTTCTGCGGCGTCCCGTCCGTCTGCCACTGCGCCTGCATCGACAGCGAATCCTTGCCGACCGGAATGCTCAGCTCGATCTGCGGGCACAGCTCCAGTCCGACCGCGCGGACCGCGTCGAACAACAGCGCGTCCTCGCCGTCATGCCCGGCCGCGGCCATCCAGTTGGCCGACAGCTTGATCCGCTGCAGCGACTCGATCGGCGCCGCGCACAGGTTGGTGATCGCCTCGCCCACCGCCATCCGCGCCGCCGCGGCGGCATCGAGCAGAGCCAGCGGCGTGCGCTCGCCGATCGCCATCGCCTCGCCGGCGAAGCCGTCGAAACCGGCGAAGGTGATCGCGCAATCGGCCACCGGCACCTGCCACGGGCCGACCATCTGGTCGCGCGCGGTCAGACCGCCGACGCTGCGGTCGCCGATGGTGATCAGGAACTGCTTGGAGGCGACGGTCGGGTGCGCCATGACCCGCAGCGCGGCGTCGTGCAGGTCCAGCCCGCTCCAGTCCAGCGACGGCCACGGCGCATCACCGGGACGCTGCGTGTCGCGCTGCATCTTCGGCGCCTTGCCGAACAGCAGGTCCATCGGCAGGTCGATCGGCCAGTCCTGCGCCACCGCCTCGTCGCCGTAGACCGACTCGACGGTCGCGCCGTAGCCGACCACCAGCCGCTCCTCGGCGGTCGCATGTCCGACCACCGCGAACGGACAGCGCTCGCGCTCGCAGATCGCGGTGAACTCGGCGACACGCGCGACCGGCATGCCAAGCACGTAGCGCTCCTGCGACTCGTTGCACCACAGTTGCATCGGCGACAGCGACGGGTCGTCACTGGGCACCTTGGCCAGATCGATGACTCCGCCGAGAGCGGAGTCGTGCAGCAGTTCGGGGATGGCGTTGGACAGGCCGCCGGCGCCGACATCGTGGGCGCTGGCGATAGGGTTGGCGTCGCCGAGGGCGACGCAACGGTCGATCACTTCCTGGCAGCGCCGCTCCATCTCCGGGTTGTCGCGCTGGACGCTGGCGAAGTCGAGCGCCTCGTGGCTGTCGCCGGAGGCGACCGAGCTGGCCGCGCCGCCGCCGAGGCCGATCAGCATCGACGGACCGCCGAGCACTATCACCGCGTAACCGGGCTTGAGGCCGAGCTTCTCGACCTGGCTGCGGTCGATCGCGCCAAGGCCACCGGCGAGCATGATCGGCTTGTCGTAGGCGCGGGTATGCGCGCCCTCGTCGAGCTCGAACGTGCGGAAGTAACCGGTCAGGTTCGGGCGGCCGAACTCGTTGTTGAACGCGGCCGCGCCGATCGGGCCGTCGAGCATGATTTCCAGCGCCGGCGCCATCCGCGGGTTGAGCGCGCGTTCGCCTTCCCACGGCTGCGGCAGCGTCGGGATGCGCAGGTGCGAGACGCTGAAGCCGCACAGGCCGGCCTTCGGCTTGCCGCCGCGGCCGGTCGCGCCTTCGTCGCGGATTTCGCCGCCATTGCCGGTGCTGGCTCCTGGAAAAGGGGCAATTGCGGTCGGGTGGTTGTGGGTCTCGACCTTGATGCAGAACGCCGACTCCACCGGCGCTTCGGCGCGGTAGCCGCCGGTCGCGGGGTCGGGCCGGAAGCGTTGCGAGGTGTAGCCGGCGACCACCGCGGCGTTGTCGCTGTAAGCCGACAGGGTGTTCTCGGGCGTCTGCGCGTGGGTGTGCTTGATCATCTTGAACAGCGAGGTGGTCTGCTCGCGGCCGTCGATGGTCCAGCTGGCGTTGAAGATCTTGTGCCGGCAGTGCTCGGAGTTGGCCTGCGCGAACATCATCAGTTCGACATCGGACGGCTGCCGGCCGAGCGCGGCGTAGCGCTCGCGCAGGTAGGCGATCTCGTCGTCGGCCAGGGCCAGGCCGAGGCGCCCGTTGGCGGTTTCCAGCTCGTCCAGTGCGATGCGCTCGAGCTCGCCGCGCGCGGGCACCTGGAACAGCGCGGCCGCGTCGTCGCGCGACTCCAGCAGCGACTGGGTCATCGGGTCGTGCAGGACTCTGGCCAGTTCGCCTTGGGTGGCGGCGTCGGACGGCCAGCCGAGCAGGTCGTAGCGGGTGCCGCGCTCGACCCGTTTGACCGGCAGGGTGGCGCCATGCAGCAGCTCGGTGGCCTTGCTCGCCCACGGCGACAGCGTGCCGAGGCGCGGGGTGACGTAGCGCGAGACCGCGCCGTCTGCGCGGTCGGCCGCCGCGGGTTCGGCCTGCAGGATCCGCCACAGGGCGGCATCGTCCGGGGTCGCGCCGGCTTTGGGTTCGACCCAGTAGACCGGCCATGCATCGAGCACGCGGATGTCCGGATGGATGGTCTGGAGGCGGGCTTGCAGGCGTTCGCGGCGGAACGCGGACAGGGCGGAAGCGCCCTCGAGGACGATCATGTCCGGGGTAACCGTTAGGTCGACGGGGCCGGCTATTGTAAGGCAGTCACGCGACCGCCGTGCGGTCCCCGGCGCCGGAGCCCCGCCGTGTAGGAGCGACGTGAGTCGCGACCCGCCGAACGCTTGAGGCGATGTACAGGTCGCGACTCACGTCGCTCCTACATTAGGCTCCGATAAGAAGTCAGGCGCCGTCGGCGGCGGCGACCTTGTCGTCCGCGGCCAGCTTGTCCAGCGCCTCGCGCAGCGCCTTCGGCGGGACGTAGCCACCGAGCTGGGTGCCGTCCGCGGCCAAGATCATCGGGGTGCCGGTCAGGCCGACCCGCTGGCCGATGTCGTACTGCATGGTCACGGTGTTCTTGCAGTCCTTGTCGGTGACCTTGCCGCTGTCCTTGGCCCGGGTCAGCGCGGCCTTGCGGTCGTCGGCGCACCAGACCGAGACCATCTTCTCGAAATCCTCGCTGCCGATCCCCATCCGCGGGAACGCCAGGTACTCGACCGCGATGCCCTGGGCGTTGTACTCGGCGATCTCGCTGTGCAACTTGCGGCAGTAACCGCACTCGACGTCGGTGAACACGGTGACGGTGTGCACCGGGTTCTCCGGCGCGAACACGATCCGCTCGCTCTGCGGGATCGTCGCCAGCAGCTTGATGCGCATGCCGGCCAGTGCGGCCTCGCTGAGGTTCTTCTGGGCCTTGCTGTCGAACAGGGCGCCACCGGCGCCGGGCAGGAAGATGTAGCGGCCGTCGTCGGAGACGTAGACCACCTGACCGCCGACGATCGCCTCGCGGAAGCCCGGCAGCGGCGCCGCGCCGACGGTTTCGACGGTGACATTGGGGTTGAGTCCGGCGATCGCCGCCACCGCCCGCGCATCGGCGGTACCGGGCGCGGGCTTGACCGCCGCCGCGGTGGTGGCGGTCGCGGCCGCGGCGGTGTTGGCACCAGCCGCCGGATCCGGGGTCTTGGCACAGGCGGAGAGGCTGATCGCGCCGAACGCGGCGGCGAGGAGGATGCGCTTCATCGAATGTCCTGCAGGCGGGGAGCGGTGGTTGGACCGCCCCGGTCGGGGAATGTTCGATTGTGGCACGGCCACGGACGCCTCCCCCCTGCCTGTAGGAGCGGCTTCAGCCGCGATCTGGAATCGTCGACCCGCTCCGGCTCCAGATCGCGGCTGAAGCCGCTCCTACAAAAGCAGCTAGCCGCGGGGATGGTGTTTCGCGTGCAGCTGCTTGAGCTGCTCGCGCGCGACCAGGGTGTAGATCTGGGTGGTCGAAAGCGAGCTGTGGCCGAGCAGCATCTGCAGCGCGCGCAGGTCGGCGCCGTGGTTGAGCAGGTGGGTGGCGAAGCTGTGGCGCAGGCCGTGCGGGCTGATCCGCGAGGGATCGATGCCGGCCACCGCGGCATGGCGCTTCACCAGTTGCCACAGTTGCTGGCGACTCGGGGCCTCGCCGTTGGCGCCGATGAACAGCGGCGCCAGCGCGCGCTTGCCGGCCAGTTGCGGCCGCGCCTGCGCGAGGTAGCGCTCGACCCAGTGCTGGGCCTCCTCGCCCAGCGGCACCAGCCGCTCCTTGCTGCCCTTGCCCATCACCCGCAACACGCCCTGTCGCAGGTTGATCGCGGTCGCCGGCAGGTTGGCCAGTTCGCTCACGCGCAGGCCGCAGGCGTACATCAGCTCCAGCATCGCGCGGTCGCGCAGACCGAGCGGGGTATCGATGTCGGGGGCGGCCAGCAGTGCCTCGATCTGGCTCTCCGCCAGCGCCTTGGGCAACGAGCGCGGCAGCTTCGGCGGCTGCAGCAGCGCGGCCGGGTCGTCGTCGCGCTCGCCGCGGCGCAGCCGCCAGCCGAAGAACGCGCGCAGCGCCGACAGCAGCCGGGCGTTGCTGCGCGGCGAGTAGCCCTGGCCGGTGCGCCAGGCGAGATAATCGAACAGGGCGCCGCGATCGGCCCCGGCCAGTCCGCCGCCACGGCCGTCGCGCCAGCGGGCGAGGCCTTCGAGGTCGCGCCGATAGCTGTCAAGGGTCGGCTGGGCGAGGCCGTTCTCGGCCCAGATCGCATCGAGGAAGCCGTTGATCGCAGCGGCGTCCGCCTCGGGCAGCGGCGGCAACGCCATGGCGGTCTGGCGGCGATCGGCGGGCGTGCGCGGGCTCATGCAGGAAGCTTAGTCGAACGGCTATTGCGATCTGCGCGCGTGGACACGACCGGGTGCGGCCGCGCGGCTGCTCTAAACTGCCACCGCTGCTTCCACTTCACCGTTTGCACCTCGACCCCAGATGAGCGACTCCGCCCCGCCTGCGACTGCCGCACGCCCTGCCGCCTTGATCGGCTGGCGCCTGCTCGCCCTGCTGTACGACCTGTGGCCGGTGCTGGCGCTGTGGATGGTCGCCGGCACCGTGTTCGCGGTCGGCTACACCCTTGCCGGCCACGACCCGCACGAGAACATCGCACCCTTCAGTCCATTGCAGATCCTGCTGTGGCTGGTGTGCTGGCTGCTGGCGGGTGGCTACGCGGTGACCAGCTGGCGTCGCGGTGGCCAGACATTGGGCATGCGGCCATGGCGGCTGCGGGTGGTCGGTGTCGATGGCAGGCCACCGGCGTTGCGCGCGCTGATGAAGCGGTACGCGGTCGGAACTGTTTCCCTGCTGTTGGGCGGGCTGGGTTTCTGGTGGGCCTGGTTCGATCGCGACCGGTTGACCTGGCATGACCGCGCGAGTGGGACGCGGATTCGACGGGAACCGAAATCGAAGTAGTGACGGCGTCGCACAGACTGGTGGCGACGAGTAAAGCTAAGGCTTAGCAGCACCTTCGGAAGGACCGCGCGCAGGAGGCGGCCGGCGGGGGGATTGCTCCAGCCCTTCGTCAGGGCAATCCTGCCCTGAGGCGGGCCGCGGGCCATCCTTGGCCCGCTTTTGCGCAATCCCCCCGCCGTCCACCTCCTGCCCGGTTGTCTGCGGCTTCGGGGACGGGCCTCGGGTAGGAGCGACGTCAGTCGCTACCTGTACATCGCCTCACGGTTCGGCGGGTCGCGACTTACGTCGCTCCTACATCGGGGCTGAGCGAATGTCGGCGCGGGTGTTGGGGCTTTTGTAGGAGCGGCTTTAGCCGCGATCTGGAGTCGGCGCGGGCGAATGGTTATCCGATCGCGGCTGAAGCCGCTCCTACAGAAGCCCGCGCATACGCTAAGCAAAAGCCGGTGGATGCACCACGACGAGATCCAACCAGGAACCCGCGCCCCACACGCGCGATGCGGCGTCCTGTCCGAGTATTGCGGAGAGTGCGCCATGGATGGCGCACGGCGGTGAGTGCGGCCATGGATGGCCGCCCGAACCGAGTAGCAATGCCCGGACAGGGCGGCGCTCCCGCCCGAAGCCGAGAAGTTTGCTGTTGCTGTTGCGTTGTTGTTGCGCTGCTGTCGCCGTCGTTATTCCTGTCCCGCCGCTGATGCCTGCCGCGGTCGCGAAACTCAGCCCGAGCGCTTCTTGAACAGGAACATCGACACCGCAACCATGATCACCGTCGGCAACGCATACGCCAGGCGGAAGTCGAACTTGAACGCGCTCGCCATCTTCACGAACTGCGTCTGCACCAGCCAGAACCCCAACGCGAAAATGATGCCGATGAACAGCCGCTTGCCGAGTCCGCCACTGCGCAGGCTGCCGAACGCGAACGGGATCGCCGCCAGACACAGCGCCAGCACGTTGAGCGGATAGAACCAGCGCCCCCAGTAGTGCTCCTCGTACTCGCCCGCATCCAGCGCGTTGCGCTGGCGGTACTGGATTGCGTCGTGCAGCTCGCTCGAACTCAGATAACGCGGCCGGTCGATATCGGCGCTCAGCGCGGTCGCGTCCAATTGCGACTCCCAGCGCTCCTCGGCGACCTTGGTGCGGCTGACCGAATCGTCGCCGAAGGTGGTGCGGGTGACGTCGCGCAACAGCCAGCCGCCGGGGCGATGCTCGGCGACCTTCGCCAGCGCCAGCGACTCCAGCCGGCCATCGTCGGCGAACTCGTACAACCGCACGTCACGCAGCTCCAGCCACTTGTCGGTGCCGTCGTCGTGCTCCTCGCCGCCCTCGGCGTTGAGGATGATGTCGCCCTCGCGTGCCCACACGCCGGAATACTGGGCGACGATCAGGTCGTCCGAGCGCGATGAGGCTTTCAGTGCGTCGGCGCGGCGCTGGCCCCACGGCCCCAGGGTCTCGCCGTTGACCACCATCAGCAGGGTCAGGATCGCCAGCGCGGCGGCGACCGCGACGGTCAGGCGCCGACGCGACAGGCCGATCGCGCGCAACGCGGTCAGCTCGGAGGTCGCCGCCAGCTGTCCCAATGCCATCAGGGAGCCGATCACTGCGGCGGTCGGGAACAGGGTGTAGGCCCGACGCGGCACGGTGTAGAGCATGTAGGCGAACGCCTCGACCGCACCGTAATCGCCCTCGCCGACATCGCCGAACTCGCCGACCAGGCTGAGCATGAAATCCAGCCCCAGCAGCACGCCCCACGTCAGCAGCACGGTGCCGATGACCACCTTGCCCAGGTACAGGTCGTGGATCTTCGGGAACGGCATCATGGCGTCGCCTCCTGCGGCGCGACGATCCCACGCGACCGGCGCATGCGGCCGTCGGTGAAATACAGCCACAGCGCCAGCCCCAGCAGCGGCAGCACCAGCCACCACAGGCCCAGTGCCGGCGCGAGGCGGCCGGTTTCGAGCCAGTCGGTGCCCATCAGCATCATCTGCATCCCCACCAGGTAGGCGAGGAAGCCCATCATCAGCCGGCCGTAGCGCGCCTGCCGCGGGGTACTGCGGGCCAGCGGGATCGCCATCAGCGCGAATGCCAGGGTCAGCAGCGGCGGCGCCAGCCGGGCGTGCAACTGGGCATTGGCGCCCGGGCGCTCGTCGCCCAGCAGCTCGCCGGTCGGCAGGATTTCCGGGTCGTTGGGATCGAACCGCGCCTCGCCGGCCGGCAGGCGCACGTCGTTGCTGGCGTAGCGCATCAGCCGGTAGTCGAGGCCGCCGTCCATCGGTCCTTCGACCTGGAAACCCTCGTCCAGGGTCAGGTAGCGCTCGCCCTTGGCGTCTACGGTCAACTTGCCGGTGGTGGCGGTGGTGACGTCGAGCCGGTCTTCGGACTCGCGGTAGATGAAGACCCGGCGGAACTGGCTGCCGTCGGCCGACATCGCGCCGACGTAAACCACTCCGCCCGCCGACAACTCGGTGAAGCTGCCCGGTTCCAGCCCCGACACCACCAGGTTGCGGTTGGCCTCCTGGATCATCTGCCGCGAGATCCGCTCCGCCATCGGCCCCAGCCACAGCGAACACAGCCCGACCACCAGCACCACCGGCACTACCAGCAGCAGCAGCGGCTTGAGCAGGCGCCGCGGGCCGACGCCGATCGAGGCGATCACCGGCATCTCCGAATCGCGGTAGAGCCGGCCGACCCCGAGCATCAACCCCAGCATCAGCGCCAGCGGCAGGATCAGCGGCAACCAGTTGAGCAGCACCAGGCCGAGCTGGGCCAGCATCAGCCCGGCCGGCAGGCGGCCGGAGGCGATGTCCTTGAGCACGTCGGTGATCACCCCGCCCACGCTGACGATCAGCAGGATCACCAGGGCGGCGAAGGTCGACTGGGTGAACTCGCTGAACAGGTATCGGTCGAGCTTGGGCATCAAGGGGCGCTTTTGAAGGGCGATTTCGGGTGGCGTTCGGAAACCGGGGGGGCTTGCTTTAGACTCATCGGTTCGTTCGAACCCGACCCGCACGCCCCGATTTTGACCGCGCCCGGCGCGATCCGACCCGCATTGTCACCCGGATCGGAGGTTTTCGCCGCACCGGCGCGACCGGTCGAAGGTCCGAACCATCCTTTCACAACCCCCCGGAATCTGTTGCATGGCCCTCGAATTCGACCTGAACCGCGACGCGCCGACCACCGCCCAGGTGGACTGCGTTGTCGTCGGCGTGTTTTCAAACAGCGCTTCCGACAACACCCTGACTCCCGCCGGACAGGCGCTGGACGACGCCAGCGGCGGCCGCATCGGCAGGCTGCTGGCGCGCGGCGATGTCGGCGGCAAGACCGGCAAGGCCGCATTGCTGCACGACCTCGACGGCGTGACGGCGCCGCGGGTGCTGGTGATCGGCCTCGGCGATGCCGGCAAGTTCGGCGTGCCGCAGTACCTCAAGGCGGTCGGTGATGCCGCCCGCGCGCTCAAGACCGGCCCGGTCACGCACGCGCTGTTCACCCTCAGCGAGGTCGCGGTCGAAGGTCGCGACAGCGCCTGGGCGATCCGCCAGGCCGCGATCGCCGCCGACCACGCGTGCTACCGCTACAGCGCGACGCTGGGCGCGAAGAACAAGAAGAAGGACGGCGAACCGGGCCTGCGCAAGCTGTCGATCCATGCTCCCAACGGCACGGGCGGCGACAAAACCGCGCTGGCCCAGGGCCAGGCGATCGCCGCCGGCGTCGCCTTCGCCCGCGAGCTCGGCAACCTGCCGCCGAACGTCTGCAACCCGGCCTACCTGGCGCAGCAGGCGCAGGAGTTCGCCGGTCGCTTCGACAACACCAGCTGCGAAGTGCTCGATGTCGCCGCGATGGAGAAGCTCGGCATGGGCTCGCTGCTCGCGGTCGGCCGCGGCTCGGCCAACCCGCCCAGGCTCATCGCGCTGAAGTACGACGGCGGCGGCGACGCCAAGCCCTACGTGCTGGTCGGCAAGGGCATCACCTTCGACAGCGGCGGCCTCAACCTCAAGACCCAGGGCGGGATCGAGGAGATGAAGTTCGACATGTGCGGCGGTGCCACCGTGATGGGCACCTTCGTCGCCGCGGTCGGCATGCAGTTGCCGGTCAACCTGGTGGTGATCGTGCCGGCGGTCGAGAACATGCCCGACGCCGACGCCTACCGCCCGTCCGACGTGCTGACCAGCATGTCCGGCAAGACGATCGAGGTCGGCAACACCGACGCCGAGGGCCGGCTGATCCTGTGCGACGCGCTGACCTACGCCCAGAAATACCAGCCGCAGGCGCTGGTCGACGTCGCCACCCTGACCGGCGCCTGCATGGTCGCGCTTGGCAAGTACGCCTCGGGCCTGATGAGCAAGGACGACGACCTCGCCAACGAACTGCTCGCCGCCGGCGAGAACGTGTTCGACCGCGCCTGGCGCCTGCCGCTGTGGGACGAGTACCAGGGCATGCTCGACTCGACCTACGCCGACGTCTACAACATCGGCGGCCGCTGGGCCGGTGCGATCACCGCCGGCTGCTTCCTGTCGCGCTTTACCGAAGGCCAGCGCTGGGCGCACCTGGACATCGCCGGCAGCGGCAGCGACGACGGCAAGCGCGGCATGGCCACCGGTCGCCCGGTCGGCCTGCTGAGCCAGTGGCTGCTCGACCAGGCCGCGAAGTAATTCCCGTCCCGTGCGCGCGACCTTCTACCTGATCGACAAGCCGCGCTTTCGCGACCAGCCGTTGCTGCTGGTCTGCGAGCTGGCGAAAAAAGCCAGCGACGCCGGCATGGCGACGCTGGTGCTGGCCCGCGACAGCGCCCAGGCCGAGCAGCTCGACGACCTGCTGTGGTCGTTCGAGCCCGACGCGTTCGTCCCGCACCAGATCGCCGGTGCGGAGATCGACGAGGACGAGGCGACCGTGCTGATCGCCGCGCCCGACACCGACGTCGCGCTGCGGCCGCTGGTGATCAACCTGCGCGACGTCGCGGTCGAGGGCGCGTTCGACCGCGTGCTCGAAGTGGTGCCGGCCGACGAGTCCGCCCGTGCGCCGTCGCGCGAGCGCTGGAAGCAGTACGCAGCCCGCGGCCTCGACGTCAGCAAGCACGACATGTAACGAGTTCCCTCCCTCGTTCGCGGGGGATCTTCTTCCTTTCGCCGCAGCCCCATGACCGACACCCTCGCCTCCAGCTACGACCCCACCCAGTTCGAATCCCGGCTCTACCAGCAGTGGGAGTCCAGCGGCGTGTTCCAGCCGCGCGGCGAGGGCGAGCCCGCTGGCGAAAGCCAGCAAAGACCAAGTTATTCGATCCTGCTGCCGCCGCCGAACGTCACCGGCACCCTGCACATGGGCCACGCGTTCCAGCACACGCTGATGGACGCGCTGGTGCGCTACCACCGCATGCGCGGCTACGACACCCTGTGGCAGATGGGCAGCGACCACGCCGGCATCGCCACCGAGATGGTGGTCGCGCGCAACCTCGCGCTGGAAGGCAATGGCGAGACCCGCGATTCGCTCGGCCGCGACGGCTTCATCGGCAAGGTCTGGGAGTGGAAGCAGCACTCGGGCGACACCATCGAGCGGCAGATGCGCCGGCTCGGCGCGTCCGGCGACTGGAGCCGCAGCGTGTTCACGATGGACCCGATGGCGGCCGAGGCGGTAATCGAGGCGTTCGTGCGGCTGCACGAGCAGGGCCTGGTCTACCGCGGCAAACGGCTGGTCAACTGGGACCCGGTGCTGAAGACCGCGATCTCCGACCTGGAGGTCGAGAACCGCGAAGTCCCCGGCCACATGTGGCACTTCAAGTATCCGCTGGCCGGTGGCGAAACCTACGAATACATCGAGCGCGACGCCGACGGCAACATCACCCTGCGCGAGACCCGCGACTACATCGCGATCGCCACCACCCGCCCGGAAACCATGCTCGGCGACGGCGCCGTGGCGGTGCATCCGTCGGACGCGCGGTATGCGCCGATCGTCGGCAAGCTGTGCGAGATCCCGGTCGGCCCGAAGCAGCACCGCCGCCTGATTCCGATCATCACCGACAGCCACCCCGACCCCGAGTTCGGCTCCGGCGCGGTCAAGATCACCGGCGCGCACGACTTCAACGACTACGCGGTGGCCAAGCGCAACGGCATCCCGCTGTATGCGTTGATGGACGACGCGGCGCGCATGCGCACCGACGGCCTTGGCTACGAAGAGAGCGCGGTCATCGCCGGCCGGATCGCGCGCGGCGAGCGCGGCGCCGATGACGTCGGCGCAATCAACCTCGTGCCCGAGGAACTGCGCGGCCTGGACCGCTACGACGCGCGCGCACGCGTGGTCGAGGCGATCACCGGCGAGGGTCTGGCGGTGATCGATGCCGAAGGCAACCCGCTGGTCGACGCCAAGGCGATCATGCAGCCGTTCGGCGACCGCTCCGGCACGGTGATCGAGCCGTACCTGACCGACCAGTGGTTCGTGCAGATGGACAGCCTCGGCGCGCGCGGCCTCGAGCTCGCCGAGAAGGGCGACGTCAAATTCGTCCCCGGCAACTGGATCAACACCTACCGCCACTGGATGGAGAACATCCAGGACTGGTGCATCAGCCGCCAGCTGTGGTGGGGCCACCGGATCCCGGCGTGGTACGACGCCGACGGCAACATCTACGTCGGCCGCGACGAGGCCGAAGTCCGAACCAAGCACTCGCTTGGTGATGACGTGACGCTGTCGCAGGACAGCGACGTGCTGGAGACCTGGTTCTCCTCGGCGCTGTGGCCGTTCAGCACGATGGGCTGGCCCGACAATGCGCGGATGGCCGAGCGCGGCTTCGACAGGTTCGTGCCGTCGTCGGTGCTGGTGACCGGCTTCGACATCATCTTCTTCTGGGTCGCCCGGATGATCATGATGACCGACCACTTCACCGGCGAGGTGCCGTTCAAGCACGTCTACATCACCGGCCTGGTGCGCGACTCGCACGGCCAGAAAATGTCCAAGTCCAAGGGCAACGTGCTCGACCCGCTGGACCTGATCGACGGCATCTCGGCCGACGCGCTGGTAGCCAAGCGCACCACCGGGCTGATGAACCCCACGACCGCGCCGAAGATCGAGAAGGCCACGCGCAAGGAATTCCCCGACGGCATCCCGGCGTTCGGCGCCGACGCGCTACGCTTCACCATGGCCGCGCTGGCCGGGCCGGGCCGCGACATCAAGTTCGACCTCGGCCGCGCCGAGGGCTACAAGAACTTCTGCAACAAGCTGTGGAACGCGACCCGCTTCGTGTTGATGAACACCGGGGGCGCGAACTTCAGTGGCGCCCCGCAGCCGAGCACCGACGCCGAGCGCTGGATCCTCGCGCAACTGGCGAAGACCGCCGCCGAAGCCGAGCAGTACTTCGCCAGCTACCGCTTCGACCTACTCGCGCAGTCGCTGTACGAGTTCGCCTGGAACGACTTCTGCGACTGGTTCGTCGAGCTGGCCAAGCCCGCCCTCAACGGCAATGACGCCGAAGCCGCCGCCAGCACCCGCCACACCCTGCTGCATGTGCTCGAACGCCTGCTGTCGCTGCTGCACCCGCTGGTGCCGTTCGTGACCGAAGAGTTGTGGCAACAGGTCGCCCCGCGGCTGGGCATCGACGGCACCACCATCATGTTGCAGCCCTATCCGCGCGCCGCCGACTTCGCGGTCGACGGCTACGCCGGCGCGGAAGCCGACGTCGAGTGGCTCAAGTCGATGGTGTCGGCTCTACGCCGGGTGCGCAGCGAGCTCAACGTGGCACCGTCAAAGCACGTCACCCTGCTGCTCGCTGGCGGCATCGCGAGCGATCGCGAGCGCGGCACCCGTTTCGACAGCTCGCTGCGTTTCCTGACCCGGCTGGAGCGGATCGAATTCATCGACGATGCGGCCAACGCTCCCGCCGCGGCCACCGCCGTGGTCGGCGAACTGAAGTTGCTGGTGCCGCTGGAAGGCCTGGTCGACCTCGGCGCCGAGCGCATCCGCCTCGACAAGGAGATCAAGCGAGTCGAGGTCGAGATCGCCAAGTGCAACGGCAAGCTCGCCAGCGACACCTTCGTCAACAACGCTCCGCCCGCGGTGGTCGAACAGGAGCGCAAGCGCCTGGTCGACTGGAACCTGCAACGCGAAGCACTGGCGATGCAGCGGACGAAGCTGGGCTGACACCTATAGCGCCGGGCGCGCTCGATCCACCAGGCTCGCCCCGTTGTTGTAGGAGCGGCTTGCCGCGATCGGAAATCGGCGCGGGCGAACAATTCCACATCGCGGCTAAAGCCGCTCCTACAGACATAGACAATGTCGGTAACAAGTTTTCCGAGGTGACTTTGCGACGGCGCCGCTACACCTCCGGAAACAGCTCCAGCGCCATCACCAGCGCATCCTCGCGCCCATCGCGCGCAGGGTAGTAGCGCGGACGTCGGCCGATCTCGTTGAAGCCTTCGGCGTCGTACAGCGCGATGGCGCCGGCGTTGCTCGATCGCACCTCCAGGAATACCCGGTCAGCCCGGCGCGCGCGCGCGATCTTCAGCAGTGCGTGCAGCAGCGCGCGACCGTAGCCGCGACCTTGCAGTTCCGGGGCAACGCAGACATTGAGCACGTGTGCTTCACCGGCGGCGATGCTCATCAGGAAGTAGCCGCCGAGGCGGCCGTCGACCTGCAGCACCCAGGCCGGATAGTTCGCCCGCAGGCAGTCGTGGAAGATGCCCAGCGTCCAGGGGAACTCGTAGGCGCGGATTTCCAGCGCGTGGACGTCAGCCAGGTCGCCCTCGCGCATCGCCCGCAACGCGACTGCCGGTTGCGGCGGGTCGCAGGCCAGCGCGTTCATTTCACCGCCTTGCGCAGCGTCCGCAAACGGGCCCACAGCACACGCTTGGCGGCCGGGTCATCGCGCAGGGCCGCCGGGTCCACCGCCAGTTCGCGCAGCATCCGCGCCGCCGCGGCTGGCGACTGCGCGGTGGCGCGCAACAGCGCTTCGCCAAGCGGCCCGCTGGCATTGCGGGCGGCGCCGGCGCGGCGCGCGGCCTCGAGGGCCGCGAGCTTGGCCGCGGGATCGGTGCGGGGTCGTGACGGGGCCATCGGCGCGTCGGGCTCATCTGCCGGCGGGGGCGGGGTCGGGCGCGGGCGCGACGGCGGCTTCGACTCGATCGGCGCGCGAGCGGCGGCGGCGGAACCGTGGGGAGCGGTGCCGCGCGCAAGTTCGGTCTCCGCCTGCTCCGCGGATGGCATGGCGGGCGCTTCGTCGGGTTCGTCGGCAGCCAGCACCAACAACGAGTGACCCATTGCCTGCAGCCACTCGCGTTGTTGCGGGTCCCACATCCCCTCCCCGGCCAGGCTCACGGTGACACCTCCGTTGCCGGAGATCGGCGCAGCCGTCGGTAACCGGCATAGGCCGGACCACTCAGTGCGTACAGGCCAAAGATCGTCAGCAGCACCACCGGCGGGTCGATCGCGATCGCGGCCAATACCGCCAGCACCACCACCACCGACAGGAACGGCATCCGGTCGTGGCGCGGACCGCCGCCCTTGAAACTGAAATAACGCACCCGACTGACCATCAGCAACGCCGCCACCGCAGTGACCGCCAGGGCGAGGTAACGCAGGGTCGCGCCCTCGTAGCCCAGGGCGAAACAGGTCCAGACGAAACTCGCCAGCAACCCTGCCGCCGCCGGACTGGCCAGGCCGATGAACCAGCGCTTGTCGACCTGGTTCACCTGCGAGTTGAAGCGCGCCAGCCGCAGCGCTGCGCAGGCCGCATACAGGAACGCGATCACCCAGCCGACCTTGCCGGCGGTCACCCCGTCCAGCCGCATCGACGCCAGCGCCCAGTGGTACATCACCAGCGACGGCGCCAGGCCGAAGCTGATGAGGTCGGCCAGCGAGTCGTACTGCACCCCGAACTCGCTCTGGGTGTTGGTCAGCCGCGCGACCCGGCCATCGACGCCATCGAGGATCGCGGCGACGAAGATCGCGATGCAGGCATCGTCGAAGCGGCCCTGGGTCGCGGCAATGATCGCGAAATAGCCGGCAAACAGGCCGCCGGTGGTGAACAGGTTCGGCAGCAGGTAGATCCCGCGACCGCGCGGCCGCGACGGCGGGCTGGCCGGGTCACGGGGCGCGGTTTCGGCGACATCGGTGGGCATTTCCGGGGTTTCGCGTTCCATTTCGGCAGTTTAACGCTTGCTTGCGGGCCGGCGCGGTGCTGCAATCGCGCCCGTTGCGACACTTTTCAACGTCGTGCGTCACCCTGGGGAATCCGCATGTCAATCCGCATGTCCAAGTCGAACCCGTCGTCCCTCGCCCACCGGCTGCCGCGGCTCGTCGCCGGCGTCGCCGTGGCCCTGACGTTCGCGCTGCCCGCCACGGCCGGCGAGCTGTACCAGTGGAAGGACGCCAACGGCGTGACCCACTATTCCGACGCCCCGCCGCCGGCCGGCGCCGACTACAAGAACCGCACGATCAGCAACCGTGGCTCGGCGGCGATCGCGACCGAAAAGGTCGAGGCACCTGCCGAAAGCAACCAGTGCACCACCGCGCGCGGCAATCTCGCGTTGCTGCAGGGCGAAGGTCCGGTCGGCGCCGATGCCGACGGCGACGGCAAGCCGGATACGGCGTTTACCGCCGATGAGCGCGCCGCGCAGGCCCAACTGGCCGAGGCCGCGATCAAGGTCCATTGCAGCACCGCGACCGCCACGGCGAACTCCGAAGCATAGTAGTCCGCCGTCATCAGTACGCCGCCGCCTTCACGAATCTTTGCAAGGCGGCGGGCCAGTCTCCCGGTTCACGCGTAGCCGGCCGCATCCATGAAGTGATCCGGTCCCGTACGCGCTGACTGGGAGCGCGCCGTGGGACCCAACTCCGCCGGTCCGGCCACCATCGCCGCGGGCGCGGTGGCAATGGCATTGGCCGGTTGCAGCGACGCCACGTCGACGCTGGCTCCGGCGGGTCTGGAAGCCGACACCATCGCCCGGCTGTTCCGGGTCATGGCGACCGGGGCCGTCGTGGTCTGGGCCACCGTGGTCGGCATCGCTTTGTATGCCGGGCTCTTTCGGCCGCAACCGCACGGCCGGCGCACCACGCGCTGGCTGATCCTCGGCGGCGGAGTGATCACGCCGACTTTGGTGCTGGGGGCGCTGCTGCTGTACGGGCTGGTGCTGATGCCGCAATTGCGCCAACCCGCCCCGCACGATGGTCTGCGCATCGCGGTGTCGGGCGAGCAGTGGTGGTGGCGGGTGCGCTACCTGCCCGCCGGCGCGGAGCCGATCACCCTCGCCAATGAGGTCACCCTCGCCAACGAAATTCGACTGCCGGTCGGCGAACGCGTCGAGTTCATCCTCGACAGCCCGGACGTGATCCACTCGTTCTGGATCCCGTCGCTGGCCGGCAAGGTCGACATGATCCCCGGCCGCACCACCACCCTGGTGCTGGAACCGACCCGCACCGGCACGTTCGGCGGCGTCTGCGCCGAATATTGTGGCACCTCGCACGCCTTGATGCGGGTGGTGGTGGTGGTGATGGAACGCGAGGCGTTCGACGCCTGGTTGCAGCGGCAGGCCGCACCGGCAAACCCGCCGGAGTCGGCGATCGCAAGAGCCGGACAGCGCGCCTTCCTCGGCAACGGCTGCGGCGCCTGCCACGCGATCCGCGGCACGCCGGCCGCCGGCGTCGTCGGCCCGGACCTGACCCACGTCGGTAGCCGCGCGAGTCTCGCCGCCGGCATCCTGCCGAACGACGTCGCCGCGTTCCGGCGCTGGATCGGCCACACCCACGCGGTCAAGCCCGAGGCGCTGATGCCGCCGTTCGGCATGTTGCCCGATGCGGAGATCGAGGCGATCGCGCTGTACCTGGACGGGCTGCAATGAGCCCTTCGCTCGCCGCCACCGAGCCGCATGGCGATCCGGCCCAGGCCGAACGCCTGCGCGCGGCCTGGCAAACCCCGACCGGCTGGCGCTACTGGTCGTCGGTCAACAACACCCAGGTCGGCCAGTGGTACACCGCAACCGCGATCGTGTTCTTCCTGTTCGCCGGCGTGCTGGCGCTGCTGATGCGGGTGCAACTGGCGCTGCCGGACAACGACTTCGTCAGCGCGACCACCTACAACCAGCTGTTCACGCTGCACGGCTCGGTGATGATGTTCCTGTTCGCGGTGCCGATCTTCGAGGCCTTCTCGATCCTGATCCTGCCGTCGATGCTCGGCGCCCGCGAACTGCCGTTCCCGCGGCTGTCGGCGTACGGGTTCTGGTGCTTCCTGATCGGCGGCGTGTTCGTCTGCGGCTCGATCTTCTTCGACGCCGCGCCGCAGGGCGGCTGGTTCATGTATCCGCCACTGGCGACGTCTTACCAGGAAGGCCTCGGCGCCGACATCTGGCTGCTCGGGCTGAGCTTCATCGAGATCGCCTCGATCGCGGCCGCGGTCGAGCTGATCGTCGGCGTGCTCAAGACCCGGCCGCCGGGCATGCGGATCAACCTGATGCCGCTGTACGCGTGGTACATCCTCGTGGTCGGCGCGATGATCCTGTTCGCGTTCCCGCCGCTGATCGCCGGCGACCTGATGTTCGAGCTGCAGCGCATGCTCGACTGGCCGTTCTTCGACCCGGCCCGCGGCGGCGACCCGCTGTTGTGGCAGCACCTGTTCTGGATCTTCGGCCACCCGGAGGTCTACATCATCTTCCTGCCGGCGATCGCATTGGTGGCGATGATCGTGCCGACCTTCGCGCGGCACCCGGTGGTCGGCTACAGCTGGATCGTGCTGGCCGCGGTCGGCACCGGCTTTTTGAGTTTCGGGCTGTGGGTCCACCACATGTTCACCACCGGGCTGCCGAATATCTCGCTGGCGTTCTTCTCGGCGGCGTCGCAGGCCGTCGCGCTGCCGACCGGGGTGCAGATCTTCGCGCTGCTGGCGACGGTGCTGGCCGGGCGCGTGGTGCGTTCGGTGCCGATGCTGTTCGTGCTCGGCGCAATCACCATTTTCGTGCTGGGCGGACTGACCGGGGTCATGGTGGCGCTGGCGCCGTTCGACTTCCAGGCCCACGACACCTATTTCATCGTCGCCCACCTGCATTACGTGCTGATCGGCGGCATGGTGTTCCCGGTGGTCGCCGGCAGCTACTACTTCTACCCGCTGGTGGTCGGCAAGCAGCTGTCGGAGCGGCTCGGTCGGATCGCGTTCTGGCTGATGTTCATCGGCTTCAACGTGGCGTTCCTGCCGATGCATATCACCGGCTTGGGCGGGATGCCGCGGCGGGTGTTCACCTACCGCGCCGACCAGGGTTTCGACGCGTTGAACCTGCTGTCGACGCTCGGCGCGTTCGTGCTCGCGGCGGGGTTCGCGCTGCTGCTGTTCGATGCGTTGTGGACCGCGTTCCGGCGCGATCATTCGCCGCGCGATCCGTGGCGCGCCGGCACCCTGGAGTGGCTGGCGGAGATGCCGAACAAGGCCTGGGGCATGCGCTCGATCCCGATCGTCCGCAGCCGCTATCCGCTGTGGGACCAGCCCGGGCTGATGCGCGACGTCGATGCCGGCCGCTTCTATTTGGCCGACGCGGAGGAGGGCCAGCGCGAGACCCTGGTCACCTCGACGATCGACGCCGTGCCCGAGCAGTGCCTGCGGGTGCCGGGGCCGACCTTCCTGACGTTGTGGGCGGCGCTGTTCACTGGCGGGGCATTCATCTTCCCGGTGTTCGGCATGTATGTCGCCGCGGGCATCAGCGCAGTGTTCGCGTTGGTCGCGATCCTGGCCTGGGCATGGACGGGCACCGCGCTGGTGCCGGAGAAGCCGGACAAGGATGTCGGGCTCGGACTGACGTTGCCGCTGTATGCGTCGGGGTCGGCGTCGGTGGGCTGGTGGGCGATGTTCATCACCATGATCGGCGACATGACCGCGTTCGCCAGCCTCGTGTTTGGCTACTTCTTCTTCTGGACCATCCACGAGGACTTCCCGCCCGACCCGACCGCCGGCCCGGGGCTGTTGTGGCCGTCACTCGCGCTGGCGCTGGCGCTCGCCGCGTGGGCCGCGACGATGCTGGCGCGCGGAATGAACGGGCGCGATGCGGGCATCGGTTTCTATCTGGCCGCCGTCACCGCGGTGATGTTGGCGCTGGCGGCGGGCGTGGCACTGCTGGCCGGGCCATGGCTGACCGGCATGGATCCGACCCGCCACGCCTACACCGCCACCGTATGGCTGCTGGTCGGCTGGACCGCGGCCCACATCGCCGCCGGCGTGGTCATGCAGCTCTACTGCATTGCCCGGCGCGCGGCCGGGCGCATGACCGCCGAACACGACATCGACATCCGCAACGTCACCCTGTACTGGCATTTCGTGGCGATCACCGTGCTGGTGACGGTGGCGACGATCGCCGGCTTCCCGTTGGTGGCATGAGGTCGCAACGATGACGCCACGCAAGCCCTCCGACGCACCCGTGCACCGCAGCCCCGCCGAGGACGCGGCGTTGCCGGAACGGCGCGCCAGCCTGTGGTGGCTGACCGCGGGGCCGGCGATCTGGGCGGTGCACTTCCTGCTGTCGTATGTCACCGCGGCGATCTGGTGCGCCAAGGCGGCGACCGAGGCGGCACCGCTAGGCGCGGCGCGGATCGCGCTGGTGGCGTACACGGTGGTGGCGCTGGTCGCGATCGCGGCGCTCGGCTGGCGCAGCTGGCGCCAGCACCAGTGGGGCGAGGCGGAACTGCCGCACGACGCCGCCAGCGCCGGCGACCGCCATCGGTTCCTCGGCTTCGCGACGCTGCTGCTCTGCGGGCTGAGTTTCGTCGCGGTGGCCTACATGGCGCTTGCGATGGCCGTAATCGGGACGTGTCGCTGATGCGCGCCGGACGGCCCGCACGGTGGTCGCTGGGCTGCGGGCTGGTCGTGCTTGGCGCGGCGTGGCTGGGGCCGCTGCCGGAATGGTCGCGGCAGTCGTTCGCCGCGCACATGGCGATGCACATGGCGGTAGTCGCGGTCGCGGCGCCGTTGCTAGCGGTAGGGCTCGCCGGCAGCCGGCTCGACCCGGTGCGGCGGTTGTCGACGGATGCGCGGCCGCCGGGCATGCCACCGGCGGCCGCGCTGGCTGCAGTCGTGCTCTCGCCGATCGTCGCCTCGGTCATCGAGTTCCTGGTGGTCTGGGCGTGGCATGCGCCGGCACTGCACCACGCCGCACGCCATTCGGCCGGGTTGCTGGTGGTCGAGCAGGCCAGCTTCCTCGTTGTCGGCCTGCTGGTGTGGCTGTCGGCCTTCGGCGGCGGCGCCGGGCCGCGGCGACGGCGCGCTGCGGCGGGGATCGGCGGGCTGCTGCTGACCTCGATGCACATGACCCTGCTCGGGGTGCTGCTGGCGCTGGCGGCGCGGCCGCTGTACCCGCATGACGCGATTGTCGCGTTCGGCCTGACCGCGTTGCAGGACCAGCACTTGGGCGGCGTGCTGATGCTGCTGTTCGGCGGGGTGGCATACATGGCCGGCGCGCTGGTGTTGCTGTTGGGCTTGTTGCGCGATCGGGGCGAGGCGGTGGCCGATGGCTAGGCGCTGGCGCGAGGCGATCGGGCGATCGCGGGTTTGGCGATGGCTGCAGCGCGCGTGGTCCGGCCTGACCGCGGGCTCCTGGGGGCTGGCGGCGCTGCGGTTAGTGATCGTGCTGGCCGCGCTCGGCATAGGCGCGCTGTTGTTCGTTTCCGCCGGACTGGTGCCGGTCGCCGCAAGCCAGGGCCACTGGCCGATCACCCGCGTGCTGCTGCATTTCGCGATGATCCGCTCGGTGCAGACCCACGCGCTCGCGGTGAAGCGACCGCCGCCGGTGGATCGCGCGCTCGACGAGCGCGCGATGGTGCTGAAGGGCGCCGGCCACTACGCGAGCGGCTGCCTGCCGTGCCACGGCGCGCCCGGCCAGCCGCGTGCCGAGGTGGTGCGCCACATCGTGCCGCAGCCGCCGTACCTGCCGCCGAAGATCGAGCAGTGGAGCGACAAGCAGTTGTTCTGGATCGTCAAGCACGGGATCAAATACACCGCGATGCCGGCGTGGCCGTCACAGCAGCGCGACGACGAGGTCTGGGCGATGGTCGCATTCTTGCGGCGGTTGCCGGAGTTGCAGCCGGCGCAGTTCCGGCGACTGGCCTATGGCGACAGTGCAGCGGTGGGGCCGGAGGGGACGGACCTGACCCTTTTCGATGTGGCGGTGGGTGCTGCCAGTGCGCGGTTGGACCATGACGGAGCCGGCGGCGACCCCGGCACTGTTTCCGACGCTGCGTTTGCCCTCCGAGTGGCCGACTGCTCGCGCTGTCATGGCCGAGAGAGCCAGGGCACCGGCGCGTTTCCACGGTTGGCAGGGCAGAAGGAGACCTACCTGCTGGCGAGCCTGCGGGCGTATGCGCGTGGCGAGCGCCACAGTGGGGTGATGGAACCGGTGGCGGTGGCGCTTGGTGCGGGGGAAATGCGGGCGCTGGCGGGGTATTACGCGGCGCTTCCGGTACGGGGTGCGGGGGCGGGCGACGGCAGCCGGGGTTCGATCGCGGCTGAAGCCGCTCCTACAAGAGCAGGAAGGTCCGAGAACGACGAACGGGAGACCGGCTCCATCGAACGCGGCGAGCGCCTGGCGCGCCGGGGCGACGCCGCGCTGCGGATTCCGTCGTGCGTGGAATGCCACGGACCCGGCGACGGCGCGCGCAACCCGCTGTACCCGCGGCTGGCCGGCCAGCACCCGGACTACCTCGCGCTGCAGCTGCAATTGTTCAAACAGGGCCGGCGCGGCGGCACGGCGTATTCGCACATCATGGAAACGATCGCCGGCTCGCTGGAGGACGCCGACATCGACGACCTCGCCGCCTGGTACGGCTCGCTGCCGCCGAGCGCCGCAAGCACCGCGCCGCGGGCCGCCGCCGATTAGCCCGGACCCGCGCGGGCGCGTGTCAGAATGCCGGGTTTCCGGCCCAAGAACCCGCCATGCGCCTCTCGCAATTCCACCTCCATACCAGCAAGGAAGTTCCCGCCGACGCCGAGGTCATCAGCCACAAGCTGATGCTCAAGGCCGGGATGATCCGCAAGCTGGCCTCCGGCCTCTACACCTGGACCCCGCTGGGCCTGCGCGTGCTGCGCAAGGTCGAACGCGTGGTGCGCGAGGAAATGGACGCCGCCGGTGCGATCGAGATGCTGATGCCGGCGGTGCAGCCGAAGGAGTTGTGGGAGGAAACCGGGCGCTGGGAGAAATTCGGCGGCCAGTTGCTGAAAATCCAGGACCGCAAGCAGGCTTGGTACTGCTACGGGCCGACTCACGAGGAAGTCATTACCGACTTCGCCCGCAACGAGCTGGCCAGTTACAAGCAGTTGCCGGTGTGTTTCTACCAGATCCAGACCAAGTTCCGCGACGAGATCCGCCCGCGTTTCGGGGTCATGCGCGCGCGCGAGTTCCTGATGAAGGACGCCTACTCGTTCCATCTCGACGACGAGGGGCTCGACCGCCAGTACCGGGTGATGTACGACGCCTATGGCCGCATATTCAGCCGCTTGGGCCTGCAGTTCCGCGCGGTATTCGCCGATACCGGCGCGATCGGCGGCAGCGCCTCGCATGAATTCCACGTGCTGGCCGATTCGGGCGAGGACGCGATCGCCTTCTCCAACGGCTCCGATTACGCCGCCAATACCGAGCTGGCCGAGGCGCTGGCGCCGGGCGAACGCGGCGCGGCCGGCAAAACCCTGCACAAGCTCGAAACCCCGAGCCAGAAAACCTGCGAGGACGTCGCCGCGCTGCTGGGGATCGAACTGCAGCGCACGGTCAAGTCGGTCGCGATCGTCGGCGAGCAGGGTTTCGCGCTGGCGCTGGTGCGCGGCGACCACCAGGTCAATCCGATCAAGCTGGGCAAGCTCGACGGCCTGGCCGATTACCGGCTGGCCAGCGAGGCCGAGATTCTCGAACACCTGGGCTGCGAGCCCGGCTTCCTCGGCCCGATCGGCGCGAAACGCGCGATCCGGGTGATCGCCGACCGCAGCGTCGCGGCGATGGCTGACTTCGTGATCGGCGCCAACGAGCGCGGATTCCACCTGGCCGGGGTCAACTGGGGCCGCGACCTGCCCGAGCCGGACCTGGTTGCCGATATTCGCAACGTGGTCGCCGGCGACCCCTCCCCGGACGGCCGCGGCACCCTCGGCATCGCCCGCGGGATCGAGGTCGGCCACGTATTCCAGCTCGGCCGCAAATATGCGCAGGCGATGGGCTGCACCGTGCTCGACGATTCCGGCAAGGCCGCGACCCCGAGCATGGGCTGTTACGGCATCGGCGTCTCGCGCATCGTCGCCGCGGCGATCGAGCAGAACCACGACGACAACGGCATCACCTGGCCCGAGGCGATGGCGCCGTGGCGGGCGGTGGTCTGCGTGATCAACCCGAAAAAGGACCCGGCGGTCGGCGAGGCGGCCGACGCTTTGTATCGCGAACTGAATGCGGCCGGCATCGAAACCGCGCTGGACGACCGCGGCCTGCGCCCGGGCGCGATGTTTGCCGATATCGAGCTGATCGGTGTTCCGCATCGGGTGGTTGTGTCCGAGCGGGGCCTGGCGGCCGGTACCTTCGAATATCGCCAGCGCCGGGCCAGCGAGCCGGAAAACCTCGGCCGCGCCGAGCTTATGGCGCGGCTCGGCGCCTGAGCGGCGCCGGTTTCGCCCCGACCCGACCCCGGGACGGGTGGCCCGGGGGGCGATTTCGAATATCGCCCTTCATTTACTCCAGACAAGCGGACGATTACCATGCGCGGCAGGCCGGGTCCCGACCCGAGTTTCCAACCACCGTCCCGGAGAATCACAATGGCGATCGACCTCAATACGCTGTCCGCGAAGGAACTTGAATCGCTGATCAGCAAGGCCAAGAAGCGCAAGACCACGCTGAACAAGCGCAAGCCGCTGGTCCAGGTCCGCAAGAAGCTGACCCAGCAGGCCAAGGCCGAGGGTTACACCATTGCCGAGCTTTTCGGCACCGGCACCGGTACCGCCGCGGCGACGCGTGCACCGCGCGGCACCGCCAAGAAGGCCCGCAAGTCGCTGGGCAAGGTAGCGCCGAAATACCGCGACCCGTCCAACCCGGACAACACCTGGACCGGCCGCGGCAAGCAGCCGCGCTGGCTGGCCGCGTATACCGGCAACGGCCGCAACCTCGAGGATTTCCTGATCAAGTAGGTTTTGGTCGGGTTGCATAAAAAACGCCGGCGCATTGCCGGCGTTTTTATTGTGCGTTGTTCAATGCCTTGTGTAGGAGCAGCTTCAGCCGCGATCGGATGGGTGATCGATCGTCCGGTTCCGGATCGCGGCTGAAGCCGCTCCTACAGATTCCGTCGCGCCGGCAACATCAGGTTTCCGAACAGCAATCCGGCGATCAGCGCAAGCAGGATATTGATCACCCCGAGCACGGCGACCTGGCCGGCGGTGACGTCCTGTTGCTGGATCAAATCGAGCAACCCCCGCAGGCTGGCGCTGCCGGGCACCAGCAAAATGATCCCCGGCACGCGCACGATCGCGCCGGGCCGATGCCACCAGCGCGCGTAAGCGTTGCCGGCGGCGGTCATCACCAGCGCGGCGAGGAATATGCCGGCGCCGCTGCCCCAGGCCGCGCCGCCAAACCGAGAAATGAGATAGCCCGAGGCCGCGGCCGCCATCACCAGCGGGTAATCGCGGCGCTCGGCGCGAAACAGTACCGCGAACGCCAGCGACGCGGCCGCCAGTGCGACCCATTCGACCCATGCGGGTTGCGGCCGCAGCGCGCGCACCGCCGGCTCCAGTCCGAGCAGGTCGGCCACGTACAACGCGATGATCGCGCCGACCGCGAGCTTCATCACCGTGGTGATCGCGCCGGCGAAGCGCGCCATGCCCGACACCAGGTGGTCGCTGGACAACTCATTCATCGCATTGGTCAGCGACAAGCCCGGCAGCAACACGATCAACGAGGCGATGATCACGGTGTTCTGGTTCAGCGGCGCGACGAAGCTGGCGACCAGGATCGCGACCGCCGAGGCGAACATCGCCAGCACCGCATCGACCGCTTCCTTGGTCCGCGGTCGGTCTTCGGCGATCTGCATCAGCACGCCGATCGCGAGACCGTTGAACGCCGACACCCCGATGTCCAGCCATGGCAACCGCAACATGCCGCCGACCGCGGCCGCGACCAGTCCGAAGCCCAGCACCCGCAATGCCCGGGTGCGGCGCGCGGGCGGCTTGTCGAGCGCGTCCATCGCCTCGAATGCCGACGCCAGGTCCATTTCGCCGGCGATCAGCGCCTCGGCGATGCGATCGGTCTCGGCCAGCCGGTACAGGTCGTTGTCGCCGGGTGGCAGTCGAACCACGCGCGTGGTGTCACTGGCGCCGGGCAGGTGCTGCGGATCGCTGAAGGTCAGGATCAGCGCGGTCGGGCTCGACCACGGCTCGCACTCCAGCCGCAGGCGTTCGGCGACCAGCAGCAGCGCCGCCTCCAGCCGTTGCGCGGTGGTGCCGTAGAGGTGCAGGCGTTCGGCCAGCTCGACCATGAAGCGGATGCGGTCGGCGTAGCTGGCATTGCTCAACGGGATCGGGCTGGACATCGTCAATGCCGGGCTGTTCATCGAGATAGCATCGCATGCGAAAGTGATCGCGATGCACCGTCGGCACGGCAGCCTGTATCCTGCGCGGCGAGGCCCCATGACCGCACCCCCCGCGCCATCGCCACGGATCCACACCGACGACCGCGAGTCCGGCCGCCTGCGGCTCAGCGGCCAGTGGACGCTGGAACACGCGCGACGGATCGGCAAGCAACTGGAGAGCGCCCCCGCCGACGCCACCGCGATCGACGCCAGCGGGGTCGACCGGCTGGATTCGCTGGGCGTGCTGCAGCTGCTGCGATTCGCCCAACGGCGCCGCATCGCGTTCGAGGACGTGACCTTCCGCGACGACCACCGCGCGCTGGTCGCGGCGATCGACGACGTGTCCGACGAGCGCCCCAAACCCCGGCGCGAGTACGGCGTGTACGCGGCGCTCGGCCGTCTGGGCTACGCGGTCACCGACAACTGGCGCGAGTTCCTGGCCCTGCTCGGCTTTCTCGGCGAAGTGCTGTCGAAGCTGCTGCGGATGGTCAAAGAGCCGTCGCGATTCCGCCCGACCGCGACCGTCTTCCACATGGAACAGGTCGGCCTCGACGCGGTGCCGCTGGTCGCACTGCTGTGCTTCCTGGTCGGCGCGGTGGTGGCGTTCCTCGGCGCCAACGTGCTGCGCGATTTCGGCGCGACCATCTTCGTGGTCGAACTGGTCAGCATCGCGTTCCTGCGCGAGTTCGGCGTGCTGCTGACCGCGATCATCCTGGCGGGCCGGACGGCAAGCGCGTTCACCGCGCAGATCGGCGCGATGGTCAGCCGCGAGGAGGTCGACGCGATGCGCACCCTCGGGCTCGACCCGGTCGACCTGCTGGTGATCCCGCGGGTGCTGGCGCTGCTGCTGATGCTGCCGCTGCTGACGTTCGTGGCGATGGTGTTCGGCCTGCTCGGCGGCCTCACCGTCGGCGCCTATGGCCTCGACATCCCGCCGCAGCAGTACATCGCGCGGATGCACGACACGATGGAGCTGCGCCACTTCTGGGTCGGCCTGGCGAAGGCGCCGTTCTTCGCCCTGGTGATCGCGCTGATCGGTTGCCTGGAAGGCCTGCAGGTGGAAGGCACGGCGCAGTCGGTCGGCGAGCGCACGACCTCCAGTGTGGTCCAGGCGATTTCGCTGGTGATCATCCTCGATGCGTTCGCGGCGATCTGGTTCATGGAGGTCGGCATCTGATGGCGGCCGCCACCACAACAGAACCAGTCATCCGCGTGCGCGGCCTGGTCAACCGCTTCGGCGACCAGGTCGTGCACGACGGCCTCGACCTCGACGTGCTGCCGGGCGAGATCATCGGCGTGGTCGGCGGCTCCGGCAGCGGCAAGTCGGTGCTGATGCGCTCGATCCTCGGCCTGCGGCGGCCGAACGCGGGCGAGATCGAGGTGCTCGGGATCGACGCGCGCAGCGACGACGACGCGGTGCGCCGGCAGATCGAGCGCAATACCGGGGTGCTGTTCCAGGACGGCGCGCTGTTCTCGTCGCTGACCGTCGGCGAGAACGTGCAGGTGCCGTTGAAGGAGTACCACCGCGACCTGCCCGACTCGCTGCGTTACGAGCTGGCGTTGCTCAAGGTCAAGCTCGCCGGATTGCCGGCCGATGCGCTCGACAAGCTGCCCTCGCAACTGTCGGGCGGCATGCGCAAGCGTGCCGGCGTCGCCCGCGCGCTGGCACTGGACCCGCCGTTGCTGTTCCTCGACGAGCCGACCGCCGGGCTCGACCCGATCGGCGCGGCCGCGTTCGACCACTTGATCCGGACCCTGCAACAGGCGCTCGGGCTGACGGTGTTCTTGATCACCCACGACCTCGACACCCTGTACGCGATCTGCGACCGGATCGCGGTGCTGGCCGACAGGAAGGTCATCGCCTGCGCGCCGATCGCCGAGGTCGAACGCCTCGACCATCCGTGGGTGCGCGAATACTTCCACGGCCCGCGTGCCCGCGCGGCGCAGACCGCACGCGAGCGCAACCTCGGGGTACTGGACATGCGCGCAAGTGACGTAAGGTCACAGACATGAAGGCAGTCGACTGATGGAAACCAAGGCCAACTACGTCCTGATCGGTGCGTTCACGATCATCGTCTCGCTGTTCCTGCTGCTGTTCGCGCTGTGGGCGGCGAAGTACTCGTCGGAGAAGAGCTGGCAGGAGTACCTGGTGATCTTCAACGAGCCGGTCACCGGCCTCAGCGAGGGCAGCAGCGTGCAGTACAACGGCATTTCGGTCGGCACCGTCGAACACCTGAGCCTGGCGCCGGACGATCCGCGCCGGGTCCGTGCATTGCTGCGGTTGCAGGCCAACGCTCCGGTCAAGACCGACACCCGCGCCAAGATGTCGATGACCGGCATCACCGGCAGCCCGATCATCCAGCTCACCGGCGGCAGTCCCCAAAGCCCGATGCTGGTCGACGTCGACCGCCGCGAGATCCCGCTGATCGAAACCGAACCGTCCGCCCTGCAGAACATCGCCGACACCGCCAACCGGCTGGTCGCGCGGATGGACGAGTTGCTCAGCGAGGAGAACGTCGAGCGCGTCGCCAGCACGCTGGAGAACATCGAGGCCCTGACCGGCTCGATCGCCGACCAGCGCGAGGACCTGCGTGCGCTGATCGTCAACGCACGCGAGGCCAGCGAACAGCTCGAAGCCACCCTGACCACCACCAACCAGGTGGTGCAGGATGTCGACCGCGAACTGGTGCAGAAGCTGCCGGACCTGGTGGCCAAGCTCGACAGCACCCTGACCGAACTGGACTCGGCCGCGGCCGGGGCCAACGGCATCATCAACGACAACCGCGCCGCGGTCAGCAGCTTTGCCAACGACGGCCTGGCCCAGCTCGGCCCGACCCTCGGCGAGCTGCGCGCACTGGTACGCGACCTGCGCCGGATCAGCGACCGCCTCGACAACAACCCGACCGACTACCTGCTCGGCCGCGATGCCCCGAAGGAGTTCGAGCCCGAATGAGCCTCCAAGCGATGAACCCTGCGTGCCATCTCACCCGGATCCGGCGCATGCAGTATCCGCTGCGCGCGGCCACCGCCGTCGCCGTCATCCTGCTGGCGGCCGGCTGCTCGATCCTGGGTCCCAAGCCCGAACCCGGCACCATCTACGCGCCCGACCCCCGGGTCGAGGCCGCGCCGGCCTGGCCGACGGTGGACTGGCAGTTGTCGCTGTCGCGCGCCACCGCCAGTTCGATGACCGACAGCCTGCGCATCGCGGTGCGGCCGTCGGCGAACGAATTGCAGGTCTACAAGGGCGCCAGCTGGGCCAAGACCCCGACCAGCATGGTCGAGGAC
The DNA here is from genome assembly GCF_036663935.1 of Novilysobacter erysipheiresistens. NCBI lineage: Bacteria > Pseudomonadati > Pseudomonadota > Gammaproteobacteria > Lysobacterales > Lysobacteraceae > Novilysobacter > Novilysobacter erysipheiresistens. The sequence continues at coordinate 136,108 of NZ_JAXGFP010000004.1, forward strand.
GCCGTGCTGCGCGCGCTGGAGGATTCCGGCCGGATCCCGGCCGTCGCGCGCCAGGGGGCCGGCATCGGCGCCGACTACAAGCTGGTGCTCGACCTGCGCCGGTTCGAGGCCGACTACACCGCCGGCGGCAGCACCCCGGCGGCGACGATCGAGATCAACGCCAAGTTGCTGCACGCGCCCGACCAGGCGGTGGTCGCCGCGCGCACGTTCCTGCAGGCCCCGGCGGCGGCGACCACCGCCGTGCCGGACGTGGTGGCCGCGTTCGAGCAGAGCCTGGAAGCGGTGACCGCCGAGCTCGCCGGCTGGGTGCTGGCCAGCGGCGACGAGCACGAGCGCACGGGGCACGATTGATTCGCACGGACCCTATTCGAATGCCCGCGCTGTTGTAGGAGCGGCTTCAGCCGCGATCGGATGTCGGGCGCGGGCGAACGGTTCCAGGATCGCGGCTGAAGCCGCTCCTACAATCGCCCGGAATTTCCCGAGGCCACCCGGCGGAACGTCAGGTTGATCCGTTCGCCCACCGGCCTGGCCGTCCTCGGCAGCGCATGCCGATAGTTGCGCTGGGTCTCGCCAGACATCAGCAGCAGACTGCCGTGACCGAGCTGCAGCGCCAACTTGCGATCCGGTTCGCGTCGATGCTTCAACACGAACCGCCGCGTCGCCCCGAGGCTGATCGAGGCGATCACCGGCGCCGGCCCGAGCTCGGGCTCGTCGTCGCTGTGCCAGCCCATCGCATCGCGGCCGCCGCGGTAGAGATTGGCGAGCACGCTGTTGGAGACGACGCCCTGCTCGTTGGCCAGCCGGTCGCGGATCGGCCGCAGCACCGACGGCCAGGGCCGCGGTTCGAAACGGGTGCCGGAATAGCGATAGACCGCCTCCGCGTCGCCGATCCAGCAACTCAGGCGCGGGCTGTCGACCTCGCGGCCGAACAATCGAATCCGATGGGTCTCCCATGCGATCCCGTCGCGCAGGGCGGCGAACAGGCCGTCGGCCGCCTCGGGCACGAGCCAATGAGGATCGAATGACACCTCGGCATCGGGCAGCGGCAGCATTTCAGGCGGCATGGGCCAAGCTAGCATGGCTGAATTTGGCGCCTGCCCCCAAACCCGCGACAATTCAGGCCTAGCACGCAGGAGCCCGCCATGACCGACCCGACCACTGCCCCCGAAGCCGAACGCGACGTGATGGAGTACGACGTCGTCATCGTCGGTGCCGGCCCGGCCGGACTGTCGGCGGCGATCCGGCTCAAGCAACTGGACGCCGAAACCACCGTCTGCGTGATCGAGAAGTCCTCGACCATCGGCGCCCACATCCTGTCCGGTGCGGTGATCGAGACCGGTCCACTCGACGCGTTGCTGCCGGACTGGCGCGACAACCCGCCGCCGATCTGCGTGCCGGCCACCGAGGACGAGTTCTGGCTGCTGAGCAAGACCGGCGGCCGCAAGCTGCCGGTGCCGCCAGGCATGCACAACAAGGGCAACGTGATCGTCAGCCTCGGCACTATGTGCGCGTGGCTGGCGCCGCAGGCCGAGGCGCTGGGAGTCGAGATCTACCCCGGTTTCGCTGCCGACGAGACCCTGCACGATGGCGATGGCAAGGTCACCGGCGTGCGCATCGGCGACATGGGCGTGGCCAAGGACGGTTCGCACAAGCCCGGCTACACCCAGGGCATCGACATCCGCGCCAAGGTCACCGTGCTCGCCGAGGGCGCCCGTGGCCACCTGACCAAGCGGCTGGTCAAGCGTTTCCAGCTGGATGCCGAAAGCGACCCGCAGGGCTACTCGATCGGCATCAAGGAGCTGTGGCAGGTGCCCGAGGAACGCACCAGCCCCGGCAAGATCGTCCACAGCTTCGGCTGGCCGGCCGACAGCAGGACCTATGGCGGCAGCTTCCTGTACCACCTCGACAAGGGTCGGATCGCCCTGGGCTACGTCAGCGGCCTCGACTACAGCGACCCGCAGTACAAGCCGTGGGAGGCCTTCCAGCAATGGAAGAACCACCCGATGGTCAAGCCGCTGCTGGAAGGCGGTGAAATCGTCTCCGCCGGCGCCCGCGCGATCGTCACCGGTGGCTACCAGTCGCTGCCGAAGGTCGAGATGCCCGGCGCGCTGCTGATCGGCGACACCGCCGGCCTGCTCAACGTGCCGAAGGTCAAGGGCACCCACCAGGCGATCCGCTCGGGCATGCTCGCCGCCGAGCACCTGGCCGCGAACGCCTTGGCACCGCAGGGGTTCGATGCCGCGCTGCGCGGGTCCGCCGCGATGGCCGAACTCAAGCAGGTCCGCAACATCAAGCCCGGCTTCAAGCGTGGCCTGTGGTGGGGCATGCTCAACGCCGCTTGGGAAACCGTCACCGGCGGCCGTTCGCCGTGGACGTTGAAGAACAAACCGGACTGGTCATCGCTGCACAAACTCGGCGAACAGGAGTCCCCCAAACGCGACTACGTCGACCGCACCCTCGCCCCGCGCGACCGCCTGGCCGGCGTCTACTTCGCCGCCACCCAGCACGACGAGGACCAGCCGGTCCACCTGCAGGTCGCCGACACCAGCATCTGCATCGATCGCTGCGCCGTCGAATACGGCAACCCCTGCACCCGCTTCTGCCCGGCCGGGGTCTACGAGATCGTCGAGGACGAGGCCGCCGGCAAGCGCCTGCAGATCAATGCCGCCAACTGCGTGCACTGCAAGACCTGCGACATCAAGGACCCGTACGAAATCATCAACTGGGTGACGCCGGAGGGTGGCTCGGGGCCGAACTACCAGAATCTGTAGGCCAGCCTCGCCCTCCACGCGAGATTCAGAAGCGCCGTGACAGCGATCAGGCCCCGAACGCTTTCAGAAATGCGTTCGAGGTCCGGCCTATAATGCCCGATTCGTTTCGACCGACAGTCGATTCCTCGCTGAAGATGGTGTTTTTCATGCCCCAAAAGACGTGGTTCGTGACCGGTGGCGCCGGCTTCATCGGCGGCAATTTCGTACTCGACGCGGTCGCGGCCGGCATCCGGATGGTCAACCTCGACCTGCTGACCTACGCCGGCAACTCCGACACTCTCGCCACCCTGGACGGCAATCCCGACCACGTGTTCGTGCGCGGCGACATCGGTGACCGCGCCCTGGTCACGCGCCTACTTCAGGAACACCAGCCCGACGCCATCGTCAATTTCGCCGCCGAGAGCCACGTCGACCGCTCCATCGACGGCCCGGCCGAGTTCGTGCAGACCAACGTGGTCGGCACCCTCGGCCTGCTGGAGTGCGCGCGCGACTACTGGCGCGCGCTGCCGGAGGAGCGTCGGGAGGCATTCCGCTTCCTGCACGTATCCACCGACGAGGTCTACGGCTCGCTGGGCGACGAAGGCAAGTTCACCGAAACCACACCGTACGCGCCCAATTCACCGTACTCCGCGTCCAAGGCGGCCTCCGACCACCTGGTCCGCGCGTTCCATCACACCTACGGCCTGCCGGTGCTGACCACCAACTGCTCGAACAACTACGGGCCGTACCAGTTCCCGGAGAAACTCATCCCACTGGTGATCGCCAAGGCCGTCGCCGGCGAACCGCTGCCGGTCTATGGCGACGGCAAGAACGTGCGCGACTGGTTGTTCGTCAAGGACCACTGCGACGCGATCCGCCGGGTGCTCGAGGCCGGTCGCATCGGCGAGACCTACAACGTCGGCGGCAACGCCGAGCGCGAGAACATCGTGGTGGTGGAAACCATTTGCCGGCTACTCGACGAGCGCCGTCCGCGCGAGGACGGCCAACCGCGCGCCAGCCAGGTCACCTACGTCCGCGACCGTCCCGGCCACGACCGCCGCTACGCGATCGACGCGAGCAAGATCGAGTCGGACCTGGGCTGGACGCCGTCGGTGAGCTTCGAGGACGGCATCGCCCGGACCGTCGACTGGTACCTCAACAACACCGAGTGGACCAACCGCATCCTCGACGGCGCCTACCGCCTCGAACGCCTCGGCCAGGAGGCCTGACCGTGGCGCGCAAGGGCATCATCCTCGCCGGCGGCTCGGGCACCCGGCTGTATCCGCTGACCCAGTGCATCAGCAAGCAACTGCTGCCGGTGTACGACAAGCCGATGATCTACTACCCGCTCAGCGTGCTGATGCTGGCCGGGATCCGCGAGATCCTGGTGATCAACACCCCGCACGAGCAGGCGCTGTTCAAGCAGTTGCTCGGCGACGGTTCGCAGTGGGGCCTGGATATCCAGTACGCGGTGCAGCCCAGCCCCGGCGGGCTGGCGCAGGCGTTCACCATTGGCCGTGACTTCATCGACGGCCAGCCCAGTTGCCTGGTGCTCGGCGACAACATCTTCTACGGCCACGGCCTGACCGACACCCTGCGCCGCGCCGATGCGCGCACCGACGGTGCCACCGTGTTCGGCTACTACGTCAGCGACCCGGAGCGCTACGGCGTAGCCGAACTCGACGACTCCGGCAAGGTCGTGGGCATCGAGGAGAAGCCAGCCAAGCCGCGCTCCAACTACGCGGTGACCGGGCTGTACTTTTACGATCACACCGTCTGCGATCGCGCTGACTCGTTGAAGCCGTCTGCACGCGGCGAACTCGAGATCACCGATCTCAACCGCCTATACCTGAACGATGGCGCGTTGCGAATGGAGGCGCTGGGTCGCGGCTCGGCCTGGCTCGACACGGGCACCCACCAGTCGCTGCTGCAGGCCGCCACGTTCATCGAAACCATCGAAGCACGCCAAGGCCTGCGTGTGTGCTGCCCCGAAGAGATCGCCTGGCAAAAGGGTTGGATCGACAACGAACAACTGCTGGGCCTGGCCGCGCCGCTGCTCAAGAACAGCTACGGCCAGTATCTTGCGAACCTGATCGAACGCAGGAACCTGTTGTGAAAGTCATCGAGACCGCCCTGCCAGGCTGCCTAGTGATCGAGCCCAAAGTGTTCAATGACGCGCGCGGGTTCTTCCAGGAAACCTGGAACCGTGAGCGCTATGCACCGCACGGCATCGGCCCCGACTTCGTGCAGTCCAGCCTGTCGCGCTCTGCACGCGGCGTCCTGCGCGGGCTGCATTACCAGTGGCCGAACCCGCAAGGCAAACTGGTCAGCGTGCAGGAGGGCGAGGTCTATGACGTCGCCGTCGACATTCGCCGCGGCTCGCCGATGTTCGGGCGCTGGACAGCGGTCACGCTGTCGGCCGAGAACAAGCGCCAAGTCTGGATACCCCCGGGGTTCGCCCACGGCTTTATTGCCGTGAGCGAGTTCGCACAGATTTCCTATCTGTGCACCGCCGCCTACGATGCCAGCACAGACGCCAACGTAGCTTGGAACGATGCCGAACTTGGCATCGATTGGCCGGTCAATTCCCCAATGCTGTCGACGAAGGACGCGGCCGCGCCGCTCTTGAAAGATGTGGCGGCGGACCGGCTCCCTGATCTTCGGCGTATCGGTTGATACGACTGGTCTTGCAGTCGTCGTCGGGTCGCAACCTACTGACCAGCGGATTCCGCAAGATCCGCGGGGGAGGAGGCTATCGCGTCATGGAGGACGCGCTGATAGCAGCCCTTCGAGGGAGTCAATGGGTAGCGACTTACATCGCTTCTACCAAGGAGCCCTGCAGAGTTCCGCCCGCCGGACGTCATCCACGAAACGCGCCCAAGCGTTGGTTCGCATCGATGTGTTTTTTTGCACGACTGCCTTGCCTCTCAAGACGATCTCTGGAGCTGCCTGCGCCACAAGCAGCAAAACACCGCAACGTAATCGTCAGGCCTCCGTGCAATCCGCTTGGCGCCGCAGACCCAAGTGCCAAAGATGGACACTCCGGCTCCACCGCCTCCTTCCAGGCGATAGCCAAAATGACTCAGGTGGGTGTTCTCAGTCCGCTGTACGCCCCTCGACAAACAGCTGCGCTATCTTCCTGTTCAGTCATATCCACGTCGACGCGCATGCAAATGCGCCTTGGAGATCTAGCGATCAGATGTGTTCGCGATGGTCGCATGCGTCGTGAAGAACCCGAAAAAATGACGTGCCGGTGCGGCCACCGCTCGGGATCGAGCCAACTGCATCCGAACACCTACTTCAGACGTACCCCCAAATGAACAGACGAAAGTCACCTTGGGTGACGCCTGTTCATGATCACGCGAGCGTCTTCGCATTCGCCCACATCCAGGATGAAACCCAAATGATCAAACGAACAGCCATTGCCATAGCACTCGCCGGAGGCGCGGCGATAACCGGTGTCGCGGTCGGGTCCAGCCACCGTGAAGCGCCGCTGATCACCGAGACTCCCAAAGTAGACAACACCGATGTGTATATGTTCCGCAGTTACGAGGAGGGACGTGAAGGGTACGTCACCCTGATCGCCAACTTCCAGCCGTTCCAGGACCCCTACGGCGGACCGAACTACTTCACGATGGACCCGGATGCGATGTACAGCATCCACGTCGACAGTGACGGCAACTCGGTGGAGGACCTGGCCTTCCATTTCCGCTTCGCCAACAACTACAGGAACATCTGGATTCCGGTCAACGGAGTCCAAGTTCCCGTGCCATTGAGAAATATCGGCCCGTTTGGTGCTGCCGCACAGGCAAGCAACAACAATCTCCGAGAGGTTTACTCGCTCGTAACGGTTCGTAACCGCACCGAGATTAGTCCCGCCACCAACCTGAGCTTTGGCGGTGGCAACGTATTCATCAAACCTTCCGACTACATCGGTGAGAAATCCATTCCGGGCTACGCCGCCTATGCAGACCGCCACATCTATGACGTTGGCCTGGCCGGATGCGCCGGAGATGCCCGCGTGTTCGTCGGCCAACGCCGGGAAGGTTTTTCGGTCAACGTCGGTGAGGTGTTCGACCTGATCAACACCAATCCGCTGGGCGCGCGTGATGGCGAAGAGAACGTACTTGCGGACAAGAACGTCACCACGATCGCCTTGGAAGTTCCAATTTCCTGCATGACGGAAGGCAGCGATCCGGTTATCGGGGCGTGGAGTACTGCCAGCCTCGAAACGTCCAACGGCCGCTTCACCCAGGTCTCGAGGCTGTCGGCCCCACTGGTCAACGAGGTGGTGATAGGCCTGCCGGACAAGGACAGTTTCAATAATTCGTTCCCGTGGAACGACGCGTATTTCGCCCGCTACGTGACCCACCCCACCCTGCCCGAGCTGATCCAGGCGCTGTATCCGACTGTCACCGCTCCCAACCAGTTCCCGCGAACCGACTTGGTGGCCGCGTTCCTGACCGGCTTACCGGGCCTCAACCAGCCTGCGAACATCCGGCCTGCGGAGATGATGCGACTCAACACCGCAATCGCCCCGGCAGCCGCCGCAGCACAGGATTCGCTGGGCGCGCTGGCTGGCGACGCTGCTGGTTTCCCCAACGGCCGTCGTCCCGGCGACGACGTGGTGGATATCGAGCTACGGGTCGCAATGGGCGCCTTGTTGCCTGCAGATGTCGCTCCGTCAGGTCAGTTGCCCTATACCGACGGAGCAATCGTCGCGGCCACCGACTTTCGAGACACCTTCCCGTACCTCAATACGCCGCTTGCCGGCTCGCCCAACACGGCGGGCGCACCTGGCGGTGTCGCGAACTGATCCTGGGCCGATCCCAGGGTCGAAAGACGAACTTGATTGATCCGGTACTGACGCTTCGGCGGCAACAATGCCGCCGAAGCGTCACCTGCGTTCATGAGGCAACCATCGGATACGTCACGGGTTGATAGAGTACGAGGCTATCGTCGCCTTACTCGCATATTGGCTGTTGGAACGTGCGGGGTTCACGCCCAGCCGCAGGCCTGTGTCGCATCAATCAGCACTTGAGACAATCGCGCAACCACAGGAAGCCTAGCCATATGAACCCGAACATCTTCATCTTGTTGAGCGCATCGGTGCTCGCCCTGTCGGCCTGCCGGGGCGAATCCGCGGACCCGGCGGCCGGTAGCCCGCAACCGGTTACCGTTGACGCTGACGCTGACGCCAGCCTAGCTACCAGCAGCGCAGCCAGCGTGGCGAGTCCCTCCAGCATCGAACCTCTCGACCCCGTCATTGCCGCCGAAGCCGCTGAAGTCACAGCAAGCGTTCCAAAGGCAGCCGCCGTAGCCGACCGCGTGTTGAACGATGCTGCCATTGCAGAAGCCATCGAAGATCAGGCACGCTTGGCCGCGGAACAAGCCGAAAAAGAAAAGACAACCCGCTGACTTCTCAGCGCATGCGCTGGTCCTTCCAAGCAAAATAGACAAGACCCCGGGCATCCGGCGCGGTTAGTGCGATGGCCGGATTCTCGGTGATGTCGATGACCATGTCGTAAGGGCCGCGTCGAGCAACCCAACGCTTGGCCCGGCCCTTTTCGGTGGGGCCTTCCATCGAGAATCCACGCTTTCCCAGCTCTTGCTGAAGTGTTTCCAGGACAGCTACGCCATCGATGCCGATATATTCGGTAATGACTACATGCTGTACCAGCCCATTATCGCGGGGGACGTGTCGTTGCGACCTGATCTCGTACGGGAAGCCGGGCTGATAGCCCCCCGCGAGAACGGCGCGAGAGCGCGGTACCACCGCCGAGAAAGCGGCAAGCCATGGATCGTGCAGCGGCGAAGCGGCGATTTTCCTTCCGATCAAGTACGATCCCGCGGCGCTCAGGTGCGTCGGATTGAAGTACACCGGGGCCTGGTCCACATAGGGTGAGCATTGACCGTCCCGACAGAGGACGTCATGGATATCGACATAGTCGACCGCGTCGTCCCGCGACGCCAGATCATCCATGTAGTCGTTAATGGATAAATTTCCGGTGTGGTACTTCGACTGACGCTCCTCGCAACGCGCCGTAGAAACTCGGGCCCAACGCAGCGCGCAATCCTTGTTGTACCCGGCAAAGCCCGGAACCTGTCCAATCAGCAGCACGCGTTTTCCTGCGCTTGTCAGTTCCTCGACGGTTCTGTCCAGAGCTTCCCTGAATCCGGGGATGCGTTGATGGACTGCCCATTGTGATGCCAGCACCACGGTCTCGACCACAGAGTCCCGCAACAAATGCTTCCTCATCGACTCGCGGAACGAACTGCAGCCGTCCCTCGCGCGGGGTGAACCGAATTCACCGTCGCCAAACAGGGCGGGGCACGCAGACAAAGTCGCGTACCTGAACGCGAACCCGTCGCGCTCCGCAATCGCCCTGAGAGTTCCAATGTAATGTCCGGCATTCGAGTCTCCCCAGAGGAATACCTTCGGAGTGATTGCCTGGCCACCGGATTTCGCTCCCAGCACGCAGTGTTCGCTGACTAGCGTAGCCCGCATTGAAAGCTTCGAGTCCATGCATGAATATACGCTACGACTAGCAACGCTGGTTTGCCGATTCAAAGTAGCCATCGAATCTTGGTACTGGTCCGTCGACTCGATCATGGATTTGAGTCCGTCGCTTCGGACCAGTAGGCTGGCGGCGAACACAACCACCGCGACAGGCAACGCCAGCATTGCCAGCACCTGCCTCGCCGGCGCCATTCGCGCTCGCCTTGCCGGTTGCTCGACGAAGCGGTAGCTGGCAACCGACAAGACCAGCATCGCCGCTAGCGCGAGCACCGCGTGATCATGGTTTACCTTGCCATAGAAATAGCGGATGAAAGCAAGTATCGGCCAATGCCACAGGTACAGCGAGTAGGAAATCAGCCCGATATAAACTGCAGGGCGTGGAGTAAGCAGTACATGAGTCAGCCTTGAGCCCCATTGTCCGGACAAGATAACCAGCACTGCGCCCAAACAAGGATAGAGGGCGTTGACGCCGGGAAACGGCGATGCATCATCGAGCCACCAGAGCGAGAACGCGATTAGTCCGAGCCCGCAGATAGATGCCAGCTCACGCGCCCACAGCCACCAACCGGTCGGTACGCGGGATTCTCCATTGCGCGAACACGCGTGGAACGCGAGCAGCGCGCCCATCATCAACTCGCCGGCTCTTGCCGGCAGCATGTAGTAAGCAAACTTCGGCGCGCTGACATTCGTCAGCTCCGCAATCGCAAAGGATCCCACGCAAATCAGCGCCGTTGCCGAGATCGTGATCCACTTACGTCGCGAGGCCAGGGCAAGCAGCATCAACAACGCAGGCCAAAGGAGGTAAAACTGCTCCTCCACGCCAAGCGACCACATGTGTAGCAGCGGCTCCTCTGATGACGCAGCCGCGAAGTAACTGGTGTCCAGATACTTCCAGTAGTAAATGTTGGCCGCGGAGAAGGATGCCCATATCGCCGATACGGCGAGTCTCAGCAGGTCAGCAGGCAGCAACAAGAACGCTCCGGCTGCCACGGTAGTGGCGGTAACCACAAGGAACGCTGGCGCGATGCGCCTGATTCGTCGAAGATAGAAATCGGCCAGTGAGAACTTGCCGGCTTGCTGTTCTCTCCAGATATTCCGGGTGATCAGAAAACCGGAGATAACGAAGAAGATGTCGACGCCGACATATCCTCCGGGCACCCAGGCGTTGTTGATGTGGTAGAAAATGACGCTAAGTACGGCAACCGCACGAAGCCCGTCGATGTCCGGGCGGTAAGCTCCTGGCCTAGCTGCAGTGTTGGTCATGCGGGCCGGAGGACTTAGGCTGCAACCAGACTTAAGCTGCAACCACTGGACACCCAGTTTTCTGGCGGAACTCTTCCTCGCTGACGCCCGGTGCCAGCTCGACCAGCTTCAAGCCATCGTCCGTCACGTCCATCACCGCCAGGTCAGTAATGATCCGGCTGACCACACCCACGCCAGTCAGCGGCAACGTGCACTCCGCCAGGAGCTTCGGCTCGCCATGCTTGGTGGTGTGCTCCATCAGCACGACCACGCGCTTGACCCCGGCGACCAGGTCCATCGCGCCGCCCATGCCCTTGACCATCTTGCCCGGCACCATCCAGTTGGCGAGGTCGCCCTTGTCGGTGACTTCCATGCCGCCGAGGATCGCCAGGTCGATATGGCCGCCGCGGATCATCGCGAAGCTGTCGTGGCTGCCGAAATAGCTGGCACCATCGCGCGCGGTGACGGTCTGCTTGCCGGCGTTGATCAGATCGGCGTCGATCTCGTCCTCGGTCGGGAACGGGCCGATGCCGAGCAAGCCGTTCTCGGACTGCAACCACACGTCCATGCCGTCGGGGATGTAGTTGGCCACCAGAGTCGGCAGGCCAATGCCAAGGTTGACGTAGGCGCCGTCGGTGAGTTCCTGCGCGGCGCGCTGCGCCATCTGCTCGCGGGTCCAGGCCATTACTTGCTCCTCACGGTGCGCTGTTCGATGCGCTTCTCGGGGGTGGGGTTGTGGACGATGCGATCGACGTAGATGCCGGGCAGGTGCACGTGGTCGGGGTCGATCGCGCCAATCTTGACCACTTCCTCGACCTCGACGATGCAGGTCTTGCCTGCCATCGCGCAAGCGGGATTGAAGTTGCGCGCGGTCTTGCGGAACAGCAGGTTGCCAGCCTTGTCGGCCTTCCACGCCTTGACCAGCGAGACGTCGGCGACCAGTGCGGTTTCGAGCACGTAATGGCGACCGTCAATCTCGCGCGTCTCCTTGCCCTCGGCAACCACGGTGCCGTAGCCGGTCGCGGTGAAGAACGCCGGGATGCCGGCGCCACCGGCGCGCAGGCGCTCGGCCAGGGTGCCTTGCGGGTTGAACTCGAGCTCAAGCTCGCCGGCGAGGAACTGCCGCTCGAACTCCTTGTTCTCGCCGACGTAGGACGAAATCATCTTCCTGATCTGGCGGGTGCCGAGCAGTTGGCCGAGGCCGAAGCCATCGACACCGGCATTGTTGGAGATCGCGGTCAGGCCCTTGACCCCGGAGTCGCGCAGCGCGGCGATCAGCGCCTCGGGGATGCCACACAGGCCGAAACCGCCGACCGCAAGGGTCTGGTTGTCGGCGACGATGCCCTCAAGCGCCGTTCTGGCGTCGGGGTAGAGCTTGCTCTTCGCGTTGCCGGCGGACGGCGTCGCGGCACTGGCCTGGGCCATGGACAACTCCTTTGCGGGGGCGTGCTTTTGCGAACCGCCAGTGTATCGCGGGTGCGCCGCCCGACCGAACCGTACGTTAGGGCAATGGCCGTTCCCTTCTCTCGCCTGCGGGAGAAGGTGCCCGAAGGGCGGATGAGGGCATGCGCCGTCGCGACGGCCGACGCAAGCGTGATTCGCGTGCCCTCACCCCAGCCCTCTCCCGCAAGCGAGAGCGGGAGCACGTCACGAGCGACCGTAGACGTCCTCCAGCCGGACGATATCGTCCTCGCCCAGGTAACTGCCCGACTGCACCTCGATCAGCTCGACCGGCTCGGTCCCGCGGTTGCGCAGTCGATGCACGCTGCCCAGAGGGATATAGGTGCTCTCGTTCTCGCGCAGGTCGAACACTCTGTCGTCGCAGGTGACCTCGGCGACGCCGGACACCACGATCCAATGCTCGGCCCGCTGGTGGTGCTTTTGCAGGCTCAACGCGGCGCCTGGCTTGACCTGGATGCGCTTGACCTGGAAGCGCTCGCCGACCCCGATCGAGTCGTAGCTGCCCCACGGCCGGTAGACCTTGCGGTGGAACAGGTGCTCGGTGCGACCGGCCGCCTTCAGCGCATCGACCACGGCCTTGACGTCCTGCACCCGACCCTTGCGCGCGACCAGGGTGGCATCGGCGGTGTCGATGATGACCAGGTCGTCGACGCCGATGGTCGCGATCATGCGCCGTTCGGAGGCCTTGATCAGGCTGCCGGTGGTATCGATCGAGATCACGTCGCCCTCGTTGCGGTTGCCGTCGGCATCGTGCTCGGCGACCGCCCACAGCGAGGTCCAGGAGCCTATGTCGCTCCAGCCACAGCTGACCGGCACCACCGCGGCGCGATCGGTCTTCTCCATCACCGCGTAGTCGATCGAGTCGCTGGGGCTGAGGGCGAAGGCGTCGGCATCGATCCGGGTGAAGTCGAGGTCGGGCGACGGGGTGGCGTAGGCCTTGCGGGCGGCATCGAGAATCGCCGGCGCGTGGCGGCCGAGTTCGTCCAGATAACGCTGGGCGCGGAACAGGAACATGCCCGAGTTCCACGCATAGCGGCCGTCAGCCAGGTACTGCTCGGCGGTAGCGAGGTCGGGTTTCTCGACGAAGCGCTCGATCCGGTAGCCACCCTCCCCCACGTCGCGGCCCGACAGCGGCTCGCCGCGCAGGATGTAGCCGTAGCCGGTCTCGGCGTAGTCGGGCTCGATGCCGAACGCGACCAGCCAACCGTCGCCGCCCAACCCGAGCGCCGTCGCCACCGCCTGGCGGAACGCGGCCTCGTCCTCGATCAGGTGGTCGGCCGGCATCACCAGCATCGTCGCTTCCGGATCGCCCGCCAGCACGTGCAGCGCGGCCAGCGCGATCGCCGGCGCGGTGTTGCGGGGGACCGGCTCCAGCACGATGCCGCCACTGGCGATCCCGATCGCCTGCAATTGCTCGCCAACCATGAACCGGTGGTCCTCGCTGCAGACGGTCACCGGCGGCTGAACGCCCTCCAGCGCCGCCGCTCGCAGGATCGTCTCCTGGTACAGCGAGCGTTCGCCGACCAGCGCCAGGAATTGCTTGGGCTGGTTCTGCCGCGACAACGGCCACAGCCGGGTGCCGCTGCCACCACTGAGTACCACCGGATGCAGCATCGCGAATCCTCGTAAAGCGGGTGGCGCCAAGGATAGCCGACCTGCCGGCCACCTCCCTGCGGGCACCCGGCTGCTCGGCTAGAATGAGCGGCTATCGGCCCCCACGGCCGCACACCTGCAAGGAACCCCCGCAACGATGAAAATCCTCGTCGGCTACAAGCGCGTGGTGGACTTCAACGTCCGCATCCAGGTCAAGCCGGACGGCTCCGGCGTGGTCACCGATGGCGTCAAGCTGTCGGCCAACCCGTTCGACGAGATCGCACTGGAGGAGGCGCTGCGCCTGCGCGACAAGGGCATCGCGACCGAGGTCGTGGTCGCCACGATCGCCCCGGCTGATGCCCAGGCGCACCTGCGCAACGGCCTGGCGATGGGCGCGAACCGCGCCATCCACGTCGTCACCGAGGCCGGCCAGGACGTGCAGCCGCTGACCGCCGCGCGCACGTTCCTCAAGCTGATCGAGAAGGAACAGCCGGACCTGGTGATCCTCGGCAAGCAGGCGATCGACGACGACGCCAACCAGACCGGGCAGATGCTGGCGACGATTTGGGGCCGCCCGCAGGCGACCTTCGCGTCCAAGCTTGAAGTCGCTGACGGCAAGGCCACCGTGACCCGTGAAGTCGACGCGGGGCTGGAAACGCTGGAAGTCGAGCTGCCGGCCGTGGTCACCACCGACCTGCGCCTCAACGAGCCGCGCTTCATCAAGCTGCCCGACATCATGAAGGCCAAGAGCAAGCCGCTGGAGGCGATCGCGTTCGCCGACCTCGGCGTCGACACCGGCGACACCCTCAAGACCACTCACTACGCGGCGCCGCCGAAGCGCAGCCGCGGGGTGATGGTCAAGGACGCGGCCGAACTGGTCGCCGCACTCAAGTCGAAGGGGTTGCTGTAATGAGCAAGGTACTGATTGTTGCCGAACACCTGGATGGCAAGCTCAACGCCGCGACCGCGAAGTGCGTGACTGCGGCGAAGGCGTTGTCGCCGGAAACCATCGACATCGTCGTGCTGGCCGCCGACCCGGCCGCGGTGGCCGCCGAGGCCGCGCAGATCGAGGGCGTCGCCAAGGTGTTGACCGTCGCCAATGACGCCAATGCCCACGCGATCGCGCAGGTGCTCGCGCCGCAGGTGGCCAAGCTGGCCGACGGCTACAGCCACGTGCTCGGCCCGAGCACCACCTTCGGCAAGGACCTGATGCCGTGCGTCGCCGCCCTGCTCGGCGTGGCCCAGGTGTCGGACGTGATGGCGGTCGAATCCAGCCACGTGTTCAAGCGCCCGATCTACGCCGGCAACGCGATCGTCACGGTCGAGGCGCCGAGCGACCACACCGTCGTCGCGACCGTGCGCACTGCCTCGTGGGCCGAAGCCGCCAAGGGCGGCAACGCCGCGGTCGAGGCGGCCAGCGTCGACGCCAACCTTCCGGGCCACAGCCGCTACATCGGCCTCGCCGCCGGCGAATCCGACCGCCCCGACCTGCAAAGCGCCAAGCGCGTGGTCTCCGGCGGCCGCGGCGTCGGCTCGGCGGAGAACTTCAAGATCATCTACGACTTCGCCGACAAGCTTGGCGCCGCGGTCGGCGCCTCGCGCGCGGCGGTCGACGCCGGTTATTGCCCGAACGAGATGCAGGTCGGCCAGACCGGCAAGATCATCGCCCCGGAGCTGTATGTCGCCATCGGCATCAGCGGCGCGATCCAGCACCTGACCGGGATCAAGGACGCCGGCACGATCGTCGCGATCAACAAGGACGCGGATGCCGCGATCTTCGAGATTGCCGATATCGGTTTGGTGGGCGACTTGTTCAAGGTGTTGCCGGAACTGGAGCAGGTACTTTGAACGACAATGCCGCCGTCACGGACGACAAGCTGATCAACAAGCGTGTCATGGTCGTCTTCGGCACGCGTCCGGAAGCGATCAAGATGGCGCCTGTCGTCGCCGCACTTCGTTCCACGCCTGGCACGGAAGTAGTCGTTGCAGTCACCGCCCAGCACCGGCAAATGCTTGATCAGGTACTTGAACTCTTCGACCTTGTTCCGGACGAAGACCTCGACATCATGACCCCGGGGCAAACATTGCCGGACCTGTTCGGACGCATCCTCAGTGGAATGAGTGAGGTCATCGCCCGTCGACGCCCCCACCTCGTCCTCGTGCATGGCGATACCAGCACTACGCTCGCCTCGGCTCTGGCTGCCTATTACCAACAAGTTCCGATCGGACACGTTGAAGCCGGTCTGCGTACGGGCAACCTGTACTCTCCTTGGCCGGAAGAGGCCAACCGCCGTCTCACCGCACCGCTGACCGCATTGCATTTCGCCCCAACAGCCCTGTCGCGCGACAACCTGTTGGCTGAAGGCGTGGCTGCCGCGAGCCTCCACGTCACGGGCAATACCGTGATCGACGCATTGCTGGACGTGGTGCGACGTATCGAGAACGACTCCGATCTGCGCGTAGAACTCGAAGCACGCTTTCCGTTCCTCGATTCCGGCAAGCGCATGGTGCTGGTTACCGGCCATCGCCGCGAGAACTTCGGCGCCGGATTCGAACAAGTCTGTATCGCCCTGCGCACATTGGCGGAGCGCGGTGACGTGCAGGTAGTGTATCCCGTACATCTGAACCCGAACGTGCAAGAACCGGTCAATCGCGTCTTGGGAGGTACCGAGGGGATCCACCTGATTGCACCACAGGACTACCTGCCCTTCGTCTACCTGATGATGCGCTCGCACCTGATCCTGACTGATTCGGGCGGCGTCCAGGAAGAAGCACCCTCGCTCGGCAAGCCTGTCTTGGTGATGCGCGACAACACCGAGCGACCCGAGGCGGTGGACGCGGGCACGGTACGGCTGGTCGGCACGTCAGTGGACCGCATCCTCACCGAAGCGACGCGCTTGCTGGACGATCCCGAGGCATACGCTGCGATGGCACGCGCGCTCAATCCGTACGGGGACGGGTTGGCTTCGCGCCGGATCGCCGAAACCATTGCCAGGGCAAAACTCTGACCGAGAGTGATTCTTGTCCCCCGGCAAGCCAGCTATTCGCCTAGCCCCGCATTACGGACGCAATGAATGGACCACGACATACGCGATGGAGTGTTGGTGCTTGGCTCAACGGGCTTTATTGGAGCCCACTTGGTCGACCGCCTCGCGGGACTCGGTTATCACGTTTATGCACTCGCACGCTCCGAAGTGGATTCAGAATGCGGGAAGGTGCGACGCATCCAGGGCTCAATCGACGATGGGGCTCTACTGCGAAAGCTGATCGGACGATGCCGCCATGTCATCTATGTCGCGAGTCTCACCACGCCCTCGGCATCGACTTCGGCACCTTTGCTGGAAATCAGCGGAAACCTCACTGCACTCGCGCAAGTTCTCTCGCTTGCCAAGGACTTTCCCGAGCGCCGCATGCTCTACATGTCGTCCGCCGGTGCGGTCTATGGCGACCTGGCCATCGATGCCGATGAGAGCCTGTCACGGCGACCGCGGTCGTACTACGGGGCAGGGAAGGCCGCCGCGGAAACGTTTATCCATGCATGCACCGCGACCACGACCTGGCAGGCTGTCGTGTTGCGGCCCAGCAACATTTATGGACCAGGGCAGCATGCCGCGAGTGGCTTCGCAATCGTGCCAACGTTGTTCGCCCGCGCCGCCGAGGCAACCAGTTTCACAATATGGGGCGACGGCCAGACCGTGCGCGACTACTGCCACGTAAGCGATCTCATCGATCTCACCATCAAAGCGCTCAAACACGAGGACGACACGAAGTATGCCGTCTACAATGCTGCGTCCGGTGAGACCGCCTCGATTCTGGAACTGGTCGCGGCCTGCGAACGTAGCGCCGGCCGGCGAATCGATGTCGAGTTCCAGCCCGCTCGCAGCTTCGATGTGCCCCACGTATCCTTGAACACGAACGCAGCACGCGCGGCCTATCGCTGGAAGGCGAAAATCCCGCTGCGCGAAGGACTCGATCAAACTTGGCGCTGGTTCCTGGGGTCGTACAGCCGCGAACAGATCGCCGATCGTGAGTAGCTCGCCCATGAAAACCGCAGTCGCGAACCGTCCCGTCGACATTTCCGTGGTGGTGCCCGTGTACGGCGGAACCGAGGCATTGCCCGAGCTGCGCGAGCGTCTCGACACCGCAATGCGTGAACGCGCTCTGAGCTATGAGCTGATCCTGGTCGATGACCGTGGGCAGAACCACGCTTGGTCCATGATCGAGTCACTGAGCCGGAGCCATCCCGAGGTCGTCGGCGTCCGCCTCACCCGGAATTTCGGCCAACACGCCGCGACGATCTGCGGCATCGGCAAGGCCCGTGGCGAGTGGATCGTCACCATGGACGATGACATAGAGCATCCGCCAGAAGCCATCGGCGCGCTGCTCGATGCCGCTGACATCGATCATCCACTGGTCTACGGTGTGTTCGCGCAGCGCACGCATGCCAGCTATCGGAACATCACTTCCGAGCTGATGCGTCTTTGTCTGAAGCGCGCTTTCCCGGACATGAACGAGGACTACACCTCGTTCCGGGTCATCCATGCTTCCCTCGCGGAACAACTGGGTCGGTTCGACCTCAATCGTCCCTACGTCGACGGCATGCTGTCCTGGCTGACCTCAAACGCGCGCGCCGTCGCCGTCCCGCATGGCCAACGCAGGCACGGCGAGAGCGCCTACACTCTGCGCAAGCTGATCTCGCACGCCACCAACATCCTTGTCACCTACTCCCACCTGCCGTTGCGCTTGGTAACCTACGGTGGAGCGGCGCTCTCGGGTTTCAGCTTCCTCTATCTGCTCTATGTGATCTGGGGACGGCTGACGGGGCACATCACCGACCCCGGCTACACATCGCTGATGTCGGTGGTATTGTTGGCCTGCGGCATCCAACTGCTGATCCTCGGCACCCTGGGCGAGTATCTCGGCCGCCTGATGGGCGCGGTATACAAGCGTCCGGTTTACTCGATCGAGCGCACCAGTGGCCCGGGGCGGCTCGCGCAACCGCCTGACCAGCCTTGATTGCCTGCGTACGAACCGGATGACGACCGCCGTGGTTTCACGCGAGTTCATCCGCTTCCTCATCGTCGGCGCGAGCAACACACTGGTCGCCTACGGTGCATACCTGCTGTTGGTGAACTGGTTGCCGTATCCGATTGCGTGGGGGATCGGCTACCTGCTCGGCATCGGGTCTGGTTATGTGGCCAACGCCCTGTTCGTGTTCAAGAAGCCGCTTCGCGGAAGGTCCGCGTTGGCGTTCTTCTGCGTCTATCTGGCGCAGTACCTGGTCAGCATCCTTCTGCTCAAGGTCGCGTTGGAGGTGTTACTGCTGCCACATTGGCTCGCTGCGATCGGGGTGATCGTCCTGACGATCCCACCGACGTTCCTGTTCATCCGAATCGCGCTGAACTCAAAGTGATCGAGCGCGTTCACCGGGCTATTCGGGACGCCTGCCGCAGACCACGTACTGGGCGCCGATGGGGACCCGCGACAGCGCCGTGTCGATCCGCTTTGCCCACCCGTACTTGAGCGGGACAAAGAACAGGAATTCGCGGTCGACCGGGACGAAGCCCTGATGCTCGAGCAACTGCGTGACCTTGCGCGGTCCCAGCAAAACCGCGTCGTGGTCGAACGGGCAGCGCAACACTGCCAGCCGCGTAAGCGGATTGACCGGGTTGTGCTCGAAGACCGCGAACAGCCCTCCGGGGCGAGTCACCCGCCAGGCCTCGGCCACGAACGCGGGCCAATCGGCCGGCGGTACGTGGTGCATGACGCACACCGTGAGCGTCATGTCGAAAGTCCCGTCAGCGTAGGGAAGCCTGCCGCCATCGTACGCCTGGTATTCGATCCCTCTGTTGGCGGATCTGGCGGTCTGGATCGCGTCGCTCGATAGATCCACCGCATCGAGCCGGCCTACCCGGCCCATCAGGGCAGGATGCATCGCGCCGATGCCGCAACCGATGTCCAGGCAAGACGCCGCGACTGCCCCCCCTGACGAGTGTCTGTCGAGCAATGCTATGGCACTGTCCGCCTTGCCTTTCAGAAAGTAGTCCACGCCGAGCCCGGAAAACCCGATGGCGTCATCCACGTCCTTCCGATAGTCGGGGTATTCGTCGTTGGCCCAGCGATTTGAATCAGACATGCTTTGGTTTCCCGGGTTCAAATGATCCGCGTGCGGAGATCAACGCACGAGTCTCGGAAAGTACACGTCTACCTGGGAGGCGCTTACCCAGGACGGACGGAAAAGCCCCCGATTGGCCCGGAGACTGAATTTCAGGTCACCGCAGGTGCCGGCAGGCAGGACATCCGGGATACGTACGCGGGTGATTTTTTCGGTGCCGGGCAACTGGATGGTCCAGCGCAGTCGGTTGTCAACCAGGGCCTCCAGCGTGAAGGCGCCCTTCGCCGCGGGGTTCTGATAGGGCATGAAGTAGAAAAATTCGAGCGACAACCTTTCGTCTCCCACGCATAGCGTCTTATCGGCGCTAGTCGTTGCTCCGGGCTCGACATTGACCGGAAATTTCAGCACCAGGGCCAGGTCACCGAATCCGGCGGAGCGTTTGTCAGCGCCATCGTGCTTGATCTTGGCTGCGGATAGCGCCTGACTGGCTTGGAACCAGTTCTGCGGCACGGGTTCAACGGCACCATTCAAGCCCGGTTGCCAGCCGGACAGCGTGCGACCGCGAGACTCCACGTAAACCCATCTCGCCGCAAGCGCGAGCACCGCGTATGCGGCAAATATCAGCAATGTGCCGCGAGTGACGTCCCAACCCCACACCGAAGTCACCGGCACGCGGTCGCCCGTAATGCCCGGGCGCATGGCCAAAGCGAAAGCCACCAACTGAGCCAGGATGAACCACAAGGGGAAGATATAACGCGGCTGGCTCTCTCCAACGAGCAGGAGCAGTCCCACCAACGCGCTCAACAGGCTCATCTGAATCAATCCGTCGAGCGAATCGAGCCGCCGCAGCAACGGCAGGATCAGCCACAGACTCAACGCAGCGAGCACGACGGAATAACACACGTTGTACGCGCGCGTCAGCGGGAGCAACCAATCCGACTTCGTCTTGGCCTGTGATTGATAGAAGAACGTCTGCGACCCAAGCAATGCTTGCCCTTGGGCTCGATGAACGACGTTCCCGATCCGCGCCGCAGGTTGCAGAACCAGGTCGGACAGCGGAATGGCGTTCACCAAATCATGGCGTGCCTCGCCATCCAACTGGGTAATAAATGCCTTGTACAGCACCTGCCCTTGCCCGTACCTACCCGTTGACAGAGATGATCCGTAAGCGCCAACTCGGATATCTGCCAAGTAGCTCCCTTGCTGCGAGGTCAGCATGTAACCGCTGTGCTTCAAACCAGCAGTGATACCGCCGTAAAGAAGGAACGCCGCCGTCGCGAGCAGCACGGCCGATCGCAGGCGAACTGCAGTGCCACCCTTCAGCAGCAACAGCAGTGCGCCCAGGGCGAAACCCAATATCACGATCGGCGTAAGCTCGCGCTGCATGTCCAACAACGTGAGAACCACCGCCAAGCCCAGAACACATCCAGCCAAGATGCCCTTATTTCTCGACGTGGACGTCTTGCCCGCTGCCAGACGGTCGAACGTGATCCGCAGCCCCCACAGGAACAAGACGAGAAAGAAAAGGCCCCATATATCGTGATTGGTGAGCGGCAACGCAAAAATCGGCTCCATCGCACCGATCCACAGCACCACAAATCCTTGCGCCGCGCGATGCCCCGCGATACGACGCGCCAGATCATACCCTGCCAATTGAATAGCCAGCAGGAGGACAAGGTTGACGATCGGCACCACGGCGGGGTCAGCCCCGAACAGTAGAATCGTCGGGACCAGAATGGGCAGTACACGCTCATCATGAATGGTCTGAACTGTGTAGTTTCCGCTGGACACCATGTCCACGGCTGCCTGCCACATTCCCTTGAAATCGCTGATCCAAACAACATCGATCGACGAAATATAGGCGTAGTAGAGGACGGCAGCTGCCGTCAGCGAGCACGCCAGGAATCCGGTCGGATTGAAGGGCGTCACCCGCCGCACTACTGCGACAAACATCAATCCGACAGCGGTCGCGAGTGCGGCGGCAAATCCATAGAACGAGTAAACCCCGCCATTGCCGATAGCCGCAATCACCTGTTGTCCGTATTGCAACAGCACCAGCGCCAGCAACATGAGCAACGGAATGGCCAACAGCGCAACAATCATCTCCACTGCGCGCGCGCTTCCCGCACGCCGCAAACGAGCAGATGAAAGCGCAAAAGACTTCATTGACTTGAGCATTCACCGTCGTCCATCTGTTGGCCTCGCGAAGGCTGCGAAAGGCATTGATTGTATACAGCATCGTCAGTGCCTGCCGGCACTTTCAGCAACCGTCCAAGCTCACGCATCATGTGCAAACACATCTCCCCAGAGATAATGAAATAGGGAGATACCCCATTTGTGATTTGTGTCCGCGACCAAAAGTTCGCCTGGATAATCAATGAAACGAACTCCCGAGACAGTCTCGGGCCACCGGCAGTGCAGCCATCCTCGCAATTTCTCGAGTCTCCTGGATCGACAACTGACGGCCGAAACCGTCTCGCACGAAGGCCATCACCCTGGTGACCGGCTTGTCGAGAACTTCGGCGTGAACAAACGAGTTTTCGTTCTCATACCAGCGCGTTGCGATGCGCTCTTCGCCCGAGAACAGATAGAAGGCATAGCTGAGCCGGCCCTGCCGTTCCGGAACCGGATCAAGGTGTACTTGCGCGTGGAGCGTCTCGCCGGTGGTGGTGGCTTTTACCGTGGTACTGAAAATTGCCTGTCGCAGATCACGCGGCGCATCCTTCGCATCGATGTAGCACGCCATCTCGCCTCCGCTGATCTCTGAGATCAACGCGGCGGGAGGCATGTCGAAATCCAGCATTCGCTGCAACACGAACTCAACCAGGTCGCGAGGTGCCGCCTCATGTCCCTTTCCCCAATTTCCGAACCAGATGAATCCTTCACGGCTGAGGGACATGTGGAACCCGTCGCCCAAGTCGGAATATTCGACGGCCTCCATAAAGGGCGCTGCATGGCGGGCGACGTGCCAGTCGGACGCGTTCTGCAGATAGACGAGGCGACGTGGTACCGCAACCCCAGCTTGTTCCGCGATGGGCAGCAGTGAGTGAACCACCTCAAGCGACTGCAACGCATTCGACGCGGCCAGTCTGAAAGCAGGACCTTTCTCACTTGGCAACGGCAGATCGGGGTAGGCCACCGCGAGGTAGTGCCGGACCGCCGTCTCTTCATATTCGAGCCAATCGATCTGTGGATTCCACGTCAACACCGACGCCTGAGAACCCAGGACATGGCCGTAGTAGAGTGCTGCGAATCCACCGCCGGAACCGCCGATCAGCAATAGCTCCCGTCCCGAGCGTATGGCGAGCCCTTGAAGTACTGCCGCCAGTGCAGTCTGGATCGGCTGCAGTGCATTTCCGGCATACCATGCCAAACCCAAGGTGCAATCCAGCGCCAAGGAGGGATCCGCAACACAGATTGCCGGCATGCGCCGGGTCTTGGCAATGCCAAGGCCAGAGAAGAACGGAGGATGAGTTCCGCGCCGAGTGGTAACGGCACCGGAGAAAAACACTGGCACCACGACGCAGCCAGAGATGTCCAGCGGGCTTCCATGAAACAGCAGATCAAGCGGCAACCCAGCGCAATCGATGGAATGGATGCCATCTGCAAGGACCGGAGCTGTCAGGAACGCGTCGATCGATGGCCATACGTGCCGCTGGCAGTGCCAAGCTGCGTAGTCGTAGCCATCGAGGATATCCTCTTTGTTCACTTGCTTGTACCCGTGCATCGCGTGCGACCGTGTGCTTCGCGAAATTCTTGGCTAGATCAGTTCGCTGCCGTGTCGGTCCACGAGAACATCGCAATACCTTGGGCATCGGGATTCATCAGCCGTGCTGAGGACGGATCGGAAAAGATGGCACTCATGCGGCGACCGTCGGTGCCGATATAGACGTACTGCACCGCTGCCTCACGAGGTTGTGGCCCTGCAACCTTGAAGCCCTTGCCCCGCAACGAATCCGACATTGCGGCAATCGCGACATCGCGATCCACGCCGAGATACTCCACCACCACAAAATGACTGTTCCCTTCGTCGCGCATCGAGCGCACTTTGTGTGGAAACGCTGGAATATAGCCATTGATGAGAACAGCATCGCCTTGGGCGAGCTCAAGATCTGTGGTGGCAGGCGGCGGGCTGCTCGACGGAGATCCCGCACTTGGCGAGGTAGGGGCATCGGATTGGGCACAGGCGACGAGCAGCACCGCGGTAAGCGCTAGGGAAACGAGTTTGTTGTTCATGGAGGTGGCCCTTTTTTTAAAAGCAGGTTTCAACAGGGACGCTGCATCAAAAGCACGACCCGGAACACTTAGTTGTCACTGTGATGACATGGATTTATAAGTCGCAACTCCGCGAATAAGGTCTGCTCGAAGCCGCTTTGCGCGCGCACGCGAAGGGCGGCGTTCCTGGAGAGCTTGGCGAATAGGGCCGGATTCTCGACCAACTCCCCTAACCCGCTCGCCAGCGCAGCCCAGTCTTCCGCTGGTGCCCGCAGGCCACATTCGTCGTCGACAAACTCGGGGATTGCCGCCACCTCGGTCGTCACCGGCACCAGGCCAGATGACATCGCCTCGTCACGGGAGACCCCCTGCGTATCCATCCTGCTGGGGCAGAGAAACACTCCGTACTCCCGATGGATCTCAGCGATCTCGATCTGTGAAAGAAAGCGACGCTCAATTGTAACGTTCTCCATCTCCCGCAACGGCTCCACAGTCTCATCGAAAAGCGCTCCGTCACCGATCAATCTGAAAGCCATGTCGGCAAAATATGGCTGGTCGCGCAACGCCAGAATGGATTTCACTGTCAAGTCATTACCATATGTCCGACTCGCGTAAGGTCGGATCGAAAGCACCTTGTACCGCTGGTTCTCCGGCTTCGGCGCATACAGAAACAACTCATTGTCTACATAATTGTGGATGATGTCATAGCGACGGCCAGTGAGCGCAACGCCGATGTCCTCCATCGCTGTTTCAGCGAGGTAACGCGAAACGAAAACGAAGTGCAGGTTCGGATGGTCGCAACTGAACACTTTGTGCCAGAACGACATCCGCACTTCACTGGCCGCCTTCGCCTCCGCCAACGCACCCTCGGTTGTGTAGTTGAAGGCACGCCGCTGCCACGGCTGGATGTCTGAGCCATGCACCCATACGACAATACGCGTGTTATGCAGTCGATCCTTGATCGTTGACCACATGGCCGGATCGAGGAAATGCACCAACAGCGATTCGTAAGAGTTTGTATCGAGCAGCGATCGCAGTTGGTCCGCACCGCCGACACCAACGTCAACCCCGTCGAACTCATAGGTATGGGGCCGGGTTCGCGGGTTGAACGCGAACACGTCGGTGCGAACACCCGCGTCGCGGTAGCCGAGCACCCGACGATGGACGAAACCGTTGCGGTAGAGATGCTCGGCCGAGGGATAGATATTGGTCAGCAAGAGGTTTCGCGAGCGGCCCAACTGCGGCACCGTCGGCCCCGTGTCCGGCATCGGCCGCAGCGACAGACCGGCGATCCGGGCACTACCGGGACCGAGGACGCGCAGTCCGAGACGGATGTTGGCAGTATCCTCCGGCATGACGTAAACGTGGTTGCGGCCGAACGGCTTGATCGTCTGCCCCAGTCTGGAGCCATCGTGGGCCAGAAAAATCAGCACCACATCCAGGTGCAGCCCGGGCATCGCTACCAGATTGAAACTGATCTCGGCGGAGCTTGAAAGCTCGTCCGGGGTCAGAAGCCTGCTGGCGTATACGTACTTGTGCTGGGTCTCGCCCAGCAGTGATCGCAGAAAAAGAGCATCGTCGACCTTCTTCAGGCGAATCGCACCAGAGTCGATATCACCGCCAAACAACGCGCCCAACGTCGTCGCATCGAGACCGTGCTCGATGTCGAGTGCCTGGGCAATTCCTTGGATGGCTTCGGCCTTGTCGAGCATCACCTGGATCGGCAGGCCGGTATCGATCACCGGCTCGTCGAGTTCGGGACACGTATCCCTGGCGGCATTGGCGACGTAGCCAAACTCGTCCAGGGCAAGGCAGGACTCGCCACTGATGCGGCGGATGTCCAGGTCCCGCAGCCACTCCTGCAGCGAAGAGCCCGCGAGCGCCGACACCGCAGCGACCGCCCGGCGCAACGGTAGTGATGCCTGCCAGTGGTACTGGCGACCGTCACCTTGCAATTCCAGGCTCTCTTCGCTCGCTTCGTACCACGCACCCTTTCCGACCACGTCGGCGGGTGAGTACAGGAAGGCGAGCGCCGTGTCGGTGAGGTAGTTCGCGCCATAGAAATCGCGCACGCTGAAGAATGCCACCACCCCGCCCGGCCACGCCTCGTTGGGCGCGATCGTCTCGGCATCGCGTTGCATCAGCAGACTGATGTCGCGCCGGCCATGCGTCGGCGCGTTGCCTGGCGAGAATCCATCGCGCAGAACCAACACCAGGCGCTTGGCGTGCCACAATTGCCGATCATAGGCCGTGATCACCCGGGCCATGTCCGCATCACTGCCAACCGCGGCGGCGACCACGACCGACGGCAGTTCGCGTTCAACGTGCCTGCCCCCGACCTTGCTGAGGATGTATGCGAGCCGGTTGTCGGTGGTGTGCTCGAGCATCACCTTGCGCAAGGCCAGCAGACGATGCATGCGACGGTATGACACCGTCCCCGTCCCACCCTCTTCGAGCATCGGCTGCAAACGCTTGTTCAGTTCCCTACCGGCGTCGGTCGAGGTCACCAAGTCGCCAAACATCAATCGCAAGCCACGCGAGTAGTTGCTAACCACGTGGGTATTGGACAAAATCAAGTCGAAAGCGCGACGCGCGAACATCGACTGCGACTGTTTCACCGAGTTGAGATTGATGCCGAACGCATAGCCCTTGTAGGCACGATCAATCTCGGCGTAGGCGAGCGTGCCCTGGATCAGATTGCGGTAGCGCTCCGGAAACATGTAATTCGAATCGTCCTTGCCATGGTTGCGATCGAAGATCTCGACGGGCGCGGACTTTTCCAAGGTGGTGATGAGCGTGTCAAAGTCACGCTGGCGTTCCGGGTAGCGCACGTAGTAAGCCCCGGCGAAGCAGAAGGCGTTCTTGCGTTCGAAGCGCTCGATCGGGTTGTGCAGACGCGGCTGTCCCCAGAACGGCAACAGGTACGCGCGGTCGTGACCGAGCAATGTCTTGTAGCGACCGATGCAGTCCAGGTCGGTGGTGAACACATGGTCGAACAGTTTCGCGGTGTTGATGAAGGTGTCGAAGTGGACCGGATCCTCCTTGTTCCAGAACACCGTTGGCACGCCATTGCGCGAGCACCAGTCGAGTAGGCCGAGCAACTCACGGGAGGGGTGGTTGACCTTGCGCGTCCATTGCCCGTTGTTGCCGTGCCAGGCGGATTCGACGATCAGCAGTTCCGGCTTGAACGCGACCAGTTGCTGCTCCCAGCCCGCCACGTCAACCAGACACAGGTCGCACGAATGGATGAACGTACTGGCGGTGAACTCGTCCATGATCCCTGCGAGCCGCAGGTGACGCATGGCTTGCGGGACATGAAGTGCGGGGCCTCTGGCCACCAGGGATGCTTCCCGCGGATCAAGTTCGGCACGGTAGTCCTCCAGCTCGCAGAGCTTTTCACGGACCATGCGCGCGATCATGACGAGGTCGTCGCGCTCCTCGCGTAGGGCCGCGGCTTGCTGCTGCATCCGCTGCGACATTATTTCGTGATCGACACGCTGGGTCGCCAGCCTTTCCTGAAGCTCCTTGGCTGCCGCCTCACGCAGTGCGATCTCCTGCTGCAGCAGCAGGATCTTCCGTTCCTGTTGGGCGAGGTCACGAGCGAGCGCGAGTACGGCGGCGCCTTCTCGACGATCCCGATCATTGGCCTCTATCGTCGCTCCCAACCCAGAGGCCACCTCACTCACACCTTTCTTGTCGCCACCAACGGTCACGAATCGCCCCTCGGGGACTTTCCGCCGCGGCCACGGCGATGCCATTCCCGCCACAACAAGACAGGTATGTTCCACAACAGCGCGAAGGCGCGGATCGGTGAACGCATCGAGCTTACGACGAGCACTCCAAGCTTGAACGAGGTTGAAGCACGCAGGCTGTCCAACTCGTCATTGGCCGTCGCCAGAGATTGTCTTTCGACTGCGAGTTGTCGCTCCAACTCGGAAACACTATGGGTCCTGAGCCGCAACACACGATGAGCATCGACGATCCGCCGTTGCTTGTCTGCCAACTCGCGCTCGTGTCTGGCCAGCTGTCCGTCCCGC
The DNA here is from genome assembly GCF_036663935.1 of Novilysobacter erysipheiresistens. Taxonomy (NCBI): domain Bacteria; kingdom Pseudomonadati; phylum Pseudomonadota; class Gammaproteobacteria; order Lysobacterales; family Lysobacteraceae; genus Novilysobacter; species Novilysobacter erysipheiresistens. The sequence goes on from NZ_JAXGFP010000004.1 coordinate 164,041, forward strand.
TTGACCAGTCGCTCCGACAGATGGCTTGCCTGCGCTTCGGCTGCCGCAAGCGTCCGCTGGGCCGATTCGCGCAAGTCTGTCACTTGTGCCTCGTGCTCCGCTCGTTCGCGGCCCAGTGTGGCCTCCAGTCGAGCGAGCGACGCGCGTTGCTGCTCCAGGACTTGCCTGGCCTGCATCGACCGCTCCAGCAGCGCCGTGATTTCCTTCCTACCCTCGTTCGCGCGGCCCTGCGCATCAGCCAACTGCGCAGCGGCCTGCTGTCTCTCGGCTTGCAGGGTCGCACGCATTTCGGCGAGCGCGGCGACGCTCGCTTCCTGCTGTCGCTCAAACGCCGCAAGCTTTACCAAACTTTGCTCCCGATCCAGTTCGGCTCGGGTGTCGCGATCCGTCGCAATCACGAGTTTCTGTTCCAACTCAGCCTGCTTCTTGTCCCAAGTTTCCAGACGCCCTTGCACCTCAGCCAACGCCTCACGCTTCATCCGCTCACTGTAACGCCCTGCCTGCGCCAATCCAGCCGCAATCTGCCTTTCGCCGCGTTGCATTGCCATCATCTGGGCAAAAGCCCGATCAACCAGCAAGCGACGTTCGTCATCACTACGTGAGGGGAGGAACAAGAAGGTGTCGGTCGCGTTGTAAACCGCGGTGCACGTATAACCCAGTCCATCCATGAATCCATGGATGGACTGGTAAGCGGCGTCACTCCCTGCCTCACAAACGATCCAGGGCCGATCCCTTTCGAGGATACGCCTCGCACCTTTCAATACCGCCAGATCCATTCCCTCAACGTCGATCTTCAGCAATCGAACCATTCCATCGATGTCGACTTTGTCGAGGGGGGTAATCGGGATGCTGCCGCGCTTGTCGGTCTTCAATGTAGTACCACCGACATTGGTTTCGTCGTAGGCCACCACACTGGCGGCGCCACTGCGCTCGCCCAAGGCAACCTGGTGAACCTGCACGAGCGCAGTCAGGTCATTGGCTTTCACATTCTCAGCAAGCACCGCCGCAGTCGCGGGAAATGCCTCAAACGCGAGAACACGGCATTTGAGGATCTTGGCGAAGAAAATGGTGTGATTGCCGATATTGGCACCGGCATCGACTACCAGGTCACCCTCATTCAACGCTGGCGCGAGTGCTTCCAGCATGTCAATCTCGTAAAAATTGCGATCCGTCGTCAATATTTTTGAAATATGATCGTCCCTGGACGGCAGCGTGAACAGAACTGGAGTTCCCGCATACTCTATTTCAATCTGCAAGCGTTCGACAATTTTGCCCATAACCCACCGGAACGATCAATCACTTAGGCCAATAAACTGGATTGGCTGACGCGCCCCGCGAGCTAACGCGAATCGCCATCCATCCACGTAAAGGAAACAATCCCGCGGGCATTCTCGGCTTGTAGCTCTACTGTCGGGGAGTCATGGACGTCAGCGAAGAACTGCAGCCCCTCTTTCTTGCCGACCAGCCTTGTGGCATCGCCATGCGCAACGGGTGCCGCAACGGCAAAGCCGTGGCTGGCCAGGTCGGATTGGATCGTCGCAATGACCTCCGGCGCGTCCATGTCCAGATACTCGGTTATCACCACGTGGCGAAACTTCGCACCAGCCGCCTCATGTCGCTGCGAGCGCACCTGAAGCGCAAACGTCGGGGTGTAGTTGTCAGCCAGAACCAATGCCTTGACGGAGCTCGACTTTGCCGGACCCGGGGTTGCTGCGCCGTCAATCGGGGACGACGCACCTTGATCCACCGAGGATTTCTGGTCGCAACCTGCCGCCAGCAGGCACAGCAGCGTCACGGAAACAATGGTCTTGCGCATGTATCTCTCCATTTCATGGGCCAGTCCGCCATGCTGGGACGGCGTCTGGATGCTGTATGCATCTTGCATTGTACCCTCGGCATGCGCCCGGACAAATGCCAGGCGCTGCCAGGGAGCCAGTCATTCATTCGCCCCGGCTCGGGGCAATCGGCGGTAATGCCATTAGATTATCCGGAGCCCATGCGAGGCTTCGGCCAGATCGCGCAAACGTTCCATGGTGTGCTCATACATCCGCGGCGCATAATGAAATGGCGACAGCCCCCAACGATGATTCTCATCCGCAACCAGCAGGTGCGGCGGATAATCAATCGTGGCGAATGGATGACAGCTTGCCAGCCGGGCGTACATCTTCCCGAGCATTTCGTTGTGGGCCCGGATGCTGTCTTGATCCTCAAGAAGTTCGCCGCTCGCGGTCCGCGAAGCCCAATACACGCGATTGATAATGATCTTGCCCGGGTCGACGGTAGCCATTAGCCGCCTCACCCCTTGCAGCCAAAGCTGCATGCGCGCGCCACTGGCATATCCCAGCGATTGGCCCCGACCTTCCGGAAATCCCGCTTTCTTGAACTCCGTGGATGCCGTGACCGGCACATCGTCCAGCATCAACAGGGGAAAGCGTTCATCGATCAAGTCCACCAGCACTACGTCGAACTGAGTCGATCTGAGCATGGCTGGCAGTTTTCTGGCGAGATCAATCTCGACCATCCGGCGCTGCCACTCGCTGTCCATGGAAGTTAAAGCGGATAGCATGTGCGCCGGCGCCGGAGTTCGATGGAAGGCGCTGGCCAGCGAAGTACGGGCGACGTATCGGACCAAGGTAATGTCGGTTTCGACCAGTGCGAACGCGTCCCGCGAGACGCAACTCCCGAGCACGAATACGGAAGGTGGACACGGTTGATTCGATAGGACGTTCGGATCGTGCGCCGCTGGACTGCCAAGGGTTCGGGCATGAGCGGACCCGACTGGCGTCGTGGCCTTTGTCTTTTGTCCGAAGCTGTCCATCGCAAAAGCTGCAACCCGGGTTGGTGGCTTGCCGGGCAACAGCGGAAACTCGGCCTCCGATGCGCTTTCGTACCACCGCACCTGAATACGCTCGCCCCCCGAAAAGACGTAGAAGGCGAAACGCGCAGAGCCTAGTCCTGACGGCACTCCCTCGACCGCCGCGCTTACCTTCAGCGTGGCCACGTCGGTCAACGCCGCCCGGACGCCAAGGTTCGCGCGATTGGCAGCATGACGAAAACTAAGCGGCAGCCCTGACACTCCGCCACCTGCTTCGTCCAGCGCTCCCAAGTTATGACTGATTGCTTCAATCGAGTTCGCTGGGTCCAGCATGAGGTCAATCAATGCGCAAAGCGTACGCTTCGGAATTGGCTCATGCCCCTGCGCCCAATCGCCGAACCAGAACAGCGTTCGCTCGTCGGCAGTTCGGTATCGGCCTTCGTTCGCCTCGACCGTCATGCCGGCCAGCAGGCTGCCCGCGTGGTTCAGCACATGGAAGTCGTCGCTGGCGTTCTGCAGGTACACCAACCGCCGCGGCAACTGCCCCGCAGCGTAATCCAGATGCACGGCGTGGGAGATTCCCTTGCCCCGCATCGTGGCGCCCGCGCTGGTCAATCGAGGATCGTCTTCCCAGGCTTCGTCCGGAAATGCACTGCGCAAGTACGTTTTGACCGCGTTGCGGTAGTACGCCAGCAGATCGGTTTGCGGATTCCAGACGAGCACTGAAGCGCGCTCCCGCAACTTGCCCCCGAACTGCAGTGCTGCAAACCCCGCGCCAGATCCCCCGACCAGAAGCAATTCGATCTGAAACTTGTCGGCAAGTCCGGCCAATAGCTCCAGCACACAAGCCTGCGTTTGCTGCCGACTACTTCCGGCGTACCACGCCAATCCGAGATCGGGATCCAACGCCAGGGTCGGATCAGCGATGCATATCGCTGCAATGCCCTTCGATTCGGCGATGCCAGATCCGGAGAAAAAAGGTCCCGGTTTGCCGCCGCGGTTGCTCACCGCGCCGGAGAAGAACACCGGAAGTACGGTCTGTGTCGCTTTCCCCAAGCATGCACCGTTGACCATCAGCACATCGAGCGGCAGTCCTTCGGCCTGGATGCTGTGCACGCCATCGGCAATGCTCGGGGCGGCCAACAGGTCGGCGGTGGAGTTCCAAACGTGTCTCGCGTTGCCCCAACGCGTGTAATCCAGCGCAAGCATCATGCGCCAGCGCGCCTCGCCTGACCGTCGAACAGTTCGATCTCCCGGGCGATGGTGGTTTCAAACGCGCTCTGTTCGCGCACCCTCGCCGCAGCGGCGCGCGACAGGCGCATGAACAACTCTGGTTCCCGATACAGCCGTTCAATGGCGTCGGCCAACGCGATAGCATTCTCGGGCTCGACCAGCAGTCCGCAGTTTTCATCGACGAACTCGGGGACGGCAGCAACCGGGTTGGTGATCGGAACCAGTCCGGAGGCCATCGCCTCGTCCCGCGAAACGCCTTGCGAGTCCATGCGCGTCGGACACAGAAACACACCGTAGTCGGCATGCAAATCGGCAATCTCGCGCTGCGACAGGAACCGACGCTCAATCCTGACGTTCGGGAACGCCCGTACCGGCTCGACCGTATCGTCAAACAGGACGCCATCGCCGATGAGATGAAACTGGAGTTCATCGAAGAACTCGCGACGACTGAGTTCAACGATTGCCTGGACCGTCAGATCGTTGGCATACACTCGCCCTGCATACGGCCTGATCGAAATAATCCTGGTCCGCTGCTCCGCCGATTTTTTACGGTATGCAAACAATTGGTCATCGACAAAGTTGTGAATGACCCGGTATTGACTGTCCGGCAATCGGAAGCCCAGGTCTTCGAACATAGTTTCCGCAAGGTGGTGCGAAACAAAAACCATCACAAGGTTTGGATGGGGAACCTTGAGAAGCGACTTCCAAAAGCGCATGCGTCGTTCGCTAAGCACAGTTGCACGATCACGCTCGGCGTCGGTGCTGTACTCGAACGACCGCCGCGTCCACGGCTGCACTTCCGATCCATGCGCCCACACGTAGATCCGCGTATGGCCAACGTACTTCTGCAGCACTTCCCAGGCCTGCTCCGTGAGGACATGGGCCAGGATGTTGCGATACTGTCCAGACGCCAGCGCAGCGCGCAGATGCTCGAACTGCCCTTCAGTGATATCCACGCCTTCATGTTCGCTGAAGCAAAGCTGGGCTGAGCCGATCCGGAACACGTCAACGCTCGCGCCACAACGATCGTACTCGGTGGCTCTTCGGTGCACGAATGCATGTTTGTAGCGATCGCGATAGGAAGGATAATTTTTTGCCAGCAGCAGAGTGCGGGAGCGGCCGATGATGGTGTCCACCTGCAGCGGGACGTGGTCGAGCGCCAGGCGCTTGATCGCGAACCGCCCCGCCGACGTCAGGCGCAGGCCGATCAGCGCCTGAATCGTTCCTGCAGGCACCGAAGCGGTGATGTTGGTGGCCGCCTTGACGATGGAGTGGCCGAGCTTGTTGTCTGCTTCGTCCTGGAAAACGAGAACCAGCTCGAGCCCCTTGCCCGGCTCGCAAACCAGTTGCATGCGCGCGACGTCGGTCAGGTTCAATGAAGTTTTGGACAGCGCCTGTGTCAGGTAACAATAAGCATGCTTGCCCGGCGGCACCGTCGAGTTGACGATCAGTTCGTTGCCGTCGTGCTCCATCGAAAGATATTTGTTGGCCAATGTCCCGAACAGATCGTGGAGCCGCTTCGAACCGATCTCCTCGATTCCATGTTGGCCGCTCGCGTCGAGAGTCAAGGTTCCCCCTCGAATGTCTTCTGCGATCTTCAACAACTCATCGACTGGGAGACCTTCGTCCAAACCATCCAAATCATCTACCACAGCACTAGTGATGTCACCTGGCTGTGCCGTGGCGACAGCGCAGTAGTTGAACTCATCAAGAGTCAGGGTTTCGATCGGCACGATCCGGGGTGCTTGGACCCATTCAAGTGTGACGTTGTCGCCTAGCGCGCTCGGCAATACCAAAGCCCGATGCAACGCCACTTCCTCGCTCATCTGATATTGCCCCCCGGCGTTCTCCAGTTGGACGCCGTTTGGGGTGAGTCGGTAGTAGGCGTGCTTGCCGACGGCATCCACCGGGCTGTAGCCGGTCGCCAGAGCCAGATCGACAAGGTAATTGGGACCGTAGTAGTCACCAGGCGCGAACAGGGCAAAGTAGTGATCGCCGGGAAGCAGGTCACTTAGCTTTCGGTGGCAGTGCTGGTCCGCGAGGATTACCTCCACGTCGTCGGCTACAAGCGGGCTCGCAGGGAGGAAACCGGTTGCCAGGCTCAGCAACAAACGCTTGTGCACCCACTGCTGGCGACGATAGTTGGCAATGGCCGCATCAAGCGAAGCGTCATCGACGACATTCGCCAGTACAACGACTTTCGCGCCTTGCGCTTGCGTGGCGTGGCCGAATACTTTCTCGACCACATAGCCGAGTCGATGCTGGTAGGTGTGCTCGCGCATGACCTTGCGCAGGCCTGCCAAGCGGAATTTGCTCATCCTGACGGGGTCTTCAACCAGCGGCTTGAGCTGGCGAATCAACTGCTCACTGTCGTCACTGGCGATCACCAGGTCACCGAACGCAAGCCGCATGCCGCGGGAATAATTGCTGACCGTCACGGTGTTGCTCGCCAGCAGATCGAAAACCCGGCGTGCGAACATACTTTGCGAGTGTTTTACGGTGTTGATGTTGATGCCGAACTGATAGCCCTTGTAGGCCATGTCGATCTGCTCGAACGGCAGGCTGCCGAGGATATGCGGCCGGTATTGTTCGGGAAATATGTAGTTGGGATGGGTTTTCCCGTGATTGCGATCGTAGATGTCGACCGGCGCCAGCGTCGAGACCGCTGCGATAAGATTGGCGAAATCCTTCTGCCGGGTCGGATAGCGTACGTAATAGGAGCCGGCAAAGCAGAACGCGTGTTTTCGGTTGTAGCGCTCGATTGGGTCGTGCGCACGAGGCTGCGTCGCGAACGGCAGCAGATACACCCTCTCGTGTCCCAACGCGAGCTTGTAATGCTTGATGCAGTCGATATCGGTGGTGAACACGAAGTCGGCCAGCCGGGCCGTGTCGAGGAACGTCTTGAAGTGGACGGGGTCCTCCTTGCTCCAGAAGATCACTGGAACGCCGATCCGTCGGCAGTGCGCAACCAGCTGATGCAGTTCTGCGGATGCGTTGGAGATCTTGCGTTGCCACAGGCTGTCCTTGCCATCCCATGCCGACTCAATGAACAGCAGGTGGGATTTGTGTAGTTCAAGTTCCCCGCGCCAGCCTTCCGGCGTCACCGCCTTGACATCGCAGCAATCGCGATAGGCGTTGAACGTGAATTCGTCCATGATCGCAGCGACACGGAGATCCGCCGGGTTAGCCGGCAAACCGCTTACCCGCGGTGCCATGGTTGCTGCCGGATTGCCCTCGCCTTTCCTCTCGTCGCCAGTATCTGGTGCGTACTCGGCGTGGAACCTTGCCAGTTGCTGGCGCAGGGCCGGTGCGAACCAGTCATGTGGCAACGGAATCGTGACCAGTTGCCGTGCCTCGCCGGGCATGGATCGGCCCGAGCGGCGCGCCTCCAGCACCAGCTTCGCGACCCGATAGGGCAACGCCAACATGCCTGTAACCGATCGAACCGAGCGCGTGATCACGTAGCCCAGCTGCAGGGAGATGGAGCGCAGCAACGCATGCAGGCCCGCTTCCATCGCGGTCAGTAATGCATCCGCTTCAATCAGCAGGTCTGCCCTGCGCGAGTTCTCACGTTCGATCCGCTGGACGGTTGCGCGCAACTCACGGGCTTCCCCCTGGCTGCGCCGAAGATCGTCGTGCAGTTGCCGGATGCGTTGTTGCGTCCCATCCAGCTGTCGCCCGGCACCGACCGGCGGGTCGGAGGGATGTTCTGCCTGCGTTACCTCCGGATTCCGACCCGTGCCCGCCATCACTTCCTCACTTCAACTTGGGTTTGGAACGCCCGACGGACGTCGCTCAGATACAAATCCTGGTCAGACCCAAAAGCCCACGGGATCGACAACGACCTTGTTCTGCGGTTTTGGAAAGCCATGGAAGGCGCTGTGCGGCACCAGTACCACGATCACATCCGCTTCCTGCAACGCCTTCTCGGTTTCGACGAAAGTGATTGCGCGATCGCGTGCCTCATCGTCCGGTAGTGCCGTGAAGAACGGATCGCAACTGACAACACGTCCCGCGTACTTGCGCGACAGGATGCTGGCAATCTCCAGCGAGGGGCTTTCACGGAAGTCATCCACGTCGGGCTTGTACGTCAAGCCCAGGCAAGCAACAGTAGCTTCCGGGTTCGCGGTCAATGCCGCGTCGACCTTGGCGACGACGTGGTGCGGTTTGAGATCGTTGACTTCACGCGCGGTACGGATCATGCGAGCTCGCTCTGGCGAGCTGGAGACGATGAACCACGGGTCCACCGCAATGCAATGGCCACCCACGCCTGCACCAGGCTTCAGGATGGATACGCGGGGATGGCGGTTGGCGAACTCGATCACCTTCCAGACGTCGATGTCGAGGTCATCGCAGATCATCGACAGTTCGTTGGCAAATGCAATATTGACGTCGCGAAACGAGTTTTCGGTCAACTTGACCATCTCGGCGGTACGGTCCGTGGTGATGTGGCAAACACCACGCACGAAACGCTTGTACAAGGTCGCGGCGCGCTCCGCGCAACGCGGGGTCATTCCGCCAATGATCCGGTCATTCTCGACCAGTTCCCGCAGCATCTGGCCGGGAATGATCCGCTCAGGGCAGTATGCGAGACACACGTCGGCCTGCTCACCTGCCGTCTGCGGGAAGCTCAGGTCGGGCCTGGCTTGGGCAAGCAGTTCAGCCAACATGCCAGTGGTACCCACCGGCGAGGTGGATTCCAGGATTATCAAGTCGCCACGCTTCAAGACTGCGGCGATGGCAAGCCCGGCAGCCTGGATGTAGGACACGTCGGGACTGTGCCCCTCATCCTTACCCACGGGAGTCGGCACTGCGATGATGAACGCATCGGCAGCCACCGGTTTCATCACCGCTCTCAGGTGGCCGGTCTGGACGCATCGTTCGACAAGCTCGTCGAGATTGCCTTCCTCGATATGGGCCTTGCCGCAGTTGATTGCATCCACTGCCCGTCGGCTTACGTCAACGCCAACCGTATCCAGGCCGGTGGAGGCGAACATAGCGGCGGTCGGCAGCCCTATGTAACCAAGCCCGATGACGGATAAGGTATTGACATCTTGAGTATCATGACTCTGCATGGGGCAATTCCAATAGTCCAATAATAATAAAGCGACAGCATGGGTTCGGGCGCTTTCCGTACCCGGGCGTCAACGGCACAGTTTTCGATATTCCAGGATCGACTCGATCACGCCGCCGGCGAACGCCACCCGACCGTTCTCCAGCACCACGCCCTTGTTGCAGACCCGGCGCGCGATTTCGAGGTTGTGAGTGGCGAGAATCACGATCCTACTGCCCTTGACGCGATCGTTCATTCGCGCCCTGGCTTTCCGGATGAACTGCATATCGCCGGCACCCAGCCATTCATCCAGTAGCATTATGTCGCCTTCGGCTGCCGTCGATACCGCAAAGCCGAGACGCATGCGTTGGCCGGCCGACAGAGTGCGCAGTCGATGCTGCGCCGCGTCATTCAGGCCGGAGAACTCCAGAATATCGCGCGTGAGTTCGCGAATTCGGTCTGCCGGCAGGCCCATCGCAGTACCGCGCAACAGGATATTCTCCTCGACGGTCGCTTCGCCGCTGAAGCCCAACGAAATGTTAAGCAGTGCCTGGCGCCGCCCTTCCACTTCAAGCCGACCCGTGGTTGGCGGATAAGCACCCGTCAACACACGGAGCAAGCTGGACTTGCCGGCACCATTACGTCCGATCAACGCGACCCGATCACCTTCGGTTGCTTCGAACGATACGTCCTCAAGGATGGTGCGGAAGACCCGTTCGGGCCGCGCTGTGGATGCGCCAAGCAACGTACCGAACCACGACTTGTGATTGCGCGCACGTTGTACGTAATGTGGCACGCACAGACCAACGCCAGTCGCCCGCAAATGCGCCGTCATCGGAAAAACCTCACCTTCAAATCCATAGCGGCACGAACCGTGCATAACGCCGGTACAGGAACGCAGCCATTACCCAGCCGAACACCGACATCGCGCCGATGGCGTACAACGTCGTAGCTTCCGGCATTGCACCCAAAGCCGGGGCGCGCACGAACTCGATCAAGTGAAAAAACGGGTTGAACCGCATCACCAAACCACGAATGGTCTCCGGCGGAACCATGGAGGCATCCCACAAGATAGGGGTAAGCAGAAACCCAAAGATAAGAATGGTGCCAATCATTTCCTTGGTGTCAGGAAAACGCGCCCCGAACAAGCTGATGATGATTGACATCCACAGTATGTTGAGGAATAGCACCGGCAACGTGAACGCCAACGTCAGCAGCCAGGCAGGGTTTGTCGGTGACACCATCAGTACGATAGTCACCACGACCAGGAGCCCCACCATGAAAAATAAAAACGACTTGGCGAACGTACGCAGAATGAAATCCGTGAACCGGGTCCGGCCGTCCATGATGAACGCTTGATGCATGGCAAAGACGTCTGCTGATTCGGTCATCGTCTGAATAGACAACCGCCACAGGATGTAACCAAATCCAAGATGGGGAATAAACGTCCCAGGGCTGCCTCCCATCATGTGGGAGTACAGATATCCGATTCCGAGCACATAGGCGAGCGGCGGCAGTAGCAACCAGCCGACACCCAGCCGGGTGCGTCGGTAGCGGGTAGCTATGTCCAGCCACACCGCATAAGCCCAGAATTCACGGTGATGGATACTGCTGCGCATGTCGCGCAATACGCCCTTCACGACAGGACATCCCAGCGGGTGCGGTGAGCAGGCGCGAAATGAAATTTCCGAACTTCAATCATCGCGCAATCAACGCCGATTCAATGTCACTACGCAGATCCGCCTGATTTTCAACGCCAACCGATAGACGCACCAGATTGTCATTCACTCCCAGAGCCTCCCTACGCTCCACCGGCACCGACGCGTGAGTCATGATCGCCGGATGGTTGACCAGGCTCTCGACACCGCCCAGGGACTCGGCCAACGCAAACAGCTCCGTGCGCTCGCAGAACCGCTTCGCAGCCTCCACGCCGCCCTTGAGCAGGATCGACACCATCCCGCCGAAACCGTCCATCTGCCGTCCGGCCAGCTCATGCTGCGGGTGCGACTTCAGGCCTGGGTAGATGACCTTCTCGATCGCCGGATGGCCTTCCAGCCACTCCGCCAGCGCCTGCGCGTTCTCGCAATGCGCCTTCATCCGCAGATGCAGCGTCTTCAGCCCGCGCAGGGCCAGGAAGCTGTCAAACGGCCCCTGCACGCCGCCGATGGAGTTCTGCAGGAACGCCACCTGCTCGGCCAGTTCGGCGTCGTCGCCGACCACGACCATGCCACCAACCATGTCGGAGTGGCCGTTGAGGTACTTGGTCGCAGAGTGCATGACAATGTCGGCGCCGTACTCGATCGGGCGCTGCAGGATCGGCGAGCTGAAGGTGTTGTCGACCACAACGATCAGGCCGCGCTTGCGGGCGATCGCGGCGATCTGGGCGATGTCGACCAGCTTCAGCAGCGGGTTGGTCGGGGTCTCGATCCAGACCATCCTGGTCTCGGGCCGGATCGCGGCCTCGAACGCGGCGGCGTCGCTGAGGTCGACCCAGCTGAAGTCCAGCCCGGCACTGCGGCGGCGGACGCGCTCGAACAGGCGGTAGGTGCCGCCGTAGACGTCGTCCATCGCGATGACGTGTCTGCCGGAGTCCAGCAGCTCGAGGATGGTCGAGGTCGCGGCCATGCCCGAGGCGAACGCGAACCCGCGGCTGCCGCCTTCCAGCGCGGCGACACAGCGTTCGTAGGCGAACCGGGTCGGGTTATGGCTGCGGGTGTACTCGAAGCCCTGGTGCACGCCCGGGCTCGACTGCACGTAGGTCGAGGTCTGGTAGATCGGCGTCATCACCGCACCGGTGCTGGGGTCGGGCGACTGGCCGGCATGGATGGCGAGGGTGCCGAGGCCGTGAGGGGGGGCACCCTTGTTGGAGTTAAGCATGGTTCTCCCGGTTCGACGCGTGAGTTGTGTGTCGAGGCGAACCTGACATTCTAGCGGACTTGTCGAGGCCAGTCCTTCATCTCGAGGCCGTTCACGATCCCGCATTGACTGTCTGAAGAAGGACGCTCTCCACCTGACGCGCCGTGGCGGTCCACGTCCAACCCCGAACCCGCTCCAGCGTAAGATCGAGCCCTGCTTCCAGGCGACCTTCTCGGTGCATATCGACGAGTTCGGATAGAACGCGTACGACCTCAGCACGGTCGCCACGGCGTGCCCAACCCCGCTTCAGCACCCGCAGCAGATCACCCGACGAGTCGCTTTCGGCTACGGACAAGTGGAGGATCGGTCGACCTGCTCCGAAGTACTCGTACAACTTTCCGGGCACCTGACATGGATCCGCGTTCGCGAGGTTGACCAAAATGTCCGTCTGGCGCTGGAGCCGCAGAAGATGGCGATGAGGCACGGCTCCCAACAGGATCAACTTACGCGGAAACTCTTTGGCACACGCAATCACCCAGTCAGGAACATTGCCCGAGGCAATCCAAAGGGAGGTATTGGGCACGTCAAGGATCGCCTCGATCAGTACCCTCGGGTCTCGGAAGCTGTAAAAGCTCCCTGCGTAAAGTAGCTTCAGGTCTCCGTCACGCCTCTTGGGCAACCGGTCTGCAGAAAGTTCCTCATCAAAACCTTGCGTCGCCACGGACATGGGGGCGCCGGTATCCCCATGCCTCTCCCGCAGGAGCTCGATTGCGGATTGGGTCGTCATCAGAACCTGATCCGCGTCACGCATGACCCGTGCCTCCAGATCGCGTGCATGCCGGCGCCAGCGAAGCGGCGTGTATGGAGCGAGGACGGGATCGGCCATGTCGACAACCCAACGAAAGCCCTTTCGTTTGGCATGCAGGCCTAGTTGCAGGGTAATGGCCGGTTCGTGGGAGGAAACCACGACATCCGGGCGCACCTCGCGAAGCAGCCGCGAGAGCGCGAGGCGACCCGGTAGGTACCATTCGCCTCGAACGTCGGGAAAAACGCTCCAACCTATCGTGCGCAGGCACTTGTGCAGCAACCGACCTTTCCAGTTCAGTCTCGGGGGCGCCAGCGAACGGACCGCCGCGCTCGAAGGGGCGGTGACACTTGTCGAGGTGCCCGCCCCGTCGGGGGCGTGCGCCGGCCTGCGTCGCTCAAGCCAACCAATCAACGACCGAACGGGCCCCGGCCAGACACGATGCACCTTGACCTGAGGCCCAAGCGGCGGCAACCCCTCGGCAGCACCGGCAATAGCCGGCGCCATTACGTGCACTTCGTGTCCAAACTCCGCCAACCGTCCCGCCAGATAAGCCCAGCGCAGCGATTGAGCAGAAGCGTTAGGCGGGAACTCATATGCGATGAGCAGAACACGGAGCTTTCGGGTCACGGAACCGCTGTCGGCCGTCAGGCTCACTCCACCCGCCGGCGCAGGTAGTTCAGCAGGTCGATGCGTGTGATCAGGCCGAGGAACTTCTCGCCGTCGGTGACGATGGCGACGTGGCCGCGGTCAAACACCGGCAGCAGCGCCTCGATCGGGGCGCGCACGTCGACCTTGTCGAGCTTGCTGACCATCGCCGTCGCCACCGGGTCGCGGAATCGGCCTTCGTCGCCGTAGACGTGCATCAGGATGTCGGACTCGTCGACGATGCCGACCAGTTCGTCGTCCTGCATCACCGGCAGTTGGCTGACGTCGTACAGCTTCATGCGCTGGTAGGCGGTCACCAGCAGGTCGCCCTGGCCGACCACGACAGTGTCGCGCAGCGAGAACGGGCGCAGGATCAGGTCGCCGAGGTTGCCGGCCTGCTCGCGCTCGAGGAAGCCGTTGTCGACCATCCAGTAGTCGTTGTACATCTTCGACAGGTACTTGTTGCCGGTGTCGCAGACGAACACCAGCACCTTCTTCGGGGTGGTCTGTTCGGCGCAGTATTTCAGCGCGGCGGCCAGCAGGGTGCCGGTGGAGGAGCCGCCGAGGATGCCTTCCTTCTCCAGCAGCATGCGCGCGGTCAGGAAGCTTTCCTTGTCGGAAATCGCATAGGCCTTTTTCACCCGGGTGAAGTCGGAGATCGACGGCAGGAAGTCCTCGCCGATCCCCTCGACCATCCAGCTGGCCGACTTGTCGCTGAGGGTGCCCTGGTTGATGTACTCGGTCAGGATCGAACCGACCGGGTCGGCCAGGATCAGTTCGGTGTGCGGGGATTGTTCGGCGAAGCAGCGCGACAGCCCGGTCATGGTGCCGGAGCTGCCGCAGCCGAACACGATGGCGTCGACGCCGCCGACCTCGGCCATCTGGGCGAGGATCTCCGGGCCGGTGCCGTGCTCGTGCGCGGCCGGGTTGTCGGGGTTGCCGAACTGGTTGATGAAGTAGGCACCCGGGGTCTCGCGGGCGAGGCGCTCGGCGAGGTCCTGGTAGTAATCCGGGTGGCCCTTGGCGACGTCCGAGCGCGTCAACACGACCTGTGCGCCCATCGCCTTGAGGTTGAAGATCTTCTCCCGGCTCATCTTGTCCGGGACCACCAGCACCAGTTTGTAGCCCTTCTGCTGGGCGACCAGCGCCAGGCCGAGGCCGGTGTTGCCGGCGGTGCCCTCGACCAGGGTGTCGCCGGGCCTGATGTCGCCGCGCGACTCGGCGGCCTCGATCATCTTCAGGCCGATGCGGTCCTTGATCGAACCGCCGGGGTTCTGCGATTCGAGCTTGAAATACAGCTCGCAGACCCCGGTGTCGAGATGCTGGGCCTTGACGATCGGGGTGTCGCCGATCAGGTCGAGTACGGAGGCGGAGATGGACATTCAGGCACGCGGCTGGCGCCGGCGGATCGCGGCGGATACGGGATTCTACGGGATGGTGCGGAGGAGGCCGCGGGGGCGACGGCTTTCTGTAGGGGCGACGTAAGTCGCGACCCGCCGAACCGGTGGCGCGATGTACAGGTCGCGACTTACGTCGCTCCTACATGAATCAGTCGCATGGGCGGGCGATGGCGGTCGGACGAGGATCGTCGCCACCGCCCGCGGCGGACTTCAGTGTGGCCGCAGCCGGTCAGTGCGGCTGGGTGTCGTACATCCGGGTGAGGCGATCCTTGGCCGCGAGTTTCTCGCGCTTCATCCGTGACAGCGTGGTGTCGTCGATCGGCAGCACCCCGAGTTCGGCATCCATCACCTTCTTGTCGAGGGTCTTGTGGCGCTGGTAGAGCTGCTTGAACTCGGGGTTGGCCTTGATCAGTGCTTCGATTTCCGGCTGCGGTTGTTCGTCGAACATGAAAGCCTCCTTCAGCACGAATGAGAACGCCTCGGCCGGGCGGTCGAGGCGTTCATGGGGTAATCATTGATGGCAACGGCAATGCCAGGCAGGGGCCGGCGGCGCGGAACATCCGGGGCGATGCCGTTTTTCCCGATCCCCCGCAGGGCGGCCGCGCGCGGTTCGGCGGCGGATTCCTGCCCGGGTGGATCGAGTGGAACGGGGTTGTGCATGGTCGGTCCGGCTCATCGCCAAGCGGAAAACCGCCGCTTGGAGATTTGACCCTACTCCTCGGTCCGGGGGGCCACAAGGGTCGCGCGGGAGAGGCCGATGGCCGGTCGTCCGGCCTGTTGGACGGGACCCTTGCGGGGCCGGTGGCGGGCCCTGTTCACGAAACCGACGGCCGGATGAACCTCCGATTTCCGGACGAGCGGACCGCCTGCGGTGCCGCTATTGATCGTCGTCGGATGCCGCCTCGACCTGCTTGAGCAGCTCCGCTTCCTGACGTGCCAGCTCGGCCTCGCGCTCGCGGGCAGCCTTGAGCTTGGCGGCCTGGGCGCCGGCAACGTTCTGCAGCGCGGCCTCGATGTCCTGCATCGCCTCGGCATCGGTCACGGTCTGCTGGCGCAGGCGGGCGGCTTCCTCGGCCTGGATCCGGGCCTGGATCCGCAGACGCTCGGCCTCGGCGCGGGCCTGGGCGGCATCGCGGCGGCTGGCCTCGACGATCAGTTCGCTGCGCTCGCGCTCGAGCTGGTCGATCCGGCGCTGCATCGCCTCGGTACGGGCCGCGATCTCGGCGATCCGGACCCGCCGCTCGGCGACATAGTAGGCGGCATCGCGGTCACGGCTGCGGGCGTTGGCCAGCGCCTCGACGGCCTGACGCGCCTGCAGGCGCTCGTAGGCGGCCAGGCTGGCGGTCTGGCTGTCGGCATCCAGGGCGACGAGTTGCTGTGAGAGCCGGGCGGCCGCGCTTTCATCCTGCTGTGCCCGGGCCGGCGCCGCCGTCAGCAGCGCGACGGCGATCGCGGCGGCGAGCATCGCCACCCTTGCGGTCGAATACGGTGTCATCGGCTCCCCTCCCCTTGCAGGCGCTTTTGCAGGTGCTCGACCTCGGCGCGGCGCTGGGCCAGTTCCGCGGTCGCCAGCGCTTCGCGGCTGAGCGCGTGGGCCAGGTCGGCGTCGGCCCAGGCGGCCTTCGCGAGATTGCGGGCATCGTCCTCGCGACCCTCCGCCATCGCCGCCTGGGCCCGGGTCAGGGCCCCGCGGGCGGTGGCGATTTCGGCGCTGGCATACTGGTCGGCATCGGCCCCGGTGGCCCGCACGACCGCCTGCTGGGCGTTGTTCAGCTCGGCGGTCGGCGGCGGCAGGGTGGCGCACGCGCTGATCGCGCAAGCGAGACCTGTGCCCAGTAGAAAGTTACGGATTTGTGCGAAGCTGCGATGCATAGGGGAGCCGTGTCGGAAGTTTTTCGCACGGCCATTGTGGTCAGGCTGGCGCCGCGCTTGCAATGGCAACCGTACGCCGGATTCAACGAGGGGTGTGTGCATGGACATCGGCTATTTCCTGAAGCTGATGACGGAGAAGAACGCGTCGGACATGTTCCTGTCCACCGGCGCGCCGGTCTATATCAAGATCGAGGGCAGGCTGCACCCGCTGGGCAACACCGGGCTGCCGGCGGGCATGGTCAAGAAAATCGCCTACTCGCTGATGGACGAGGGCCAGGTGCCGCAGTTCGAGCGCGACCTGGAGCTGAACATCGCCTACGCGCTGCCCGACACTGGGCGCTTCCGCATCAACGTGTTCAAGCAGCGCGGCGAGGTCGGCATGGTGATCCGCGCGATCCGCAGCGTGATCCCGTCGATCGAGGAACTGCAGCTGCCGCAGGTGCTGAAGAACATCATCATGGCCCCGCGCGGGCTGGTACTGATCGTCGGTTCGACCGGTTCGGGCAAGTCGACCACGCTGGCGTCGATGATCGACCACCGCAACAGCCACATCGCAGGGCACATCCTCACCATCGAGGACCCGATCGAGTACCTGCACCGACACAAGCGCTCGATCGTCAACCAGCGCGAGGTCGGGCTCGACACCCACACCTTCCACAACGCGCTGAAGAACGCGATGCGCGAGGCGCCGGACGTGATCCTGATCGGCGAGATCCTCGACCAGACCACGATGGAGGCAGCGATCGCGTTCGCCGAGACCGGCCACCTGTGCCTGGCGACACTGCACTCCAACAACGCCGACCAGACCCTGGAGCGCATCCTCAACTTCTTCCCCGAGGGCGCGCACAAGAACGTGCTGATGAATTTGGCGCTGAACCTGAAGGCGGTGATCTCGCAGCGCCTGGTGATCGGCACCGACGGCCGCCGGCTGCCGGCCGCCGAAGTGCTGATCAACACCCCGCACATCCGCGACCTGATGCGCCGCGGCCAGGTCCACGAGATCAAGCACGCGATGGAGGAGACGCTGGAGGAAGGCATGGAGACCTTCGACCAGTGCCTGTTCCGGCTGCAAAAGGAAGGCCGGATCGGGATGGAGGAGGCGCTGCAGGCGGCCGACTCGCGCGACGGCCTGGCACTGAAGTTCCGCCTGTCGGAAGGCGCCGATGCCGAACACGATCCCTACGCGGACGTGTTCAACGCCGAGCAATAGCGACTCAGTTGGGTTGCGGCGCGTCCGGTTGAAGTTCCGGGCGCGCGCCGTCGAACGCCCGCAGCGCCAGGCAGGCCTTGTCGATCCTGGCAATCGTCGGGAACTGCGCGACGTCGACCCCGAACCGGCGGGCGTTGTAGACCTGCGGCACCAGGCAGCAGTCGGCAAGACCGGGGATGTTGCCTTCGCAGAACTCGCCGGTCGAGGGGTGGTCGTTGAGCATCGCCTCGATCGCGGCGAAGCCGCCGACGATCCAGTGCCGCACCCACTCGTCGCGCTCGGGCTGCGGGACGTTCCAGGTATTGTCGAAGTACTGCAGCACCCGCAGGTTGTTGAGCGGATGGATATCGCAGGCCACCGCCTGGGCAATCGCGCGCACGCGCTGGCGGTCGCGACTGGTCGCCGGCAGCAGCGCCGGCTCGGGCCAGGTTTCGTCGAGGTACTCGAGGATCGCGACCGACTGCCGCAGCATCCGGTCGCCGTGCTTGAGTACCGGCACCAGTTCCTGCGGGTTGATCTCGCGATAGCCTTCGGCATGCTGTTCGCCGCCGTCGCGCACCAGGTGCACCGGGATCGTCTCGTAGGCCAGGCCCTTGAGGTTCAGGCCGATCCGCACGCGATAGGCGGCGCTGGAGCGCCAGTACGAATACAGCTGCAATTGATCCACCCGCGACCTTCCTTCTGCCATCTGCGCTCCCCCTGAGCACGGTATCCGATGCAAGCGCCGGCGAACGACCATCCGCCGGCGCGGCGCCACCGCCGGTCAGGCGTCGTGGCGCTCGATGCGCTGCTCGATCGCGCCGAAGATGCTGTTGCCGGCCTTGTCGAGCATCTCGATGCGGACGGTGTCGCCGAAACTCATGAACGGCGTCGACGGCTTGCCGTCGCGCAGGGTCTCGACCGTGCGCAACTCGGCGAAACACGAGGCCCCCAGACTGGTGTCCTCGTTGGCGATCGTGCCCGAGCCGACGATGGTGCCGGCCGACAGCGGCCGCGTCTTGGTGACGTGCGCGACCAGCTGGGCGAAGTTGAACTGCATGTCGACCCCGGCCTCCGGGGCGCCGAACCATTTGCCGTTGACGTGGGTCAGCAGTGGCAGGTGGACCTTGCTGTCGCGCCAGACATCGCCCAGTTCGTCGGGCGTCACGAACACCGGGCTCAGGCCCGAGCGCGGCTTGGACTGGACGAAACCGAAGCCCTTGGCCAGCTCGCCCGGGATCAGCTTGCGCAGCGATACGTCGTTGACCAGGCCGATCAGCTGGATGTGGCCGGCGGCCTGCTCGGGAGTGAGCGCCATGGGCACGTCGTCGGTGACCACCACCAGCTCGGCCTCGAGGTCGATGCCGTAGTCTTCGCTCGGCACCCGGACCGGGTCGCGCGGGCCGAGGAAGCCGGCGCTGACCGCCTGGTACATCAGCGGATCGGTGTAGAAGCTCTCGGGCACCTCGGCGCCACGGGCGCGGCGCACACGCTCGACGTGCGGGAGGTAGGCGCTGCCATCGACGAACTCGTAGGCACGCGGCAACGGCGCTGCGAGAGCCGCCACGTCGAGGTCGAACGCACCGTCGGCCTTGCCTTCGTTGAGCGCGTCGGACAGCGTATTGAGCCGCGGCGCGATGTTCGACCAATCCTCCAGCGCGCGCTGCAGGGTATCGGCGATGCCGGTCGCACGCACCGCACGGGTGAGGTCCCGCGACACCACGATCAGGGTGCCGTCGCGGCCACCTTCCTTGAGAGAGCCCAGCTTCATCGAACAACCTCCTGATTCCAGCGTCTAAACGCGATGGTTTCAATTGTAACGGTTCGCTACGAGCGCGGTAACCCGAAGCTCCTGTAGGAGCGCTTCAGCCGCGATCGGTAACCGTTCGCCCGCGCCGACTCCCGATCGCGGCTGAAGCCGCTCCTACCAAAATCGGATCATCGCCACGGACACGAAAAAGCCCGCCGTGAGGCGGGCTTTTTCGTTTGCGTCTTGGCAGCCCCGGATGGATTCGAACCACCGAATGCCTGAGTCAGAGTCAGGTGCCTTACCGCTTGGCGACGGGGCTATGGAACTTGGCGGACAAATATTAGCGCTTGGAGAACTGGGTTGCACGACGCGCCTTGTGCAGGCCGACCTTCTTGCGCTCGACCTCGCGGGCATCGCGGGTAACGAAACCGGCCTTGCGCAGTTCGCCCTTCAGCGACTCGTCGTACTCGACCAGCGCGCGGGCGATGCCCAGGCGGATCGCACCGGCTTGGCCGGTGGTGCCGCCGCCGGCGACGGTGACGTTGACGTCGAACTTGTCGGTCGACTTGGTCAGCTCGAGCGGCTGGCGCACGATCATGCGCGCGGTCTCGCGGCCGAAGAACTCCTCGATCGAACGCTTGTTGATGGTGATGTTGCCCTCGCCCTTGCGCAGGTACACGCGAGCGGTGGAGGACTTGCGGCGGCCGGTGCCGTAGTTCTGCTGGATTGCCATATGCGTAGTGACCTTAGATATCGAGCGGCTGCGGCTGCTGGGCGGCGTGCGGGTGCTCGGCGCCGGCGTAGACCTTGAGCTTGCGGTACATGGCGCGGCCGAGCGGATTCTTCGGCAGCATGCCCTTGACGGCGGTCTCGATGACGCGCTCGGGGTGGCGCTCAAGCGCCTGGCCCAGGGTCTCGGTCTTCAGGTTGCCGATATAGCCGGTGAACCGGTGGTACTTCTTGTCGGCCAGCTTGTTACCGGTGACCACGATCTTCTCGGCGTTGATCACGACCAGGTAATCGCCGGTATCGACGTGCGGGGTGAACACCGGCTTGTGCTTGCCACGCAGGCGGTGGGCGAGCTCGGCGGCCAGGCGGCCCAGGGTCTTGCCGGAGGCGTCGACCAGGTACCAGTCACGCTGGACGGTCTCGTTCTTGGCGGTGAATGTCTTCATGACTGATCTTCTTTGGGTACCTAGCCGGGCTGATTCCGTGGTTGCGCCCCGAGGGCCGCTGCCGGAATTTCGCCACGCGTTTTGGTATTCGGAAACGAAAGAGGCGGAATGATAGCGGGACTTGCGGTGCGCCGCAAGCTCACTGAACCGCCCATGTTAGCATCGATGCATGCTCCCTGCCACGCGCACGCTCCCCACCGATCCACTGGTGGCGCTGGCCGACCGTTGCGTGCAATGCGGGCTGTGCCTGCCGGCTTGCCCGACCTATGGCCGCGAGCGCCTGGAAGCGGAGTCGCCGCGCGGCCGGATCGCGCTGACCCGGGCCTGGGCGCTCGACGCCATCGAGCCGACCGCCATTGGCGACGCCCATCTCGACCACTGCCTGGGCTGCCGCAGTTGCGAGGCGGTGTGCCCGGCCGGGGTGGAGTATGGCGCCTTGCTGGTCGAGGCACGAGGCCGGCAACGCGCGCGGTGTCCGGCGCGCTGGCGCCAGCAGGTCGCCGAGGCGCTTCTCGCGCGGCCGCGCCTGCTCGCCGGCCTGCTGGGCCTGTATCGCTTCGGCCACCCACTGTTGCCGGCGAGCTGGCGCCTGTTGCCGCGCCCGCCGGCGGCCACGCCGGTGCGGCCGGCTCCCGCCACCGGAGTCACCGCGAGCACGGCGGCGCTGTTCGTTGGCTGCATCGCCGGCCCCTATGAAGGTGCGGCGCGCGCGGCGTTGACTCGGTTGTGCGCGGCTTTGGCGGTCGAGTTGGCGATCCCCGTCGGACAAGGCTGTTGCGGCAGCGCGCATGCGCATGCCGGCGACAGTGCCCGCGCCGACCGGCTGGCCGCCGCCAACCGCATCGCGTTCGCCGGGCACGCGCGCGTACTCACGCTGGCCAGCGGCTGCCACGAGGCCGTTGCCACCGGGGTCGGCACGGCGACTATCGACGCACTGGAGTTCCTCGACGCCCACCGCGCGCAGTTGCACTTCGCCGAGCGCCGCGAGCGCATCGCTGTCCACTTGCCCTGTACCCAGCGCAACGTGGTGCGGTCGGTACCGGCGCTGCGCCGGCTGCTGGCGCAGGTCCCGGGACTGGAGGTGATCGAACTCGACGACGGTTTCGGCTGCTGTGGCGCGGCCGGCCTGCAGATGCTCACCGAGCCCGGCCGCGCGGCCGACTACCGGCAGCCATTGATCGAGCAACTCGCCGGCAGCGGTGCCACCGAGTTGCTCAGCGCCAATCTCAGTTGCCGCCTGCACTTGGCCAATAGCGCCGCGCTGCCGGTGCGGCATCCGCTGGAATTTCTCGCCGACGCGCTCGCACCTGCACCGCCAGCTCACCACCAAACCGTAGAATCGACGTCATGACCGCTCGCACCCTGTCCCCGCTGGACCGACTGTTGGGCGACGCCCAGCGCGCCATCGAAACCGTGCTCGGCGCGCCGCCGGCTCTGCGCCCGAACCCCGCCGCCGGCCAGGCCGAGATCGTGCTGGAGGATGACGAACGCCGCCATTCGGCCGGCCTGATGCGGATCAACCACGTCGGCGAAGTCTGCGCCCAGGCGCTGTACTGCGGCCAGGCCGCGGTCGCCCGCGACGAGGCGACCCGCGCCCACCTGCTCGACGCCGCGCAGGAAGAGACCGATCACCTGGCCTGGTGCCACCAGCGCCTGCGCGAGCTCGACAGCCGCCCCAGCCTGCTCAACCCGCTGTGGTACGCCGGCAGCTACGCGATCGGCGCCCTCGCCGGCCTGCGCGGCGACGGCTGGAACCTCGGCTTCGTGGTCGAGACCGAACGCCAGGTCGAGGCCCACATCGACGAGCACCTGGAATCGCTGCCGTCGGCCGACGCCCGCAGCCGCGCGATCCTCGGGGTGATGAAGGCCGACGAGGCGCGTCATGCCGCCAATGCCGAATCCGCCGGCGCGCGGGTCCTGCCGCCGCCGATTCCGACATTGATGGCTGCGGCTTCGAAGGTGATGAAGACCGTGGCTTATCGGGTCTGAAGCCTCAGGGCGGTTGTAGTGGCGTGATTGCTTCGGCCACGTGCGCGAAGCAGGAGGCGGCCGGCGGCTTCGTTGGCTTCGGGTAGGAGCGACGTGAGTCGCGACCTGTACATCGCCTCACGGGTTCGGCGGGTCGCGACTTACGTCGCTCCTACATCGGCGCTGAGCGAACGTCGGCGCTTTTTGTAGGAGCGGCTTTAGCCGCGATCTGGAGTCGGCGCGGGCGAGAAATTGTCCGATCGCGGCTGAAGCCGCTCCTACAGAAGCCCGTGCATACGCCATGGAAGAAAAGACGACGGATGCGCCACCAAGAATCCGCGCCCTGCACGCGCGACGCGGCGTCCTGTCCGGGTATTGCGGAGAGTGCGCCATGGATGGCGCACGGCGATGAGTGCGGCCATGGATGGCCGCCCGAACCGAGTAGCAATGCCCGGACAGGGCGGCGCCCCACCCGAAGCCGCGAATCCCACCAGCCGTTGCCGTTGCCGTTGCCGTTGCCATCAAGCCAACACCAAACGCAGTTCCGCCAACTCCCAAAAACAGAAAAGGCCGACATCAAGCCGGCCTTCCCGCAGCACCCCACGACCCGATCAGTCGGCCAGATTGCGCCCGTGGTAAAGCTCCTCGATCTCGCGCTTGAGCCGCGCCTCGATCTTCAGGCGCTCCTTGAACGACAGGTTGCGCGCCTTCTCCTCGAACAGGTAGCGGTCCAGGTCGAAGTCCTTCAGGTGCATCTTGGTGTGATAGATGTTTTCCTGGTAGACGTTGACGTCGATCATCTCGTAGCGCGAACGGATGTTCTTGGCCAGGTAGTCCTGGATCGAGTTGATCTTGTGGTCGATGTAGTGCTTCTTGCCCTTCACGTCGCGGGTGAAGCCGCGCACCCGGTAGTCCATCACCACGATGTCCGATTCCAGGCTCTCGATCAGGTAGTTCAACGCCTTCAGCGGCGAGATCACCCCGCAGGTCGCCACGTCGATGTCGGCGCGGAAGGTCGCGATGCCGTTGTCCGGATGGGTCTCCGGATAGGTGTGGACGGTGATGTGCGACTTGTCCATGTGCGCGACCACCGCATCGGAGATCACGCCCTTGGCGTCGCGCTTGTCGACCACCGGCTCCTCGGAGATCAGGATCGTGACCGACGCGCCCTGCGGGTCGTAGTCCTGGCGCGCGATGTTGAGGATGTTGGCGCCGATGATGTCCGCCACGTCCGTCAGGATCTGGGTCAAACGATCGGCGTTGTAGGCCTCGTCGATGTACTCGATGTAGCGCCGACGCTCCTCCTCGGAGGCGGCGTAGCAGACATCGTAGATGTTGAACGAGAGCGCCTTGGTGAGGTTATTGAACCCCTGCAACTTCAGGCGCGGCAACGGCTTGACCACGGCGGTTCCCGGTACGGCGGATAAGGGGGCGATTATGCGGCAATCGACGCCCCGGGGAAAATGCCCGGGCCACGGGAGCCGCCCGGCAAGCTGTCCCGCAGCGGCAGGATTTGCCACGCGACGCCAGTTCGACCTAAGCTCGGCGGATGCCTCGAGCAACATGCCCATGTCCGCCAACCTGGTAGCTCCCTTGACTGCCCTGCGTAGAACCAACAGCCCACTGCTGCCAGACGGCGCGGTAATCGAACGTTTCCTGGCTCACTGCCACCGCCGCCGCTACCCGTCGCGCACTGACGTGTTTCGCCCCGGCGATCCGGCCAGCACCCTGTATTACGTGGTTTCCGGCTCGGTCAGCATCATCACCGAGGAAGAGGACGGCCGCGAACTGGTGCTGGGCTATTTCGGTCCCGGCGAGTTCGTCGGCGAGCTCGGCCTGTTCATCGAAAGCGACCAGCGCGAGGTGATCCTGCGCACTCGCACCCCGTGCGAGCTGGCCGAGATCGGACACGAGCGCTTCTACGACCTGCTGCAGTCGCGGCTGGCGACCGACGCGCCGAAGCTGCTGTATTCGATCGGCGCACAGATTTCCCGGCGCCTGCTCGACACCAGCCGCAAGGCCGGCCGCCTGGCGTTCCTCGACGTCACCGACCGTATCGTCCGCGCCCTGCACGACCTGGCGAAGGAACCGGAGGCGATGAGCCACCCCGACGGCACCCAGTTGCGGGTGTCCCGGCAGGAGCTGTCGCGACTGGTCGGCTGCTCGCGCGAGATGGCCGGCCGGGTGCTGAAGAAGCTGCAGGCCGACGGCAAGCTGCACGCGCGCGGCAAGACCGTGGTGCTGTACGGCACCCGCTGAATCGCGGACGCGTGACCCGAACGGGCGGCCTGTGGGTCGCCCGTTTTGTTTGGGCAGGCGCTGATCCTGACCTGCCCGGGGATTTTGTAGGAGCGGCTTCAGCCGCGATCTGAAACCGTTCGCCCGTGCCGACTCCAGATCGCGGCTGAAGCCGCTCCTACGCCCCGAAGGAAGTCCCCTTGGGGGACAGGGTCGCCGGCGTACCCGCCCGGTCTACGCAGCCCCAGTTCAAGATAGGGGTGCCGGCCGGCAGGACCTCGCGGAACACCTCGACCCGCGCGGCCTTGGGGTTCACCACCACGGGTTTCTTCGCGGCCTTGAGCAGCGGCAGGTCGGCGCTGCTGTCGGAATAGGCGATGGCGACCGGCGCGGTGAACCCGGCGTCGCGCAGCATCGTCATCTTCATTTCGTTGTGGCAGTGGCGGGTGGCGACCACCGCGCCGAATCGCGGCCCGACCTGGGTGCCGACCACCGGCACGTCCTCGTGGGCGACGAAGGCGAGGATCGCCCGCGCCAGTTCCGGCGGCGCGCCGGTGGCGATCACCACCTGGTCGCCGGCCTGGCGATGGCGGTGCAGCACCTCCAGCGCGACCGGCAGCAGCCGTGGCTTGATCTGGTCGGCATGGCGCGCGACGTAGCGGTCGATCAGCGCATCGAGGTCGCGGCGGCGGTGGAAGCCGATCGTGCCGGCCCAGACGAAACCGGAGATGCCGACCCGGCGGGTCGGCAGGAACGCCACCATCGGCCCGAACAGCGGGGCGATCAGCAGCGCCAGCAGAGTTCGCCACCAGACGCGCCGGATCAGCCAGGCGAACAGGTGGCCACCGGAGTCGCCGTCATACAGGGTGTGGTCGAAGTCGAACACCACCAGCGGCGCGCCTTCGCGATTGCCGGGATAGGCCTGTCGTGCCGCGGGACCGGCGACACTCACGGCGCGAACATCCGCTGCAGCGCCGCACCCGGCTCGCGCTCGCGCATGAACGACTCGCCGATCAGGAACGTGTGGATGCCGGCGCCGCGCAGCCGCGCCACGTCGTCGCGGCTGGCGATGCCGCTCTCGGTGACCATGGTGCGGTCCGGCGGCACCGCGTCGCGCAGTTGCAGGGAGGTGTCGAGCGACACCTCGAAGGTGCGCAGGTTACGGTTGTTGACCCCGATCAGCTCGCAGTCGGCCTGCAGCGCGCGCTCCAGTTCGTCGATGTCGTGGACCTCGACCAGCACGTCCATGCCGAGCTCGTGGGCGAGGTTGGCCATCTCCACCAGCGGCCCGTCCTCCAGCGCGGCGACGATCAGCAGGATGCAGTCGGCGCCGATCATCCGTGCCTCGTAAACCTGGTAAGGGTCGACGATGAAGTCCTTGCGCAGCACCGGCAGTGCGCAGGCCTCGCGGGCCTCGCCGAGATAGCGGTTGCTGCCCTGGAAGAAGTCGACATCGGTAAGCACGGACAGGCACGCCGCGCCGCCGGCCTCGTAGCTGCGGGCGATCGCGGCCGGGTCGAAGTCCTTGCGGATCAGGCCCTTCGACGGGCTGGCCTTCTTGACCTCGGCGATCACCGCGGCCTCGCCGGCGGCGTGCTTGCGGCGGATCGCTTCGACGAAGCCGCGCGCCGGCGGCTGGCTGGCGGCGCGCGCGCGGACGCTGTCGAGCGCACGGATCTGGCTGCGCTGGCGGATTTCCTCGTGCTTGCGCGCGAGGATGGTGGCGAGGATGTCGCTCATCGGCCGGCCTCCGCCGGTTCTCCCGCGAGCTCCCGGGTCACCGCCACGAACTCTTCGAGCTTGGCCCGCGCCGCGCCGGACGTGATCGCCTTGCGCGCGCGTTCGATGCCATCGCCGATGCTCTCCGCCACGCCCGCCACGTACAGCGCCGCACCGGCGTTGAACGCGACGATCTCGCGCGGCAGGCCGTCGACGTCGTCCAGCGCCTCGCGCAGCATCGCGATCGACTCGGCCGGGTTGGCGACCTGCAGGTTGCGACTGGCGGCCATCGCAATCCCGTAATCCTCCGGATGCACCTCGTACTCGCGCACCTGGCCGTCGCGCAACTCGCCGACCAGCGAACCGGCGCCGAGCGACAACTCGTCCATGCCGTCGCGGCCCCACACCACCAGCGCGCGCTGCGCGCCCATCTCCTGCAGCACCCGGACCTGGATGCCGACCAGGTCGGGATGGAACACGCCCATCAGGATGCTCGGTGCGTTGGCCGGGTTGGTCAGCGGGCCGAGGATGTTGAACAGCGTGCGCACCCCCATCTCGCGGCGCACCGGCGCGACCACCTTCATCGCCGGGTGGTGCAGCGGGGCGTACATGAAGCCGATGCCGGTGCGCTCGATGCAGCGCGCGACCTGTTCGGGCTGCAGCTCGATCGCCGCGCCGAGCGCCTCGAACGCATCGGCGCTACCGGACTTGGACGACACGCTGCGGCCACCGTGCTTGGCGACCCGGCCGCCGGCGGCGGCGATCACGAAACTGCTCGCGGTGGAAATGTTGAACGTGTTGGCGCCATCGCCGCCGGTGCCGACGATGTCGACCAGGTGGCTGCGGTCGGCGACCTCGACCGGCCGCGCGAACTCGCGCATCACCCGCGCCGCGCCGGCGATCTCGCCGACGGTCTCCTTCTTGACCCGCAGGCCGGTGATGATCGCCGCGGTCATCAGCGCGCTGACCTCGCCGCGCATGATCATGCGCATCAGCTCGACCATCTCGTCATGGAAGATCTCGCGGTGCTCGATCGTGCGCTGCAGGGCTTCTTGCGGGGTGATCGGCATTACGCTCAACGCTCCAGGAAATTCTTCAACATGGCGTGGCCATGCTCGGTCAGGATCGACTCGGGATGGAACTGCACGCCCTCGACCGGGTGCTCGCGGTGGCGCAGGCCCATGATCTCGTCGAACGAGCCGTCCTCGTGGTCGCTCCAGGCGGTGATTTCCAGGCACGCCGGCAGGGTCTCGCGCGACACCACCAGCGAGTGGTAGCGGGTCGCCTCGAATGCGTCCGGCAGGTCGGTGAACACGCCCTGCCCTTCATGACGAATCTTCGAGGTCTTGCCGTGCATGATCGTCTTGGCCCGGACCACGTCGCCGCCGTAGGCCTGGCCGATGCCCTGGTGGCCCAGGCACACGCCCAGCACCGGCACCCGCGAGCCGAGCCGCTCGATCACCGCGACCGAGATCCCGGCCTCGTTGGGCGTGCACGGCCCCGGCGAGATCACGATATGCGAAGGCTGCAGCGCCTCGACCTGGGCCACCGACAACTCGTCGTTGCGGACCACCTTGACCTCGGCGCCCAGCGTCTGCAGGTACTGCACGAGGTTCCAGGTGAAGCTGTCGTAATTGTCGATCATCAGCAACATGCTGCCGGAAACCTCTTGGGGGGAAAGAGGCCTGACCTGACTTCGTTGGGAGTCGAGAGCCCGCGCAGGCAGCCGTGGCGGGTGCCCGGGGAAGCTGGATAGGCGCGCAACAGGATACCCGGCGGTTGCGGCCGGCACCATTGCCGGGACCTTCCCGGCACCAGGCGCGGTCAGCCGCCATCGAGGGCGCTGGGTCAGCCGGTATTGCTGCGTCGCAGGGGCACCGGTGCGGTCGCGATCCGGCTCTTGAGTTCGGCCATCGCCCCGGGCAACACCACCAGGTAGGCGATCAGATATTCGGTCAACTCCAGCAGTTGCCCTGCGGTGGCCTGGTCGATCGCGGCTTCGTCGGCGAACTCGCGGCCGAAACTGCCGTCAGGGGCAAGCAGGCCGGCGATGTCGCGCAGTGGTGCGGCCAGGTCGACCTCGGCCAGCGCGTCCAGTTGCCGCGGCAGTGACAGATCGCGCTTGTCGTCGGGCAGCAGGCGGGTGGCCAGGCCTTCCAGCAGGTGTCGCACCATCAGCGCCGACGCGCCCCACTCGGTCTGGTTGTACAGCTTCAACGCCGACTCGTAGGTGCGCCCGAGTGGACCCGACAATGCCGCCAGATGCTCGAGGCCATGCACGCTGTCGCGGGCGGTGGACGGGGGGTGCAGGTACAACTCGGCGGCCTTGTGGATGCCGTTGCTGTCCTCGAGCAATTGCAGGAACAGCACGTTGTCCTCGCAGCGCGAACACGGCGCTTCGGCGACGGCGACCTGGCGCCCGTGCTCGTGCCACGACTTCGGCAGGAAGCTCGACTCCTTCAGGCAATGCGGGCAGACCAGTTCGAGCGTTTGCGGGCAACCGTTGGAGAATCGGGTGTGCACGTGCTTGTCGTGAACGAGCTGCATCGGTGACCTTCCCCGGCGCCTGGGCGCCTGCGACCGTCGTGGTTCGAGTGAACCCGCCCCTCTGTGAATATGACGTTGAGGGTTGCGCGCGGCGGCCACCGCGACAGGCGGCTACAGGCCTCGTGCAGCCTCCGTCACGGCCCTGAACAGGGCACGACCCTTGTTCATCGTCTCTTCCCATTCCTTCGCCGGGTCGGAGTCGTAGACGATCCCGGCGCCGGCCTGCACGTGCAGGCGGCCGTCCTGGATCACCGCGGTGCGGATCGCGATCGCGGTGTCGGCGTCGCCGTGCCAGCCGAGGTAGCCGATGCTGCCGGCGTAGACGTTGCGCTTGATCGGCTCGAGTTCGCGAATGACCTCCAGCGCGCGGATCTTCGGGGCGCCGCTGACGGTGCCGGCCGGGAACGTCGCGCGCAGCACGTCGGCGTAGCTGAGGCCGGGCTTCAAGGTGCCGGTGACCTCGCTGACGATGTGCATGACATGGCTGTAGCGCTCGATCACGAATTGCTCGCCGACCTCGACCGTGCCCGGTTCGCTGACCCGGCCGACGTCGTTGCGGCCGAGGTCGATCAGCATCAGGTGTTCGGCGCGTTCCTTCGGGTCGGCTAGCAGTTCGGCCTCGAGCGCGGCGTCCTCCGCGGGGGTCGCGCCGCGCGGGCGGGTACCGGCGATCGGCCGCACGGTGACGGTGCCGCGCCCGGCCTCGTCGTGCTCGAGCCGGACCAGGATCTCCGGCGATGAGCCGACCACCTGCATCTCGCCGACGTCGAGGAAGTACATGTACGGCGACGGGTTCAGCGCGCGCAGGGCGCGGTAGACGTCGACCGGGCGAGCCTTGAACGGCACACTGAGGCGCTGGCTCAGCACGACCTGGAAGATGTCGCCGGCGCGGATGTATTCCTTCGACTGCTCGACCGCCTTGATGAAACCCTCGCGGGTGAAACCGGAGACGAAATCGGCCTCGTCCAGGCCGTTCGGGTCGAGCGTTTCGGGGTAGCTCGCGCCGCTGTTGCGCAGACGATGGACGAGCTGGTCGAGCCGGCGATTGGCCTTGGCGTAGGCCTGCGGCTCGGCCGGGTCGGCGTGGACGATCAGGTACAGCCGGCCCTTGAGGTTGTCGAATACTGCGACTTCCTCGCTGAGCATCAGCAGGATGTCTGGGGTGCCGAGCTCGTCGGGCTTGAGCTCACCATCGGGACCGGGTCCGGCCAGCCGGGGCTCGATGTACTGGATGCACTCGAAACCGAACCAGCCGACCAAGCCGCCGGTGAAGCCCGGCAGCCCGTCGATCTTCGGCACCGAGAACTGCGTGCGCAGGCGTTCGACCTCGGCGAACGGATCGGCGACCTCGCGCGCCTCGACCAGCTCGCCGTGCTCGGTGACATACAGGGTGTGGCCGGCGAACGCGTACACGCGGCGCGCCGGCAGGCCGATGATCGAGTAACGGCCGAAGCGCTCGCCACCCTCGACCGATTCGAACAGGTAGGTGTGCGGGCCGTCGGCGAGTTTCAGGTAGACCGACAACGGGGTGTCGAGGTCGGAGAACACCTCGCGCACCACCGGGATCCGGGTGTGGCCGTCAGCGGCCTGCTGGGCGAAGCGTTCGGACTGGTGGTCGGGCGTGGACACGCGGCATTTCCTCAAGGGGCGACGGGGCGGTGACGGCAGCGGCAAGCCACCATCGCCAACCCGCGTCGGCGTTGCAGGAACCGGCATCGCGGGACAACAGGTTCGCCCGGAAATTCATCGGCGCAGTTTACGCGATGACCAGCCCGGGCGGCGGTTCCGGCGCCGCGTCTTCCGCCGGCAACGGATTGGCGGGCGGACGCAGCAACGGACAGCCCGGCGGCAGGTGCATGCGCACGCGCCGGGCGACGCAATCGATGTGGAAGCGGGTCGACTGGACCGGCTCGCCGTCGAGGTTGAGGGTCAGCGGCTCGGGTGCTTCGATCTCGACCCACGGCAGCTGACGGCGCACGGCCACGCGCTCAAGCGCAGCGTCCTTGCCGTCCGCCACCAGCGTGCCGAGGGTGCCTGCGACCTCACCCTCGAGTTCGGGAACGATGGTCAGGTCGAGCAGGTCGTCGTCGATCACCGCACCGGGGCACAGCGCCTGGCCGCCGCCGGCCTGGCGACCGTTGCCGATGCCCAGGGCGATGAAGCCGCCCTGCCATTCGAACGCCTCGCCGGTCGCCGTGGTCGCGCTGATCCGGGCCTGGATCGGATCGATCCGGCCGAGTTTGGCGATGCCGGTGATCATGTAGGCCAAGCCGCCGAGCATCTTCTTCAGGCCCTCGTCGGTCTCGACCGTGACCTGGGTGCCGAACCCGCCGCTGGCGAGGTTGGCGCACCAGTGGATGTCGTGCTGGCTGTCGATCCGCAACAGGTCGATCGGTTGCGCGGTCGCGGTGCGTACCAGGCCCAGCGCCGCATCCGGTTCCACCGGGATCTGCGCGGCGCTGGCGAAGTCGTTGGCCGTGCCCATCGGCACCAGTGCCAGGCTCGGCAATGTGTCGGCGTCCTCGTCGCGCTGGGCAAGCGTGGTCGCCACTTCGCTCAATGTGCCGTCACCGCCGGCCGCGATCACGGTGTCGACGCCATCGGCGATCGCCTCGGCGACGTAGCGTTCGGCATCGCCGTCCTCCCACGTCACCCGGACGCTGAGCGCGATCCCCTGCTCGCGCATCGTCGCGACCGCTGCGCGCAGCAGTTCGTCGCCGGCGGACTTGCCGTTGAGGATCAGGCGCCAGCGGGGCTGGTCCGGCACGGGTTTGGGTTTACTCATCGCGACAGGCTAGCAATGTCGTCGTGAAAACGGCGACCGGCAAACAGGGGCTGCCGCCGGCCCGGCGCCACCGCGCTCTGTCATCGGGGCGTCATGCAATGGGCGGAGCATGGAAGGCCATAACAGGGACGACTGGCGGAGGCGGGATTGCCTCCAATCATTGCTGGAGACCGATGGCCGCCCCTGGACATCGGTCTTCTTTTTTTGTGCGACCCGCGGATCTCAGCCGCGCACGCCGGCCACGGCCGC
This sequence comes from Novilysobacter erysipheiresistens, assembly GCF_036663935.1. Taxonomy (NCBI): domain Bacteria; kingdom Pseudomonadati; phylum Pseudomonadota; class Gammaproteobacteria; order Lysobacterales; family Lysobacteraceae; genus Novilysobacter; species Novilysobacter erysipheiresistens. The sequence goes on from NZ_JAXGFP010000004.1 coordinate 196,343, forward strand.
CTTCATCCGCGACACCACGTCGGCATAGTCGTCGGCGTTGAAGATCGCCGAGCCGGCGACGAAGGTGTCGGCGCCGGCGGCGGCGATCTCGGCGATGTTGTCGGCCTTGACCCCGCCGTCGATCTCCAGCCGGATCGCCCGGCCGCTGGCGTCGATCCGCTCGCGCACGCGGCGCAGCTTGTCGAGCGTGGACGGAATGAACGCCTGCCCGCCGAAACCCGGGTTGACCGACATCAGCAGCACCATGTCGAGCTCGTCGAGCACGTAGTCGAGCACCTCCACCGGCGTGCCCGGGTTAAGCACCAACCCGGCCTGGCAGCCGTGCGACTTGATCAGCTGCACGGTGCGGTGGACGTGGCGGCTGGCCTCGGGGTGGAAGCTGATCAAGCTGGCGCCGGCCTTGGCGAAGTCCGGGACGATGCGGTCAACCGGCTCGACCATCAGGTGCACGTCGATCGGCGCGGTGACCCCGTGTTTCCTCAACGCCTCGCAGACCAGCGGGCCGATGGTCAGGTTCGGCACGTAGTGGTTGTCCATGACGTCAAAATGGACCCAGTCGGCGCCGGCTTTGATGACGTTGTCGACTTCCTCGCCGAGGCGGGCGAAGTCGGCGGAGAGGATCGACGGGGCGATGACGGTCGGTTGCATGGCGCGGGCTCGCTCGGACAGGGGAGCATTGTGGCCTTCCCGCATGAACGGGGAAAGCTCGCCGCCTTTTGACGCCGGGCTCAGCATTGTGAGGGCGCGGTCAGGGGGCCGCTGCATCCGAATGTGGAGGATGGCCGTATCGCCGGGTGATGCCCGCCCAGCGATCGTGGACATTCGCCCACGCTCGAATCACGGCATCGCACGTGCAACCGGAACGAGAATCCCCCAATCCAGAGGAGCGACACCATGATTTCGCACTTCCCCCGAGCAACCGTGTTCGCCGCGCTCGTCCTCGGCATGTCCCCCGCATTGGCGCAGTCGACCGCCGACGACACCTGGACCGGTGGCTACGTCGGCGGTTATGCCGGCGCCGGGTTCGATCCGGACGACGAAGGTGATCGCATCCGGTTCGACACCAACCTGGACTCTGGTTTCGACGACACCGTGCGCACTGGCGCTGGCGCCGACGCGTTCTCACCCGGGTTCTGCGACGGCACCGCGCGCGGCAGCACTCCCGCCGATGGTTGCAACGACAACACGGCCGGCGCCGACGTCGGCCTGCGTGCCGGCTTCGACTGGCAGATCGGCGGCTTCGTGGTCGGCCTGGTCGGCGACTACGGCTGGAACGAAGCCCGGGATGGCGTGACCGGATTCAGCACCACGCCGGCCAGCTACACCATGTTGCGGAAGATCGACGACCTGTTCGCCGTCCGCGGTCGTGTCGGCATGGCGTTCGGTGGCGGCAGCATCCCCGACAACCTGCTCTACGTCACCGCCGGCTATGCGCAGGCGTCCATCGAGAACAGCTTCAGCACTACCAACGGGTCCAACACTTTCACCAACACCGGCGAAAGCGACGCGGACGGCGAACAGTACGGCATCGGTTACGAGTACCTGGCCAACGACCATCTCGCAATCGGTATCGAATACATGCACACCCGCCTGACCGACGATGAATTCCGCGTGCGCGCGCAAGGCCCGGTGCCGGCGACCAACCCGTTCGTACTGGTCAATCCCGACGGCACCGACTTCCGCCGCGGCGACGAGGACTTCGATCTCGACAGCCTGCGGCTGACCGCGACCTACCGGTTCTGAGTTGGGGAGCCGCTGCGGGCCGGACTTCGGCCCGGCAGCGGCTGTGGTGTCAACGCCGACCGCGCAAGGTCTTGATCCGCTTGTAGGCGCGGTTGATCTCGCCGGCGCGGGTCGCGGCCTGCCGACGCGGCTCGCTGGCGTCGCCACCCACCCGGTCCGGGTGGTGCCGCGAGATCAGCCGCCGGTAGGCGCGTTCGATTTCGGCATCGCTGGCCTCGGGGCCGACCCCGAGCACGGCGTACGGGTCTTCGCGCGGCGCTCGCTCGTCCGCGGCGCGGCCCTTCGGACGACCCCGCGCACCGCTGAACCAGCCACTATCGAAGGCATGGCCGATCAGCAGCCCGACCAACGCGCCGAACAGCGGGTTGAACCGCAGCAGCGCGATGCCGAGCACCACCCCGATCAGCTTGCCGTACCAGCGATTCATCGGCCTCGCGCCATTGCGGTTTCCCGGGTCCGGATCCGGCCCGGCGAACCGTGGCGCCGACGCCCGGCGTCAGGCGGCCAGTCTACCTGCAGCCGTCGTCGCGTCGTCGTACACTGCCCGGCCCCGTCGCGCACGCGCGCGTGGATTCATGCGACGCACCGCGGCGACGGGGACCGTGACCATCAAGGATCCGACGTTGTCCAACACCGTGCTTCGAGCCTCGCTCTCCGAATCCGACCTGCCCGGCCTGCCCCTGCGCCACCGCGGCAAGGTCCGTGACGTGTTCGACCTGCCTGCCGACCGCCTGCCCGCTGGCACGCCGAACGGCGACTACTTGTTGATGGTCGCGACCGACCGCCTCAGCGCGTTCGACGTGGTCCTGCCCGACCCGATCCCGGGCAAGGGCGAGATGCTGTGCCAGATCAGCAACTTCTGGTTCGGCAAGACCAGCCACATCGTTGCCAACCACCTGACCGGGATCGACGTCGCCGACGTGCTCCCGGCCGGGGTCGACCCCGCGCTGTACGCCCGCCGCGCGGTGGTGACCAAGCGGCTCAAGCCGGTGCCGATCGAATGCATCGCCCGCGGCTACGTGATCGGCAGCGGCTGGAAGGATTACCAGCGCACCGGCCGGATCAGCGGCATCGCCCTGCCCGACGGCCTGCGCCAGGCCGAGAAGCTGGCCGAGCCGATCTTCACCCCGTCGACCAAGGCCGCGGTCGGCGACCACGACGAGAACATCGACTTCGACACCGCGGTGCGGCTGTGCGGCGCCGAACTGGCCGAGGCGGTGCGCGACGCGACCCTGCGGCTGTACCGCTTCGCCGCCGACTATGCGGCCGAACGCGGGATCCTGCTGGCCGACACCAAGTTCGAGTTCGGCACCGACGCCGACGGCCGCCTGTACGTGATGGACGAGATGCTGACGCCGGACTCCTCGCGTTACTGGCCGGCCGACGAGTACCAGGTCGGCAGCAGCCCGCCGAGCTACGACAAGCAGATCGTCCGCGACTACCTGGAGACGCTGGACTGGGACAAGACCGCGCCCGGGCCGAAGCTGCCGGCCGAGGTGATCGAGCGGACGCGGGCGCGTTATGCCGAGGCGCTGCACCGGTTGGCGGGCATTGCAATAGACTGAGGCTTGACCGTTTTTGTAGGAGCGGCTTCAGCCGCGATCTGGAATCGTGCGCCCGCGACGGTTTCAGATCGCGGCTGAAGCCGCTCCTACAATACGCCGCACGGCCCTGCATCGGGAGGAAAATGAAATGTCCGCGACTACCCGCCCGATCGACCGTTGGTTCGCCAGCTACTCCGGCGATCATCGCAACGCGACCAACCAGCTGATCCACGTCGTCTGCGTGCCGGCGATCGTCTGGAGCATCGTCGCCCTGCTGTGGTGCATCCCGGCGCCGGGCACGCTGTTCCGACCCGGTTTCTGGGCAGCGGCAGCGATGTTCGGCGCGACCCTGTTCTACTACCGCCACTCACGCGCGCTGGGCCTGGGCATGCTGGCGATGTTCGTGCTGATGGCGCTGCTGAGCTTCGCGGTGTTCAACGCGTTCGGCCGCACGACCCTGCTGTGGTCGGCGGTCGCGGTGTTCGTGGTGGCCTGGATCGGCCAGTTCGTCGGCCACAAGATCGAGGGCCGCAAGCCGAGCTTCCTGACCGACCTGACCTACCTGCTGATCGGCCCGGCCTGGGTGCTGGCGAAGCTGTACCGCAAGCTCGGCTGGTCCTACTAGATGTCACCGCGCGACATCCTGCTGGTGCTGCTGATCTGCGTGGCCTGGGCCGGCAATTTCCTGACCTCGGCCTACGCGTTGCGCGAGATCCCGCCGTTCCTGTTCACCGCATTGCGCTTCGTCGCGCTCGGCCTGCCGCTGCTGTTCTGGCTCAAGCGGCCACCGCCGGACCAGTGGCCACGCCTGCTGGCGGTCTGCCTGTGCGTCGGCGTGCTGCATTTCGGCCTGAGCTTCGTCGCGCTGAAGATGGCCGGCGATTTGTCGTCGCCGGCGATCGTGATCCAGAGCTACATCCCGATGACCGCGGTGCTTGCGTGGTTCGCACTCGGCGAGAAATTCGCCTGGCGCACCGGCCTGGCAATCGCGGTCAGCTTTGGCGGGGTGCTGGTGCTTGGCTTCGACCCACTGGTGCTCGACGACCCGCTGGCACTGGCGATGATGCTGCTGGCGGCGCTGTTCCTGGCGATCGGCACGGTGCTGATGAAGGGCCTGCGCGGGATCGATGCCTACAGCATGCAGGGCTGGACCGCGACGATCGCGGTGCTGCCGCTGCTGGCGATCAGCATGGTGCTGGAGCCGGGCGCGATCCCGGCGCTGGCCTCCGCCAGCTGGGTGGCCTGGGTCGGGGTGGCCTACGCGGCATTCGTTTCCTCGCTGCTCGGCCACGGTCTGTACTACGTGCTGGTGCAGAAGCACCCGGTCGCCCAGGTCACCCCATGGCTGCTGTTGGTGCCGGTGCTCGCGGTCGGGCTCGGCATCGCGTTCTGGGGTGACCGCCCGGGCCCCCGGTTGTTCCTCGGCGGCGCGATGGTGCTCGGCGGCGTGCTCGGCGTGGCCCTGCGCGCGCTCGCAAAAGCGCGGACGATGCCGTTGGCCAAGGAAATCTAGGCGTCGTTCCGCGGCGCTTCGAACATGTCGGCACGGGGCTGGAACCGGCGCGGCGCGTAGCCGAAGTCGGCCTGCGCGGATTCGGCATCGAACACCAGGTCGTCGTGCATGCGTGCCACGGCCGCGCCACCGAGCCCCTGCGCGCGGCCGCTGGCCTGGGCGATGCGCAGGACCGCTCTGAACAGCGTTGGGGGTAACTCGAGCAACTGCGCCGGCGGCTGCAGCGCGGACAGCACGCGCGCGACCATCTCCCGGTACGGCAGCGTCTCGCCACCCGGCAGCGCATAGGCGCGACCGAAGCTGGCCGGCTGCTCCAGACAGGCAAGGACGGCGTCGGCGAGGTCATCGACATGCACCGGCTGACGCAGGCCGTTGGCGCCGCGCGGCAATGGAAAACGGCGCCAGCGTCGCGCCAGTTGCGCGATACGGGTCAGACTGGCATCGCGACCGACGCCATAAACCAATGTCGGCCGCAGCAGCGTAGCCGCGACCGCACGCGACCGTGCGGTTCTGAACACGTTTGCCTCGCCTTCGCCCAAGCGTCGCACCAGGTCACGCTCGATCGCATCGGCCGACACCTGTTTTGTCTCGATACTGGTCGAGCCGAAAGCGACCACCCGGGGCGTGGTCACGTCGGTCTGCGCATACCAGCGTCCGAAACGGTCGAGCGGTCCGCAACTGATGATCGCGTCGAATGCCCCCGGCATTGGTGGCATCGCGTCGAAATCGCCACGCAGCCAGCACAGCCCTTCTACGTCGGGTTGCGCGCGGCGCGACAACGCGGTGACCCGCCAGCCGTCCGTGCGCAAACGATCGATTACCGACTGTCCGACCTGACCTGTACCACCGAACACCAATGCCCTGCGCATGTCAGCGCCGCGCATCACGCGGCAACACCATCCGCAGCCAGCCGTAGCCCACGACTGCCGCGATCACCGAGGCGCACAGCACGCCGAGCACCGCGCCCTCGTAATTGACCGGGTCGCGGTAGCCCAGCGAGGCGATGAACAGGCTCATGGTGAAGCCGACGCCGCACAACAGGCCGAGGCCGATCATCGCGCGCATGTCCATGCCGTCGGGGAACTTCGCCCAGCCCAGCGCGCGCATGCCGACCGCGGCGCCGACGATGCCGATCGGCTTGCCGATCACCAGCCCTAGGATGATGCCCAGCGGCACCGCCGCAAATGCCGACCCCAGGCTCAGCCCGCCGAGCGCGAGGCCTGCATTGGCGAAAGCGAACACCGGCAGGATCGCGTAAGCGACCCACGGATGCAGGGCGTGCTCGAGGTGTTCCAGTGGTGAATGCTCGACCTCGTCGTGGATCGCGTTGTTCGGGTCGACGTGCGGGATCATCAGCCCGGTGGCGACGCCGGCGAGGGTCGCGTGCACGCCGGACTTCAGCACGCACACCCACAGGAACACCCCCAGCAGCAGGTACGGCGTCAGCGCGGTCACGCCGCGGCGATTGAGCAACCACATCAACGCCAGCGCGGCGCCGGCCCAGGCCAGCGCGGTCACCGACATGCCATGCGAATAGAACACCGCGATGATGACGATCGCGATCAGGTCGTCGACCACCGCGATCGTCGACAGCAGCAGCTTCATCCCGACCGGCGCGCGCGAACCCAGCAACGCCAGCACGCCGAGCGCGAACGCGATGTCGGTCGCGGTCGGCACCGCCCAGCCGCGCATCGCCTCGCTGTTGTCGTGGTTGAGTGCGGTGAAGATCAACGCCGGCACGAGCACGCCGCAGAACGCGCAGACCAACGGCAGGATCAGCCGCGCGCGGCCGGCCAGTTGGCCGGTCAGCGCCTCGCGCTTGATCTCCAGCGCGACCAGCAGGAAGAAGATCGCCATCAGGCCGTCGTTGATCCACAACAATGCCGGCTTGGCGATATTCAAGTCGCCGACGCGCACCTGGACCGGCATCTCCAGGAAGCTGTCATAGAACTCCTCGAGCGGCGAATTGGCGGCGATCATCGCCAGCACCGCCGCGCCGATCAGCAGGATGCCGCCGGCGGCCTCGAGGCGCAGGAATTCGGTCATCGCGCGCAAGGCGCGCAGGGACAGTGGGCGGCGGGGCGTGGGCGATGCGGCGCGGGAATCGGTCATCGGGCCAGTGTATCAACCGCACTGGCCGCACCTTCTGCGCGCAACGCTCCCGTAGGAGCGACGTAAGTCGCGATCGGAACCGGATGGCCGGCCGACTCTCCAATCGCGACTTACGTCGCTCCTACAGGATTTCGTCGGCTTCCGGGCTCAGCCGACGGTGGCCACGGTGCCAGCGCTGCCGACCAGCCACAGCTCGACTGCCAGCCATACGACGAAACCTGCCAGCAGGATCGCGCCTTCGCCGCGGCCGACCCGCAGGTCGCCGCGCAGCATCGGGTAGATCACCAGCGCGAATGCGAGAGCCGCCGGCAATGCATAGCGCAGCAGCAATCCCGGCAGCACCAGCGGCTGCCACAGCGCCATCGCGCCGACGATCACCAGCAGGTTGAAGACGCTGGACCCGACTACATGGCCGACCACCAGGTCGCCCTGCCCGCGCCGGGCGGCGACCACCGCGGCGGCGATCTCCGGTAGCGCGGTACCAATCGCGACCGGGATCAGGCCAGTCAGCAGCGTCGACAGACCCAGCCAGTCGCCAAGGGGCAGGGCGTTGGCCACCACCAGTCGCGAGCCGAAATACAGCAGCGCGGCGGCGATCGCGAAACGGACCAGGTTGAGCGCGAGATCGCTGCTGGTACGCGCGAGCGCCGCCATCTCGGCCTGCAGCTCGGGCGCTTCGCGACGACTGCGCGCAAACGCGAATGCCATTGCCACCACGAACGCCAGCAGCAGGCCGAGGCCTTCCAGGCGCCCCAGCGTACCGTCGAGACCGAGCACGATGACCGCCAACGTGCCCAGCACCAGCACCAGCAGCAACGGGCCGAGGCTGCGCCAGCGCACCAACAGCGGCGCCGCCAGCGCGGCGGCCCCCAGGGTCAGGCCGAAGTTGACCACGTTGCTGCCGACCGCATTGCCCAGCGCGAGGTCGGGTTGGCCGAGCGCAATCGCGTGGACATTGACCGCGATTTCCGGCAACGAGGTGGCGAACGCCACCAATACCAGCCCGGCCACGAACGGCGAGGCGCCCAGGCGCTGGGCCAGGCCGGCCGAACCCTTGACGATCGAGTCGCCGCCCAACGCGAGCAGCAGCAGTCCCAGGGCGAACAAGCCGGCGGCTTCGAGCATGGCGAGGTTTCCGTGGTTGGATGGCTCGATTCTATGCCGAAGTCAACGCTCGCCGCCTCGCGCCCGCCCAACCGTCGGCGGCGTGGATCAGGCGCAGCCCTCGACGTAGTCGACGTGCGGCGGCAGGCCCACGCGCCATTCGGTGACGGTGCCCTCGGCATCGGTCTCGAAGATCAGCACCGCATCGCTGCCGGCGGGATCGTGGATGCGCAGGTACTCGCCGTCGCTGTACTTGTGTGGCTGGCGTTCGACATTGCCGTCGCCGTACAGCTGCACGATCTCGGCGTCGTCCATTCCGCGCCGGCCGCCGCCAGGCGCGGTCATCTCGTCGTTGGCGACCGAGTAACGGGCGAACCCGCCGTCGCCGAACATCAGCGCGAAGTGGCCCATGCTCCACTGACCCGCCGGACTGAGATGGAAGCAGCTCGCGCTCTCGGCGCCGGGCCCGTCGCCGGGGCCGCCGTCGAGCTCGCCGTCCCAGACCGCGCGCACCTGCTCGGCGTCCATGCCGAACTCGGCGTCGGCGAAGCCGTTGTAGCTGGCCGGGCCGTCGCCGGGCTCGGGGGCGCCGGCGCTGGTGTCCGGCGTCGGGGTGCCTGTCGGTGTGTCGTCCGGCGAAGCGTCACGGGGCGGCTGCTCGAGGTCGGGCGACGGAGTCGCCGACTCGGCCACGTCCTCGGCACCGCGGTCGGCACAGGCGGCGATGGCCAGGAGGATGCCAAGGGTCAACGTCGGCAATGCAAGCTTCATCGGAGTTTCCCGCTGCGGTGGACGTCGCAGGCTACCGGGACACCGTGAATGCGATGCGAAGTGCTGCCCCTTTAGGGTGCAGCGAAGTTCCGGCGCAGGCCCGCCCAGCACGCCTGGTAGTCGCGCTGGCGATGCGATGCCTGCAGCGCCTGCACGGTCGGCCGGATCACCGCCCGCGCCTCGAACATGAAGGCCATGGTGTCGCGGACCACGTCGGGCATCGACAGGTCCGCACTGCTGGCCTTGTCGAAGGTCGCCGCGTCCGGACCGTGGCCGGTCATGCAGTTGTGCAGCGAGCAGCCGCCCGGCACGAAGCCCTCGGCCTTGGCGTCGTAGGCGCCGTGGATCAGTCCCATGAACTCGCTGGCGATGTTGCGGTGGAACCACGGCGGCCGGAATGTGTCCTGAGCCACCAGCCAGCGCGGCGGAAAGATCGCGAAATCCATGTTACCGACGCCGGCGGTGTCGCTGGGAGAGGTCAGCACCAGGAAGATCGACGGATCGGGATGGTCGAAGCTGATCGAACCGATCGCGTTGAAGCGGCGCAAGTCGTACTTGTATGGCGCGTAGTTGCCGTGCCAGCCGACCACGTCGAGCGGCGAGTGGCCGATGTCGGCGCGCCACAGGTGGCCCTGGAACTTGGCGATCAGCTCGAACTCGCCTTCGATGTCCTCGTACGCCGCCTGCGGGGCGAGGAAGTCGCGCGGATTGGCCAGCCCGTTGCTGCCGATCGGACCGAGGTCGGGCAGCCGCAGCAGCGCGCCGAAGTTTTCGCAGACGTAGCCGCGCGCCTCGCCGTCCGGCAGTTCGACCCGGAAGCGCATGCCGCGCGGGATCACCGCGATCTCCTGCGGCTCGATCTCGAGCACGCCCAGTTCCGTCGCGACATGCAGGCGGCCATGCTGCGGCACGATCAGCAGTTCGCCGTCGGCGTCGTAGAAGAACCGCCCGTCCATCGACTTGTTGGCGGCGTACATGTGCACGCCCATGCCGGTCATCGCCGCCGGGCCGCCGTTGCCGGCCATGGTCAGCAGGCCGTCGACGAAATCGGTCGGCGCATCGACACCCGGCATCGGCAGCGGGTTCCAGCGCAACTGATCCGGGGTGACCGGACCGGCCTCGAAGTCGTTGTGCAGGCGCGGCTGCGCATAAGGCTCGAACGCCCCGTGCATCGCCGCCGGACGGATCCGGTACAACCAGCTGCGCCGGTTCTCGCCGCGCGGCGCGGTGAACGCGGTGCCCGACAACTGCTCCGCGTACAGCCCGTGCGCGACCTTTTGCGGCGAGTTGCGTCCGACCGGCAAGGTGCCGGCGATCGCCTCGCTGGCAAACTCGTTGCCGAAGCCCGATTGGTAGCCGTTGCTGCTGATCGCCATGCCGTTAGCCTTCCGTGCGAGTCGGGTCAGAGCACGCCGCGCTTGATCTGGTCGCGCTCGATCGACTCGAACAGGGCCTGGAAGTTGCCCTCGCCGAACCCTTCGTTGCCCTTGCGCTGGATGATCTCGAAGAAGATCGGGCCGATCGCATTAGTGGTGAAGATCTGCAGCAGCAGGCGCTTCTTGGTTTCCAGATCGGCGTCGAGCAGGATCTTGTTCTTCTGCAGGCGCGCGACATCCTCGTTGTGGCCGGGTACGCGCTGATCGATCACCTCGAAATAGGTGTCCGGGGTGTCGAGGAACTCGATGCCGGCCGCGCGCATCGCCTCGACCGTGGTGTAGATGTCGTCGGTGAAGCAGGCGATGTGCTGGATGCCCTCGCCCTTGTAGGCGTCGAGGTACTCGTTGATCTGGCTCTTGGGGTCGTTCGACTCGTTGAGCGGAATGCGCACAATGCCGTCCGGCGCGGTCATCGCCTTCGACACCAGCCCGGTCTTGGCGCCCTTGATGTCGAAGTACTTGATCTCGCGGAAGTTGAACAGCTTCTCGTAGTACTCCGACCACTTGGCCATGTTGCCGAAGTACAGGTTGTGGGTCAGGTGGTCGATGAAGGTCAGACCGAAGCCCTTCGGGTCCTGGTCGGCGCCCTGCACCGGCACGAAGTCGGCGTCGTAGATGCTGCCCTTGTCGCCGTACTTGTCGACCAGGTACAGCATGCAGTCGCCGATGCCCTTGACCACCGGCGCGTCGACCGCCTTGGTGTCCGGCTTGTGGTCGATCGCCTCGCCGCCGTTGCCGAGCACGGTCTGGCAGACCTTGTCGGACGACTCCTTGAAGCGGATCGCGAAGCCGCAGGCGCTCGGGCCGTGCTTGGCGGCGAAGTCGGCGGCGAAGCTGTCGGGGTCCTCGTTGACCAGGAAGTTGACCCCGCCCTGGCGGTACACCGTGATCGGCCGGGTCTTGTGCCGCAGCACCGCGGTGAAGCCCATCTTGCGGAAGTAGTCGTGCAGCAGCTCACTTTGGCCGGCCGGCGCGGCGAACTCGACGAACTCGAAACCGTCGATACCGAGCGGGTTCTCGAAAGTGGTGACCTGCATGCCGAGATTCATGCCTGTGGAAGCCTGCTGGGCGCTCATGGGGGACTCCGGTGGTGGCGTAAGGTGAAGGCGTGGGCGACGAGGTACCGCGCCCTAGCGTTATAGTTTCACATGAAACCATAGGCAAGGCACAGCGCAACATGAACCAGGCCGATCACCCGACCATGCGACACGCCGAACTCGACCTCGAGCACTTCCTGCCCTATCGGCTGTCGGTGCTCAGCAACCGGGTCAGCAGCGCGATCGCGCGGGTCTACGTCGAGCGCTTCGCCCTCGGCGTGACCGAGTGGCGGGTCATGGCGGTGCTGGGGCGCTATCCGGACCTGTCGGCCAACGAAGTCGCCCAGCGCACCGCGATGGACAAGGTCGCAGTCAGCCGCGCCGTGGCCCGGCTGATCGAGGCTGGCCGGCTGGAGCGGGAAATGCACGACGACGACCGGCGGCGCTCGGTGCTGCGACTGAGCGAGGCCGGTTACCGGATCTACGACGAGGTCGCGCCGCTGGCGCTGCGTTTCGAACAGCGATTGCTCGATGGCGTGGACGCCGCCGAACGCGAACTGCTGTTCCGGCTGCTCGACCGCCTCGACGAGCTGGAGTTGCAGGCCGAAGCCGAACCGATCTGACCGCGGACGGCGCCCAAAAAAAACGGCGACCCATCGGGGCCGCCGTTCTTGTTGTAACCGCCGCGCCCGCCACGGACGCGGCGTGGTGTTACAGCAGTTCCTGGTCGGTGCGGGTGCCCGCGCCGGCCGGCTCGCCGAGTTCGCGTTGACCCGCCAGCGAGCGGTCGTGGTGCGCGTTGTCGACATCCTCGTGCATCAGCTTCTTGATGAACGGCGATACCAGGATCACCGCCACGCCAACGCCGACCGCGATCCAGCCGATCCGGCTGTAGACGTCCATCACCGGGGTGCCACCGGCGACCACTTCGCCGCCATGGCCGCCGGTCGCCTGCGCGATCAGCCCGCCAATGAAGTTGCCGCCCGCGGTCGACAGGAACCAGGTGCCCATCATCAGGCTCATCAGCTTCGCCGGCGCCAGCTTGGTCATCGCCGACAGGCCGACCGGCGACAGGCACAACTCTCCCATGGTGTGCAGCAGGTAGATCAGGAAGATGAAGATCACCGGGGTCAGGTTGCCGCTGCCGGTCGCGAACACGCCCGCGACCAGCACCAGGAAGCCCGCGCCGAGCTGGATCAGGCCGAGGCCGAACTTGGCCGGGGTCGACGGCTCCCAGCCGCGCTTCGCCAGCCACAGCCACAGCCATGCGAACACCGGCGCCAGCAGGATGATGTAGGCCGCGTTGAGCGACTGGAACATCGAGGCCGGCACTTCCCAGCCGAAGATGTTGCGGTTGACCTGCTCGTCGGTATAGACGTTGAGCGACGAACCGGCCTGCTCGAACAGCGCCCAGAACAGCGGCTGCAGCGCGATCAGGAACAGCGCCGCGAGGATGCGGTCGCGGTCGATCCTGTCGAGCCTGAACACCGCCGTGTATAGGAAGTACGCGACCACGGCCGCGCCGGTGAAGCCAAGCAGCCCGCCGACGATCGACTGGTACTGGACCAGGAACCAGACGACGACCACGCCGACCAGCGCCCACAGGTAGATCATCCACTCACGCTGGATGCCCATCACCGGACGCTTCAGCTCCGCCGGATCCGGCGCCTCGCCGTGGCCGAGCAATGCCGGCCGGCCCCAGACGAACACGATCAGGCCGAGCAACATGCCGACGCCGGCGGCGCCGAAGCCCCAGCCCCAGCCCCAAGTCTGGCCAAGATAGCCGACGATGATCGAACCCAGGAACGCGCCCAGGTTGATGCCCATGTAGAAGATGGTGAACGCCGGGTCGCGGCGCGGATCTCCCTGGCCGTACAGCTGGCCGACGATCACCGAGATGTTGGCCTTGAGGAAGCCCACGCCCATGATGATGAAGGCCAGCGCCAGCCAGAACACGTTGAGCATCGGCGAGTCCTGCCCGCCCGTGCCCTCGAACGCCATCAGGCCGTGGCCGATCACCAGCAGGATCGCGCCGAACTGCACCGCCTTGCGCTGCCCGAGCCAGCGATCGGCCAGGTAGCCGCCGATCACCGGGGTGATGTACACCAGCGCGGTGTAGGCGCCGTAGATGACGTAGGCCTTCTCCTCCGCAAACAGCCAGTGTTGCAGCAGGTAGAAGATCAGGATCGCGCGCATCCCGTAGTAGGAGAAGCGCTCCCACATCTCTGCGAAAAACAGCACGAACAAGCCGCGCGGATGGCCGAGGAAGGTCTTGCCTTCGACGGCTTTGGCTGGATTTGTGGCCACTGGTTTTGCTACTCCCGAAACGGTGATCGACTGCCCCCTGGGGCCGCCTGGTTGGATATCGGACTGGCGCAGTCACGCCCTACGGCGAACCGTCCCACCCGTGGGCCGGACGAAACGGTGTAGGTTTAACCGTTGCGTAACACGCCCGTCAAATGAACAGGCCGATGCTGCATTGCATCATCGCCAGCTGGCGGATCAGCGCGATCCCAGCCCGACCGAGGTCCGCACCTCGAACAGTTCCGGGAAGAACGTCAGGTCCAGCGCCTGCTTCAGGAAGCCGACCCCCGACGAGCCGCCGGTGCCGCGCTTGAAGCCGATGATCCGCATCACCGTGCGCATGTGGCGGAAGCGCCACAGCTGGAACTGGCTTTCCAGGTCGACCAGGTCTTCCAGCAGGTGGTAGGCCTGCCAGTGCGTCTCGGTGTCCTCGTAGATGCGCTCGAACACCGGCAGCAGCGCCGGGTCGGAGCCGCGCGCCTTCGACCAGTCGCGCTCGACCAGGTGGGCCGGCACCGCGTGGCCGTGGCGGGCCAGCCAGCGCAGCACCTCGTCGTACAGGCTCGGCGACTCCAGCACCTCGCGCAGCGACGCCTCGGCGGCCGGGTCGTGGGCGAATACCTGCAGCATCGCCGCGTTCTTGTTGCCCAGCAGGAACTCGATGGTGCGGTACTGCAGCGACTGGAACCCCGACGACGGCCCGAGGATGTCGCGGAAACGCATGTAGTCCGACGGGGTCAACGTCTCCAGCACCGACCACATCTCGGTCAGCTGCCGCAGCACCTGCTTGCAGCGGGCGAAGTTCTTCTGGCAGCTGCCCAGCCGGTCGGCCCGCAGGTGGCCGATCGCGGCACCCAGCTCGTGGATCATCAGCTTCATCCACAACTCGGACACCTGGTGCTGCACGATGAAGAGCAACTCGTCGTGCTCAGCCGGGTTCGACAACGGGTGCTGGGCGTCGAGCAGGCGGTCCAGGTGCAGGTAGCCGGCGTAGCTCATCCGTCCCGACAGGTCGGTGTGGATGCCGGTTTCCAGCTCACGCTCGTTGTTGTCGACGCTCATCGCACGCTCCAGGCAGGGGCGCAAAGGGTAGCGCATCGGGGCCGCGGGCCCGCCCGGCCAAGGCAGGCGCAACCCGCTTCATGCCGCATCGCGCAACGGATTTTTCCGGGCTCGCCGGTATGATCGGGGGCTACCCGCATGACCGAGGAACGCGTGCAATGACGGTCGCCGCATCGTTCGAAATCGAATATCTCCAATGCCTCGGGCCCGACGGCAAGCCCGTTGGCGAGCTGCCCAAGGCCTTCCGTGATCCCAAGTCGCTGCTGCCGCTGTTCAAGCAGATGCTGTTCGTGCGCACCTTCGACAGCAAGGCGATCAAGCTGCAACGGACCGGCAAGCTCGGCACCTACGCCGCCAGCCTCGGCCACGAGGCCACCCACGTCGGCATCGGCGCGTCGATGCGGCCCGAGGACGTGTTCGCCCCCAGCTACCGCGAATACGGCGCGCAGTTCATGCGCGGGGTCAAACCGCGGGAGGTGCTGCTGTACTGGGGTGGCGACGAGCGCGGCAACGACTTCGCCGACGCGCCCAACGACTACCCGTGGTGCGTGCCGATCTCGACCCAGTGCCTGATGGCGGCCGGCGCGGCGCTGTCGTTCAAGCTGCGCAAGCAGGACCGCATCGCGGTGGCCTGCTGCGGCGACGGCGGCTCGTCGAAGACCGACTTCTACGCCGCGCTCAACTCGGCCGGCGCGTTCACCTCGCCGCTGGTGCTGTGCGTGATCAACAACGGCTGGGCGATCTCGGTGCCGCGCAATTCGCAGACCGGCGCCAAGACCCTCGCCCAGAAGGGCCTGGCCGGTGGCCTGCACTGCCTGCAGGTCGATGGCAACGACCTGATCGCGGTGCTCGAGGCGATGCGCCGCGCCACCGAGCGCGCGCGCAATGGCGAAGGCGGCAGCGTGATCGAGTTCATGACCTACCGCCTGCACGACCACACCACCGCCGACGACGCGACCCGCTACCGCGACGATGCCGAGGTCAAGGACGCATGGAAGCTGGAGCCGATGCTGCGCCTGCGCACCTACCTGACCGACGCCGGCGTGTGGAGCGAGGAAGAAGAGACCGCCTGGATCGAGGAATGCGGCAAGCGCGTCGACGTCGAGATCAACGCCTACCTGGAGACCCCGGTGCAGCCCGTGGAAGCAATGTTCGACCACCTCTACGCCGACATGCCCGCCGACCTGCAGGCCCAACGCCAACAGGCGATCGAACGGGAGGGCCGCGCATGAACAAGGCCGCCAGCAAGCAACAGACCGTCGCCGCCAACGAAGCCAAGGCGCCGGCCGCGATCACATTGATCGAGGCGATCACCCAGGCGATGGCGCACGAGATGCGCGTCGACGACAGCGTGGTCGTGCTCGGCGAGGACGTCGGCGTCAACGGCGGCGTGTTCCGCGCCACCGCCGGGCTGCACGCGCAGTTCGGCTCCGAGCGCGTGATCGACACCCCGCTCGACGAGACCACGATCGCCGGCCTCACCGTCGGCATGGCGTCGCAGGGCATGAAGCCGATCGCCGAGGCGCAGTTCGACGGTTTCATGTACCCGATGGTCGACTTCATCGTCTGCCACGCCGCGCGCATGCGCTACCGCACCCGCGGCCGGCTGCACTGCCCGATGGTGCTACGCGTGCCTTGGGGCGGCGGCATCCGCGCGCCGGAGCACCACAGCGAGGCCAACGAAGCGATCTTCACCAACGTCCCCGGCCTGCGCGTGGTCATGCCGTCCTCGCCGCAGCGCGCCTACGGCCTGCTGCTGGCCGCGATCCGCGAGCCGGACCCGGTGATCTTCTTCGAGCCCAAGCGCATCTACCGGCAATACAAGGAGCTGGTGCCGGACGACGGCGAGGCGCTGCCGCTGGATGTCTGCTACGTGCTGCGCGACGGTGACGACGTGACCCTGGTGACCTGGGGCGCTCAGGTCAAGGAAGCGCTGGAGGCCGCTGACAAGCTGGCCGAGGACGGCATCAGCGCCGAGGTCATCGACGTCGCCACGCTGCGGCCGCTGGACTTCGCGACGATCGCCGAGTCGGTGTCGAAGACCGGCCGCTGCGTGATCGTGCACGAGGCCCCGAAGACCGCGGGTTTCGGCGCGGAGATCGCCGCGCGGCTGGCCGAGGAGTCGATGTACGACCTGCTCGCGCCGGTCGAGCGCGTGACCGGCTACGACACCCACATCCCGCTGTTCCGGCTGGAGATGAAGTACCTGCCGAGCGTCGATCGCGTGGTCGCCGCGGCCAAGCGCGCGATGGCGGCGGGCTGACGCCAGCACCACGACATCCGATGCACCTGCCCGGGCGCCACGGCGCCCCCGCAAACGAAGGACTGCCATGAGCAACAACAAGAGTTTCTTCCTCCCGGACCTCGGCGAAGGCCTGCCGGACGCCACCATCGTCGAGTGGAACGTCAAGGTCGGCGACACCATCAAGCTCGATGACGCACTGGTCTCGATGGAGACCGCCAAGGCCGTGGTCGAGGTGCCCTCGCCGGTGTCCGGCAAGGTGCTGAAGCTGGCCGGTGAAGCCGGCGACGTGATCACCACCGGCGCGATGCTGGCCGAA
The DNA here is from genome assembly GCF_036663935.1 of Novilysobacter erysipheiresistens. Lineage (NCBI taxonomy): Bacteria > Pseudomonadati > Pseudomonadota > Gammaproteobacteria > Lysobacterales > Lysobacteraceae > Novilysobacter > Novilysobacter erysipheiresistens. The sequence continues at coordinate 213,530 of NZ_JAXGFP010000004.1, forward strand.
TTCGAGGTCGACCCGTCGATGCCGCAGCGCGCCGAGGGCCAGGATACCGGCCATCACCATGGCGGCGCACCGGCCAAGGACCACCCGTCGAAGGGCGTGGGCAGCGACGACCCGGCGCCGGACGACCGAGTGGTCGCCTCCGACGACGGCGGCGCGATCGAGGAAGACGGCGAAGCGGCGAAGGGCGCGCCGCGCAAGGACAGCGGCACCGTGGTCGGCGCGATGCAGTCGTCCGACGCGGTGCGCAGCGAGCAGGCCAGCAGTGTCGGCGGGGTCAAGGCGATGCCGGCCGTGCGTGCGCTGGCGCGCAAGCTCAAGGTCGACCTGACCCGCGTGCGCGCCACCGGCGCTGATGGCGTGGTGACCATGGCCGACGTCAAGCAGGCCGCGGCCGACGGTTCGGCGCAGGCCGGTGCGGCGCCCGTGGCGCGTGCAGCCGACCGGGCACCGGCCCCGGCTGCCGCCCCGGCCCAGCGCAGCACCCTGTCGCAGGGTGGCAAGCCGATGCGTACGCAGCCGCCGGGCGTCGTCGCCAGCGGCCAGCCGGAGCAGCTCAAGGGCGTGCGCCGCAACATGGCGCGGGTCATGGCCGACGCGCACGCCAAGGTGGTCCCGACCACCCTGTGCGACGACGCCGACCTGCATGCCTGGGTCGGCAAGCAGGACATCACCGCGCGCCTGATCCGCTCGATCGTCGCCGCCTGCAGGGAAGTACCGGCACTCAACGCCTGGTTCGATGGCGACAAGCTGGTCCGCACGATGCACCCGCACGTCGACATCGGCATCGCGGTCGACACCGACGACGGCCTGTTCGTGCCGGCACTGCGCAATGCCGACATGCTCGACGCGGCCGGCACCCGCACCGCGATCCAGCGCCTGCGCGCGCAGGTCGGCGACCGCTCGATCCCGGCCAGCGAGCTGTCTGGCTACACCATCAGCCTGTCCAACTTCGGCATGTTCGCCGGCCGCTACGCGACCCCGGTGGTGGTGCCGCCGACCGTCGCGATCATCGGCGCCGGCAAGCTGAGCCACGACGTCGTCGCGGTGATGGGCGGCATCGAGGTGCACCGGCGCATGCCGATCTCGCTGACCTTCGACCACCGCGCCTGCACCGGCGGCGAAGCCGCGCGCTTCCTCAAGGCGCTGCTCGACGACCTGTCCGCCCCGAACTGAGCTCACCCGCAGGGTCCGGCAACGCGGCCCTGCTTCCGGAGAATCGCCATGGCCCACCGCAGCCGACTCGCCGGTTTCATCATCGACAGCCGCAGCGACGATCTCGACGCCGCCGCGAATTTCTGGAGCGCCGCGCTGGGGATCGCGATTGCCGATCCCGACTCCGGCGGCACCGGCCAGTACGCCGAGTTCGGCGGTGCGCCCGGCGACCTGCATGTCGAGGTGCAGAAGGTCGAGCACCCCTCGCGCGTGCACCTCGACATCGAGACCGACGACATCGACGCCGAGGTCGCGCGGCTGGAAGCGCTCGGCGCCACCCGGGTCGCGTTCGTCAAACGCTGGTGGGTGATGCAGGCGCCCGACGGCCAGCGCTTCTGCGTGGTGCGGATGCGCGAGGACAACGCCCGCGCCGCGCCAAACGCGTGGACCTGAGCAGCCGGGCCCGGCCTGCCGGCGACTAGTCGTTCAGCCGCAGCGTGTCGTCCGCGACCACCCGGTCGCGGCCTCCCGCCTTCGCCCGGTAGAGCGCCTGGTCGGCGCGCGCGAATACCTCTTCGGGACGATCGCGCTCCGGGTCCCCCGCGGCCACCCCCGCCGACAGCGTCAACCGGAACGGCAGGACCGAGGTGGCGACGTTGTGCCGGATGCGCTCGGCGATCTCCGCCGCGTTCGCCAACGCGGTCGCCGGCAGCACCACCAGGAACTCCTCGCCGCCGAAACGCACCGCCACGTCGGTGTCGCGGATCGTGCCCGCCACCGTAAGCGCCACCTCGCGCAACGCCCGGTCGCCGATCAGGTGGCCGTGGCGGTCGTTGACCTGCTTGAAATGATCGATATCGAGCAACATCAGGCAGTACGGCGCGGCCTGCAACCGCGCCAGCGCGGCGGGATCGGCCCGCAGTTGCGCCAGCGCGTCGCGGTTGAGCAGGCCGGTGAGGCTGTCGTGGGTCGCCCGATGCTCCAGCGTACGCGCCATGCTGCGGTGTTCGCTCAGTTCGCGCTGCCGCTCGCGTGCATGGCGGTCGAGCTCCAGCAGGCGTTGGGCCTGCCGCGCGAGGATCCCCAACCCTTCCTGCTGGCTCGGGTCGAGGCCACGCGGCCGCACGTCGTACACGCACAACGCGCCAAGCGCGTGCCCGGCGGTGTCGCACACCGCACGGCCGGCATAGAACCGCGCACGGCGGCCGCCCAGGCGAATCGGGAAACCGTCGAACCGGGCGTCGCCGGCGATGTCCTCCACCAGCAACAACCGGTCGGGCTCGCGCAGCGCATGTTCACTCAGGGCGTGTTGCCGGGCCACGCTGGCGACATCGAGGCCAACCCGGGCCTTGAACCGGAACCGGTCGCGCTCGACCAGCGCGAGCCCCGCCGCCGGGGTGTTGCACACGATCGCCGCCAGTCGCACCACGTCATCCAGCGCCTGCCGGTTGCCGGCGGACGACCGATGCCCGGCGTCGTCGGCGCGCGCCGGCTCGGCGGCACCGGCGGTCGGCAGGTGCGGGACAGGCGTGGGGGCGGAAACGGGCATCTATGTGGCGAGGGGTGGCGTGGCCGCAGCGTAGCGATTGCGCTGCCCCGCGCTCGTGACCGCCCCCACAATGCCGCATGTTCGCGGCACCCGTTCAGCTTTCCCCGGCGGGTCAGACCGTCTTCGCTGCGAGCTTTTCGGCCTCGGCAATGGCCAGGGCCTGCAGCGCGCCGCGAATTTCGTCGGTCGTCACGCCGCCGCCGGGCAGCAGGGTGGCATCGGCGTCGGCGAATCCTTCGCGCTTGATCGCCGCGATCCGCATCCCCGCCTCGCGCGGCGAGTCGAACGCCGCGCTCTGCAGCAGCACCCGGTCGCCGACGACCAGCTTGAAGTAGAAGCGACCGTCGCTCTCGCGGTACTGCTTGAACACCGGCAACGGCGGCTTGCTGTCGCGCTCGCCGCCACTGCCGACCGCCACCTGCGACAGGTCACGCAGGCCGACCGCCTCGCGCAGCGCGCGCAAGGTCGGGATCGCGTGGCGCTCGCGCAGCCGCGCAGCACCGTCGCGCAGGATCGTTTCGATGTCCGCCGGCTTGGCCATCAGCGCCTCGTATTTCTCGCGCAGCGGCGCGACCTCGGCGTCGATGCGCTCGAACAGCGCCTGCTTGGCCTCGCCCCAGCCGATGCCCTGGAGGAACCCCTGGCGCATCGCTTCGGTTTCGGTCGCGGAGGCGAACGCGTGGTACAGCTGGAACACGTGGGAGCTGTCGGCATCCTTGGGCTCGCCGGGCGCGCGCGAGTCGGTGACGATCGAATAGATCAACTTCTTGAGTTGCTCGCGCGGTGCGAACAACGGGATCGTGTTGTCGTAGCTCTTGCTCATCTTGCGGCCGTCGAGACCGGGCAAGGTCGCCACGCGCTGTTCGATCACCGCCTCGGGCAGGGTGAAATACTGCCGACCCGCCGGTTCGCCATACAGGTGGTTGAAGCGCTGGCCGAAGTCGCGCGCCATCTCGATGTGCTGGACCTGGTCGCGACCGACCGGCACCTGGTGGGCGTTGAACAGCAGGATGTCGGCGGCCATCAGTACCGGATACATGAACAACCCGGCGGTCACCGCCGCATCGTCGTCCTCGCCGGCCTCGCGGTTCCGGTCGACCGCCGCCTTGTAGGCGTGCGCGCGGTTGAGGATGCCCTTGCCGGCGACGCAGGTCAGTAGCCAGGTCAGTTCGGTGGTCTCGGGTACGTCGGACTGGCGGTAGAACCAGACCTTGTCGGGTTCCAGCCCGCAGGCCAACCAGGTCGCGGCGATCTCCAGGGTCGAACGCTGCACCCGCGCCGGATCCTGCACCTTGATCAGGGCGTGGTAGTCGGCGAGGAAGTAGAAGCTCTCGACCCCGGTGACGCGGCTGGTCGCCACCGCCGGCCGGATGGCGCCGACGTAGTTGCCCAGATGCGGGGTGCCGGAGGTGGTGATACCGGTGAGTACGCGGGTTGGTTGCATCGACGCGAAGCTTGGACGGCGGCCCTGCAGTTTACCCGTGGACCAACGCAAAGCGGGTCGGCACATGCCGACCCGCCCGGTACATCACTCAACGCCTTGCGCGTGGCAAGGCAAGACGCGTCCTAGTTCAGGGTCTGCGAGAAATCACGGACTTCCTGATCCGCGCGCTCGCGGTTCCAGCCATAACGTTCCTGCAACTTGCCCGAGAGGTACTCGGCGTTGCCTTCGGCGACGTCGAAATCGTCGTCAGTCAGATCGCCCCATTTGGCCTGGGCCTTGCCCTTTACCTGGTTCCACTTGCCGGCAATGGTGTCCTTGTTCATCTATGCATCCTCTTTTCTGACGGGGGGAGTCACGGCGTTTCACCGTGAAGCCAGTCTTGCAGTCGATGCATTCAAGTTGGGTCACGATTGCGTTAGTCGAGTTTGACTTCGGTAAACCGCGGAAAAACAAAAAGGCCGGATCGCTCCGGCCTTTCGTCAACAGCGTGGCGGTGTCTCCGCCCCTGTCAGCACTCGTCCGACGTATCGCAGTCGATGTGGCCTTCGGCCTCATCTTCTAGCGCTTCGCCGGCCTCCTGCACGTCTTCGCCGGCACCGGCCATGGTGTTGCAGGCAGTCAGGGTGCCCATCGAAAACAGGGACAGCAGCAGCAAATAGGCCAATCGCTTCATGGGTTTCTCCTTGGGCATGGACTTCGCGGGGACTTGCGGCGTTGGTTGCGCGATGTGCGGCTTGCGCAACCGTGGACGCATCATCGCGTGCAGGCGCGTGAAGCCCGTGTGCATCCGCCACCCACGGGCCGGCTTTCGTTGCGCCCGCGTTAACGCGCCCTGCAGCAGCAGCCGGCAATCCCGGCTGCGGGCCTGAGTCAGTCGCGCATCAGCGTCGACTTGCCGAACAGGCTCTCGACCAGGTCGATCGCGACCAGTGCGGTGGCATTGTCGCGGTCGAGGATCGGGTTGAGCTCCATGATGTCGAGCGAGGCCATGCGCCCACTGTCGGCGATCATCTCCATGCACAGCTGCGCCTCGCGGTAGTTCGGACCGCCCGGCACCGTGGTGCCGACACCCGGGGCGACGGACGGGTCGAGGAAGTCGACGTCGAAGCTGACGTGCAGGTGGGTGTTGTCGTCCATGCCCTCCAGCGCCTCCTCCATCACCCGCTTCATGCCGACCTCGTCGATGTAGCGCATGTCGTAGACGTCGAGGCCGTGCTGCTTGACCAGCTTCTTCTCGCCCTCGTCGACCGAGCGGATGCCGATCTGCCGGACCACGTCGGGGCTGATCGCCGGGGCGTCGCCGCCGAGGTGGGTGAGTTCGCGCGGACCCAGCCCGCACAGGCAGGAGACCGGCATGCCGTGGATGTTGCCCGAGGGGGTGACGTCGCTGGTGTTGAAGTCGGCGTGGGCGTCGAGCCACAGCACGCGCAGGGTCTTGCCGGCCTCGCGGCAGTAACGGGCGACGCCGGTGATCGAACCCAGACCGAGGCAGTGGTCGCCGCCGAGCAGTATCGGCATCCGGCCGCCGGCCAGTTCGGCGTGCATCGCCTCCATCACCACCCGGTTCCACTCGGTGACTTCGGGCAGGTGGCGGTAGCCGTCGACCGGCGGTTGCCACGGATTGCGCGGGCCTTCCAGGTTGCCGCGGTCGAGAACGTCGACGCCGCGGGCGGCGAGTGCTTCGCCGAGCCCGGCGATGCGAAGAGCTTCCGGCCCGAGCCGCGCCCCGCGGTCCCCGGCACCGATGTCGGTCGGTGCGCCGATGATCGAGACAGGTGGGTGGATGCGGCTCATGGGCGTCTCCTTGACTTGGTGCCGGCTATCCGATTTGAACGGATGACCTACCGCTTACAAGGCGGTTGCTCTACCAACTGAGCTAAGCCGGCGAAACGCCCATTCTAACGTGCGGCGTCGGTGGCGGCAGGCGATAGGCGTCCGCAGTCGATCGGCTCGACTTGCGCTGCGGCGACCAGCGCCTGCGCGGCGGCCGGGTTGAAACCCGCCGGCGCGCCGACATCCAGCCAATGTTCGGCCGGGCCGGCACCGACCGGTTCCAGCATCGCCTCGAAGCCGGCCGTGGCCAGCGTGGCCACGCGTTCACGGGCGGTGGTCTCGCTGCGATACAGGCCCAGCGCCACCGCGCGCGCGTCGTCACCGTCGCGGACCAGGAAATAATCCTTGAAGCCGGCGTCGGCCACCCGCTGCGCCGCAGCTTCGGCGGCGTCCATGCTGGCTGCCGGCGGCAGCATCACTTTCCAGCTGCGCGGAGTGCCGGCGTATTCGCGACGCGGCTGCAACTGCACGACTTGCGCGCTCAGCCTGGATTGCGCCTGCGCGGCCATGGAAGCATCGTCGAATGGCCCGAATGCGAAGCATTGGCTGACCACCGGCGCGGCCGCGGCCGACGCGACCTGCGGTGGAGCGGACGCGGTTTCCGACAGCAGTTGCAGGCGCGCGACGCCCGGCGTGGAGTCAGCCTGCACGGCCGGCGGCGTCGGCGACGGGCGCGAGATCCACCACAGGGCGACGCCAAGGTTGAGCACCAGCAGCAGGACGATGAGTGCGCGGATCAGCATGCGGGCGATTGTAGTCGCGACTCACCGGCGCCAGTCGAGCGCCGCCCATTCGGCCAGCCCCTCCAGCACCAGATCCGGCGCCAGCCGCGCCCGTGGCAGGTGCGCCGCCAACGCGGCCGCGCCGCCGCCATGCAGGACAAGCCCGGGGGCGCTGCCGAGTTCGACTTCGGCATGGGCGAAGCTGCGCTCGATCAGCCCGAGCGCGGCGCCCTCGCAACCGGATGCGAGGGCGTCAATGGTGTCGTCGGCGAATTCTCGATACTCGCCGTCGGCGACCGGTAACTGCGCGGCGCGGTGGTGCAGTGCCTCGCGCATCAAGGTCGGCGACGGCGCGATCCGGCCGCCGCGGTGACGACCATCGGCCTCGACCAGGTCGACCGTCAACGCGGTGCCGACGCCGCAAACCAGCGCGGCGCCGTCACCACGGGCCTGCACCGCCAACATTGCCAGGAAGCGATCGACGCCGAGTCGCGAGGGCTCGTCGTAGGCAATGTGCAGGCCGCTCCAGCGACGGCTGGTGCGGGCAACGCAGATGCGCCGACACCGGCTCGCCAGCGATTGCAACACAGCGCCGCGCAAGGCCGGGTCGGCAACGCTGGCGAGATAGCCGACCTCGAACCGCAGAGGCAGGTGCCGCGCGAGTCCGGCGACGAGCCCGGCATCGTGATCGGCGGCTTTCCAATGGGTGACTGCCACGACCTCGCCGATCCGGCCGTCGTCGTCGATCGGCGCGGCCTTGAGCCGGGTGTTGCCGAGGTCGAACAGCCAGCGGCTCACGCCTTCGCCCCAATGCGCCGTACGCTGACCTCGCCGGCGTGGAACTGCTGGACCTCGCCGTCATCCATGCGCATCTGCAGCGCGCCGTCCGCGGCCAGGCCGAGCGCGGTGCCGATGCAGTCGGCACGGGCGCCATGCACGGTGACTGCCTGTCCGGCGAGGGCATCGAGCGCGGCATAACGCGGCAGCAACGGAACCAGACCCTCGGCGTCGAACGTGTCCAGCGCCGGCAGCCAGCACGCCAGCAGCGTCGCGGCCAGCTCATTGCGCGTCGGCAACGCCACGCCGGCCTCCATCGCCAGCATGGCCAGGTCGCACCACGGCTGGTCGATCCGCGCCGCGAACCCCTCCGGCATCCGCACGTTGAGGCCCAGGCCCAGCACCGCGCGCACCGGCCCGGCGTGCTCTCCGCCGCCCTCGACCAGCAGGCCGCCGAGCTTGCGCAGCCCGCCGTCGCCGTCTGCCACCACCAGGTCGTTGGGCCACTTCAAGCGCACCGCGGTGAACCCCAGCGAATGCAGGGCCTCGACGCTGGCGATGCCGGCCACCAGGCTCAGCCCGCCAAGCCGCGCCAGTCCGCCAGCGAAACCGCGCGACAACGACAGGTACAGATGCGCGGCCAGTGGCGATGCCCATTCGCGCCCGCGCCGACCACGGCCGCCGGTCTGGCGCTCGGCCAGCAGCACGGTGGCGACGCCATCGGCCGCGGCCGGCCGGCGCAACAACTCGCTGTTGGTCGAATCGATGGTCCAGGCGACATCGAGGCTGGCCACGCGGGCGCGGGCCGGCGGCGGCAGGCCGGCGGCGATCACCTCGCTGTCGAGCAGGTTGAACGGGTGCGCCAGCGCGTAGCCGCGACCCGGACGCGCGACGATCGGTACGCCGGCCTCGCGCAGCGCCTCGATCCGCTTCCACACCGCCGCTCGGCTGGTGCCATCGGAACGCGCCAGCGCGTCGCCGGAAACGGGTCCTTCGATCAGCCGGGCCAGCAGCGAGCGTTCGTCCATCGACGCATTATGCGGGAGCCATTCGGCCGTCCCGGCCCTGTTGCGTCGCAGCATGCAGATGGCCCGATTCACCTGGTTTGTTCGCCCGGTTTTCACGTTATAGTCTGGCAGTTGACCGGGACTCCGTCCCGGTGCGCGAGGTGTCCCATGTTGCGACTCTCCCTGTGCCTGCTATTCGCCCTCACGAGCGCGACCGTGGCTGCGCGCGAGGTCAAGATGAGCTCGCCCAACAGCGGCGCCTGTCCCGATGCCCATGCCAGCGCCGACGTGGTCGAGGTCGCGGCGCCCGCCGCGCGCCCGACCGCCCCGCGCGAGACCAAGATCAAGCCGAGCGTGCACAGCGACGTGCCGAACCGGTTGGGCTCACCGCGCTGGCACAGCTTCCTGCCGGGCATGTTCCGCTGAGGCGCCAGCGCGCTTGCTCGACCTGCTGCGCCGCTGGCGACGTCCGCCCGACCCGATCGACCCCACGCTGTGGCGCGATGCCCGTGCCGCGGTGCCATGGCTGGCCGCGCTCGACGCCGCGCGTGACGCCCGCCTGCAGGCGCTGACCGCGCGCTTCCTGCACGGCAAGACCATTACCCCGGTTGGCGACCTGCAGCTTGATCAACGACAACGTTGCCAGCTCGCCGCGCTGTGCTGCCTGCCGCTGCTGGAGTTCGGCGAGCAGGGCCTGCACGGCTGGTCGGAGCTGATCGTCTATCCCGGCGCGTTCCGGGTGCAGCGCAGCCACGTCGACGCCGCCGGCGTGTTGCACGAAGGCAGCGACGACCTGATCGGCGAAGCCTGGGACGCGGGGCCGGTGATCCTGTCGTGGGCGGACGTGCAAACCGATTGCGCGGATCCGCGCGCGGGCTTCTGCGTGGCGGCGCACGAGATCGCGCACAAGCTCGACGTCCTCGATGGCGTGCTCGACGGCACCCCGCCGCTGCCGCGCGCCTGGCAGCGCGAATGGGCGCGGGATTTCCAGCAGGCCTTCGATGCGCTGGCGGCGCAGGTCGACCGCGGCGTCGACACCGCGATCGATGCGTACGCGGCCGAGGCGCCGGAGGAATTCTTCGCGGTGGCGACCGAATACCACTTCAGCGATCCGGCGACGTTGCGGGCGGCGATGCCGAAGGTGGCGGCGCATCTGGTGCGCTTCTACGGCGACCCCCCGTTCGCGGACCCGCTCCTGTAGAGCGGCTTCAGCCGCGATCGGAAGATCGTTCGCCCGCACCGATTCCAGATCGCGGCTGAAGCCGCTCCTACAAGAGCCCGAAGGACCTCGCGGCGTTACAGCCGCGGCGGCAGTTGCACCTCGAAGCGCGCGCCGCCCAGTTCGTCGGAGGCGCGCACGTCGAGCACCCCGCGGTAGGCGCGCACGATGTCCTGCACGATCGCCAGGCCGATGCCGTGGCCCTGCACGCGCTCGTCGCCGCGCACGCCGCGCTGCAGGATCAGCGCGACTTTCTCCGGCGGGACCCCGGGACCGTCGTCGTCGACCGCGAGCAGCAGTCCTGGCCGCCGGTTCGGCGCAGTCTCGCCGGGCTTGACCGTCAGCAGGACCCGCGAGCGCGCCCACTTGAACGCGTTCTCCAGCAGGTTGCCGAGCAGCTCCTGCAGATCGCCCGGCTCGCCAAGGAATTGCGAGCCTTCGGCGACATCGAACTCGCACAGCACGCCCTTGCCGGCGTAGACCTTTTCGAGGCTGCGCACCAGTTGCTCGGCGTGCGGCTCGATGTCGATCGGGGCCGAGAACAGCGCATGGCCGCTGGAGGCGGCGCGCGCGAGCTGGTACGAGACCAGGTCGTTCATCCGCCGCAGCTGCAGGTCGACGTCCTCGCGAAGTTCATTCTCCGGGGCGTCGTCGTCGAGTCGCGCGCGCAGGACCGCCAACGGCGTCTTCAGGCTGTGGGCGAGGTCGGCCAAGGTATTGCGTTGCTGGTCGAGGTTCTCGCGCTCGATCTCGATGAAGGCGTTGATGCTCTCGGCCAGCGGCGCCAGTTCGCGCGGGTGGCGCTCGCTCATGCGCGAGATGACGCCGCGCTGGACCCGCTTGAGCTCGTCGATCACGCGCCGCAGCGGGCGCAGGCTCCAGCGCAGGATCAAGCCCTGCAGCAGCAGCAGGATCAGCCCGGCGCCACCGAGGTAGCGCCACAGGGCTTCGCGGAACACCTCGACCTGGCGGCTCAGCGCGGTGGTGTCCTCGAGGATGTAGATCGTGTACGGGAATTCGTCGACGTCGCTGTTCTGGTCCGGGTCCCAGATCAGGCCGCGGCCATAGCGGTAGGCCTGGCCGACCTCGCCGTCGATCTCGGTGATCGGCAACGGACCCTCGAACGTCTCGACCATGGCCGGCAACAGTTCGGACTCCGGCAGCACCGGTCCGATCGACGAACCCGAGTCCCAATGGCCGTTGGGCAACACGACTTCGGCGTACAGGCCGCTGCCGGGACGATCGAAGCGCGGGTCCGGCGGGGTATAGGGCGGGATGAACGTGCCGTCGCGAGCGAAGTCGGCGTCGGCATACGCCAGCGCGTAGCTGCGCATGCGCTGGTAGAGGTTGCTCTCGGCGGTTTCCAGGAATGCGCGGTCGAGCGCATAGCCGGCCAGCGCCAGGAACGCGACCAGGCCGAGGCTGGCGGCGAGCAACTGGCGCGCCTGCAACGAGCGCGGCTGGCCCCAACTCACGACGCGCGGCTGCCTGCTACCGGGCGGGCGGGGTCAGTCCCCGCTGCGCGGGATGGCAAACCGATACCCCCGTCCACGCACGGTCTCGATCGGCTTGAGGGTGCCGTCGGGGTCGAGCTTCTTGCGCAGGCGGCCGATGAACACTTCCAGCACGTTGGAGTCGCGATCGAAATCCTGCTGGTAGATGTGCTCGGTGAGGTCGGCCTTCGACACCAGTTCGCCGGCATGCATCATCAGGTACTCGAGCACCTTGTACTCGTAGCTGGTGAGGTCGACGTTGCTGTCGCTGACGCTGACGGTCTGCGCGGCGAGGTCGAGCATCACCGGACCGCATTCCAGGGTCGGCTTGCTCCAGCCGGCGGCGCGGCGGACCAGCGCGTTGAGCCGGGCCAGCAGTTCCTCGACATGGAACGGCTTGACCAGGTAGTCGTCGGCGCCCTGCTTCAGGCCCTCGACCTTGTCCTGCCAGCTCGAGCGCGCGGTCAGGATCAGCACCGGGAATTTCTTGCCTTCCTCGCGCAGCGCCTTGATCAGTTCCATGCCGGACATCTTCGGCAGGCCGAGGTCGATGATGCCGAGGTCGAATGGCACCTCGCGGCCCATGTAGAGGCCTTCCTCGCCGTCTTGCGCGGCGTCCACCGCGAAGCCCTCGCGCTTCAGTCGCGCGGCAAGGGTCTCTCGCAGCGGGGCTTCATCTTCCACCAGCAGGATGCGCATGGGTTCTCCTATTGCGAGTCGGTCGCAGACCCTGAACGGGGAGCGTTCAGGTCGTTCAGACTAATAGAGTGGCGGTTCAGTTGTCGTCGCCGCGTGTACGCACCCGGCCCTGCGGGGCGCGGGCGCGTGGATCGTCGACATAGACGCGGACCCGGCCGCTGGCGTCGACCACCTTGATCCGGTTGATGTCGCGGCCGTCGTACGGCACCCGCTCGGCACTCAGCACCTGGCCGCCGGTACGTCGTTCGACCCGGCGGACCGCGGCGGACAAGGCGCGGTGGTCATCGCCACGTTCGTCGCGATGCCCTGCATGGCTGCGGTCGGCCGAGCGATCGGCCAGCGCGCGATTGGATTCGCGCGCGTCGGCGCGGGTGCGCTGGGCCAGGGCATCGCCCGCCGTCGCGGCGGTGGCAGCCAACAGGATCAGCGCGGCCAGGTTGGTGGAGCGGGTCGACATGCGCCCTCACAGGTACGGGGACAGCATCGCCGGTCAGCGATGTGATGAGGCATTGTTGGAGCCAGGCGGTGAATCCGATCTGAACTTTTTCTTCACACGGTGGCCGCCATTCAGCCGCGAACGCGTTGCCCGCGACTCAATGGATCCCGCTCAATAGATCTCGCCGACGCAACAACGCAGCGAGCCACCGCCGGCCTCGATCGCATCCAGTTCGACCGTGCGGACCTGGAAACCCGCCGCGGCCAGCGCCTCGCGGCTAGTCGCGGTCAGCGACCGACCGGCGTGCGCGCTCATCCAGACCACATCGTCCGACAGCGCGATCGCATTGCCGGCGAACGCGGCGTGCTCGGCCGGCGACAACAGCACGGCGTGCGGCGCATACAGCGCGGCGATCGTATCGACCACCTTCGGATCGGCGAACCCCTTCGTGCAGACCAGCGCGGCGCGGCCGGCGAGCACCGCCAGCACCACGTTGGTGTGGTACTCGCCTTCGGCAAGGTCGAACAGCAGGGTCGCGCGCAAGCCCAGGGCCTCGTGCATCAGGCGCGCACCTTCCTCGTCGCAGCGCTCGGACAGACCGGCGAAGCCGAGGCCGCGGGCACGGTCGATCACCAGTGCGCCGGTCAGTTCGCACGGGTGCGGCTGGGTCGACAGGTCGATCTCGGCGTAGTCGAGCACGCCGCCGAAGAAGCCGCGGATGTCGTCGCGCGCCGCCTCGCGCTGGCGCACCGGGTGGCGCATGCGGCCGACCACGTAGCGGCCGGCCGCGGTGGCGAACACATTGTTGGGGAAAAGCGCGTCGGGGGTTGCCGGGTCGCCGGCGAAGCAGATCGTCGGAATAACCTCGGCGAACGCGCGTTGCAGCTCGCGATGCTGGGCCGAGGCGCGGGCGGCATCGAAGCTGCCGGCCTCCGCCATGTAGCGGTTGTCGGCGGCGGACTGCTCGGCCAGGCGGAAACCGTCGGGCGCGACCATGAAGGCGGCGCGCGCGGTCGCGGGGCCGAAGTCGGTGTCGATGCGGCGGGCGTGGTCGAGGAAGGTGGCGGTGTCGCGGGTCAGCATGTGCAGTCCTTGCGGGTCCGGATTGCGGGAAGGGTCAGGGCGACGCCGGGGCGACGTCGGACTGGAACGATTCGGTGACCGCCAGCGCGCGCTCGACCAGGCCCCAATCGGCGCCGGGCTTGTGCGCGCCCTCGCTGAGTACCTGGCGGAACGCGCGGCCGCCGCGCTGGTTGGCGAACAGGCCGAGCAGGTGGCGGGTGATGTGCTTGAGGAACACGCCGCGCTCGAGCTGCGCCTCGACGTAGGGGCGCAGGGCGCGCAACAACTCGGCGCGCGGGCGCTGCACCCCGCCGAACCATTGCGCATCGAGGCGATGCAGCAGGTAGGGGTCGTGGTACGCCGCGCGGCCGAGCATCGCGCCGTCGACGTGGCCCAGGTGCGTCGTCGCCTCGTTGGCGTCGTTGATGCCCCCGTTGACGATCACTTGCAGGTCCGGCCGCTCGCGCTTGAGCCGGTACGCCCAGTCGTAGCGCAGCGGCGGCACCTCGCGGTTCTCCTTCGGCGACAGCCCCTGCAACCAGGCGTTACGCGCGTGGACCACGAACATCCGGCAGCCGGCATCGGCGACCTCGTCGATGAAGGCGCAGAAGCGGTCGTAATCGTGGTCGTCGTCGACCCCGAGCCGACACTTGACCGTGACCGGCACGTCGCCGGCTTCGGAACAGCAGGCTTCGACCATCGCCGCGACCGAGGCGGCGACCAGCGTCGGCTCGCGCATCAGGCATGCACCGAAGCGCCCGGCCTGGACCCGGTCGGACGGGCAGCCGCAGTTGAGGTTGATCTCGTCGAAACCGGTGTCCGCGCCGATCCGTGCCGCCTGCGCCAGCAGCTCCGGTTCGCTGCCGCCGAGTTGCAACGCGACCGGATGCTCGACCGGATCCATCGCCAGCAGGCGCTCGCGGTCGCCATGGATCACCGCGTTGGCGTGGACCATCTCGGTGTACAGCCGCGCGTGCGGCGCGAGCAGGCGGTGGAACACGCGGCAGTGGGAGTCGGTCCAGTCCATCATCGGGGCGACGGACAGACGCAACTGCGCGGGTGGAATGGCGGGCGCATGGATCATCGGTGGCCATTGTACGGGCGTCGGCCGGGCGCTTCCGTAGCCTTAGCCGATGCTCAATGCAACGCGCCACCGCAGCTGGAGCCCTGCCCGGCGGTGCAGCCGTAGCAATGCTCCGCGGTTGCGATCCGGTGCGGTAGCGGACCGTCCAGCAAGTCGCGCAGGTGCGGACGCGCGGCGCCCGCCGCGACGGGTTCGGCGGCGCCCAGCGGCAGGCGCAGCATCTGGTTGAAGTCGCAGTCGTACAGGTAGCCCTGGTAGTCGACGCTGACCAACGAGCGGCACATCACACCGTCGACGTTGTCGGCGCGGTGGGCGCCCTTGAGGGTCGCCATGTAGGTGGCGAAATGGCCCTTCGACAGCAGCCACGAGCCATAGCGCTGGATCGGCATGTTGGCCAGCGCGTACAACTGGTTGAACACGATGCCGAAGTTGTCGCCGAGCAGGCGCTTGTAGTCGGCCTGCAACTGCTGCTGGCCGGGCGGCAGGAACGCGCCGTTGGGGTTGTAGACCAGGTTGAGCACCAAGCCGCTGCCGTCGCGGCCGTAGCCGAGCGCGTTGAGCGCCTGCAACGCGCGGATCGAGGCGTCGAACACGCCCTGCCCGCGCTGTTCGTCGACGTTGGCCTGGCTGTAGCACGGCAGCGAGGCGATCGTTTCAACCCGATGGATCGCGAGGAATTCGCCGACCCATTCGTAGCCGGGCTCCTCCATGATCGTCGGGTTGAGCCGGTCCATCACGTGCAGGCCGGCGTCGCGGGCCTGGGTCACCAGCCAGCGGAAATGCGGGTTCATCTCCGGCGAGCCGCCGGTGACGTCGAGGGTGCCGGCGCGGTGTCGCTGCGCGACCTGCAGCGCCAGCATCATGGTGTCGCGGTCCATCAGCTCGGTGCGGCGAGGGCCGGCGTTGACGTGGCAATGGATGCAACTGAGGTTGCACAGGTAGCCAAGGTTGAGCTGCAGGGTGTCGAGGCGATCGCGCTGGATCCGCGGGAAGTCGCTGTCGCGCAGCATTGGCCAGGTGTCATGCATGCGGGGAGTCCTCGTGCCGGTCCATCCATGCCGCCAGCGCGCGTTGCTCCGGGGTCGGGTTCTGCAGCCGCTGGAGGGCGTCGCGCACCGCGGGCAAGTCGCTCGCGTGGTCGACGTCGGTCAATGTCGGCAGTGTGCGCCAGTCGCCGGCATCGCACAGTGAATCGCGCAGGCGCGCGGCGGTGTCGGCCGTGCTGTAGGCCACGCCGGTCCAGCGCACCACCGGCAACGCGTGGTTGCCGCCGAATATCCAGAAGCCGCCATCGCTGGCCGGTCCGAGCAGCAGCCGGGGGGCCGACGCGGCCAGCCAATCCATCGCCTCGCCGAGCAATTCGGCGGTTAGTTGCGGACTGTCGGCGCCGAGCAGCAGGCCGAAGCCGTGGCGCTCGACCAGTTGCGCATGCACCCGCGCCATCCGTTCGCCGAGGCCGCCCGCGCCTTGCGCCAAGGTCGGCAGGTCCGGCCAGGCGTCTCGCGCATCGGCCTCGGCCACCGCCCAGTACGCGACCAGTCCGTGGCGCGCCTGCGCCTGCCGCGCCACCGAGGCGACCGCAGCCGCCGCGCGCCGATACCAGCCACTCGCATAAGCCTCGCCGCGATCGGCCGCAAGGCGTGTCTTGAGCGCGGACCGGCCCGGGGTCTTGACGAAAATCGCGACACCGCCGTTCATCGCGATGCGCTTCCGCGACGCGAGAACCGCCATGCCTGCCGCGCGGTTTCACCGAGGTGGCCGGTAGTGGTGGCCCACCAGCCGCGTTCGGCGTATTTGCGCGCGCTGGTCAGCAGCGGCGCGCCGACCGGTTGCAACGACACTCCGGCGCGGCGCAGGCGCCAGACCAGGTCGTGGTCCTCGCCACGTTCGAGTGCATTGTCGAAACCGCCCATTCGCTCGAACAGCCGTCGCGGCAGCAGCAACCCCTGGTCGCCGAATGGCAGGCCCAGCCAGTGGCTGCGCAGCCAGGCGCCCGCAGCATTCAACCGGGTCATGGTCGGGCCGTCATCGAGGAAGCGCAGGTCGAAATAGCCGGCGATCGGCGCCACATTGCCGGCGCGTCCGACCGCACTCGCCACAAACCGCGACAGCGCCAGCACGGTGTCCGGCGCCAACTCGCAATCGGCATGCAGGAACCACAGCCAGTCGCCGGCTGCATCGCGCGCGCCGGCGTTCTGCTGACGCGCGCGGCCAGGCGGCGCGTGGCTGATCCGCCATTGCGGCCGCGGTCCGGCGCGCACCCCGCTCGCGCCCGTCGCCGGATCGCTCGCGCGCACCTCGTGGACCTGCAGCGGCAACTCCAGCAACTGTTCGCGCAGCGACGGCGCGACCGCATCGCCCGGCCCCACCGGTACCACCGCCGTCACCCGCGCCAGCATCGTCTCCACCACTCAGCCCCGGCGCCAGTCGAAGAAGCGACCGGCCCAGCGCAACACCCTCTCCGGCGCGCGCGCGCGCTTCCAGTTGCCGGCGGCGTACTTGTTGGCCTCGGCCAAGGTCGGATAGATGTGGATGGTGCCGAGCAGTTTATTGAGACCAATGCCGTGCTTCATCGCCAGCACGAACTCGGCCAGCAGCTCGGCCGCGTGCTCGCCGACGATCGTGGCGCCGAGGATCCTGTCCTTGCCCGGTGCGGTCAGTACCTTGACGAAGCCGCGGTCGACGCCATCGACGATCGCGCGGTCGAGGTCGTCGATGCCGTAGCGGGTGACCTCGACCTCGATGCCGCGCTCGCCTGCCTCGTCTTCCGACAGGCCGACGCGGGCGACCTCGGGTTCGGTGAACGTCGCCCACGGGATCACCCGATAGTCGATATCGAACGACCAGAACGGCGCGACCAGCGCATTCACCGCGGCGTACCAGGCCTGGTGCGACGCGACATGGGTGAACTGGTACGGCCCGGTGGCATCGCCGCAGACATGGATGTTGGGGAAATTGGTGCGCAGCAGCGGATCGGCGTCGATGCTGCCGTTGTCGCGCAGGCGCACGCCCAGTGGCTCCAGGCCGAAGCCTTCGACATTGGCGCGGCGGCCGAGCGCCAGCAGTAAGGCATCGAACTGGAGCGTGACCTCGCCGCCGTCGTGCTCGCAGACCAGCCGGCCACCACCGGTGGCATCCGGTTCGACCCGCACGGCGGCGTGCGCGGTGGCGAGTCGCACGCCTTCGGCCTGCAACGCGGCGGCTACCAGTCCGGCGGCGTCGGCATCCTCGCGCGACAGCAGCCGCGGCGCCATTTCAACCAGCGTCACCGCGCTGCCGAAACGCGCGAACGCCTGCGCCAGCTCGCAGCCGATCGGACCGCCGCCGAGCACCAGCAGGCGCCGCGGCAACTCACGCAGGTTCCACACCGTGTCGCTGGTCAGGTAGCCGACGCCCTCCAGCCCGTCGATCTCCGGCACCAGCGGTCGCGCGCCGGTCGCCAGCACGATGCTGCGTGCGCTGATCCGACGGCCGTCGACCTCGACCTCCCACGGCGACACCAGCCTCGCCTCCCCACGCACGACGTCGACCCCGAGGTCGGTGTAGCGCTCGACCGAATCGTGTGGCGCGATCTTCGCGATCACCTGTTGCACCCGCTGCATCGCGTCGGCGAAATCGAAATCCGCCTGCATCGCGCGCACCCCGAACCGCTGGCTGTCGCGCGCCTGCGCCAGCAGACGCGCGGTGCGCAGCAAGGCTTTCGACGGCACGCAGCCGGTGTTGAGGCAGTCGCCACCCATCCTGTGTTTCTCGACCAGCGCGACCTTGGCCCGGACCGTCGCGGCGATATAGGCCGACACCAGCCCGGCCGAGCCGGCGCCAATCACCAGCAGGTTGTAGTCGAACTTCGAAGGCCGTCTGAAGCCGCGATACACCCGGCGCGCGGCCAGCCAGCGCGCAAGCCACCGGGCCAGCAGCGGCAGGACGCCGAGCAGTACCAGCGCGCCCAGCAGGCCCGGCGACAGCACGTCACGCAAGGTGTCGATCCGCACCAGTTGGGTCCCCGCGTAAACGTAGACGAGCGTGCCCGCGAGCATTCCGAGCTGGCTGACCCAGTAGAACGTGCGCAATCTTAGCGAGGTCAGCCCGGCCAACAGGTTGACCAGGAAGAACGGGAACACCGGCACCAGCCTCAGGGTGAACAGATAGAACGCGCCATCGCGCTCGATCCCGGCGTCGATCTTCTTCAGGCGTTCGCCATAACGCGCGCGCAGGCTGTCGCGCAGCACGAAGCGCGCGGCCAGGAACGCCAGCGAGGCGCCGATGCTGCTGGCGAACGAGACCAGCAAGGTGCCTTCAAGCAAGCCGAACAAAGCGCCGGCCGCCACCGTCATCACCGCCGCGCCGGGGATCGACGCCGCCGCGACCGCGACATAGACCGCGAAGAACACCCCCGCTGCGAGCCACCGGTTGGCGGCCACCCACGCCAGCAACTCGGCCTGGCGCAACTTCAGGTGGTCCAGCGTCAGTGCATCGGCCGCGCCCGACTGCCAGGCCCACGCCACCGCTACGACGAGCGCGAACAGCAGCGCCCAGCGCCAGGCGGAGGTGACTCGGGATTGGCTCATGGACGATTCCGGCAATGGGGAGTGCGGGTTCAAGGCCTGCATTGGAGGCAGGATGGCAGGCGAAAGTTCGCAACGGTGGCGGACCGGTCCCCACCGAACGTACCCGAAACCGGTGTCCATCCGCCCACTGCACACGTGGGACGCATGCGACATGGAATTATTCCGCGTAGCAGGCGTCCAACAACCGACAACACATCCCGTTGCCCACTACCGGAGACAGGCATGAACCGACGCAGCGTATTGCAGGGGCTGGGCGCCGCATTGGCGCTACCGTGGCTGCCGGCCTGCTCGCAGACCCCGGCGCCGCCCGCGAAGGCCGGCAGCGCGCCGGTGGTCGCGCTCGACCATCCCGACGCGTTCTGGCGCGACAAGGTCAGTGAGGCGGCGTTCGAGGTGCTGTTCGAGGAGAACACCGAGCCGGCGTTCAGCAGTCCGCTGGACGACGAGAAGCGCGACGGCAGCTTCGTCTGCGCGGCGTGCTACCTGCCGCTGTTCGACAGCAAGCACAAGTTCGACAGTGGCACCGGCTGGCCCAGCTTCACCCGGCCGATCGCAGGCGCGATGGGCACCAAGCGCGACCTGGTGCTGCTGATCCCACGCACCGAGTACCACTGTGCGCGCTGCGGCGGACACCAGGGCCACGTGTTCAACGACGGCCCGCCGCCGCGCGGCGAACGCTGGTGCAATAACGGCCTGGCGCTGCGCTTCGTGCCACGCGGCCAATCCCTTCCCGCACTGCGAGGTTGACCATGCGCACTTCCCACCCTTCCATCCGATCGCGTGCGCAGTCGTTGCGCCGCGCCGCCGTGTTCGGCGTGTTGCCGTTGCTGACCGCGCTGGGTGCCTGCGCCCAGTCCGGCGGCGACGCCGCGCCCGACACCAAGGCGCAAACCAGCACGACCAGCGCGGCAAAGACACCTGCGACCGGCGCGACCGACACCGCGACGGCGGTGTTCGCCGGCGGCTGCTTCTGGTGCATGGAGCCGCCGTTCGACAAGTTGCCCGGCGTGGTTTCCACCACCTCGGGCTACATCGGCGGCCACGTCGCCAACCCGACCTACGAGCAGGTCTCCGCCGGTGGCACCGGCCACGCCGAAGCGGTGCAGGTCAAATACGACCCGCGCCAGGTCAGCTACGAAAAACTGTTGCAGGTGTTCTGGCGCAACATCGACCCGGTCGCGGTCGACCGCCAGTTCTGCGATGTCGGCGACCAGTACCGCAGCGCGATCTTCACCATCGGCGAAAAACAGCGGCAACTGGCCGAGGCGAGCAAGCGCAAGTGGCAGGCCTCGGGGCGTTTCGAGCGCCCGATCGCCACCGAAATCGCCACCGCAACCACGTTCTACCCGGCCGAGGGTTACCATCAGGACTACTACGAGAAGAACCCCATTCGCTACAAGTACTACCGCTTCAGCTGCGGTCGCGACGGGCGGCTCGAGGAACTCTGGGGCAGCGCCGACTGAAGGCCGTGTCCGGCCGGCCCGTGACCGTCAACCGCCGGTCGGCTGCCACACCATGTAGACGTCGGCGCGGGCGTAGTGCGAACCCGGACGCGGTGCCGGGTGGTGGACGAAGCCGACGCTCTCGTAGAGCTTCAACGCCGGCCCGAGCTTGAGGCTGGACTCCAGGAACAGCTCGCGCCCATCGAGCGCGACGAACGCATCGAGCGCGCCCTGCATCAGCAATCGGCCGATGCCGGCGCCGCGCATTCGCGGCTCCACCACCATCTTGGTCAGTTCGTAGACACCCGCCGCTTCGCGCTTGAGTGCGACGGTACCGACCGCGCGGTCATCGGCATCGACGGCGAACAGCACCCGGCCGCCGTCGGCGAGCAGGTGGGTTTCCGGGTCGTGCAGGACCTGGTGGTCGACCGGCTCGACCACGAACCAGCGTTGCAACCATTCGAGGTTGAGTCGGGCGAAGTCGGCGCGCCAGCGCGGGTCGAAATCGACGATGCGAAACGGAGCGGCGTGTGGATTCATGGCCGCATGATATGCCGCGCGAACTAGCCCTTGTCGCCCTTGTCGCTCTTGTTGTCGCTCTTGTTGTCGCTCTTGTTGTCGCTCTTGTTGTCGCTCTTGTTGTCGCTCTTGTTGTCGCTCTTGTTGTTGCTCTTGTTGTTGCTCTTGCTGTTGCCCTTGTTCCGGCCATTGCCCTTGTTGGCGTCGCTGCCCTTGCGGTCGTTGCTGCCCTTGCCGGCGCGGTTGTCCTCGCCCTTGCCACGCTTGCCATGGCCCGCGGTATGGCTAGGCGCGCGCTCGGCCGCAGCCTCGGCGCGTATCGCGCGGGCGCGGTCGGGGTAATGCGGGTACAGGTCCTCGTCGATCCGGATCGGCCGCGCCCAGCGGTCGTAGGTCGAGACGAAACCGCGCTTGAGCCGATGGAACTCGTCCGAGCCGGGCTTGATTCCCAACTGTTTGGCGACGTTGCCCCAACCCTGCTCGTGGTCGCGCTCCCAGATGTCGACCACGTAGCGGCACGGGCGGCCGAGGATCTGTGCGATGGCGCAGGCGTAGTAGACATCGCCCGGGGCCCAGTGACGCTCGACCAGCAGGCTGCTCACCAAGTCACGCGGAGCGCCGTAGTAGCGCACCATTTCGTCGACGAACGGTTGCCGGTAGCGGCTGCCGTAGCGGTTGACATCGCTGAGTTGGGAGTCGACCCAGACATCGCCGCTACGCGGGTTCCAGCCGAAGCTGAAGTCCTGGGCAAACGCCGGGACGCCGGTCAATGCGGCCACCGCGGCGGCGAGCGCGAATATCCGTGGCTTGAGGGGCATCGTCGATCTCCGGTTAACAGGCCGGACGGAGCCGGCTACACGAGCATGGTCGGGGCGCGGCGGTGAACCCGTCCGTAATCCGGCCGCGCCCGTTCAGCCGGCGTCGGCGCTCAGCGCTCGATCACGAACTTGCCGAAGGCCACGCCGACACTCCAGCCCTCGCCCTTGCCAGCCAGCGCCAGCGAGACGTCGCCCTTGGTCATTACCTGGGCCTTGGTCGCGGTACCGGCGCTGGCATGCGCTTCGGCAGTGGCGTAGGTGCCGAGCACGTCCTCGATCCGGTACAGGCCGGAGAACTCGCCGGTGCCGTCCTTGATCTCGGTCTTGCCGAAACTCAGGCCGCCGCCCTTGGTGCGGATCTGCACCGGCATGCTCTGGCCGTTGTCGCAACTGACCGTGCCGCTGCCTTTGCCGGTCTTGTAGAACACCGACCAGCCCGACAGGTCGAAGCGCAGCTTGCAATCGATTGGTCCGGCCGCGTGGGCAGGCATGGCGGCAACGGCGAGCAGGCCGGCGGCCAGCGCGGGGATCAGCAGGGTCGGGCGGAGGTTCATGCGGTCGGCTCGTGTTGGGGTACCGGAGGCGAAGGCTACCCGATCCGTCGGCAGCCCATGCTGCGATGCGCAAACGACGACGGCACCGCGGTAGCGGTGCCGTCGGGTCGATCAGGCGCGGCCGGTGCGATCAGTCGTCATCCCAGTCACGGTCGTCGTCGCGGTCGCGCCACTGACGCGCCTGCCAGCGGTAGCGGTCGTTGCGGTCATGGCGGTCGTAATGGCTGTAACGGTCGCGGTCATGCCGCGGATCGTAGTAGGTCACCTTGCATTTGCCGTGCTTGTTGCACTTGCGGCTGCGAACCTGCTGGCTGCGGTACTGGCCGTAGTTCCGATGGCGGTCGTAGCCGTCATGGCCACGCCGCACCTGGCGGTAATACACCGGCCGGCCGTAACGGTCGCGCACCACGATCAGGCGATCGTCGTGGCCGTAGTTGCCGTGGCGGTAGTACGGCGCGCCACTGCGGAACATCACGTCGGCGACGTCGACCAGCACGCGGACCAGGTCGTCGCCACTTTGCGCTTGGGCCGGCATCGGCGACAGCGCCGCCATGCCGAGTCCGGCAGCGAATACGACGGGAGCGAGCAAGCGGGACAGCAGGGCCATGGCACTTCTCCTTCTTCCAGGCCCGCGAGATTGCAGGCACACCCCTACACTGCGGCGGCCCGGGTGAACGGGTTTTTAACGAATCCCCGCAAGCGCCGGTTGCGGCGAAACGGTATATCGCCCGTTCATTCCGGAAGCTGCCTGGGCCCGATCCGGAACCTGCATGCGCGGCCACCGCGCACCAGGCATTCCATGTGCTGGATCGGCCGGCCGCTGGCGGCCTGCATGAACGCCAGGTCGAAGTGGCAGACCTCCGGATGCTGCTGCGCGAGTGCATGGAACACGCAGTTGTGCGCTTCCACCTGCAACTCGTCGCCGTGGCGCACGGCTTGGGCCTCGTAGCCGAGCGCCTCGAGTTGATCCGCCAGCGAGATGGCGACCGCGTCGTCGCCGGCATCGCCGCCGTCGACCGTCGCCGCGGCCGCGGCACTGCCGAGTTCGCGGCCCATCACGGCGAGCAACTCCTGCACCTTCGCCGGGCCGGCGCTCGCGAGCAGATGCTCGATCACCTTGCCGGCGATCAAATCGTAATTGCGCGGAAACAGGTCGCGACCGGCCGCGGTCAGCAGGTAGCACGCCTGCGGTCGGCCGCCGGTAGCGCGGCTGTGGCCGTGCGCGACCAGCCCCATCGAAATCAACGCGGCGAGGTGTTGCCTCACCGCGTTGTGGGTCAGCCGCAAGGCGTCGCAGATCTGTCCGACCGTGCTCCCCTGCGGCGCCTGCAACAACACGCGCAGCAGCTTCTGCCGGCTGCTCCCGAATTGGCGCAGGCGGCCCATGCGGTCAGGCGACCTTGTCCGGGAACTGCTTGGCGATCGCGCCGGCCAGCGCATCGGCAATCACGTCCATGTGCGCCTGCATCGCCGCCCAGGTCTCGACCTCGGCCGCCATGTCGCCGGCCATGATCTGCTTGATCTGCGCGGCGTGGTGGGCGCCGTGGGCGACCAGCAGGCCGCGCACCGCGTCCGCGGGCAGGTTCGGGTTGGCGCCCGACAGGAACGCGGCGATCTCGTCGGCGTTGGCCAGCAGCGTGGTCATCGCCGCCTGGCTGGCGGCCGCGTCGTCGGCATGGCCGCTGTCGGTCATCGCCTTCACCGCCCCCCAATGGCCGCCCAGCAGTTCCATCATCCGCTCGCCGGCGGCCTCGCCATAGAAACCGGCGACCGCGCCGGACAGGGTCTTGGCATTGGCGACCACGCCATCGGCCGCCTCGGCGGCGGCGCCGCTGTCGCCGGCGTTCACCGCCATCGCGTAGGCGCGGGTCTGGACCACGTGGTCGTTCCACAGCGCGCGCAGGTCGGCCTGCAGCTTTGGCGCCGCGGGCGTGGCGGCAGTGCTGTTGGCGGCATGCGCGGATGCCGGAGCATGGGCCGGTGTGGTCGCCGGCGTGGTCGCGGCCGGGTCGGTCGGCGACTGTGCGTCGCAGGCGGCGGTGGCGAGGGCGAGACTGGTGGCAAGGCTCGCCGCGAGCGCAAGCGTGAGGGTTTTCATGGCGAAATCCGGTGACACCGCGAATGTGCGGCGGCATCAGTCTGTGCGGCCTCCACCATAACTCAAAGCAGCCATGTGTAAAGCTATTATTACGACGTCCCAGCGACCCCGCCAGCGGCGACCCGGGCCAGTTCGGCCATCGCCGCCGGCAGTTGGTCGGCCGCGCTGACCGTCCGCAGCCGCGGCGAGCCGGCGTCGATCTCGACCGCGTTCTCGTGCGCCCAGGTGGTGTGGTACGGCACATGGATGCCCCACCCGCCCAGCGCCAGCACCGGGGCGATGTCGGAACGCAGCGAGTTGCCGATCATCACGAAGCGCCGCGCCGGCAGCTCGAATTCGGCCAGCAGGCGGGCGTAGGTCGCGCTGTCCTTCTCGCTGACGATCTCGATCCGGCGGAACAGGTCCGCGAGGCCGCAGTCGCGGACCTTGGCTTCCTGGTGGAACAGGTCGCCCTTGGTGATCAGCACGATTTCGAAGTCGCGGGCGATCGCCTCGACCGCCTCGCGGATGCCCGGCAGCAACTCGACCGGATGGCGCAGCAATTCCTTGCCGAGGCCAACGATGCGGTGCAGGTCACTGGCGCTGATGCGGGCGTCGGTCAGCTCGACCGCGGCCTCGATCATCGACAGCACCATGCCTTTGACGCCGTAGCCGAACACCGCGATGTTGCGGCTCTCGACTTCGTACAGCCGCTGCTGCGCGCGACTGTCGGCGAGGTCGACGTAGGGCGCCAGCAGGCGTTCAAACTCCAGCTGGGCGGCGTCGAAATAGTCTTGGCTGCGCCACAGGGTGTCGTCGGCGTCGAAGCCGACCATCGCGATTCGCTCTGTGTCGTCCATCGGCGCAGTATGCCGGGCACCCATGCACGCGCAAAGAAAAAGGGCGACCGACCGGCCGCCCTTTTCCTGTCCTCTGGTCCGATCCTTCGGCGTGGTTGATTGATCAGCCGCCGCTGCCGGCCGAACCCTCGGCCTGGACCTTCGCGACATAGGCCTGGTACTCATCGGCGGTCAGCGAGCCGTCGGCGTCGGCGTCGGCGTCGGCGAACACGGTGACCAGTTCCGGCACCGAGCCGGCTTCGGCCTGGCTCAGGGCGCCGTCCTTGTCGGCATCGACATCGTTCCAGCTCAGCGCCTGCGGGGCGGCGGCGGCCGGGTCGGCCATCTGCTCGGTCGGCGCGGCCTGCGCGGCGGCGTCGGTGCCGACATCGGTGCCGACATCGGTGCTGGCGTCCTGGGCGAATGCCAGCGGGGCGGCCAGCGAAGCGACGAAGGCAAAGGCGAGCGTGCTGCGGGAAAGCTTGTTCATGGGGTTTCTCCTGGAATGCCGGTTCCGATGGAACCGGCGGAAAGGGTTGCAAGGAGTGTTGCTGCACGGACGATTGGGGGAGGGTCGATTCCGCACGACCCGCACCTTGCCGGGGGCGGCATGAACGATTTCCGGCTGGCAATCGTTACGACAACGTTGGTTTAACCCGCGCGTCTGCCGATCCCGCTAGGCGTGGCGCGAACATCCGCTAAACCGTGACCCGCGCGGCGAAATCGCCCGCCTCGGCGGCGTCGGGAGAATGAACGCGAACGCAACCTTCACGCGCACTTGGGATTTGCTCAGGCAGGCGGCCCCGATGAACGGTTCATCGGTCGTGGCCGCTTTCGCTCCTTTTCACGTTTATTGCCCGCGCCGCTAACCGATCGCGGCGCACCTTCGTCTTGCGGAAACGCAACCGGTCGACAGCCGTCGCGCCGGATCATTGAGCTAGGAGTCACTTCATGCGTCACGACCAGCAAAACCAGAAGCCAGGTCAGAAGGAACCCGGCCAGGATCAGACCCGGAGCCAGCAGGCCGGTGCGAAGGACCGTCAGAAGGAACAGCCGAAACCCGCTACGGGCCAACGCCAGCAGGACACCAACAAGACCCCGCGTCAGCACTGAGCGGGCGGCAGACGAGGAAGGGCGCCATCACGGCGCCCTTCTTCCATGTGGTGGCGACGGAGTGCAGTCCGGCCAGTGAAGCCTGCACCTTGGCTAGTCCGAGTCCGCCGCCACCTGCAGCCGCGGCCCGTCCGCCTCCAGCGCCACGGTGACCTCGATCGGCCGGCAACAGACGGGGCAATCCTCGACGTAGTGCTGCTGGTCGACCGAATCGTCGACCAGCAGTTCGATGGTTTCGCCGCAGTAGGGGCATTGCACGCTGACGCCGGGCAGCATTGGAACCTCCTGGGCGCGAGGACCGGTCTCAGGCCGGGTTCGACGCTAGCGTCGTGGGGGTGAACGTGGTGCCGTGCCTCATCACGCCTGAATAACCGCTCTGGCGCAAAGCTGAATGCAGACGCCGCCGCGCAACTCCGTCGACCGTCGCCGGCATCGTCGACCGCCTCGATGCTAGGAGCGAGCCCATGAAGCTGCGACACGTATTCAGCACGCCCGACCTGCCTTCCGCCGAGGCCGCGATGGATGCGGCGCGGGCGGCCGGGATCCCCGACGACGACATCCTGCTGGTGGCGCGCTCGGACATCGAGGTCGATTCGATTCCCAACGAACGCAAGGAAGCCGACACCGACCTGATGCCGGCCGCCGTGCGTGGCGCTGGTTACGGCGCCGGCGCGGGCCTGGTCGCCGGTCTGGTCGCGGTGGCGATCCCGCCGCTGGGGGTCACCATTGCCGGCGCCGCCGCCGCGACCGTCGCCGGCGCGGTGGTCGGCTGCTGGGCCTCGGCGCTGGTCGGCTCGTCATTGCCGGATCCGATCCGTCGCAAGTTCCACGACGAGATCGAGGCCGGCAACATCCTGGTGGTGGTCGATGGCGACAAGGAACTGCTGACCGCGGCCGAACCGCGCATTGTCAGCGCAGGGGCCGCACCGTTACCGTTCGAGGCCACCAAGGCCATGTCGTGAGTCGGGTTGCCATGAAGAACTGGGTCGTGTTGAACCACCGGACGTTGAACCGTGCGATGTTGAACCGGCGCTCGTCGCGCCTGCTGGGAAGCGCGTGCGTCGCCCTGCTGTGCGCCTGCAGTCCCGGCAACGGCGAGGCCAACGTCGCCGCCATGCCGCAGGTGCCCGCCGAAACCACCGCCGCGGCCGACGGCAAGCCGTTCGCGATCGCCGAGGTCGCCAGTTTCGACGAACCCTGGGCGATGACCTTCCTGCCCTCGGGCGAGCTGCTGGTGACCGAACGCGGTGGCACGCTCAAGCGGCTAGTCCTGGACGCATCCGGCACGCCGAAGGTCAGCGAGATCAGCGGCGTGCCGGCGGTCGACTACGGCGGCCAGGGCGGCCTCGGCGACGTCATCGCGCATCCGGATTTCGCCGACAACCGGATGGTCTACCTGAGCTACGCCGAGGCCGGCGAAGGCGACACCCGCGGCGCCGCGGTCGCGCGCGCCACCTTGACGCTCGACAAGAACGGCGGCGGCAAGCTGTCGGACCTGCAGGTGATCTGGCGACAGGTGCCCAAGGTCAAGGGTCGCGGCCACTACGGCCATCGCCTCGCCTTCGGCCCCGACGGCTACCTGTGGATCAGCTCGGGCGAACGACAGAAGTTCGACCCCGCACAAGACATGCAGTCCAACCTCGGCAAGATCATCCGCCTCAACGCCGACGGCAGCGTGCCGGCCGACAATCCGTTCGTCGATCAGGCCGCCGGCGCCGGTGATGCCGAAGCGAATGACGTCACCGCGCAGATCTGGTCGCTCGGCCATCGCAACCCGCTGGGGCTGGCCTTCGATGCCGACGGGCAGTTGTGGAACCACGAGATGGGTCCCAGCGGCGGCGACGAACTCAACCGGGTCGAGCGCGGCGGCAACTACGGCTACCCGATCGTGTCGAACGGCGACCACTACGACGGCCGCCCCATTCCCGACCATGACACCCGCCCGGAATTCATCGCCCCGGTGGTCGGCTGGACCCCGGTGATCTCGCCGGCGGGACTGGTGATCTACGACGGTGCCAGCTTCCCCGAATGGCGCGGCGACGCGCTGATCGGCGCACTGTCCGGGCAGGCGCTGGTGCGGGTGGAATTCGAGGGGGACGGCGCGCGCGAGGCCGAACGCTTCGAGATGGATGAGCGCATCCGCGAAGTCGAGCAGGGACCCGATGGCGATATCTGGTTGCTGGAAGACGGCGACGACGCACGGCTGCTGCGGCTGACTCCACCCGCCTGAGCGGCGGCCGCGGCACCCCCGATCGAGATGGAGCACCGGCGCCGTGGTACCGGTGCTCCCAATGCGTAGATCTTGGATCGCGACTCAGCCGTCGACCGGATCGTCGATGCCGTCGTCGGTGGCATCGTCCACCGGATCGCTCGCATCCATGGTGTCGTCCATGTCGTCGTCCATGGCGTCATCGTCCATGTCCTTCATGCCGTCGTCGTCATCCGTGCCGCGATCCATGTCGTGCTGCATGCCGTCGTGCTGCGCATGCGCGCGGAACTCGGCCTCGGTGACGAAGCCGTCGCCGTCGCCGTCCATCATCGCGAAACCGGCATTGAAGTCGGCATCGGCAGCGCCTTCCTGGGCGTCGATCCGCCCATCGCCGTTGGCATCCAGTTCGGCCCAGCGGGGATCGCGGGCGACCTCGGCCGGATCGGCGGGATCAGCCGGCGGCATCGGGTCCTGCGATTGCATCGGCGGCGGCGGAACCGTATCCATCGGGTCCTCGCTCAGCGAGTCTTCGCCCAACTGGTCCTCGCCGACCGGATCCTGGGCGTCATCGACCGGCGGCGCGCGCGGATCGAGTTCCTGTTCGCCGGCTTCGGTCGGGTTGACCTGCGGCGGCAGTGCTTCGGTGGCTTCGGCTTCGTCGAGTTCGCTCTGGGTGGTCTCGCTCTGCGCCGACGCCAGCGGAGTGGCGCCGTCCGCGCCATTGGCGGCCGCGATCGGCGCGGCCAGGGCAGTCGCCAGTGCGACCACCAGGAGATTGCGGTTGCGGGTGTTCATGGGTGTCTCCTGTACGGCCCGCGCGGGCGCGCGTGGTAAGCGCACATTTCGCCCATGGCGGCTGTACGCGCGGTGACGATCGCACGGGATAACGCAAGCTTCATCACGCCATGGCGGCGGCTTATCGAACCGGGCTGTTCATCGGCGGGAAATCGCCGGCGGCCGGCGCCGGATGTCGCGACGCAGCATCGTCCTGCGCGGGTTTGGTCGCGGTCGTCGGCAACTCCATCAACTGCTGTTGCAGGTCGTACAGGATCTCCGCATCGCCCGGCTGCCACGTCCGCTCTTCGCTGCCGCGGAAGTGCCTGTGGAATGCGGCCAACGCGGCGGCCGGGTCGCGCAGGTCGTAGCCGACCAGGCGCAACGCCGCCCACGGGTCGAAGCCCGGCGGCGGCGCGGCGCGAATGTCGCGCGGCCACAGCCCGAAGCCGGCGTCGGCCAGCCGTTGCCACGGGAACAGCACGCTGGGGTCGTCCTTCTTGGTCGGCGCGATGTCGCCATGGCCGATCACCAGGTGCGGCTGGATGCCGTTGCGCGCGCTGACGTCCGCCAGCAGCACCAGCAGCGATTGCAGTTGCGCCTCGCTGAAAGGCTCGTGGCCGTTGTTGTCGAGTTCGATCCCGATCGAGGTCGAGTTGAGGTCGCTGATGCCGGCCCAGCGGCTGCCGCCGGCGTGCCAGGCGCGCGATTGCTCGGATACCAGCTGGTACAGCCGGCCGTCGTCGCCGATCAGGTAGTGCGAGCTGACCGGGCCACCCGAGTTTTCGGTTTGCAGCACGCGCAATGCCGCCTGCGCACTGTCCATCGCGGTGTGGTGCAGCACGATCACCCGCGGTCGCCTCGGTTGGAAATTGGGCGAGGCATGCCACTGCGCCAACGGGTTGCGCGGCAGGGTACTCGCGCAACCGGACAACACGGCAATCAGCAACGCGGCGATGGCGAGAGGCAATGGCTTCATGGTCACCCGGATTTCGGACCGACTGTCGAGTTGGGCACACCGTAAGCGAAACCGGCAGAGTCTGCAGGCCGCACCGAATGTTCCAGTCGCGGGACGCTGCGTCCCCGCATCCCGGCCTTTGCGGGCGCGATCGCGACCCCACGTCTTGTCTGCAGCAACGGCTGTCCAGGCATGTCGCCGGGGCCCGTTGCACGAACATCGCAGCACCCTCCCCCACGTCGCGATGTCCGAAGCAGGAGTCCAACATGAGCAAGCGCAACATCCTTACCCGCAGCATCCTTGCCGTCGCCCTCGGTGCCGTCGCGCTCGGCGCGCAGGCCGACGAGCGTCCCGGCTTCTACGTCGGCGCCGGCGCCGGCCAGGCGATGATCGACGACGGCGCGCTGGACGACGAGGACACCGCGTTCTCGGCGTTCGGTGGCTATCAGTTCAACCGCTACTTCGGCCTGGAAGCCGGCTACGCCGACTTCGGCGAGATCGAGCCGCTCGGCTCGGCCGGCCCGAAGCTGGAAGGTGACGCGGCCTACCTGGTCGCGGTCGGCACCGTGCCGTTCACCGACAGCTTCTCCGGCTACGCCAAGGCCGGCATCAACGACTGGAACGTCGACGCCTCGGTCCCCGGCCTGCTTGCCGACGACAGCGGCAACGACCCGACCTACGGCCTCGGCCTGCAGTACCGCTTCACCGACAACGTCGCGCTGCGTGGCGAGTACAGCCGTTTCGAGATCGACGACAGCGAAGTCGACCTGGCCCAGTTGGCGCTGCGCTTCGATTTCTGATCGCGCGCCGCAACGGTGTTGCAACCCGAAGCCGCCGGCCCGTCCGGCGGCTTTTTTCTGGATGGTTGGACGCTGGCCGCCCGATCATGCAATCTGGCCCGCAGCCATCCGCCCGGGGAACATGCGTGAGCCCATCGACGTCTTCCACCGCGCCCGTCGCGCCCGCACCCGTCCCCGCCGGCGAGCCCGGCATGGTCCGCGCGGTCAGCCGCTGGCAATTGTTCGGGCTGGCGATCAACGACGTCATCGGCAGCGGCATCTACCTGCTGCCGGCCGCGGCCGCCGCGCTGCTCGGCCCATCCAGCCTGTGGGCGGTGTTGCTCGCCGGCGTCGCCGTCAGCCTGCTGGTGCTGTGTTACGCCCAGGCATCGAGCTACTTCGACGATCCGGGCGGCGGCTACCTCTACACGCGCGAGGCGTTCGGCCCGTTCGTCGGCTTCGAGGTCGGCTGGATGCTGTTCCTGACCCGCATTGCCAGCGCCGCCGCGCTCAGCAACGGTCTGGCCGAGGCGGTCACCCATTTCTGGCCGAGCGCCGCCAGCGGCGCGATCCGGATCGCGATCGTGGTCGGTTCGCTGGCCTTCCTGGTCGGCGTCAACGTGGTCGGCGTGCGTGCCGCCGCGCGTACCGGCGTGTTCCTGGCGATCGCCAAGCTGGTGCCGCTGCTGATGTTCATCGGCATCGGCGCGATGTTCGTCGACACCGCAATGGCGGCGCCGCTGGCGGCGGGCTCGGTGTTCGACCTGCCGCTGGGCGACCTCGGCCAGGCGGCGTTGCTGCTGCTGTTCGCCTACGCCGGCTTCGAGAACCTGCCGGCCGCCGCCGGCGAGTACCGCAACCCGCGCCGCGATGTGCCGTTCGCGCTGCTGTCGATGATCGCCACCGTCACCGCGGTCTACTTCGCGGTGCAGTGGGTCGCGCTGGGCACGCTGCCGGGGCTGGCCGAGTCGGCCACGCCGCTGGCCGACGCCGCGGCGCGCTTCGGCGGCGGCTGGCTGGCGCTGGTGCTGACGGTCGGGGCGACGGTGTCGATCCTCGGCACCAACAGCAACACCATCATGCTCGGGCCGCGTTACCTGCATGCGTTGGCGATGGACGGCTACGGACCGCGTGCGCTGGCGTCGATCCACCCGCGCTTCCGCACGCCGACCGTGGCGATCCTCACCCTCGGCGCGTTTTCGCTGGTGCTGGCGCTGTCGGGTTCGTTCGTGCAGTTGGCATTGCTGTCGGTGGTCGCGCGGCTGTTCACCTACATCGGCACCACGGTGTCGGTGCTGGTGCTGCACAAGCGCTACGGCAACCAGCCCGGGGCGATGCAGCTGCCGGGCGGGCCGCTGATCCCGGTGGTCGCATTGCTGCTGTCGATCGGTTTGCTGGCCAGCGCGAAGATCGAGAACCTCATCGCCGGCGCGATCGCGCTGCTGATCGGCGCGGTGATCTACCGGTTCCGGCGCAAGCCGGTCGCCAGCGCCTAGGCGAGGTTCGTCGGCAGCGCGTTGTGGACATGGGTCGCAGCAATCGCGGCATGACCGGTCGCCACCGCGATCTGGTTCAGCGCGCTGACCACGTCGCCGATGGCATACAGGCCCGGCACGCTGGTCATCTGGTCGCGGTCCACCCGCAGCGCGCCTTCCTCGTCGGTTGCCGCGCCCAGCGAGATGGCCAGCCCGGAGTTCTGCCGCGTCCCGAGCATCGAGTAGACGACGTCGAACGGCCGCCGTTGGCCCTCGATCAGGAAGCTGCAGCGCGAGCCATCGAACGACAACTCCCGGCCGACCCCGGTGATGGCGATCCCCGCATCGGCCAGGCGCGCGCGGGTCGCCGCATCGGTGCTGTCGTCGGTGGGAACGACCGCAACGCGTCGCGAGAACGTGCGGATGAACACGGCGTGGTCGGCCGCCGACGCCAACGGTCCATGGACCGCGATGTCGTGGTCGATGGCCTCGTAGCCGTCGCACACCGGGCACAGCCGGATCGCGCCGCAACCCACCGCGTCCTCCAACCCGGCCAAGTCGGGCATCACGTCCTGGCAACCGGTCGCAAGGATCACTTTGCGTGCGCTGAACTCGTCCCGCTTGCCGTGAGCACGAAGGCACCGCCGTCGCGGGTCGGTTCGATCGATTTGATGGCATCGGATTCGATCCGCGCACCGCATGACCGCGCCTGCACGGTCAAGCGCGCGAGGTAGTCGCGGCCGCCGACACCCGACGGAAAACCCGGGCAGTTGTGGCTTTCCGGAATCCACCGCGCGCGGCTGTCGCCGGCATCCAGCAGGACGGCCGAGCGCCGGTACCGGGCGAGGTAGACCGCGGCGGTCAACCCGCCGGGGCCGCCGCCGATGATGGCGCAGTCCAGTGGCTCCCGCATCCGCGCGGTCAGCCGTTGACCACGTTGAGGATGTTGCCGTCGGGGTCCTTGAACCATGCGACCCGCAGGTCGCCGCTGACGTGGACGTCGCCCTCCAGCGTCATGTCCGGCATCTCGTAGTGCTCGAACGCCACGCCCTTGTCGCGCAGCGCCCGCACCACGTCGTCGAGCCCGTCGCCGACCACCCAGGTCATCGCGGTGGCCTGGTTGGTTCCGGCGAAGTCCGAGCGGTACACGAAGAACTCCGAGTCGCCGCTGCCATAGGCGACCACGTCGTCGCCCTCGCGGCCGACCGGGGTCATCCCCAGCGTGCCTTCGTAGAACCTGCGTGCGACGTCGAGGTCGCGGACGGCGATGTTCGCGACGGCATTGGTGTCTGCCAACATTGTGGTGCCCTCCAGCGCGCCTGCCCGGCCGATTGGGCGAACTTGTGGCGCGTCTGCAGTCTCGCCAGCCACCTGTTAACGGCGCGGCACGAAACGGCGAGGCACGATTCCTTCGGTGGACCGCGTCCCCGCTCAGCTCCGTGTCGGCATCGACCGGCCGAAGAAGTCCGGCTTGCCCAGCGGCACGCCGGCCTGGCGCAGGATCGCGTAGGCGGTGGTCACGTGGAAATACAGGTTGGGCAGCACGAAGCCGAACAGGTAGTCGTGGCCGTAGAAATCCATCGTGCCGTCGCCGACCCTGACCGTGACCGGGCGCGATTCGGAACCGTCGAACTGGCTCGGCGCGAACGCCTCGAGGTGGGCGATCGTCCGCGCGATCCGTGCCTGCAACTGGCCGAGGGTCGTCTCGTCGTCGATCACCGACACCACCTCCCGGCCGGCCAGTCGCGAGGCACCGTTGCGGGCCATGTCGGTGGCGATCTGCACCTGCCGCGCCAGCGGATGCATGTCCTCGATCAGGCGCAACTGCAGCAGCGCATCGGGGGCGATGCCGTCCCCGCGTGCATGCGCCTCGCCGAGCCCCAGCACGTGCGCCAGGCCATTGAGGGCCCGGATGAAACCGGGGATCGAGGCGGAATACATCGAGACGGCGCTGGCCATGGCAGGGCTCCGGAAGTGGGGGTGCCACAGGCTAGCCCTGCCATCGGCCTCGCGGTAGTCGCGCTGGCGGGACGACGTGTCCCGACAGCGCGACCGATGGGTCATGCAGACCCGTCATCCGAATACTTCTCGTGCAGCGCGACCGGCGCGACCGGTGTGTTCGAACGGCGGCGGATCCACAGGTTGATCACTTCCACGAACACCGAGAACGCCATCGCGGCATAGATGTAGCCTTTCGGGATGTGCTGGCCAAAGCCATCGGCGATGAGCACCAGGCCGATCATGATCAGGAAGCTCAGGGCGAGCACCTTGACCGTCGGGTGGCGCTCGACGAAATCGCCGATCGGCTTGGCGAACGCCAGCATGAAGCCAATCGAGATCAGGATCGCGGTGACCATGACCCAGCGCTCGTCGACCATGCCGACGGCGGTGATGATCGAATCGAGCGAGAATACGATGTCGAGCACCATGATCTGCGCGATCACGCTGGCGAACGTGGCGGTCGCGGCGCCGGCGGTGACGTGCTCGGTGGCGCCCTCCAGCTTCTGGTGGATCTCGTGCGTCGCCTTGCCGATCAGGAACAGGCCGCCGCCGATCAGGATCAGGTCGCGCCAGGAGAACGCGTGGCCGAACAGCGAGAACAGCGGCGCGGTGAGGCCGATGATCCAGGCGATCGCCAATAACAGCCCGAGGCGGGTGACGGCCGCCAGGGTGATGCCGACGCGGCGGGCGACGTCGCGCTGCTCCGGCGGCAGCTTGCCGGCGAGGATCGAGATGAAAATGATGTTGTCGATCCCGAGTACCAGTTCCAGTGCGGTCAGGGTGGCGAGTGCGATCCAGATTTCGGGGTTGGCCAGGGCTTCCATGAGGGTCTCTTCGATAGGTATTGCGCAGCGTCCCGCAGCGCATGAGTGCGCCGGGAACAGGGCCATGGCCAGATGCATCGAACAGACGCGCCTTCGCCGTGGAACGGGAAGGTCTTGCTCGCAGGCCCCCGTTCATGGACGGACGGGCCTGCTGCTGCACCGGAGCTTTGATGCTCGTAATGACGGCGACAGCGCTTGGGAGCTACTCCCCTTCGGCGGCGATCCTAGCATGCACGAGGGGCCATGCACGCGGGTCGCGGTTGTTTGCGTTCATGCCACAAGTTGGGCGACCGATTGCACGCGAACGCCACGGCCCCGCCAGCAGCAACGAGCTGCGCTTCAGCAACCGCAATGCGGCCGACATCGTCGTCACCGGCGCGCGCATCGAGAGCGGAGGCCGCACGCTCCGGGACGACTCGATCGCCGGCTATCACGCCGACCTGCGCGGCTTCCTCGACACTGCCGGCTCGATGGCCAAGGTCGCCAAATCGCTCCTGGGCAATCACGGCGCATTCCCGCAGGCGGCCACCGACATGTGCTCGGCGATCCTCGCGGTGCAGTGGTCGGGACACGCGATGGAACAGCGGTTCCCGGGTCGTCTCGCCGATCCGAGTTACGCTGAAATAGCTTCGCGTCGCAGCCGTTCGGCCGCCGTCGTCTGATTCTCGCCGCGGATGCGCTGGTGCAGGTCGAAAAGCCAGGCGCTATCCGACGGGAATGTAGATATAGGTGGGCCCTGGGGTCGGACATTCGCCGGGCGGGGCCGGCAGGACTTGATGCTCGATCGGCCCCAGTCGTCCGACCCATTGCGGATGCCAGCGTCCCATGAACTCGCGCGCGGCCTCGAGTTGCATCTCGTGCTCTACGACCTTGAAGCTTTCTTCGGTGGGCTCGTAGACGACATCACCAACATAAGCGACCTCGCCAGCATCCAGCTGGAACACCACGGTGCTGCCATCGGCACATACCCAACGGTTGCCGAGAGTCGTGATGGCGATGGTCTCGCCGGCCTTGGCCTTGCCGACAACGTATCCGGCGGCTGGCATGCCAGTAAAACGGGCCGGTGTGAATAGCGAGCTCTTGAACTCACCATCGACGACGCTGCCGGGGAACACGGTAACCTGGCGATCTGTAGGTAAGACACGCACCACAAAGATCGCCTCGCGTTCGACATTGAAGCGCGACATGTCGGTAGCGCATCCACCCAGCAGAAGTGCGACCACGCACAGCGCATACT
Source organism: Novilysobacter erysipheiresistens (assembly GCF_036663935.1). Taxonomy (NCBI): domain Bacteria; kingdom Pseudomonadati; phylum Pseudomonadota; class Gammaproteobacteria; order Lysobacterales; family Lysobacteraceae; genus Novilysobacter; species Novilysobacter erysipheiresistens. The sequence continues at coordinate 250,194 of NZ_JAXGFP010000004.1, forward strand.
TTGCCATTGTCACCCCCGTTTTGCGGTCGCTACGACGTCAGATCCCTAACCGCATTTGCTATACCCACAATTCAGGCACGTCGCGCAGCCGTCCATGATTACCACCGCCTTGGTGCTGCACTTGTGGCACATGGTCGCCGAGGGCGGGAACGACGCGCCGTCGCCGGTGACCTCGACGTCCTCGCTGCGCGGAGTGTCGCGGACCTTCGGCTCGGCGAACAGATCCGCGCCTACGTCAGAGTTTTTTTTTGAGTCGAGCGCGGCATAGGCGGCGCGCTTCTCGGCGATCAGCGCGCGCTGCTCGGCGCTCATCTCCGGGTCGTGCAACAGGCCGATCGCCTTGAGGTGGTCCTCGACGATGCTGCCCAGCTCGGCCACCAGCGAGGGCATGTAAACGCCGCCGGCCTTGAAGTAGCCGCCCTTGGGGTCGAACACGGCCTTCATCTCGTCGACCAGGAAGGTCACGTCGCCGCCCTTGCGGAACACCGCGGACATGATCCGGGTCAGCGCCACGATCCACTGGAAGTGGTCCATGTTCTTGGAGTTGATGAAGATCTCGAACGGCCGGCGCTGCTCGTGCTCGCTGCCGGCGTTGAGCACGATGTCGTTGATCGTCACGTACAGCGCGTGCTCGAACAGCGGGGTCTTGAGCTTGTAGGTGGAGCCGACGAGGGTTTCCGGACGCTCGATCTTCTCGTGCATCTGGATCACGTTGGTGCCGGGCTGGGCGGCCGCGTCGGCGGCCTCGCGCGCGACCGCGTCGGCCTTGGCGGCCTTGCTCCGGTCCTCGGCGCTGACCACGCTGTAACCCTTGATTTTCTTGTCGATCTTGACGGCCATCGGCTCTGGTCCTGTTTCGCTGGTCTGTTCGGTGGTGCGTGTTCGTGGGCGCCTCGTCCTGCCCCCTCCGGACGGGAGGGGGAGGAGAGCGGCGCGACCTACTTCCTGGTTGGCGCGGTCTTGCGGGCGGCGGTCTTCCTGGCCGGTGCCTTGCGAACGGCGGTCTTCTTCGGCGCGGCCTTCTTCACTGCCGCCTTCCGGCCGACCGGCTTGCGGGCAACAGTCTTCTTGCCGGCGACTTTCTTGGCAGCGGACTTCTTGGTCGCGACCTTTTTCCCCGGCGCCTTCTTGGCCGCGGACTTGCGGACGGCCTTCTTCGAAGCGGCTTTCTTCGGAGCGACTTTCTTCGGAGCGGCCTTCTTGGTCGCAGCCTTCTTGGTCGCAGCCTTCTTGGTCGCAGCCTTCTTCGGCGCAACCTTCTTGGCGGCTGCCTTCTTGGCGGCTGCCTTCTTGGCGGCTGCCTTCTTCGGCGCGGCCTTCTTGGCAGTCGCCTTCTTGGCAGTCGCCTTCTTCGCCGAAGTCTTCTTCGCGGAAGTTTTCTGGGCCGCGGCCGTCTTCCTGGCCGCGCTCTTGCGGACCAGGCTGTCGGCTTCCTTCTTGCCGTCGGCGCTGGCCTTGGCCAGCTTCTTCTTGGTACTGCTGACCTTCTTGGCGGCGGCCTTGCGGACGCGGCTGGCGCTGCTGAGGACCGTGGCGGCGGCGCCCTCGGCGCTCGACGCAATGCTGCTGCCGATGTTGCCGGCGGTTTCCTTGATGCTGTCGGCGGCCTGGGAAAGGGTTGCCGTCACTCCATTACCGTTGCTCATGTGCCCTCCTGACGGGCGTCTTGTTGGCGATGCGGGTAACGCGGTGAAACCGTTGTGTCACCGAAGCGGATCGTAACTCCGCATCGCGCCCAAAACACACTGGAACCGGCCTGGATTCAGCCCCGAGCCGAAGCCCGCGGCCCGGCCGTCAGAACTTGCCGTAATACCCTTCCTTGAGGGCGTCGAACAGGTTGGCGGCGGTGTGCATTTCGCCGTCGTATTCGATCTGCTCGTTGCCCTTGACCTCCACCACCTGGCCGTCCTCCAGCTCGAAGCGGTAGGTGGTGTTCTCAAGGTCGGCTTCCTTGACCAGCACGCCCTGGAATGCGGCAGGATTGAAGCGGAACGTGGTGCAGCCCTTCAGGCCCTGCGCGTGGGCGTAGGTGTAGATGTCCTTGAAGTCCTCGTACGGGTAATCCGTCGGGACGTTGGCGGTCTTGGAGATCGAGCTGTCGACCCATTTCTGCGCGGCGGCCTGGACGTCGACGTGCTGCTTCGGGGTGACGTCGTCGGCGGCGATGAAGTACTCGGGCAGCTTCTCGGCATCGTCCTCGGAGAACGGCATCGCCCGCGGGTTGACCAGCGCGCGGTAGGCCAGCAACTCGAACGAGAACACGTCGACCTTCTCCTTCGACTTCTTGCCCTCGCGGATCACGTTGCGGCTGTAGTGGTGGGCGAACGACGGCTCGATGCCGTTGGAGGCGTTGTTGGCCAGCGACAGCGAGATGGTGCCGGTGGGTGCGATCGAGCTGTGGTGGGTGAAGCGGGCGCCGGTCTCGGCCAGTTCGGCGACCAGTTCCGGGGCGACCTCGGCGATGCGCTGCATGTAACGGCTGTACTTGGCGTGCAGGGTCTTGCCGGGGATCTTCTGGCCGATCTTCCAGCCGTCCTTGACCATCTCCGGGCGCTTGCGCAGCATCTCCGCGTCGACCTGGAAGTTCTCGACCATGATCGGCGCCGGGCCCTTCTCGCGGGCCAGCTCCAGGCCCATTTCCCAGCCGGCCACCGCCATCTCGCGGGCGACGCGCTCGGTGAACTCGGTCGAGGCCTTGGAGCCGTACTTCATCCGCAGCATGGTCACGGTGCTGCCCAGGCCGAGGAAGCCCATGCCGTGGCGGCGCTTGCGCATGATCTCGTCGCGCTGCTGCTGCAACGGCAGGCCGTTGACCTCGACCACGTTGTCGAGCATGCGGGTGAACACGCGCACGACTTCCTTGTACTCGTCCCAGTCGAACGTCGCCTTGTCGGTGAAGGCGTTGCGCACGAACTTGGTCAGGTTGACCGAGCCCAGCAGGCAGGCGCCGTAGGCCGGCAACGGCTGCTCGCCGCAGGGATTGGTCGCGCGGATGTTCTCGCACCACCAGTTGTTGTTCATCTCGTTGACGCGGTCGATCAGGATGAAGCCCGGCTCGGCGTAGTCGTACGTCGAGACCATGATCATGTCCCACAGGTGCCGCGCCCTGATGTGGCCGTAGATCTTGCAGGCGACCAGGCCGTCTTCGCGGGCGATGTAGTTCTTGTGGGTCGGCCAGTCGCGCCAGACCACGGTGGCGGCGTCATCGAGGTCGATGTCGCCCTTTTCCTTGATGTTGATCGGGAACACCAGCGGCCAGTCGGCGTCGTCGGCCACCGCTTCCATGAAGCCGTCGGTGATCAGCAGCGACAGGTTGAACTGGCGCAGGCGGCCGTCCTCGCGCTTGGCCCGGATGAAGTCCTTCACGTCCGGGTGCGACACGTCGAACGTGCCCATCTGCGCGCCGCGGCGGCCACCGGCCGAGGACACGGTGAAACACATCTTGTCGTAGATATCCATGAACGACATCGGCCCCGACGTGTACGCGCCGGCGCCGGCGACGAACGCGCCGCGCGGGCGCAGGGTCGAGAATTCGTAGCCGATGCCGCAGCCGGCCTTCAGGGTCAGGCCGGCCTCGTGGACCTTCTCGAGGATGCCGTCCATCGAGTCCTCGATCGTGCCGCTGACGGTGCAGTTGATCGTGCTGGTCGCCGGCTTGTGCTCGAGCGCGCCGGCGTTGGACGTGATGCGGCCAGCCGGGATCGCCCCGCGGCGCAGCGCCCAGGTGAAGCGCTCGTTCCAGTACTGCTGCAGCTCCGGGGTCGGCTCGGCCTCGGCCAGCGCCCGGGCGACGCGCTGGTAGGTCGCGTCGATGTCGGCGTCGATCGCGTCGCCGCCCTTGCTCTTGAGCCGGTACTTCTTGTCCCAGATGTCCTGGGACGCGGGCTGCATCGGGATGTCCATGCCTGACTTGTCGCTGCTCTTGTTCACTGCCTCGAGGCGCACCGTACTCATGCCTGCCCTTTCTCCTCGTGATGGCCGCGCATGGGGTCGCGGCCGGGTTGTGCTGGACCGGGTGTGGCCCGGTTCGTTGCTTGTTCTGATTGTTGCCGGTGTTGCCGCCGGGTGTTGCCGCCAGCCGCCGACGCCGATGCCCGCGGCTGCGTCATGCGCGCCGCGTCAGGCACAGGTTTGGTGGTGGTTCGAGCGGTCGCCAAGGCCCTGCTCCGTCAGACGCCGAAGAGCCGCAATCCTTGCGGTTCCAAGCGCTCAACTTGCCCAAGCGAACCCCACTGCTTGGGTTTCGACGACCCCGCAAACCACAACATGTAGTGTGCGAGGCGAGTGGCCAAACTACCGCCCGACCCCGGCGAAGTCAACGCATTTCTGGTGTCGAATCGGTGCATCCGCGGTGTGCCTGGAACCGTGGCCGCAACGGTTGACGGAATGCGTTTTTGCCGCCGGACTCGGGGCTTCATCGACGATTGGGTGGGCATCGCGCACACTGGCTCTCGTGCCGGCGGGGGACCGGCCGGGCGCCGCGCCGGCCACGCCGAACCCCGCGCCGACAGCGTTGTCCAAGTGCAATTCCGGAGCCCGCATGCCCACGATGTCGACCCCGACCAAGACCCTGCTCGCCCTGATCCTCGCCGCCGCGTTTGGCGGCTTTGCCGCGACCGCGATCCGCGACGGCCTCGCCCCGGCGCAAGCCTCGCCGGCGGTCGCCGCTGTGGCGCCGACACTGGGCCAGCTGCCGGCCGCGGTCGCCGGCCAGCCGCTGCCATCGCTGGCACCGATGCTGGCGCGGGTCACCCCGGCGGTGGTCAGCGTGCAGACCAAGTCGCGGGTGCGGATCCAGAACCCGTTCGCCAACGACCCGATGTTCCGGCGGATGTTCCCCAACGTGCCGCGCGAGCGGATCGAGCAGTCGCTGGGCTCGGGCGTGATCGTCGACGCCGAGCGCGGGCTGGTGTTGACCAACCACCACGTGATCGAGGGCGCCGACGAGGTCACGGTGACGCTCAGCGACGGCCGCACCCTCAACGCCGAGTTCGTCGGCTCCGATCCCGACACCGATGTCGCGGTGATGAAGATCCCGGCGCAGGACCTGCACGAGATCCCGCTGGCCGATTCGGGCGCGTTGCGGGTCGGCGATTTCGTGGTCGCGGTCGGCAACCCGTTCGGGATCGGCCAGACCGTCACCAGCGGCATCGTCTCGGCGGTCGGTCGCAGCGGCCTGCGCGGGCTCGGCTACCAGAACTTCATCCAGACCGATGCCTCGATCAACCCGGGCAACTCCGGTGGCGCATTGGTCAACCTCGACGGCCAGCTGGTCGGCATCAACACCGCCAGCTTCAACCCGCGTGGTTCGATGGCCGGCAACATCGGACTGGGCTTCGCGATCCCGGCCAACCTCGCGCGCAACGTGATGACCCAACTGGTCGCCACCGGCGAGGTCCGCCGCGGCAGCCTCGGGCTGGAGTCGCAGGCGCTGACCGCGCGGCTGGCCGAAGCGCTGAAGCTCGACGATGCCCGCGGCGCGGTGGTCAACCGGGTCTACGACGGCCTGGCCGCGGACGACGCCGGCTTGCAGCCGGGCGACGTCATCGTCGCCGCCAACGGCGAGCGCATCGACGGCCCGGACGCGCTGCACAACTTCGAGGGCCTGCAGCCGGTCGGCAGCCAGGTCGTGCTCGACATCCGCCGCGACGGCGCACCGATGCAGCTGACGGTGGTGGTGCGCGAACAGCCGCGGGTGTTCCCCGGCGCCCAGCTCGACCCGCGGCTGACCGGCGCGACCTTCGCCGAACTGCCCGAGGGCCTGCGCCAGTCCGGCGTCAGCGGCGTGGTGGTGGAGTCGATCGCCCGCGGCAGCCGCGCCGACAGCAACGGCCTGCGGGTCGGTGACGTGGTGGTGGCCGCCAGCGCCGGCGAGTTCGACGACCTCGCGGGCTTCCGCGCGGGCTTCACACAGGCTCCGGCACAGTTGGTCCTGCGTATCGTGCGCGGCAACCGGCAGGGCATCCTGCCGATGCAGTGACGCGACGCGCGGTTTACCCCAACCGCTCCACTTCGCCAGCCCCCGCCAGGAGTACCACCACATGAGCCCGACCGACACCACGCACAACGGCCCCGCCGCAGCCAGCCCGCTGAAGAACAGCCTGGGCGAAGCCGGCAGCCACCTGAAGCAGGCGGCGCGCGACGCCGGTGATGCGATCAAGGGCGCCTCCGGTGCCGCCGGCGACGAGTTGCGGGTCGGCAAGGCCCACGTCAAGTCCGACCTCGCCGACAGCGCACTGGCCGGTATCAGCGCCGCCGAACATGCCAGCGCCGCCGCGCGCGAGCAGGCCGACGTGTTGATGGACAAGGGTCGCGACCTGATCGACAGCGCCGCCGAGCTGATCCGCGAACGCCCGATCGCCTCGTTCGGCGCCGCCTTCGCGGCCGGCTGGATCATCGCCAAGCTCGCCCGCAGCGGCGACAAGTAAGCCATCGCCATGGGCGCGACCGGCGCAGGCGACAACCGCGATCCCGACCGGCACGCCGGGAAGGCACGCGAATCGGCGGAGGGTTTCGACGCACTGCCGCCGGACCTGCTGGAAGCGATGCGGCAGATCGGCGCCACCGGTCGCGCCAGCCTCGGCGCCGCCGGTGATACCGCCAAGGCCCTGCGCACGCTGGTGGTCGCCGACGTGGCGCTGGCGCGCAGCGCCGCCGGTCGCAGCCTGGCGTTCGGCGGCATGGCGGCCGCGTTCGGCGCCTCGGCCTGGTTGCTGCTGATGGCGACCCTGGTGGTGTTCCTCAGCCGCCAACTGGGTTGGTCGTGGTCGGTGGCGATGCTGGTGCCGGCGCTGCTGAGCCTGGTCGCCGCCGCCGTCGCCGGCGTCTTGGCGATGCGCTATTTCGAACACACCCGGCTGCAGGCGACCCGGCGCCAGCTGGCCCGGCTCGGCATCGGCGAGTTGGCCGAGTTCATGCCCGATCCGGACTCGCCGGTGTCGGCGCGCGCCGCGTCCGCGCGCAACCCGCCAAGCAACGGCCATGGCGCACCGGCGAAGGACGAGCAGGGCGTCGACGTAACTCCGCCCTGACGGGCCGGCGGTCACATACAGGGGAGAGTCACCGCGTCATGAGCTTCGACAAACTCATCGCCAAGGTCACGCAGGCCGAGAACGCACTGGAGGCGCACGAGCGCCGGGTCGGTGCCGACCTGCGCCAGCTCAAGCATTCATGGAAGACAGCCTGGACGCCGACGCGGATCGTGATCGCCGGCGTGGTCGGCGGGTTCCTGGTCGGCCGCGCCGAACCGCTGCGCAGCGCCGCGCGCGGTGGCGGCCTGGTGCGGATCGTGTCGCTGCTGACCGGCGTGTTCGCCAGCGGCACCGCCAGCCACGCGGCCGAGGAAGCCGAGCATGCCGCGGACGACGCCGAAACGGCGGTCGCGGCCGCAGTCCCGGGCGCGGCTTCCACCGCGGATGCCGCCGCCGCGACGATTACCGCGGCCAACGAACGCGTCGCCCACGAGCGCCTGCTGCGCGCGGCGGCCGCGGCGCGCCGGACCAATGCCGAGGCGATCGACTAGTGGCCACGCCGACCGACGGCGACGCGGACGCCCGACACCCGCGAAGCGGCCCCGGCACGGCCACCCCGGCCGCCGACGCCAGTTCCGGCGCCGAGCCGCCGCTGTCGCCGCTGCGCCCGCGCGCGTCCACCGCGCTGGTGGTGCTGGCGACGCTGGCGGTCGGCTACACCTTGTGGGTTGCCCAGGACGTGATCCTGCCGGTACTGCTGGCGATGTTCTTCGCGATGATCGGAAACCCGATCATCCGCGGCCTGCAACGCGTGTTCATCCCGCGCGCGATCGGCGCCATGCTGGTGCTGCTGCTGGGCCTGGCCGGCACAGTCGCGCTTGGCAGCCAACTGGTCGAGCCGGCCGCGGAATGGGCCAGACAGGTGCCGCGCGAGATGCGCGACCTGGCACCGAAGCTGCGCGAGCTGACCAAGCCGGTCAAGGCAGCCAATGAGGCCGCGCAGGACTTCGCCCGCGCCACCGATGGCGAAGACGCACAGCCGGTCGAAGTGGTCCGCACCGAGGTCAACGACCCGTACAAGTCGCTGACCACCACCCCGATGATGATCGCCTCGGTGCTGGCGGTGGTGCTGCTGACGTTCTTCTTCATGGTCTACGGCCAGAACCTGCAACGCAACGCGCTGTCGCTGCTGCCGACGCGCCAGCAAAAGCGCGTCACTGTCGAGATCCTGCAGTCGATCGAGCGCGAGGTATCGCGCTACGTACTGACCATCAGCGTGATCAACGCCCTGCTCGGCCTGCTCCTGGCCGGGATCTTCTACCTGCTCGGGGTGCCGCTGGCGGAGGCGCTGTTGTGGGGGACGATGGCGATGATCCTCAACTTCGCGCCGTACGTCGGCCCGCTGATCGGCATCATCATCATGTTGATGATGGGTTTCGTCGCCTTCGACGAATTGTGGATGTCGCTGCTGCCGGCGGGCATCTACCTGGGCCTGCACACGCTCGAGGGGCAGATCCTGACCCCGATCGTGCTCGGCCGGCAGATGCGGCTGTCGCCGCTGGTGCTGATCCTGGCGCTGATGCTGTTCGGCTGGCTGTGGGGGATCATCGGCCTGCTGCTGGCGGTGCCGCTGCTGGTCTGCGTGAAGATCGTGCTGGCGCGGATCGAGGGCCTGGAAGGCTGGGCGACCCTGCTGGAATAGGTCGCCGCAATGGGCATTTTGTAGGAGCGGCTTCAGCCGCGATCTGGAGTCGGCGCGGGCGAACAATTCCAGATCGCGGCTAAAGCCGCTCCTACAGTCAGCACTGAAGCGCACTTGTACCTGCGGCGCTAGAATGGCCCGGTGCAGTTCCCGGTCCGCGCCATCACCCTCGACCTCGACGACACGATCTGGCCGGTCGCTCCGGCAATCGCGCGCGCGGAAAAGGCGCTGGGCGACTGGCTGGATCGGCACGCGCCGCGCACCGCCGCGCGCTGGCCGTTCGAGGCGCGCCGGCAACTGCGCCAGCAGGTCGACCGCGAACGCCCGCACCTCGCCCACGACATGACCGCGCAACGCCGCTGGATGCTCGAGCGCATGTTCGAGCAGGCCGGCGACGACGTCGCCCTTGCGCAACCGGCTTACGACGCCTACTTCGCCGCGCGCTGCGAGGTCGAGCACTACGACGACAGCCTCGATGCGCTGCAGCGTCTTGCCGCAAAAGTGCCACTGGCGGCGCTCAGCAACGGCAACGCCTGCCTGCGCACGATCGGACTGATGCCGCTGTTCCGCTTCCAGCTCGGTGCGCGCGAGCACGGCGCGGCCAAGCCCGACGCCGGCATCTTCCATGCCGCCTGCGCGCGCCTGGATTGCCCGCCGTCGCAGGTATTGCATGTCGGCGACGACACCCGCACCGATGTGCTCGGCGCCCATCGCGCCGGCCTACGCACCTGCTGGATCAATCGTCCCGACGCGTCCGGCGCGAGCCGGCGCTGGCCGCACACCGAGATCCGTCCCGACCTCACGTTCCCCACCCTTGCCGCGCTGGCCGACTGGCTGGACGCGGTGCATCCCCAGGAGTCGCTGTCCGCATGAGCCTGCCATCCGGTTTCATCACCGCCGAAGCCGCCACCGACGCGTTGCCATTGCACGTGGTCAGCCGCGAGTCGCTGGCCGACTGGCGCGCCAGCCAACCGGCCGCGACCGGCGCCTGGCTCGATGCGCAGGGTTTCGACGGCGCCCCCGGCAGCGCGTTGCTGCTGCCCGGCGACGATGGCGCCAGCGGCGCGATGATCGGCATCGGTGATCCGCTCGATCCCTACAGCTACGGCCACGCCCCGCTCGCGCTGCCGCCGCGCGCGTTCCGGCTGGCCGGCGAACACGACCCCGCCACCCTCGCCACGCTGCAACTGGGCTGGGGCCTGGGCGCCTATCGTTTCAGCCGCTACAAGCAGCCATCGCGCGCGCCGGCGTTGCTGCAGGTCGATGAAGATTGCCCGGATGTCCGCGCCGCGCTCGCCGCCTGCGTGCGGGTGCGCGACCTGGTCAACACCCCGACCGAACACATGGGCCCGGACCAGCTGGAGCAGGTCGCCTGCGAGATCGCCGAGCGCCACGGCGGCAACATCGAAGTCATCAGCGGCGACGACCTGCTCATCCGCAACTTCCCAGCGATCCACGCGGTCGGCCGCGCCAGCCACCGCGCGCCGCGATTGATCTGCGTGACGTGGGGCGAGCCGGCGCACCCGCACGTCGCGATCGTCGGCAAGGGCGTGTGTTTCGACACCGGCGGCCTCGACCTCAAGCCCGCCGACGGCATGCGCAACATGAAGAAGGACATGGGCGGCAGCGCCCACGCGATCGCGCTGGCCGAATGGGTGATGGCGCGGCAGTTGCCGCTGCGAGTCACGTTGCTGGTCGCCGCGGTCGAGAATTCGGTCGGCCCCAACGCGTTCCGCCCCGGCGAAGTGCTAGACACCCGCGCCGGCATCAGCGTCGAGGTCGACAACACCGACGCCGAGGGCCGGCTGGTGCTGTGCGATGCACTGACCTACGCCGGCGAGCAGTCGCCGGACTTCATTCTCGACTTCGCGACCCTGACTGGCGCCGCCCGCATCGCCCTCGGCCCCGACCTGCCGGCGCTCTACAGCAACGACGATGCCCTCGCCGACGCCTGGCTCGACGCCGGAACGCAGCAGCGCGACCCGCTGTGGCGAATGCCGCTGTGGCGACCGTATTGGCGCTACCTGACCAGCAACATCGCCGACATCGCCAACGGCGGGCCGTCGAGGATGGCCGGCAGCGTCACCGCCGCGCTGTACCTGGAGCGGTTCGTGCCGGCCGCGCAGAAGTGGGCACACCTGGACGTCTACAGCTGGAACGACGCCGACCGCCCCGGCCGGCCGGCCGGCGGCGAGGCGCAGGGGCTGCGCGCCGCGTTCGCGATGCTGCAGGCGCGCGCCGGGCGCTGACGCGCGTCCAAGCATCCGCCGGCGACCGGCTCTTGGGCGATCGGCGGCTTCCTGTAGGAGCGGCTTTAGCCGCGATCGGGAGTCGGCGCGGGCGAACGGTTTCCGATCGCGGCTAAAGCCGCTCCTACAAAAGCCCACCCGCCGTTCGTCGAGGATGCAATCAACAGTCTTGACAACTCTGTTTTTTAGAGTACTTTGCAATTTATCCCTTCCACGGAGTCCCGCCATGACCAGCACCGACCATCTCCGTCAGGACCTCGACTACGTCGCTCGCGCCGTGCGCCGCAGCGACCGTTGCAGCGGCGTCCCGGCGATCTACTTCATGTGGGCCGCGATCATCGCGATCGGCTTCGCCCTGCCCGACTTCGCCCCGCGACTGGCCGGGCCGTTCTGGCTGGTCTGCGGCATCGGCGGCGGTCTCGCCAGCTGGTGGCTGGGCGCGCGCGAGGACCGGCGCAGCGGCACGCTCGATCGCGAACTCGGCCGTCGCCACGGCTACCACTGGCTGGTCGCCGGCGTCGGCTTCCTGATCTGCTGGCTGCCGGTGCTGCGCGGCGCCCCGATCGAGGCGGTCGCCGGCAACTTCCTGCTGGTCGCCGGCCTGGCCTACAGCTTCGCCGGCGTCCACCTGGAGCGGCCGCTGCTGTGGAGCGGGCTGCTGATGCTGGCCGCCTACGTGGTGCTGTCGGTGTTCGCGCCGCCCTACACCTGGACCATCACCGGCGTGGTCATCGGCGCGTCGCTGGCGTGGGCCGGCCTTGCCAGCCGCAAGACCCGCGAACCGGCCGTGCACCCATGAAAGCGCTCGATGGCCTCGACCCGGTGTTCGAGCGCCGCGCGCGGCTGGCGATCAGCGTGCTGCTGGCGCGCCACGGCGAAATCAGTTTCGCCCGCTTCAAGCAGCAGCTCGAGTTGACCGATGGCAACCTCGGCGCGCAGTTGCGCAAGCTCGAGGAAGCCGGCTGCATCGACCTGCGGCGTGATTTCGTCGAGCGCAAACCGGTGACCTGGTATCGCCTGACCAAGGATGGCCGCAAGGCGCTCGACCGCCACCTGCGGGCGTTGCAGGCGGTGATCGCCGCGGCCGGTTGAGTGCGGGCCGACACGCGACCGCCAACGCGTCGCGAACGCTACGGGAAACTCAATCCCACCGACCCGAGGGACTTCCGGCAGGTTGGCGACCGCGCCAATCTGCCGTCACACTCGGCGCTGTCCTGCGTCCTGGGTTGCATATGACTGCACAAACCGACCTGTTGAAGGAACTTCGCATCGACCGCAGCGCCCCGCCACCCGCACCTTCGCGGCGGGGACTCTGGATCGCATTGGCCATCGCCGCCGCCGTGTTGTTGCTGGCACTTGCCGGCTGGGCATTGTTCGGCCGCGACGATGCGCCGGTGGTGCAGACCGCGTCGGTGGTGGCGATCGGCGGCGGCAACGGCGGCAGCGCCTCGGTGCTCGACGCGACCGGCTACGTGGTCGCGCGACGCATGGCGACGGTGTCGGCCAAGGTCACCGGCAAGGTCCGCGAGGTGCTGATCGAGGAGGGCCAGCACGTCGAGGCCGGCGAGGTGATGGCGACGCTCGACCCGGTCGACGCGGCCGCCCAACGTGACCTCGCCGCGGCCCAGCTCGCCGCAGCGCGCAGCCAGATCGGCGGCGCCCAGGCGCGGCTCGACGAGGCCGAGGCCAACGCCGCGCGGCTCGGGCCGCTGGTCAAGCAGCAACTGGTGTCGCAGGCGCAGTACGGCCAGGCGGTCGCCGAGCGTGATGCCCTGCGCGCGCAACTGCTGACCGCCAAGCGCCAGGCACAGGTGGCGGAAGACCAGCTCGCGGTCGCCGACAACGGCGTCGACAACACCGTGGTGCGCGCGCCGTTCGCCGGCGTGGTGATCGCCAAGGCGGCGCAGCCGGGCGAGATGATTTCGCCGCTGTCGGCCGGCGGCGGCTTCACCCGTACCGGCATCGGTACGATCGTCGATATGGACTCGCTGGAAGTGGAGGTCGACGTCGGCGAGTCGTACATCGGTCGGGTCAAGCCGGGCATGCCGATCGAGGCGACGCTCAATGCTTATCCCGACTGGCAGATCCCGGGCGAGGTGATCGCGATCATTCCGACCGCCGATCGCGGCAAGGCCACGGTCAAGGTCCGCATCGCGCTCAACGAGAAGGACGAGCGGATCGTGCCGGAGATGGGCGTGCGGGTGAGCTTCATGGAGAAGGCCCAGCCGGCCGACGCGCCGAAATCCAAACCCGGCGTGCTGGTGCCGGCAGCGGCGATTGTCGATCGCGACGGCAAGCAGCTCGCGTTCACTCTCGTCGAGCCCGACGCCGGGAAAAGCGAAGTCGAACAACACGTGGTCACCGTCGGGCGCAGCCTCGGCGACGACCGAGAAGTCACCGCCGGCCTCGATGGCGGCGATGAAGTGGTACTGGACCCGCCGCAAGACCTCGTCGATGGCGCCCGCGTGCGCATCGCCGAGGCCGGGACCGGCGACAGCGAGTAGTACCGGACATTGGCAGGACGGATCCGCAGCGATTGCCGGATCCGTCGATCACCGAACAACGCACAACGAGGACGTTCGCATGGCACTGGTATCGATCCGCAACCTCACCAAGACCTACCAGCGCGGCCCCGAGAAGGTCGAGGTGCTGCATGGCGTCGACCTCGACATCGCCGAGCGCGATTTCGTGGCGCTGATGGGGCCGTCGGGCTCCGGCAAGACCACCCTGCTCAACCTGATCGGCGGGCTGGATTCGCCCAGCGGCGGCGAGATCGAGATCAGCGGCCAACGCATCGACCAGATGAGTTCCGGCCAGCTGTCGCACTGGCGCAGCCAGCACGTCGGCTTCGTGTTCCAGTTCTACAACCTGATGCCGACGCTGAGCGCGCAGAAGAACGTCGAGCTGCCGCTGTTGCTGACCAAACTGTCGGGCGCGCAGCGCAAGCGCAACGCCGAGATCGCGCTGCAGCTGGTCGGCCTGGCCGACCGCGGCAAGCACCGGCCCAACGAACTGTCCGGCGGCCAGCAGCAGCGCGTCGCGATCGCCCGCGCGATCGTGTCCGACCCGACGTTGCTGATCTGCGACGAGCCGACCGGCGACCTCGACCGCCAGTCCGCCGAAGAAATCCTGGCGCTGCTGCAATCGCTCAATCGCGACCACGGCAAGACCATCGTGATGGTCACCCACGATCCCAAGGCCGCCGACCACGCGCAGCGCACGATCCACCTCGACAAGGGCACGCTGGTCGACAGCGAGCTGGCGGTCACCGCCTGAGGAGGCAGACATGAAATACCTGCACCTGATCTGGGCCTCGCTGTTCCGCAGCAAGACCCGCACGGCGCTTACGCTGTTGTCGGTGGTGGCGGCGTTCCTGCTGTTCGGCATGCTCGACTCGGTCCGCGTCGCGTTCACCTCAGGCAACAGCGTCGCCGGGGCGAACCGGCTGGTGGTGTCGTCGCGGCTGTCGATCACCCAGACCCTGCCGTACCGGCTGCTGGCGCAGATCGAGGCGGTACCAGGAGTCGAGAAGGTCGCCTACGCCAACTGGTTCGGCGGCATCTACCGCGACCCGAAGAACTTCTTCCCCAACTTCGCGATCGGCCCGGGCTATTTCGACGTCTACCCCGAGTTCAAGATCCCGCCCGAACAGCTGGAGGCCTACCAAGCCGACCGCACCGGCGCGATCGTCGGCGAGGCGCTCGCCACGCAGCATGGCTGGAAGATCGGCGACACCATCCCGCTGCAGGCGACGATCTTTCCCAAGGACGGCAGCAACGACTGGGTGTTCACCCTGCGCGGCATCTTCCACGTCGATGACCCGGCGCTGGAGCAGCAGGAACGCCAGCTGATGTTCCACTGGAAGTATTTCGACGAATCCAACGACTACATGCAGGACCAGATCGGCTGGTTCATGATCGAACTGGAAAACGCCGACCAGGCCAGCCGGGTGGCGCAGGCGATCGACGCGCTGTCGGAGAACTCCGACCACGAGACCAAGACCCAGACCGAGTCGGCGTGGCAACAGGCCTTCATGAAACAGTTCGCCGACATCGGCCTGATCGTCACCGCGATCATGGGCGCGGTGTTCTTCACCCTGCTGCTGCTGACCGGCAACACCATGGCCCAGGCGGTGCGTGAGCGCATCCCGGAGCTGGCGGTGCTCAAGACGATCGGTTTTACCGACCGCAGCGTGCTGCTGCTGGTGCTGGCCGAGTCGGTGCTGCTGATCGGCATTGGCGGCTTGATCGGGATGGGACTGGCGCAGGTGGTGGTCGGCGCGGTCAGCGCCTACAGCCAGGGCATGTTGCCCAGCGCCGGCATCCCCGCCGAGACCTGGGGGGTTGCGGCGGTGCTGATACTGGTGCTTGGCGTTGTGGTCGGCCTGTTGCCGGCGCTGCGTGCGATGCGCCTGAAGATCGTCGATGCGCTGGCCGGACGCTGAGGACAGGATCATGAAAACTTCGAACAACAAGCAGCCGCGTACCGCCCGTCGAACCGGCGGCCGCCTGAAGCGCTGGCTCGGCAACCTCGGCATCGTGCTGCTGGTGGCCGTGATGCTGGCGGCGTGGATCGTGCTGCCGTGGTACGCGGTGCTGGCCCTGGTGCTGGCGCTGGCCGCGTGGCTGGGCCTGACCCGGCGCGGCCGGCAGACGCTGGCGGTGGCCGCGGTCGGCATCGCCGGCTTGCCGCAACGCTGGGGCGCATCGACGGTCATCGTGGTCGGCATCGCCGGCGTGGTCGCGGTGCTGGTGGCGATGCTGGCGATGGGCAAGGGCTTCCAGGCCACGCTCAACCAGACCGGCGGCGAGGACACTGCGATCATCCTGCGCGGCGGCTCGCAGGCAGAGACCAACTCGGTGATCAGTCGCGACCAGGTGCCGTTGATCTCGGCGCTGGCCGGGATCGCGACCGGTGCCGAGGGCCGGCCGCTGGTCTCGCCGGAACTGTCGCAGGTGGTCAACCTGCCGACCAAGGCCGACGGCAACGACGCCAACGTGCAGTTGCGCGGGGTCGGACCGCGGGCGTGGCAGCTGCGGCCGGACGTGGCGATCGTCGAAGGCCGCAAGTTCGAACCCGGCCTGCGGGAACTGGTGGTCGGCAAGGGCGCGCAGGAGCAGTTCGCCGGGCTCGAGGTCGGCGAGCAGGTCGAGCTGGGCAACCAGGTCTGGTCGGTGGTCGGCAAGTTCGCCAGCGGCAACTCGCACGACTCGGAACTGTGGGCCGACGCCGAAGTTGTCGGTTCCAGCTACAACCGTTCGGCCTACCAGTCGGTGACAGTCAAGCTGGCCGGCAAGGACGGGTTCGACCAACTCAAGGCGGCGCTCGCCGCCGACCCGCGGCTCAAGCTCGACGTGCTCACCACCCACGACTACTACGCCAAGCAGTCGGAGGGCCTGACCAAGCTCATCACGATCCTGGGCACGGTGATCGGCACGATCATGGCGATCGGCGCGGTGTTCGGCGCGCTCAACACGATGTACGCGGCGGTCGCCGGCCGCGCGCGCGAGATCGCGACGATGCGCGCGCTCGGTTTCCGCGGGCTGCCGGTGGTGGTGGCGGTGATGCTGGAGACGATGCTGCTGGCGCTGCTCGGCGGCCTGCTCGGCGCCGGGCTGGCGTGGCTGGTGTTCAACGGCTACACGGTGTCGACCCTGGGCAACAATTTCAGCCAGGTGGTGTTCCAGTTCAAGGTCTCGCCGGAGTTGCTGTGGCAGGGATTGAAGTGGGCGCTCGGGATCGGACTGGTCGGCGGGCTGTTCCCGGCGCTGCGGGCCGCGCGGTTGCCGGTGACCACGGCGTTGCGGGCAGCTTAGTCGCAAAAGCGCCGTGCTCCCTGTAGGAGCGGCTAAAGCCGCTCCTACAAAAAGCGCAAAAACCCCAAAAACAACACGGGCGCCCTTTGGCGCCCGTGTTGTTTCTACGATCGGAATGGCCTGCCTCAGTCGGCCCAGTGCCCCGCCGTACCAGAACCCGGCAGCACCGCCGCCGACAGCTGCTCGTCGTTGCTCAGCAGCCACAGCGCGTCGGCCAGGATCGCGGCCGATTCACGCAGCAGCGGGTCGGGGCGGTCCTCGGCGGCCTTCTCGCGGGCGGCGTCCTCGACGATGTCGCGCTCGTTGGCGGTCAGGCCGTCGTCAAGCTGCGCCGCGGCCAGCGGGTCGAGGGCGAGGCCGAGCTCCTCGCGGGTTTCCTGGCGCTGCTTGCGACGGGCTTCGTTGGCGTCACGCTCGGCGCGGCGCTCGGCCTCGTTCAGCGAGATCGAGGTCTCGGCGGCTTCCTCGCGGTAGCGCGCGACGTCTTCCTTCCACCACTGGAACTCGCGGTTGTCGGCCACCCGATCGGTATGCAGGGTTTCGAGCTTGGGCAGCAGCGGCGCGAAATTGCCGTAGTTGATGTGCGGCACCGGCGCGATCTTGGTCCACGGCAGTGCGTTGTCGTAGGTGCTCTCGCCGTACTCGGTGGCGTCGACCGACGCCGGGAAGGCGATGTCCGGCACCACGCCCTTGTTCTGGGTCGAGCCGCCGGCGACGCGGAAGAACTGGGCGATGGTCAGCTTGACCTGGCCGAAGCGTTCCTCCTCGTTGGCCGGCCAGCGGTCGAGGTCGACCAGGTTCTGCACCGTGCCCTTGCCGAAAGTGGTCTCGCCGATGATCAGGCCGCGGCCGTAGTCCTGGATCGCGCCGGCGAAGATCTCCGAGGCCGAGGCCGAACCACGGTTGACCAGCACCGCCAGCGGCCCATCCCAGGCCACCCCTGCGTCCTCGTCGCCATTGACGACGACCCGGCCACCGGATTCGCGCACCTGCACCACCGGGCCCTGGTCGATGAACAACCCGGTCAGTTCGATCGCCTCGTTCAGCGAGCCGCCGCCGTTGTTGCGCAGGTCGAGCACGACGCCGTCGACGTCCTGCGCCTTGAGCTGCTTGAGCAGCCTGGCGACGTCGCGGGTGGCCGATGCGTAGTTTTCCTTGTTGAGGCGGCGCGCCTCGAAGTCCTGGTAGAAGCCCGGCAGCTCGATCACGCCGATGCGCTGGTCGGGGGCATCGCCGTTGCCGGGAATCGTCAGGATCTCGGACTTGGCGGCCTGGTCCTCCAGCCGCACCTCGTCGCGGGTGATCACCACCCGCACCGGCTTGCTGTCGAGGCCGGCCTCGGCCGGGATGACGTCGAGCCGCACCTGCGAGTCCTTGGGCCCGCGGATCAGCTCGACCACGTTGTCGATGCGCCAGCCGATCACGTCCTCGACCGGGCCGCTGGTGCCCTGGCCGACGCCGACGATGCGGTCGCCGGGAGCGAGGATCTCGGACTTGTCGGCCGGGCCGCCGGGGACGATCTCGCGGATCGCGACGATGTCGTCCTGCTTCTGCAGCACCGCACCGATGCCTTCCAGCGACAGCGACATCGCCAAGTTGAAGTTCTCCGCCGAACGCGGGGTGAAATAGTTGGTGTGCGGGTCGATCGCGGCGGCGTAGGCGTTGAGGAAAGTCTGGAACACGTCCTGGCCTTCCAGCTCGGCGGTGTTCTCGGCGAGGTTGGCGTAGCGCTTGTCGAGGGTCTCGCGGATCTTGTCGGGCTCCTTACCGGCCAGCTTCAGGCGCAGCCAGTCGTTGCGCACCGACTGCTTCCACAGCTTGTCGAGCGCGGCGGTGTCGGCCGCCCATGGCGCGTCCTCGCGGTCGTAGTGGAATTCGTCATCGCCGGTGAAGTCGAAGATGTCCTGCTTGAGCAGCTTGCGGGCATAGGCGACGCGCTCGTTCACGCGTTCGCGGTAGGTCGCGAAGATCGCGTATGCCGGGTCCAGCTCGCCGCTCTTGATCGCGTCGTCGAGGCGGGTCTTGTAGCGATCGAAGCGGGCGATGTCAGCCGCGGTGAAGAACTGCTTGCCGCCGTCCAGCGCCTCCAGGTAACGGGTGTACATGTCGGCCGACAGTGCGTCGTCGAGCGCCTGCGGACGGTAGGCGTAGCGGCTGTCCGACAGCAGGCCGTAGACCAACTTGGCCGCGGTGGTCTGGTATTCGGTCGGCCCGCTCGGCAGTTCGGCCGGCACCTTCGCCTCGTCCGCCTTGGCTGGTTCGACCGGCATGCGCAGGGTTGCCGGCGGCAGCTCGGAGCTCTTCGGCGCCGGGGCCTCGACCTGGGCCTGCGCGTCGGCCGCGCCGGCCTGCCCGACGGGGGCACCGGTGTCGGCACGCGCCAGCAGGGCCAGCGGGGCGGTGAGCAGGAGGGCGAACAGGGGATTCTTGATCATGGGATAGGTCGCGACAGGTGGTGCGCGTTGGGGGTCACGGCGGGCCCGGAGGAAGGGTGCCGGCCGCGGTCCGGGATGCGTCGAGGGAGAGCCACGCATTGGAGCTGGGACGTGAGGACTGGGTCAGGGTTGCAGCAAGCTTGGACCACCCGACAGTGCCGAAAGTTGCGGCGGCTGTCACGTCGACAGCGCACAAACCGGCGGGTTTCCGGCCGTCGTCGGGGTTGCGGTTCAGCTTGCCGCGCATTCACCCATGAATCCGCACGCGGCATCACACCATGGTCGACGCGAAGACCGCGCCAAGACGGTCATCAGGCGCTGGCGTAGCCGGCCTCGATCGCCGATCGGTCGGCGTGGTACGACGAGCGCACCAGCGGGCCCGAAGCGACGTGGCTGAAGCCCAGCGCCATGCCGAACTCCTCCAGTTGCTTGTACTCCTCGGGCGTCCAGTAGCGCATCACCGGGTGGTGGTGGGCGCTGGGCTGCAGGTACTGGCCGATGGTGATCATGTCGACGTCGTGCGCGCGCAGGTCGCGCAGGGTGTCCTGCACCTGCTCCATGGTCTCGCCGAGGCCGAGCATGATCCCCGACTTGGTCGCGACCTCGGGATGCTGCGCCTTGAACTTCTGCAGCAGGGTCAGCGACCACTGGTAGTCGGCGCCGGGACGCACGTTGCGGTACAGGTGCGGCACGGTCTCGAGGTTGTGGTTGAACACGTCCGGCGGACTGTGGGCAAGGATCTCCAGCGCGCGCTCCATCCGGCCCTTGCCGCGGAAGTCCGGGGTCAGGATCTCGATCTTGGTGCGCGGACTGAACTCGCGGATCGCGACGATGCAGTCGACGAAGTGGGCGGCGCCGCCGTCGCGCAGGTCGTCGCGGTCGACCGAGGTCACCACCACGTACTTGAGCGCCATGTCGGCGACGGTTTTTGCCAACGTCAGCGGCTCGGCCGGGTCCGGCGGCTTGGGCCGGCCGTGGGCGACGTCGCAGAAGCTGCAGCGGCGCGTGCAGACCTCGCCGAGGATCATGAAGGTCGCGGTGCCGTGGCTGAAGCACTCGTGGATATTGGGGCAGCTGGCCTCTTCGCAGACCGTGACCAGTCGGTTCTCGCGCAGCTTTTCCTTGAGCTTCTGCACGGCGTTGCCGGACGGGATCCGGACCCGTATCCACGACGGCTTGCGCAGCACCGGGGCGTCGGCGAACTGCACCGGCGAGCGGCTGATCTTGTCGCCGGCGACCTGCTTCACGCCCGGCTGCAGCGAGGCAGGCGAATCGCCGCTCACGACCGCGAGCGGAATGGTCTTGGTGGCGGTATCGGTCATGGCGAGAGCTTGCGGAAGGAGGGGGGCATCAGGGCGTCGGCAGGCTCGGCGGCGGCGCGTTCTCGACGTCCAGGCCGAACTGCGCGGCGACGTGTCCGACCAGCGCCGGCTTGACCGCGTCGAGCCCGGAAGGGCCGCCCAAGTCTACCATCGAGGTCACCCGCAGCCCCTCGTAACCGCAGGGGTTGATCCGCAGGAACGGCGACAGGTCCATCGCGATATTGAAGGCGAGGCCGTGGAAGGTGCAGCCGCGGCGCACCCGGATGCCAAGCGCGGCGATCTTGGCGCCGGCGACGTAGACCCCGGGCGCGCCTTCGCGGCGGACCGCCTCGATGTTCCAGTCGCCGAGGGTGTCGATGATCGACTGCTCGATCCGGCACACGTACTCGCGCACGCCGAGCTTGAGCCGGCGCAGGTCCAGCAGCGGGTACAGCACGATCTGGCCGGGGCCGTGGTAGGTCACCTGCCCCCCGCGGTCGACGTGGATCACCGGGATGTCGCCCGGGGCGAGCACGTGCTCGGGCTTGCCGGCCTGGCCGAGGGTGAACACCGGCTCGTGCTCGACCAGCCACAGCTCGTCGGGCGTGGCTTCGTCGCGGGCGTCGGTGAAGGCCTGCATCGCGCGCCAGACCGGCTCGTACGGCTGTCGGACGAGGTCGCGCAGCTGCGCCGGTGGCAGCGCCGCTTTCACGGGAGAGGCGGCAGCGGCGCTGGTTACAGCGTCCACTTCACTTCCGGATGGTCACGCAGCACCTGGTGGGCGAGGTCGTACTGTTCGCGGCTGGCCGCGCGAAACGCGATCCGCACCGACACGTACTTGCCGTTGGCCGAGTGTTTCCATTCGACCTGCTCGGTCTTGACGTCGATGCCGGCGTCGATCAGCCGCTGCGACAGGTCGTTCTCAAGCCCGGCGCCGGCCGGGCCGAGCGCGCTCAGCTGGAACTCGCCGGGAAACTGGAAGCCGTGCTCGGGATTGTCGGATTTGATTTCCATGGACCAATTATGGGTCCGGCACCCGACCAACCCAAGCGGTCAGGCGCCGATCAGACCGACTCCCACCACATCCAGAACTCGTCCCACAGGCGCTTGAAAAAGCCGCCCTCCTCGACCGCGTTGAGCGCGACCAGCGGCCGCTGGGCGACCACCTTGTCGTCGAGCATGACCCTGACCATGCCGATCTCCTGGCCCTTCTCGATCGGCGCGACCAGGGTCTTGGGCACGTCCATCATCGGCTTCAGGCGCTCGTAGCGACCACGCGGGACGGTGACCAGCAACGGCGCGGCGACGCCGAGCTGGACCTGGTCGACCGCGCCCTTCCAGACCTTCTGCGCGGCGATCTGCTTGCCGGCGTCGTACAGCTTGTGGGTTTCGTAGAAGCGGAAGCCCCAGTTCAGCAGGGCCTGGCTCTGGTCGGCGCGTTGCTCCTCGGAGCCCGAGCCGAGCACCACCGTGATCAGGCGCTGGTCGCCGCGCTGGGCCGAGGCCATGAGGCAGTAGCCGGCGCCGGAGGTGTGGCCGGTCTTGATGCCGTCGACGCTCTTGTCGCGCCACAGCAGCACGTTGCGGTTGGGCTGGGTGATCGGGCCGACCGTGAACTCCTTGATCTTGTTGTAGGAGTAGGCCTTGGGGAAGTTGTGGATCAGCGCGCGGCCGAGCAGCGCGAGGTCGCGCGCGGTCGACACGTGGCCCTCGGCCGGCAGCCCGGTCGGGTTGACGAAGTGGCTGTTCTTCATGCCGATGCGCTCGGCATACATGTTCATCAGCGCAGCGAACGCATCGACGCTGCCGGCGACGTGCTGGGCGAGGGCGATCGCGGCGTCGTTGCCGGACTGCACCACCATGCCCTTCTCCATCTGGATCAGCGGCGCGGTCTTGTTGACCTCGAAGCCCGAGTAGCTGCCGTCGGTGCCGGCGCCGCCGGTGCGCCAGGCGTGCTCGGTCATCATCACCTGGTCGTCTTCCTTGATCTTGCCGGCGGCCATCTCGGCGGCGATCACGTAGCTGGTCATGACCTTGGTGATGCTGGCCGGCTCCAGCGGCTGGTCGATGTTCTCGCCGGCCAGCACGTTGCCGCTGGCGGCGTCCATCACGATCCACGCGGCGGCCTCGGTTTCCGGCGGCGGCGGCACCGGCAGCGCGTCACTGGCCGCCGGCTGCGCGCCCGGGGTCGGCAGCGGCACCGGGGTCTGGGCGACGGCGACGCCAAGCGCGAAGGTGGTCAGCGCGGCAAGACCAATCGAGCGGAAGACAGCTGGGTATTTCATCGTTCAAAACTCCGGGCCGGCGCTGGGCCGGTAACTGTTGGTGCTGGAAAACAGGAAGTCGGGAAACCGGGGATGCCGGGAAATTCGGTGGCGCGCGTTACGTTCATTCGCTGACGCGCTGCGGGGTGCCGAGGCCGAGGCCGGCGATGCGGCTGGCCAGCGCCGGCGCCGCGGCGGCATCGAGCGGGCCGACCCGCAGACGCCAGACCTGCTCGCCGTTGGCGGTGGCGTCGTGCAGCCGGGCGGCATCGATGCCGGCGCCATGCAGCTTCGCCAGCGCGCGATCGGCGTTGTCGCGGGTGGAGAAGCTGGCGACCTGCAGGATGATGCCGCCGGTGCTCGTGGCCGGCGTCTCGGGTGTTGCCGGCGCCGTGGCCGCATCCAGCCGGGTCGGCTTGCCGGTGGCGATGCGCACGCCCGGCGGCAGCTGCAACGCGCCGGCACCGGCGCCGTCCAGCGGCAACGCCGCGACCAGGCTGTCCATGCGGCTGGCCGGAACGGCGGCCGCGATGCGGGTCTCGACCGCTGCCGGAGACCGGCTTTCGTCGGACCGGCTTTCGTCGGACCTGTCCTCGTCGGAACCGGCGAGCACCGGCGCAGCCTCGCCCGGCAGCAGCGCGCGCACCTCGACCCGGCCGGTGCCGGCGCGGGTAATGCCGAGCTTGACCGCCGCGGCGTAGCTCAAATCGATGATCCGGCCCTTGTGGAACGGCCCGCGATCGTTGACCCGGACCACCACCGACTTGCCGTTGTCGAGGTTGGTGACGCGGGCGAAGCTCGGCAGCGGCAGCGACTTGTGCGCGGCGGTGAACGCGTACATGTCGTAGACCTCCATGTTGGAGGTGCGGCGGCCGTGGAACTTCTTGCCGTAGTACGAGGCCAGGCCTTCCTCGACATAACCCTCGGCACTGTCGAGCACGTGGTACTTCTTGCCCAGCACGCTGTAGGTCGAACGGTTGCCGTAACGCGAGCGCGGCTCGGCGACGATCTCCGGCTCGGGGATCAGCGAGACGTCGATCCCGCCGGTCGGCGCCGAGTCGGCGACACCGGGCGCGTACAGGCCACCGGCGGTGTAATTGCCGCGCTTGCTCGGGTCTTCCTTGGCAGGCGCGTATGGCGAGACCTTGCGTTCGCCCTCAGCCGCCGCGACGCCGTCGGCAGCCGCCGGTGCAGGCTCCGGCTTGTCGGGGGCGCTGGCGCAGGCCGCCAGGCCCAATACCAGGGTCGCGGCCAGCAGCCGCCTCATGCGCCCGACGGGTCGTCAGTGGCGGCCAGCGGCATCTCGCGGCCGGCGATCGCCTCGGCCAGCTCGTACACCGCCATCGCGTAATGCCGCGAGTTGTTGTAGCGGGTGATCGCGTAGAAGTTCTGGAACCCGAGCCAGTATTCCTTGCCATTGACCCCGTCGAGGGTGAACAGGGTCGCCTGCCGCGGTTCGCTGCCGGTCTCGGCCGTCAGCGGCGCCGCCGGGCGATAACCCCGCGCGGCCAGCTGCTCCAGCGTGTAGCGCGGCTCCAGGCCGTCGGGATCGAAATCGGCGGCATCGTCGGTACGCACCGCCGGCACCGTCACCAGGCCGCCGCGTTGCCAGCCACCCTTCTTGACGAAGTAGTTGGCGACCGAGGCGAACACGTCGTCGAGGTTGTCGAACAGGTCGACCTTGCCATCGCCATCGCCGTCGACCGCGTAGTCGCGGTAGCTCGACGGCATGAACTGGCCCCAGCCCATCGCCCCGGCGTAGCTGCCCTTGAGCGTGGTGATGTCGAAGTCGTTCTCCTTGCCAAGCGCGAACACCTGCGCCAGCTCGTCGCGGAAGAACGCCTCGCGCTGGTTCTCGCGGGCGATCTTCTCCGGCTCGTTGGTGCGCGGGTAGGCGAACGCCAGCGTGTACAGCGCGTCGACCACGGGGTAGCTGCCCATGTTGCCGCCGTAGCTGGTCTCGACCCCGAGGATCGCGACGATGATCTCGGCCGGCACCCCGGTGTTGGCCTCGGCTTTCGCCAGCGCCTCGCGGTGCTCGGCGAGGAACGCGCGGCCGCCGTCGATCCGGGCCTGGCTGATGAAGATGGGCCGGTACTCGCTCCACGGCTTGGCTTCGGCCGGGCGCGACATCGCATTGACGATGCTGTCGCGGATCTCGGCCTGGGCCAGCACCGACTCGATGGTCTCGGGTTCGATGTCATAACGCGCCGCGGTGGTGCGCACAAACTCGGCGCGGGCGTCCTCGATCGGCTGCGCGGTCGACACCGGTGGCGGGGTCGGCGCGGGCGCCGGTTCGGTGACCGCGGGGGTTTCGGGCTGCGGGGTCGGCGGCGGCGGGGTCTGCGTGGCGCAGGCCACCAACGCGAGCGGGAGCGCACAAATCAGGGCGCGTCTGGCGTGGGTCGGGGTCATTCGAATGAGGTTAGCACGCGTGTGCGAGGCCCAAAACCGCGTGCGCGGCGATGGGAAAATCCGAGTCAGGTTGCGTTGTCGTTCAGGGTGGTGAAGTCGCTAGTGCCCGTGCACCGGCCGATGTGCCCGCACTGCCATCACCACACCAAGCCCTGCCAGCAGCGACACCGCCGAGGTGCCGCCATAACTCAGCAGCGGCATCGGCACCCCGACCACCGGCAGCAGGCCGGCGATCATGCCGCCGTTGACCACGACGTAGACGCAGAACGCCAGGCCGAGGGCACCGGCGACCAGGCGCGAGTAACCATCGCGGGCGCTCGCGGCGATCCACAGGCAACGGCCGACCACGAACAGGTACAGCGCCAGCGTCACCACCACGCCGATCCAGCCGAACTCCTCGCTGAGCACGGCGAAGATGAAGTCGGTGGTGTGTTCGGGGATGTAGTTCAGGTGGGCCTGGGTGCCCTCGCCCCAGCCCTTGCCGGTCAGGCCGCCGCCGCCGATCGCGATCTTGCTCTGGATGATGTTCCAGCCGGCGCCGAGCGGGTCGGATTCGGGGTTGAGGAAGGTCAGAATGCGGTCCTTCTGGTAGTCGCGCAGCATCCAGAACCAGGCGGCGGGCGCGGCCGCGGCGACCCCGGCGAAGGCGGCGCCGAACCACCACCACGGCAGCCCGGCGAGGTACAGCACGAACGCGCCGCTGATGCCGACGAGCATCGCGGTGCCGAAATCCGGTTGCAGCAGGATCAGCCCGGTCGGCAGGCCGATCAGCACCCCGGCGACCAGCACCGTCGCCAGCCGCGGCGGCAGCGGCTGGCGATTGAGGTACCACGCCGCCATCATCGGCAGGCTCAGCTTGAGCAGTTCGGACGGTTGGAAGAAGAACACGCCCAGGTTGATCCAGTGGGCCCCGTGGCGGCCCTGGCCGATGCCCGGCACCAGCACCAGCAGCAACGGCAGCAACGAGGCGCCGTAGATCAGCGGGCTCCAGTTGCGCAGCTGGTTGGGTGGCAGCCGCGACAGTCCCCACATCGCCGCCAGGCCGATGCCGAACCGCGCGCCCTGGGCGATCACCAGCGACATCGACTGGCCGCCCGCGCTGTACAACACCGCCAGCCCGATCACCATCAACGCCAGCAGGGCGCCGAGCAGCGGCAGGTCGAGGGTGCGCAGGAAGCGCGACAGCAGGTCCAGCAGCCAGCGCAGGATGATCGTCATGGGGTCGGCTCCGTCGCCACGGGGCTCGCGGCCGTGGTCACCGCCGGATCCGTTGCCGGTGCCGGCAACGGGGTCGGATCGTCCACGTCCTCGATGCCCTCGGGCATCTTGCCGAGCAGCCAGGCATCGAACGCCGCGCGCGCGATCGGTGCGGCGGCGCTGCCGCCATAGCCGCCATGCTCGACCACCACCGCGATCGCGATCTTCGGATCCTCGGCCGGTGCATAGCCGACGAACAACGCGGTGTGGCGCAGGTGGTACGGCAGCGAATGCGGATCGGCGCTGATGTTGCCCTTGCGGCTCGAACGCTGCGCGGTGCCGGTCTTGCCGGCGATCGTGTACGGCGCGCCGACGCCGATGGCCTTCGCGGTGCCGCGCGGACCGTTGACGGTCATCACCATGCCTTCGTGGATCGCTTGCAGGTGCTCGGGGTTGTCGCTGATCAGCTCGCTGGCGGTGCCGGGCAGTTCGCGCCACGGCTCTCGGTAACCGTCGCGGCGGGCCTCCACCAGCCGCAACTCGTGCATGTCGCCATGGTTGGCGATCGCCGCCGTCGCCCGCACCAGCTGCAGCGCGGTGGCGATCCAGTAGCCCTGGCCGATGCCGGCGATCACGGTCTCGCCAGGGTAGAACGGCTCGCTGCTGATCGAGCGCTTGAAGTCGCGCGACGGCACCACGCCTTCGTTCTCGCCGGCCAGGTCGATCCCGGTCTGCTCGCCGAAGCCGTAGCGGTGCATGTACTTGGCGAACGTCTCGATGCCCATTTCCAGGGCGAGCTTGTAGTAGTACGTGTTGACCGATTGCGCGATCGACTCGCGCAGGTCGACCGAGCCGTGGCCGCCGCGATGCGAGTCGCGGTAACCGCGGCGCTGGCCGGCGATGTGGAACTCGCCGGTCGACAGGGTCTCGTCCTCGGCCTCGCGCAGGCCGCTATCGAGCCCGGCCAGGCCGACAAGGGGCTTGACCGTCGAGCCCGGCGGCCCACCTCCGAGCACGTTGCGGTTGTACAGCGGCCGCGAGGGATCGTTGAGCAGCGTGTTGTAGGCCTTGTGGGAGATGCCGTTGACGAACAGGTTGGTGTCGTACGACGGCTTGCTGACCATCGCCAGCACCTGCCCGGTCTTCGGGTCGATCGCGACGGCCGAGCCGTCGGCGTCGCCGAACGCGGCGACGATCGCGCGTTGCAGGTCGAGGTCGATCGACAGCTTGAGGTCGGCGCCAGGCACCGCCGGCACCCGACCGACCAGCCCCATCGGCCGGCCCTCGACGTTGGTCTCGACCCGCTCGAAGCCGATCTCGCCACGCAGCGCCTGCTCGTAGGAAAGTTCCAGCCCGGTCTTGCCGGTATGGCTGAAGTTGGCGATGTCCTCGCCCATCGCCTCGACATCGCCGGCATCGACCCGGGCGACATAGCCGATCACGTGGGCGAACAGCGGGCCGTGCAGGTAGCGCCGGTTGAGGTAGGACACGACCTCCACGCCCGGGTAGCGCCAACGATCGACCGCGAAGCGCGCGACCTCCTCCGGGCTCAGCCGCAGCTTCAGCGCGATCGGCTTGAAGCCGCGGGTGACCTTGCGGGTCTCGTGGAACTCGGCGATCTCCTCGGGCGACAACTCGATCAACCCGGCCAGCGCCGGCAACCAGTCCTTCGGGTCACCCGCCTCGCTGGGCGTGACCTCGAGCCGGAACGCCGGCACGTTGTCGGCCAGGATCCGGCCCTTGCGGTCGTAGATCAGACCGCGTCCGGGCACCACCGGCCGCAGCTTGACCCGGTTCTGCTCCGAACGCAGCGCGTAATCGTCGTACTGCCAGACCTGCAGGCGGAAGTACCACAGCGACAGCCCGGCCAGCGCCAGCACCACGCCAAGGAATGCCAGCGCGGCGCGGCGGCGGAACTGCTCGGCTTCGGCGACGGTGTTCTTCAGCAGGCGGCGCGAGCGGCGCATCGCTCAACGCCTCCGCCAGTGGCCCAGGCGCAAGGCGTCGATCAGCACGAACACCGGCGGCCACAACAGCATGCCGACCAGTGGCGCCAGCCACGACAGCGCCGGCCCCGGCGTGATGCCGAGGGCGACGTGGATCGCGGCGACCACGATGCGGTCATTGAGCAGCAGGCCGCCGATCGCCAGCGCCTGCTGCGACATCGGGAAGAACCGCAGGCGCGCGCGGAACCGCTGCAGGATGAAGGCCATCACCACCAGTCGCAGCGCCTGTTCGCCGAGCAGGCTGCCGAAGGTGAGGTCGGCGATGACCCCGACGATGAAGGCGAAGCCGAGGCCGCTGCGGTCGGGGTCCTCGATCACCCAGTACGCCACCACCAGCGCCAGCCAGTACGGCCGCAGCGGCTGCAAATCCGGCGGCAGCGGCAGCAGGCCGAGCAGCAACGCGACCACGACGCTCGCCGGCAACAACCAGGATGGGCGCTGGCGGCTCATCGGCGGGCCTCGGCGGGTGGCGCGGGCTCGGCATCGACGTCGGGATCGCCATCGGCATCAACGTCGCCGGTGCGCGGCGCGGCGGGGACCTCGGCCGGGACGACCGGGGCCGCGGCATCGCCGCCTGCTGGCACGGCCGACGCGTTGTCGCCGCCGGCCGGCAGGGTCATCGCCGGATCGTCGACCGCCAGCGGCTCGGCGATGCCGATCGGCGGCCGTGCCGGCACCGTGCGCAGCAACAGCACGTCGCGGCCGCGGTCGAGCTGCGCGGCCGGGCGCACTTCGCCGAGCAGGAACGCGCGGCTGTCGTCGGGGCGCAGCGAGATGATCGTGCCGACCGGGAAGCCGGCGGGGAAGCGTCCGCCCAGGCCCGAGGTGACCAGCTTGTCGCCGACCTTGATGTCGCTCGACAGCGGGATGCTCGGCAGCCGCAACACGTCGGTGCGGCCATCGCCATAGGCGACCAGCCGCACCCCGCTGCGCGCGACCGCGACCGGCACCGCATGCGACGGGTCGGTCAGCAGCAGCACGATCGCGTGGGTCGGCTTGACCGCGATGATCTGGCCGACCACGCCGCCGGCATCGATCACGCTCTGGCCGATGCGCACGCCGTCGTTGCTGCCCGAATCCAGCACCAGCCGCTGGCGGGTCGGGTCCAGGTCGATGTCGAGGATCGGCGCCAGTTGCACGTCGAGGTTGCCGCGCTGGGCCGCGCCGAGCAGTTCGCGCAGGCGCGCGTTGTCGGCGGCCAGGGTCTGCAGACGGGCGATCCGGGCGCTGTTGACCAGCAGTTCGTTGCGCAGCCGCTCGTTCTCTTCGGTCAGCTGGCTGAGCGTGCCGGCGTCGTCATACAGGGTCTCGGCGACCCGCCCGGGCCAGCCGGCGATGGTCCACAACGGCTGCACCAGCAGCGAGGCCTGCCCGCGGACCTGGCTCAGCCAGCCGCCGCGGTGGTCGAGTACCACCAGCACCACCGCCAGTGCCAGGTAGGCCAGCAGGCGCAGGGTCCCGGCGACATCGCCGCCGCGGTTGGGCGTGGTGGGACCGGCGTAGGAAGGCACGAAAGGCGGGTCTGGTGACTACGAAAAAGATGGCGCGTGGTGGCCCGTCGGGCCATGGATGACCCCGATCGCAACCCTACTCCGGCGCGAAGAACTCGTTGCCGTGCATGTCGACCAGCTCCAGCGCACGCCCGCCACCGCGGGCGACGCAGGTCAGCGGGTCGTCGGCGACCTGCACGTGCAGGCCGGTCTCCTCGCTGATCAGGCGGTCCAGGTCGGCCAGCAGCGCGCCGCCGCCGGTCAGCACGATGCCGCGCTCGGCGACGTCGGCGCACAGTTCCGGCGGGGTCTGCTCCAGCGCCAGGCGGATCGCGGTGACGATCCCCGACAGCGGCTCGCGCAGCGCGTCGAGCACCTCGTTGGCGTGCAGGGTGATCATCTTCGGCACGCCCTCGGCGAGGTTGCGGCCGGAGACCTCGATCGAACGCGGCTCGTCCTGCGGGTAGGCGCAACCGATGTCGAGCTTGATCCGCTCGGCCGTGGCCTCGCCAATCAACGTCCCGTAGGTGCGGCGCACGTAGCCGATGATCGACTCGTCGAAACGATCGCCGCCGATCCGCACCGAGGCCGAATAGACGATGCCGTTGAGCGCGATCACCGCGACCTCGGTGGTGCCGCCGCCGATGTCGACCACCATCGAGCCGCGCGCCTCGGTCACCGGCATGCCGGCGCCGATCGCCGCGGCCATCGGCTCCTCGATCAGGTAGACCTCGCGCGCGCCGGCCTCCTCGGCCGATTCCTTGATCGCGCGGCGCTCGACCTGGGTCGAGCCGCACGGCACGCACACCAGCACCCGCGGGCTCGGCCGAAGGAAGCGCGATTTGTGCACCTTGCGGATGAAATGCTTGAGCATTTCCTCGGTGTAGGTGAAGTCGGCGATGACGCCGTCCTTCATCGGCCGGATCGTGGTGATGTGCCCCGGGGTGCGGCCGAGCATCTGCTTGGCCTCGGCGCCGACCGCGGCGACCGAGCGGTTGCCGCCGATCAGCCGGTCCTGGCGCACCGCGACCACCGACGGTTCGTTGAGGACGATGCCCTGCCCGCGCACGTAGATCAGCGTGTTGGCCGTGCCCAGGTCGATGGACAGGTCGTTGGAGAACATGCCGCGAAACTTCTTGAACATCGTCGAATTGCCGTCGAAAGGGCTGCCGGGAGCGATCGGCTAGCGTAGCAACCGCCCCCCGGCCGGGCAAGCTGGAACGACGCGGTTTCGGCGTTTTCCGCCGCACCGCGTCAGACGCTGGGACCGCCGTCACGACTGGCCGGGATGCCCGGGCCGGGGCGGGCACGGCTGGTGGTCGGCCGGGGCAGCCGCTACCCTAGCCGCCGTGCGCCCGGGGGCGCATCGTATTCGTAGCCTGATCCGCCTGCACACCTGTGCGCGGATTTCCCTCCCAACCAGACCAACGCGGCCCCACGGCCGGCGTCACCGGAGTGCCCACGTCCATGTCCGTCCTGATCTGCGGCTCGCTGGCCTACGACACCATCATGGTGTTCCAGGACCAGTTCAAGAACCACATCCTGCCGGACAAGGTGCACATCCTGAACGTCTCGTTCCTGGTGCCGCGGATGCGCCGCGAGTTCGGCGGCTGCGCCGGCAACATCGCCTACAACCTCAAACTGCTCGGCGGCGATCCGATCCCGATGGCGACCGTCGGCCAGGACTTCGGCCCGTACCGCGAGTACTTCGAGGAGCTGGAGATCCCGCTGGCGCAGGTCAAGGAGATCCCCGAGCTGTTCACCCCGCAGGCGTTCATCACCACCGACCTGGACAACAACCAGATCACTGCGTTCCACCCCGGCGCGATGATGCGCAGCTACGAGAACCACGTGCGCGACGTGGCCGGCGTGAGCTTCGGCATCGTCAGTCCGGACGGCCGCGAGGGGATGCTGCAGAACGCCAGCGAGTTCGCCGACGCCGGCATCCCCTTCATCTTCGATCCGGGGCAGGCGATGCCGCTGTTCAACGGCGACGAACTGCGCACCTTCATCGAGCAGTCCGACTACGTCACCGTCAACGACTACGAGTCCAACCTGCTGCAGCAGCGCACCGGCTGGAGCGAGAAGGAGATCGCCGGCAAGGTCAAGGCCTACGTCACCACCCGCGGGCCGCAGGGCGCGGTGATCCATGCCGACGGCAAGACCTTCGACGTGGCGCCGGCGCACGAGCGCCGGGTCACCGACCCGACCGGCTGCGGCGATGCGTTCCGCGCCGGCCTGATCTTCGGCATCCTCAAGGGCTGCGACTGGATGACCATCGGTCGCATCGGCAACCTGATGGGCGCGCTCAAGGTCGAACACCCGGGCACCCAGAACCAGCGCTTCGACCACGACGAGTTCGCCGAGCAGTTCAAGCAGCAGTTCGGCTACGCGCTCTGACCGCTCGCGGGGATCGGCGCCTCACATCACGTGCGCCAGCCACAGTAACTCGGGCTGGGCGAGGCGCTCGAACTCGGCGTAGGACATCCGCAACGCGTCGGTGTGGCTGCCGGCGTTGAACGCGATCTCCGGCTCCTGGGCGAGTCGCGAGTCGACGTAGACCGGCATGTCGTAAAGATGCCCGAACGGCGGCATCGCGCCGAGCTCGCAATCGGGAAACGCATCGCGGAACTCGGCCTCTTCGGCCAGCTCGACCTCGAAACCGCCGAGCGCGCGTGACAGTCGGGTCAGGTCGACCCGGTAGGCGGCCGGCATCACCATCATTGCAAGTTTGCCGTCGACCTTCAGCATGACGGTCTTGGCGAACTGGCCGGGGCCGATGCGCGCCGCGTGGGCGGTGGCCTCGGCGGTGATCGCGCGGTCGTGGGCGAGCGTGGCGTACGGCGCGTGGTGCTCGTCGAGAAAGTTGTGCAGGCGTGGAGCAAGCATGGCTGCCTCCCCCGTCCCGTCGGCGATTCCGTCGCGGCGGGGCGATCGGTGGACGCGGGCACGCGTCCATGCGATTGCCGACCCGACGATACACCCGCGCCGCGGCGGCGACGTGATGGCAGCTTCAGGTTGCTGGCCGCCGCCGACGCGCCGGTCGCGCGCCGCGTGCGCTCAATTCCAGTCGGGCAGCTTGGTGGCGTCGAGTCCGCCGACTTCGAACACCGCGGTGCGGCTGCCGCCGACCTTGACCGGGAACTCGATCGCGATCACCTCGGCGTCGTTGGCCAGCTTCCACAGCGCGGCCTCGTCCTCGATGAACATCGCGATCGCCTCGTCGGTGTCGGGGCGGCTCGCGGCCATCGGCTTCGGCGCGGCATCGTCGAGCGCGATCTGCACCTTGCAGCCGCCGTAGCAGTCGAAGTCGCCGGCTTCCAGAGTCAGGTAGGCGCTGTCGCCCCACTCGGGATGGTCGCGGAAGATCAGCCGCACCGGACGCGGGCTGGCGCCGTCGGTCTCGACGTTGGCCCTGGCGTAGATCGCCGCCGACAGTTGCTGCTCGTCGCCGACCGGCTCGCTCTGGTAGGCCCACAACGCCTCGACCCGCTGCGCGTTGGCGGCGGCGTCGGCCTTGGCGCTCGCCTCGGCGTGCTGGGCCTCGATCCGCGCGGCGGCCTGGCTGTCCGGGTACTCGGCGCGCAACACGTCGCCGTGGGCCTTGGCCAGCGTCCAGTTTTGCGCGGCGAACTGTTCATCGAACTGCTTGGCCATCGCCTCGGCCGCCTGTTCCTGCGCCGCGGCCTGCTGCGCGCGCACGGCTTCAGGGTCGGGCGCGGGCTGGCAGGCGGCCAGCAGCAGCGCGGCGGACAACAACGTGGTTGGCATCTTCATCGGGCTCTCCTCGGGCAATGGATTTTGCTCATTGTAGGAGCGGCTTTAGCCGCGATCGGGAGTCGGCGCGGACGAACGATTCCAGATCGCGGCTAAAGCCGCTCCTACAAGAGCATGTGGACCACGAAAACAACGCGGCCGCCCGAGGGCGGCCGCGCTTGCATCTCAATTGGCAACAATCAGTCGCGGACCGGTGCGGCGTCCTCGCCTTTGGCCTCGGCGATCACCGCCTCGACCGAACCGGTGGTGATCGGGTGGTAACCCGGGCGCGCCTCGGCAAAGGTGCTCTCGGCCAGCGCCAACCCTTCCGGCGTCTTCACCAGTGCCTCGTACGTCGGCATGATCAGCTTGCGGCGACCGATCTTCTTGAGGAACGCGGCGATCTCATCGTTGGCTTCGCCATAGCCGCTGCGCACCGCCAGCGGGTACCAGCGCATCGCGATCTCGCCGTTCGGGGTGCCGGTGAACTCGTACGCGGCATCCAGCGCGGCCAGCTGTTCGGTGGTCAGGGTCTCCGGCATGCCTTCGAGGAAGTGCACCCATTCCTGGGTGGTCCAGGCCTCCGTCACCGAGGCTTCCGGCAGCGTGCCGGCATCGAGCCAGGCCTTGCGCGCGGTGTCGACCGCGTCCATCCGCGGCGATTCGGTCTCCGGCGCGGAATCCGGGATGCCGGTGCCGTAGACCCACTCGTCAAGCTCGGCTTCGGTGACCTTGCCCGGGTACTTGTCGAGCAGGTTTTTCTGGGTGTACTCGACGAACGTGGTGGTCGGGATCGACTGGAACGCGAAGTGGTCGAAGTAACCGCGCAGGTACTCGTCAAAGGCCTCGCGGCCGAAGCGCTGCTCGAGGAACTGCATGAACCACGCGCCCTTGTCGTAGGCCACCGCGGTCAGGGTATCGCCGGCCTTGACCTGCACGTCGGGGCGGATCGCAAGCGACTGCGCCTGTGGCTCCATCTCGCCGATGGTCTCGCGCAGCTCGTTGCGCGCGATCACGAACTCCATGTCGGCGCGCTCCTTGCCGTACAGCGACTCGACGATGCGGTTCTCGACGTAGGTGGTGATGCCCTCGTTGAGCCACTGGTCCTTCGGGCTGGAGAAGGTCACCAGGTTGCCCGACCAGCTGTGCGCCAGTTCGTGCGCAATCAAGGACACCAGCGAGCCGTCGCCGACGATCACGGTCGGGGTGATGAACGACAGGCGCGGGTTCTCCATGCCGCCGTACGGGAACGACGGCGGCAGCACCAGCATGTCGTAGCGCTCCCAGCGATACGGGCCGTACATCGCCTCGGTGGCGTCGATCATCTTGCCGGTGTCGGCGAACTCGGCGGCGGCCTTCTCGACCATCGCCGGCTCGGCCCAGACGCCGCTGCGCTCGTTGATCGGCTCGAACACCAGGTCGCCGGCGGCGATTGCCAGCAGGTAGGACGGGATCGCCTGCGGCATCTTGAAGCTGTAGTCGCCGTCGCGCTCGGCCTTCGGGTCGTTGTCGGCGCTCATCAGCACCATCGCGTCTTCGGGCGAGGTCACGTGGGCGGTGTAGGTGAAACGCACGCGCGGCGTGTCCTGCAACGGCACCCACGAACGCGCATGGATCTGCTGCGACTGGCTGAACATGAAGGGCTGCTCGCCGCCCTCGGTCATCGCCGGGGTCAGCCACTGCAGGCCGGAGGCTTCGGGCGAGGTCTCGTAGGTCACGCGAATGCGCTCGGGCTGCTGCGGCGCCTGGATCGTGAGCTTGCTGCCAAGCCGCTCGTCGGGCTCGGCCAGGTCGAACTTGAGGTCGACCCACTTGTCGTCGCTGCGCTCGCCGACCACCTTCTCGATGGTCAGGTCGCGGGTGTCGAGCACCAGCTGGGTGGCGTCGGGATCGATCCAGTCGAGCTGGTAGGTCGCGCTGCCGGCAAGCTGCTTGTTGTCGAAATCGACCGCGAGTTCGAGCGCGAGGTCCTCGATCCGGACCTGGTCGGGCTGCGCGTAGGACAGCGAGTCGTACTCGGTGACCGGCGCGGCGGCTTCGGCATCAGGCGTGGCGGCGGTGTCGCCGGCCGGCGCGGCGTCGCGCGAACAGCCGCCCGCGATCACGGCGGCGGCAACACAGAAAGTCAGTATCGAGGAACGCATGGCAGGCCCACGGTTACGGGTGAGCGGCCGAGTGTAGCGCCGCCCGGGCGGCGGCGCGAAGTGCCGGTTGTGCCGATTGGCGCGGCCGTCAGACCTTGTAGCCGGTGTGGATCGCGACGATGCCGCCGGACAGGTTGCGGTAGTCGCAGCGGGCGAATCCGGCCTCGTCCATCATCGTCTTCAGCTCGTCCTGCGGCGGGTGCTTGCGAATGCTCTCGGCGAGGTACTGGTAGCTGTGGGCGTCGTTGGCGAACAGCTTGCCCAGCCGCGGCAGCACCTTGAACGAGTGGAAGTCGTACAGCGGCTTGAACCAATCGGCCGTGACCGCCGAGAACTCCAGCACCCGTGCCTGCCCGCCGACCTTGAGCACGCGATGCATCTCGCGCAACGCGGCGTCCTTGTCGGTGACGTTGCGCAGGCCGAAGGCAATGGTGACGAGGTCGAAGCTGGCGTCGGGGAACGGCAGCTTCTCGGCATTCATCTGCACGTACTCGAAGCCGGCGACCCTGCCCTTGTCGACCATGCGGTCGCGGCCGACCCGCAGCATGTCGCCGTTGATGTCGCCCAGGACGATGGAGCCGCTGTCGCCGACCCGGTTGCGCAACAGCAGCGCGATGTCGCCGGTACCGCCGGCCAGGTCGAGCACGCGGTCACCGCGCCGAACCTGCGCGGTGGCGACGAAATAGCGTTTCCAGACCCGGTGCACGCCCATCGACATCAGGTCGTTCATCAGGTCGTAGTTGCCGGCGACCGAGGAGAACACCTGGCCGACCAGCTTCTGCTTGTCGCCGGTGGGGACGTCGCGGAAGCCGAAGTGGGTGGTGCCGGGCTTGTTTTCGTGGGGGGTCTGCTCGCTCATCCCGGGATTATCGCACCGGTGCCATTGGGAAAAGCGAAGGTCCGCAGATGCGGGTCTTCGAACCCGCGCCCGCCGGTCGGGCGGCCGCGCAGCGCAGCAACACCGGTGCTGATCAATCGGCGTCGAGTTCGTCCTGCAACGCTTGTACGCGCGCCAGCCGTGACCGGCTGCGACGGCACCACCACCAAGCGAAGCCCGCCAGGCCAAGCACCAGCGGAATGTTGATCGCCAGTGACAGCGCAGCCTGCCGCGGCGTCATCGGCAGCGCGATCGCATCCGGCGCCAGCACCCCAGCCAGCAGCAGGCCAAACAGCGCCACCCACATCGCGACCGCGAGCCACGAGTTGACCCGCCAGTACAGCAGCGAGGTAGAGATGCGATCGCGCTCCAGCGCCAACAGCGCGCGCACGTCCAAACCACTGTCGCGGACCTGGCGACGCCGGATCCACAGCGACCAGCCCTGGAAGCCCAGCAACAGCGCAATCGTCACGGCGAGCGCCGACGGCGAGAACAGCGGCGGGTCGATCCCAAGAGTCGCCCACGCGCAAACGCCGACCCCCACCGTCGTCAGCAGGATTTCCAACGCGAGCCAGGCGCGGATCCGGCGGCGGTGCCGGGTGACGTCGCGGCGCAGGGCATCGACATCGACCACCGCCGTCGGCTGCGCGCGCCAGTCGGCGGCCAATGCATCCCAGCCACCGTTGATCGGTGCCGCGACGCCGACGCTTTCGGTCGGGATATTCATGGATTGCCTCCCAGCCACTCGGCCAGTTGCTTGCGGGCACGACTGAGCCGCTGTGCCACGGTGTTTTCCTCGAGCCCCAGCGACTGGCCGATCTCGCGTTGCGAAAAGCCTTCCAGCGCCAGCACCACGACCTGTCGCTGACCGAGCGCCAGGCGCCGCACTGCGGCGAGCAAGGCGTCGCGGCGTTGTTGCGCTTCGGCGTGGTGTTGCGGATCGGCGATCGGATCGGGGTGGGACTCGTCGATCGCGTGTTCGTTCAATCGGCAGTACTTGCCCAGATGATCTACCGCACGGTTGTGCGCGACCCGGGCGACGAAGGTGCGCAACGAGGCTTCGCCACGCCACTGTGGCAGCGCGCGCCACAGGGCGAGGCTGATCTCCTGCAGCAGGTCCTCGCGCCGGCCGGACTCGAACTCGTAGCTGGCGGCGATGCGCGACAGCATCGCGCTGTGCTGCCTGAGCACCTCGTCGATATCGATCGCCGCCGGCGCCGACTCAATCAACTCGGGCGCGGTCGAATACATCGCGGTAACTCGTGTAACCGACCAACGTCGCGAATGGCAGCAGCACCAGCAACAACGGCAGCAACCACAGAATGGCACCCACCATGGCTGCCACCAGTGCGGTCAGCAGCGCTACCGGTCGCCAATAGCGGACAACGCACCCCAGACTTTCGCCCAGCGCCAGACCGACCCCGACGCCATCAAGCAACACCCGCGGCATCACGAACATCAACAGCGCCGCCGGCACCGTTCCCGACGCCAGGATGCAAGCGAACACCACCCGACCCAAATGCAGATTGGCGATATCGCCCGTTGCCAGCGCAATCGCCTGGTCGATGCCGCCCAGCGCCACCGTGACCAGCAACTGGAACACGAACACCCCGGCGGCCAGCAATGACACCAGCAGCAGCGGCGCCAGCCGGGACAGCAACAGCCGGCCCGCCAGCGCAGGCGCGAACGCGTCGTCACGTGACTTGTGATGGATCAGCGCCAGTACCCAGGCACCGGCCAGCGGTGTCAGCAGCTTCGACAGCACGATACCCACGCCAGGCGCCAGCTGGATCAGGGCTTCCACCACGACCGGCAGCAACGACAGCAGGAACAGGCGAACCGGGGCACGGCGAAACATGCGCCAGGCGTCGACCAGCCAGGTCGACAGGATCTGCAGGGCGGGGCGGGCGTGGGCCGCAGCGAACGGGACCGTGGCATCCATGTGTGTTTTCCGTTTGGGTCTGCCGGGCTAGTCGCCCGTCGCACGAAAAACCTGACAACCG
The DNA here is from genome assembly GCF_036663935.1 of Novilysobacter erysipheiresistens. NCBI lineage: Bacteria > Pseudomonadati > Pseudomonadota > Gammaproteobacteria > Lysobacterales > Lysobacteraceae > Novilysobacter > Novilysobacter erysipheiresistens. The sequence goes on from NZ_JAXGFP010000004.1 coordinate 288,820, forward strand.
GACGCTACAGGATGTAACGACTCAGGTCCGGATCCTTCACCAGTTCGCCCAGGTGCGCGTCGACATAGGCGCGGTCGAGGGTCAGCGACTGGCCGTCGCGGTCGGGGGCCTCGTAGCTGATGGTGTCGAGCAAACGTTCGAGCACGGTGTGCAGGCGACGGGCGCCGATGTTTTCCTGGCGCTCGTTGACCTGCGCGGCGATCTCGGCGATGCGCTCTATCGCGTCGTCGGCGAAGGCGAGCTCAACGCCCTCGGTCTTCATCAGCTCGACGTACTGGGTGGTCAGCGCTGCGCGCGGCTCGGTCAGGATCCGCACGAAGTCGTCCTTGCTCAGCGCGCCCAGTTCTACCCGGATCGGGAAACGGCCCTGCAGTTCGGGGATCAGGTCGGACGGCTTGGCCAGGTGGAATGCACCGGAGGCGATGAACAGGATGTGGTCGGTCTTGATCGAGCCGTACTTGGTGCTGACGGTCGAACCCTCGACCAGCGGCAGCAGGTCGCGCTGCACGCCTTCGCGCGAGACATCGCCACCACCAACGTTCTCGCCACGTTTGGCGACCTTGTCGATCTCGTCGATGAACACGATGCCATGCTGCTCGCAGGCCTCGACCGCGGCCTCGCGCACTTCCTCCTCGTTGACCAGGCGCGCGGCCTCGTCCTCGATCAGCTGCTTGCGCGCGACCTTGATCGGCAGGGTCTTCTTGTGGGTCTTGCCGCCGGATACCTGCGAGAACATCTGCCGCAGCTGCTGGCCCATCTCCTCCATGCCCGGCGGCGCCATGATGTCGACGCCGACGTTTACCGCCGCTTCGATCTCGATCTCGCGTTCGTCCAGTTCGCCGGCGCGCAGTTGCCGACGCAGCTTGAGGCGGGTGCCGTCGTCGGCGGTGTTGGCCTGCGCGGACGGCTCGTCGCGGGCGGCGTCGGCGACGTTGAAGCCGAACGAAGTCGCGCCGGGGTTGCTGCGACGCGGCAGCAGCGCGTCGAGGATGCGGTCCTCGGCGCGTTCCTCGGCCTGGGTGCGGACCTTGGCCTTGGCCTGCTCGCGATAGAGCTTGACCGCGGTGTCGGCGAGGTCGCGGATGATCTGCTCGACGTCCTTGCCGACGTAGCCGACCTCGGTGAAGCGGGTCGCCTCGACCTTGACGAACGGCGCGTTGGCCAGCGTCGCCAGCCGCCGCGCGATTTCGGTCTTGCCGACGCCGGTCGGGCCGATCATCAGGATGTTCTTGGGCATCACCTCGTCGCGAAGTTCCGGCTCCAGCTGCATCCGCCGCCAGCGGTTGCGCAGCGCGATCGCGACCGCGCGCTTGGCGTCGTGCTGGCCGACGATGTGGGTGTCGAGCGCCTGCACGATCTCGCGCGGGGTCATGGTGGTGTTGGAGGTGTCGGGTTTCATGTTCACAGTTCTTCGACCACCACGTTGCGGTTGGTGTAGATGCAGACGTCGCCGGCGATGTTGATCGCCTCGGTGGCGATGGTCTTCGCGTCGAGTTCGGTGTGGGAGAGCAGCGCGCGCGCGGCCGACAGCGCGTACATGCCGCCAGAACCAATGGCGATGATGCCGTCGTCGGGCTCGATCACGTCGCCGGTGCCGCCGATGATCAGCGAGGTCTCCTTGTCGGCGACCGCGAGCAACGCTTCGAGCTTGCCGAAGCGGCGTTCGGTACGCCAATCCTTGGCCATCTCGACCGCGGCGCGGGTCAGCTGGCCGTGCTTGAGCAACTTGGCCTCGAACAACTCGAACAGGGTGAACGCATCGGCCGCGGCGCCGGCAAACCCGGCGAGCACCTGGCCGTCCTTACCGAGCCGGCGGATCTTGCGCGCGTTGGCCTTCATCACCGTGTGGCCAAGCGTCACCTGGCCGTCGCCGGCGACCGCGACCCGGCCGTTGCGGCGGATCGAGACGATCGTGGTGGCGTGGAACACGTTGGGGTTCTGGCTGGGGTCCATTGCAGGCTCCGGGGGTCGAATCCCTTGGATGGGGATGGGCGGCTGCGGGCGCAAGGGGCCGCATTGACTACGCGCGATGGTGGTTCGATGTAGGAGCGACGTAAGTCGCGACCCGCCGAACCCTTGAGGCGATCTGCAGGTCGCGGCTTACGTCGCTCCTACAGGCACCGTTGCGGCTTAGCGCTTGCGCTTGGCGCGCGGATGGGCGGCGTCGTAGACCTTGGCGAGGTGCTGGAAGTCGAGGTGGGTGTAGATCTGGGTGGTGGCGATGTCGGCGTGGCCGAGCAGCTCCTGCACCCCGCGCAAGTCGCCGGAGGACTCGAGGATGTGGCTGGCGAAGCTGTGCCGCAGCAAATGCGGATGCACCCGTTTGAACAATCCCTGGCGCTGGGCCAGCTGGCGCAGCCGGTACTGCACCGCGCGCGAGGTGATCGGACCGTTGCGCCCCGGGAACACCGGCGCCTCGCGCCCGGCGCCGGTCGAGGCGCGCCACTCCGCGAGCGCCGCCCGCGCGAACGAGCCCAGTGGCACGCTGCGCTGCTTGCTGCCCTTGCCGAGTACGGTGACCAGTCCCTCGTCGAGGTCGAGATCGCCCCAACGCAGCGCGCACAACTCGCTCAGGCGCAAACCAGAGGAATAGAACAACTCCAGCAACGCCCGGTCGCGCAACCCGAGCGGCACGTCGGTCGGCACCTCGACCAGCACCTTGACCTCGTCGGCGTCGAGCACCTGCGGCAACTTGCGCGGCGCCTTCGGTGCGCGGATCGCCGCCGCCGGGCTGGCCACGATCCTGCCCTGCTTCAACAGCCAGCCATACAAGCTGCGACACGCCGACAACCGTCGTTGCAGGCTCTTGGGCGACAGCCCGCGACGGTGCTCGGCGGCGATGAAGGCACGCAACTGCTCGGCCTGCACATCGAGGATCGCAATGCCCTGTTCTTCGGCCCATTGCGACAGCGCCGCAAGGTCACGCCGATATGCGTCGAGCGTGTGCGGCGACATCCGCCGCTCCACCGCGAGGTGGGCGAGGAACTCGTCGATGGGGTACGCGCTCACGGCTTTGCGGCCACAAACCGGAGCGCCGCCAGATCGCGACGCGGCGTCCTGTCCGGGGTTTGCGAAAAGCGGACCATGGATGGTCCGCGGCGGTGAGTCAGGCCATGGATGGCCTGACCGAACCGGGTAGCAAACCCCGGACAGGGCGCCGCTCCCCCCGAAGCCGAGAACCCGCTCTTGCTCCTCCCGGGACCAGAGTTACCGCGCATACCTCGCCAGCGCCGTCTCCAGCGCCTCGCCCATCATCCGCAGGAACAGCGTCCCCATCCCCGGGAAGAACCGGTTCGGATCGGCACTGCCGACCGCCACCAGCCCCACCCCCGGCAATGGCAACAACGCCGTCGACTGCACCTCATCGGCACGCATCCCGTACAGCAATGCATGCTTGTCCGGCTGCAGCCGCCCGCACAACGGCTCGCCATCGCCGAGGCAATCGCGGAACGGCTGCAGCCGCGCATCATCGGCGTCGATCTGCTGCAGCCAGTCGGCTTCCTCCAGACCGCCGACCGGCGCGAACATTACCAGCCGCACCAGGTCGCCATTGAAATCCTCGGCCAGGCTCGCCGCCATCGCCCGCAGCGTGTCGGCGGCGCTGCCCTGGCGCATCAGCGCCAGCGTCAACTGGTGGGTACGCACCGCCAGCCGCTCGTTCTCCTGCGCATTGCCCGACAACTCATGAAGGCGCCGGTTGAGCTCGCGGTTCTTGTCGCGCAGCACCTCCAGCTGGTAACTCGCCAGCGACGCCGCCGAACCCTCCTCGCGCGGCACCACCAGGCTCAACGACAGGTCCGGGAACTGCTGCAGGAAATTCGGGTGGCGCCGCAGCCAGGCCGCGACCTCGTGCGCCCCGAGTTTTTCGGTGGTCTCGCTCATTGCCGCCATTCTCCTTCGAATACGAATGTCGCCGGGCCGGCCATCGTGACCGGCGCATCGTCGCGCGGCCAGGCGATCCGCAGTTCGCCGCCCGGCAGCACCACGTCGACCTCGCGGTCGATCTTGCCGCGCCGCATCAGGATCGCCGCCGCCGCGCAGGCGCCGCTGCCACAGGCCCGGGTCTCGCCGACCCCGCGCTCGTACACCCGCAGGCGGATGCGCTGGCGCGATTCGACCTGGACGAAACCGACGTTGGCCGATTCCGGAAAGCACTCGTGCTGCTGCAGCAACGGGCCGGTGCTGGCCAGCGGCGCGGCGCTGATGTCGTCGACCTCGACCAGCGCGTGCGGGTTGCCCATCGATACCGCGCCAAAACCGATGATCGCGCCGCGGATACCGAGCACGTAAGGATCGCGCGGCCCGTCGAAGCCATGCAGCGGGATACGCGCGGGCTCGAATTCCGGCGCGCCCATGACTACCCGGTAGCCGTCAGCGAGCCGGCTCACCGCATGGCTTCCGACCGGACTGTCGAGGATGAACTCGGGCGCGTTCGTGGCGCCGTCGCGGACCAGCCACGCAGCAATGCAACGCGCGCCGTTGCCGCATTGCTGCGACGCCGAGCCATCGGCATTCCAGATCCGGTAGCTGGCGATCGAACCGTGTTCGCGCGGGTCTTCGACGGTGAGGATCTGGTCGCAGCCGACGCCGGTGTGGCGATCGGCCAGGGCCCGGCACAGCTCGGCGGACGGTGGTGCCGCATTGCCGCGCTGGTCGAGCACGACGAAGTCGTTGCCGGCGCCGTGCATCTTGCTGAAGCGCAGGTCCGCCGTCACTGCAGTCGCCGGCTCAGCCATTGCCGTCGTCAACCGTCCCCGTCGCGGGGGGGTTGTCGCTGTCAGTGTCGTTGTCGCTGTCGTTTTGCGGCACGGTGGCCGGGTCGATCGGAATGCGCGGGTCGTCAATCAGCGGCTCGGGCGGTGCCGCGTCGTCGAAGTCATCTGTCGTCGCCGGATCGCCGGTGGCCGGGGCGACCGGCGCTTCGGCCGGGAGTGCCTGAGGTATCGCGATCTCGACCGGCACTCCGCCTTCGGGGGTCGGCGGAGCCTCAATCTCGGCCGGTTCCTCGGACATCACCAGCGGGCCCTTGTTGCCGCAACCTGCGAGCGCCAGCGGCAGGCAAACGACGAGGGCGGCGAGCAGCAGCGGGTGTCGTGCAGTGTGTCGTGCGTTCATCGCCGCAGTGTAGCCGCGGCGGTCGCGGCTGCGAAGCTCACCGCGATGGCGGTTCAGGCCGCGCCCACAGCCAGGTCGCGACCACGGCCATGATCGCGGTGCCGGCGATCGCCATCCACGGCCGCGGCGCGGTCAGGAACATCAGCCCCGCGCACGCGGCCATGCTCACCAGCGCGAACCACTTGGCCCGCCGCGAGACCGCACCGGAGCGCTGCCAGTCGCGGATCATCGGCCCGAACTGGCGGTGGCCCAGCAGCCAGCGGTGCAGCCGTTGCGAACCGCGGGCGGCGGCGTAGGCCGACAGCAGCACGAACGGCACGGTTGGCAGGCCGGGGACGACGATGCCGACAATACCGAGCCCGAGCGCAAGGTAGGCCACCAGCCACCAGGCCCAGCGCAGGCGGCTGGGCGGGAACGTGGGCACGGGTTCGGTATCGGGCATGGCCGCTATTGTCCCACTGGACTTCCTGCGGTCGTAAGCGCTGCTTTAGCCGCGATCTGGAGTCGGCGCGGGCGAACGATTTCCGATCGCGGCTAAAGCCGCTCCTACAAGAGCCCGCTATTGCGCGGGCTCGGCGACGTCCAGCCGGTCGAGCATGAACGCGTACATCTCGGCCAGCTCTCGGTAGCGGCGGAAGCGGCCGGACTTGCCGCCGTGGCCGGCGTCCATGTTGGTGCGGAACAGCACCGGCTCGGTGGAGGTGTTGAGGTCGCGCAGGCGGGCGATGTACTTGGCCGGTTCCCAGTACTGCACCTGCGAGTCCCACAGCCCGGTGCCGACGAACATCGCCGGGTAGGCCTGCGCGTCGAGGTTGTCGTATGGCGAATAGCTGAGCATGTATTCGTACGACTCGACGCTGGTCTCGGGGTTGCCCCACTCGTCGTACTCGTTGGTGGTCAGCGGGATCGAGGCGTCGAGCATGGTGGTGACGACGTCGACGAACGGCACCTGCGACAGGATCACGTCGTAACTCTCCGGCGCCATGTTGCTGATCGCGCCCATCAGCAGGCCGCCGGCGCTGCCACCGTAGGCGGCGACACGGTCGGGCGCGGCATAGCCCTGGTCAACGAGGAACCGGGTCACGTCGATGAAGTCGGTGAAGGTGTTCTTCTTGTTCAGCAGCTTGCCGGCGTCGTACCACTTGCGGCCCATTTCCTGGCCGCCGCGGATGTGGGCGATCGCGTAGACCATGCCGCGGTCGAGCAGGCTGACCACCGGCAGGTTGAAGCCGGGATCCATCGAGTAGCCGTAGCTGCCGTAGGCGTACTGCAGCAGGGCGGCGCTACCGTCCTTGGCGAAGCCCTTGCGATACACCACCGACACCGGCACCCGGACGCCGTCGCGGGCGGTCGCCCACAGGCGCTCGGTCGTGTACTGCGACGGGTCGTAGCCGATCACCGGCTGCTGCTTGAGCAGGCGGCGTTCGCCGGTCCTGGTGTTGAGTTCGTAAGTGGTGTCGGGCGTGGTCAGCGAGGTGTAGCTGTAGCGCAGCCAGTCGGTGTCGGACTCGGAGTTGACCGACAGGCCCATCGAGTAGGCGGACTCGTCGACCTTGACGTATTCGGCCGGCGCGTCGGCGATGCCGGGCTCGCCCTTCAGCAGGCGGATGCGCTCGAGGCCGCCGGAGCGTTCGCCGATCGCGGTGAAACCATCGAACAGCTCGAAGCCGTCGATGAACACGTCTTCGTCGTGGCCGATCCACTGCCGCCACTGCGCGCGCGAGGTTGCGTCGCTGGGCGCGGTCATCAGCTTGAAGTTCTCCGCGCCGTCGGCGTTGGTGCGGATCACCCAGCGGCCGCCGTGGTGGTCGGCGTCGTACTCGACGTCGCGCTCGCGCGGCGCCAGCACGGTGAACTCGCGCGGGTCGGCGGCGGGCGCGCAGCGCATCTCGCTCGACACCGTGCTCTCCACGCCGATGCAGATGTACTGGTCGTCGCGGGTGCGGCCGATGCCCATGTAGAAGCTGTCGTCGGCCTCCTCGTACACCAGCACGTCGTCGCTGGCCGGAGTGCCGAGCACGTGTTTCTTCACCCGCACGGTGAGCAGGGTCTCGGGGTCGTTCTCGACGTAGAACAGGGTCTTGTTGTCGTCGGCCCAGACCATCTCGCCGGAGGTGCCGGTGATGCGGTCGTCGAACACTTCGCCACTGTCGAGGTTCTTGATCCGGATGACGTACTGGCGACGACCGACGTCGTCCTCGGCCCAGGCCAGCAGGTGGTTGTCCTGGCTGGTTTCCCAGTCGCCGACGTTGAAGTAGTCCTTGCCGGCGGCCATCTGGTTGACGTCGAGCAGGACCTGCTCGGGCGCCTGCATGTCGCCCTGCCGTCGCGCGTAAATCGGGTAGTCCTGGCCGGTCTCGAAGCGGGTGTAGTACCACCAGCCGCGCTCGCGGTACGGCACCGAGCTGTCGTCCTGCTTGATCCGGCCGACGATTTCCTCGTACAGCGCGTCCTCGAGCGGCTTCAGCGGCTTCATCGCGGCGTCGACGTAGGCGTTCTCGGCGTTGAGGTAGGCCAGCATCGCCGGGTCGTTGCGGTCGTCGTCGCGCAGCCAGTAGTACTCGTCCTGACGCTGCGCGCCGTGCGGCGCGGTGACGGTGTGCGGGCGCTGCGCCACGTCGGGCGGCGCCGGCAGGTCCTGGGCGAGGGTCGGGCTGGAGAGGGTCATCAAGGCGGCCAGCAGCAAGGTGGGTTTCATGGGATGGGGTCCGGGGATGGGAAGTGCAACCGGCGAACGGGAAAAGACGGGCCGGCTAGAAGCCGGCCCGTCGTTCCATCAGTCGTTCAACTTCTTCCACAGGAACGTATATGCCAGCGCGCTCATGTGTGCGGCCTGCCTGTTGTTGGCCGAGCCGCCGTGGCCGCCCTCGATGTTCTCGTAGTAGCGCACGTCCTCGCCGCCTTCGAGCATCTTCGCCATCATCTTGCGGGCGTGGCCGGGGTGGACCCGGTCGTCGCGGGTCGAGGTCATGAAGATCGTCGGCGGGTAGTCCTTGCCCGGCTGGTACAGGTGGTACGGCGAGAAGGTCTGGATGAACGCCCACTCTTCCGGCTTGTCGGGGTTGCCGTACTCGGCCATCCACGAGGCGCCGGCCAGCAGCTTGTGGTAACGCTGCATGTCGAGCAGCGGCACCTGCACCACGATCGCGCCGAACAGCTCCGGGTACTGGGTCAGCATGTTGCCCATCAGCAGGCCGCCGTTGCTGCCGCCCTGGATGCCGAGCTTGTCCGCCGAGGTGATCTTGCGCGCGACCAGGTCCTTGGCCACCGCGGCGAAGTCCTCGTAGGCCTTGTGGCGGTTCTGCTTCAGCGCCGCCTGGTGCCAGCGCGGGCCGTACTCGCCGCCGCCGCGGATATTGGCGACCGCGTAGACGCCGCCCTTCTCGAGCCAGCCCTTGCCGACGCTGCCCGAATACCCGGGCGTCATCGAGATTTCGAACCCGCCGTAGCCATACAACAGGGTCGGCGTGCTGCCATCGAGCACGAGGTCCTTCGGCTTGACGATGAAGTACGGCACGCGGGTGCCGTCGTTGCTGGTGGCGAAAAATTGATCAACCTCGTGGGTGCTGGCGTCGAAGAACACCGGCATGGTTTTGAGCACCTGCGGCGACTGCCCGGGTTCGGCGATCGCCAATGTTGCCGGGCTCAGGTAGCCGTCGGCCTGCACCCACACCGCGTCGCTGTGGTGCGGATCGACCGCGCTCACGTTGACGCTGCCCTCGGGCTGGCCGGTGAAGTCGCTGCGCGCCCACTCGCCTTCGCCGTCGACCGGCGGGGTCAACACCTGCAGGTCGTTCTTGACGTCGTCGAGGACGTTCAGCACGAGGTGGTTGGCTGTCGCGGTGACGCCGGCCAGCGAGGTGGTGTCGGTCGGCTCGAACAGCACGGTGAAGTCGCGGCCGCCGGCCATGAACGCATCGAAGTTGGCGGCGACCAGACTGCCGGCGCGGTAGGTCTTGCCGCCGGCCTCGTACGGGTCGCGCAGCTCCAGCACCAGCCAGTCCTTGTGCACCGACTTGTTGGCGGAGTTCGGCGCATCGATCTTCTGCAGTTCGCCGCCCTCGCCGATGAGGTACAGCTCGTCGTTGTAGAACGCGAGGGTGCGGCTGACGAAGTCGCGCTCAAAGCCGGGGGTGTGGTCGTGCATCGCCGCGATGTACATGTCGTCGGGCTTGCCCTCGTAGACCACGGTCGCCTCGCTCATCGGCGTGCCGCGGGTCCAGCGCTTGACGATGCGCGGGTAGCCGGACTCGGTCATGGTGCCGTCGCCGAAATCGGTGAAGACGTAGACGTTGTCGCGGTCGATCCAGCCGAGGCCGCCCTTGGCTTCGTCGCGGAAGAAGCCGCCTTCGACCCACTGCTTGCTGGGCAGGTCGAACTCGCGGGTGACGTCGGCATCGGCGCCGCCGCGCGACAGCGCGACCAGGCAGCGCTGGTACTCCGGCGGGAGACAGTCGGCGCCGTGCCAGACCCAGTTCTCGCCTTCGGCCTGGTTGAGGGCGTCGAGGTCGATCACGGTTTCCCATTCGGGGGCGTCGCTGCGGTAGGACGCGAGCGTGGTGCGCCGCCAGAGGCCACGCTGGTGCTGGGCGTCCTTCCAGAAGTTGTAGTAGTGGTCGCCGATCTTCTCGACGTAGGGAATCTTCGCCTCGGAGTCGAGGATCGCGAGGATCTGCGCTTCGAGTTGCTTGAACTCGGGGGTCGCGGCCAGCTCGGCTTCGGTGACGGCGTTGCGGGCCTTGACCCAGTCGAGGGCTTTCTCGCCTTCGACGTTCTCGAGCCAGAGGTAGGGGTCGGTCACGGCGGGCTCCTGGGCGTGGGCGGCGCCCGAGGCCGCGGCGAGGCCGGCGGCGAGGATGACGGCCTGGCAGGCCTGCGACAGCTTGGGCATGGGCGCTCCGGGGGGGCGGGGTTGGGCGAAAACACGAAGCTTGCACGCTAGCACGGGGTGGTTGGGCGGTGGCGTGGCTGAAGTCACGCGGGGTTCTTGCTGGAACCGGGTTGCGTTGATGCTTGAATGTCTGGGGGCTTCGGGAAGCTGCGCGAGCGGGAGCCGGCCCGTGGGGTGTTGCTCCAGCCCTCGGTCAGGCCGTCCTGCACTGACTCGGGCCGCGGCCATCCATGGCCGCTTTTGCGCAACACCCCACGGGCCGACTCCCCTCCGGTTGTCTGGCTTCGGGCGGCTTCGTTGTAGGAGCGACGTGAGTCGCGACCCGCCGAACGCTGGAGGTCATGTACAGGTCGCGACTTGCGTCGCTCCTACACGAGGGCTGCTTGGCTATGCGGCTTTTGGGAGCGCGGGGCGGGGCGATGGGCGGGCGCGACGGCGGGCTTGCGGGCCGCTGCGAAGGCGGCGGGCGGCAGGGGCGCGGCGCTCGGCGGTGGCTGCGGGCAGTCGGAAACGATGCAACGCCCACCAGGCGCTCAGCGGCATCGCCAGCAGCCACAGGGGCAGCCAACCGAATGTCTCGCTGGAGCCGCGGGCGGCGGGGACCAGCAGCAACAGGGTCGCGCCGATCGCGATGGCGTAGCGCAGGACATCCTTGATGCGCGGGTCGACGGGATCGGCGGCGGGCGGGTCGGAACGGTTCATGGCACGGATCCTGGTGGCTGGAGCCGCAGGATTGCGCCGGGGGTTCTCACAGGCTGCGACGTGGCGGCGCACTTGTGTAGGAGCGGCTTCAGCCGCGATCGGGAATCGGCGCGAGCGGACGGTTTCAGATCGCGGCTGAAGCCGCTCCTACAGGGAACGACGTCAAGTCGGCTGGCAGCCCGGCAGGTACGAAGGCGTCAGTAGCCGGCGGCATCGAGCGCCTTGTCGGCCTCGGTGCGGCCGACCTCGATCAACTCGCGGGCGCGCCAGAACTCGTAGAACTGGCAGGCGTCGCGCGGGATCCGGATCACCAGCTCCGGCGGGTCCAGCGCCATCTGCACGCGGGCGATCTGCGCCTGCATGGTGTCGAGCGAGCGCGCCATCACCTCGACCAGGCTGTACGGGCGCGCGCCGGCGGCGGTCGCAAGCGCGGCGGCGGTCTCGGCAGGATGGCGATGGAACCGGTGTTCGAACCACGCCAGCAGGCGCGAGTGCGACGGCGTCTCGTCGCCGGGCGAGGCAGGCTCTTCGTCGAAGTCTGTCGTCCCGGTAAGCGCCGGGTTGCCGGGCTCCGGTTCGGCGGGCCTGCCGGGCGGGTTGCTCGGCCAACTGTTCATGTCAACCGCGATCAACCGATGCGCGTCCGACAGCCGGCTCGCGGTGATCGGCAGCGGCGCGAGCAGGCCGCCGTCGACGAGTTCGCGGCCGTGCACGCGATGCGGGGTGAACACGCCGGGGATCGCGATCGAGGCGCGCACCGCGTCCCACAGGTCGCCCTCGCGCAACCAGACCTCGCGCTGACGCGCCAGATCGACCGCGACCGCGGTGAAGTCGATCGGCAGTTCCTCGATCCGCAAGTCGCCGGTGCGCTCGCGCAGCGCGGCCATCAGCCGGCTGCCCTCGAACAGCGCCGGCTGCCCAAAAACAGGATCGAGCAGCCGCAGCATGTCGGTGCGGCTCATCGACAACAGCCAGTCGCGGAACACGCCGAGCTGGCCGGCCGCGAACACGCCGCCGACCAGCGCGCCGCTGGACGAGCCGGCGACCGCGACGATCCGCAAGCCTCGCGCCTGCAGCGCCTCGATCACGCCGATCTGGGCGAAGCCGCGCGCGCCGCCGGCGCCGAGTACCAGCGCGACCGGTTCGCCGCGCTCGATCTTCGGCGCATCGGCCATCACTTCGGGTCGCGCTCGTAGTTGGCGATCGCCAGCGACAGCAGCGTGCGGGCCTGCTCGCGCAACGACTGCGGCTCGACGATCTCGGCATCGCTGCCGTGGTGCAGCACGTCCATCAGCAACTCACGGCCGGAGCTGTACGGGATCTTCAGTTCGTAGCGACCATCGGGCAGGAACCGTCCTTGTTGCTGCGAGTGCCAGTGCTCGTCGGCGACCCAGCGCGCGGCCTTGGCGCTGAACATGATCGTCGCCCAGCCTTTCGGGGTGCCGGAGAAGATGCCGTAGCTCGACGCCAGCTGGCGGTCAAGTTCCTCGTCGGGGACGTCGCGGGCGGCTTCGTCGAGCTGGCGCGCGGCGCTGATGCGGTCGACCGCGAAACTGCGCAGGCCGTCGCGCTCGTGATCCCAGGCGTCGAGGTACCAGTTGTCGCGGTAGTGGGTCAGGCGCTGCGGCGACACCGTGCGGCGGGTGTGCTGGTCGGTCGAGCGGGCGCGGTATTCGAACGCCAGCTGCCTGCGGTCGAGCACCGCGGTGGCGACGTGGCGGAACGCGGTCTCGTCGAGCTTGCGGGTGCGGTGCGGGATCACCCGCACGCGCTCGACCGGCACCCGACGGCCGCCGGCGTGGTCGTCGAGCAGCTTCTCGATGCGCTGCTGCAGCGGCGCCAGCGCGTTCGACAGCACCCCGCCGCCACTGCGCAACATCAACTGCTGCGCGGCGAGCAGCGAGTGCAACTCGTCCGAACTCAGCCACAGGCCCGGCAACTCGAAACGGCTGCTGTCGTCGGGGTCGTAACGGAAGCCCGCCTCGCCGTTGCCGATTACCGGCGCCATCAGCTGGTCGCGCAGGTAGGCGAGGTCGCGGTAGACCGTCGCGCGCGAGCATTCCAGTTCTTCCTGCAAACGCTGCACCGTCACCGGGTAGCGCGCGGCGGTGAGCATGCGGTGCAGGGCGTGGATGCGTTCGATGCGTTCCATGGTCGGGCGCGTTGGCGGATCGGGGCGATCCCGCGGCAAGGATGCCATGCACGCGCCATCCGCCCTAGAAGCGGTATTCGAGCAGCACGAAGGTTTCGCCGAGGTTGTCGCCACCGGTGTCGCCATTGGACAGGTGCCGCAGCGACAGCGTCCAGCGGGGCCCGGCATAGCCGGCGCCGGTGTAGAACTGGCCGTAGCCGGACAGCACGTCGCTGTCGCGGTCGATCAGCGCCACCCCGCCGCTGGCGAACCAGCCGCGCCAGGTGAGGCGCTTGCTGACGGCCACGAACACCGTCACCGGCGCGCGGCCGGACACGGGGCGGTCGCGGTCGCCAAGATAGCCGGCGGAGAATTCCCAGGGATGGCGAGTTGCGCCGAGCCAAGACACGGTCACGACCGGCGTGCGCTGGCCGTCGATCTCGTCGGTTACGCCGCCGCCCACGCCGAAGCCGTCGCCGGCCCGGACCGCCGATGACGAGGCCACGACGATCGCGGCCAACAGAACTTTTACGATTTTCGCCATCGCCTCTCCTGACCGGTGATGCGCCGTCGCCGCGCGCCCGCGTTCCGGAATCAACGTGCCGGCACTACCGGATCGGCCGCAGGCGCCGGATGAACAGGCGCAAGGTCGCGTAATCGCGACACGCCCGGCACACTTGCACCGAACGCGAAGGAGGCGGAAATGAATCGAATGCGCTTGGTCGCCGGTTACCTGTGTGTCGCGCTCGGCTTCGCGATCATCGTGATGCTGGGCTACGGCGTGATCGACCCGATCGGGCTGGACCTGCAGGCCGGCGCGGTCTCGACCGGTGCGCTGCTGCTCGGGTTGCTGCCCAGCGTGCTGCTGGCGGCGGCGGTATTCGCGATCGGCCTGGTCCTGCTGAAGGGCGCGCGCAAGCCTTGACCGATGATGGCGGTTGCGGCGGGTTCCACGACAATTCATTGGCTGGCGGGGACAATGCCGCGTGTTCCAGCCGGAGGCATCCATGCGCAAGCTCGTCCTGGCCGCCGCCATCGGTGCGGCCATGGTCCCCACCATTACGCTCGCCGATGAAACCACCGACGCCGACGATGCCGGCTGGACCGGCACCGTCGAATTTGGCCTGGCGGCCTCGCGCGGCAATACCGACAGCGAGACCCTGCGCAGCCGGCTCGGCCTGGCGACCGCGAACGAGCGGGGAAAGCACGAGGTCGGGCTGGCCTTCCTGTACGGCGAGCAGGATGGGGTCGAAAGCGCCTACCGTTACGAAGCGTTCGGCAAGAGCAACCTCCGCCTGGGCGACCACCACCAGCTGTTCGGTTCGGCGCGAACCGAGCGCGACCACGTGGCCGCCTACGAGTACCAGTCGACCCTCGCGTTCGGCTACGGCAACCAGGTGATCCAGACCGACACCACCCATCTCGGCTTCGAGATCGGCCCGGGCTACAAGTGGTCCAAGCGGCAGGACGTGCGGATCCACGAGAACGGCGCGGTCGTGCGCGGCAACATGGATTTCGGCCACGAGTTCAACGAGTCGACCTCGATCTACGACACGTTCCTGGTCGAGGCCGGCGAGGACAACACCTTCGCCCGCAACGACATCGGCGTGCGGGTCAAGATGACCGAGTCGATGGCACTCAAGGCCGGGGTCGAAATGCGCCACAACACCGACGCGTTGCCCGGCCGGCACAAGACCGACACCCTGACCACGGTCAACGTCACCTACGACTTCTGAACCGGGGCGACGTGGGTTACAGCGCGAGCAGTTCCGCCGCGCCGCTGGCGAGCAGCTCGCCGGCCACCTCGCGACCCAGCGCGTCGGCGGATTCGCCCTCGCCCTGCGCCCGCACCGCGCGCCCGTCGTCGGCCGAGCCGACCAGGCCGTGCAGGCGCAGGCGTCCGCCGGCGAGGGTCGCGAACCCCGCCACCGGCACGTGGCAGCTGCCGTGCAGGGCGCGGTTCATCGCCCGCTCGGCCTCGACGCAGCGGCGGGTATCGGCGTGGTCGAGCGCGACGCACAGCGCGATGGTGGCGGCATCGTCGTCGCGGCATTCGATCGCGATCGCGCCCTGCGCCGGCGCCGGCAACCAATCCGGCGCCTGCAGCCGAGAGCGGATGCGGGCGTCGAAACCAAGCCGCTGCAGGCCGGCGCAGGCCAGCACGATGGCGTCGTAGTCGCCGGCGTCGAGCCGCGCCAGCCGCGTGTTGACGTTGCCGCGCAGGTCGCGCAACTGCAGGTCCGGGCGCAGCGCGCGCAACTGGGCCTGGCGGCGCAGCGAGGAGGTGCCGACCACCGCGCCCGGCGGCAGCGCGGCGATGTCGTCGAAACGGTTGCTGACGAAGGCATCGGCGTAGTCGGCGCGCTGCAGGATCGCCGGCAGCGCGAAGCCCGGCTCCAGCTCCATTGGCACGTCCTTGAGCGAGTGCACGGCGCAATCGGCTTCACCGCGCTGCATCGCGAGCTCCAGTTCCTTGAGGAACAGGCCCTTGCCGCCGATCGCGGCCAGCGAGCGGTCCAGCACCTCGTCGCCGCGGGTGCTCATCGGCACCAGTTCGACCGCGAGGCCCGGATGGGCCGCGCGCAGGGCGTCGGCGACGTGTTCGCTCTGCCACAGGGCGAGCGGGCTCTTGCGGGTGGCGATGCGCAGCGTGGTCATCCGGCGATTATCGCAGGGGCGGCGCTGCCTCTGTAGGAGCGGCTTCAGCCACGATCTGGAACCGTCCGCCCGCGCCGACTCCAGATCGCGGCTGAAGCCGCTCCTACAGGTGTTTCAGGGTGTCGCGCAGGCCGGCGACGCAGCGGCGGCTGACTTCCAGCGGCTGCGCGGCGTGGCGCAGCACCGCCTGGGTGTGTCCGTCGGGGCAGCGGCGCAATTCGGTGATCTCGTGGCGGGCGACCAGGCAGTTGCGGTGGATCCGCACGAAGCGCTCGCCGAATTCGTCCTCCAGCGATTTCAGCGATTCCTCGATCAGGTCCTCGCCGCGGGCGTGGTGGACGATCACGTACTTTTCCTCGGCCTGCAGGTAATGCACGTCCTCCAGCGGAATCAGTCGCAGGCTGCCGCGCAGGCGCGCGCACAGGTGGCTGCGCGGGCCGGGGGCGTTCCGGCTGCTGCGTTCGCGGCCGGCGGCAAAAGTGCGCACGCGCTCCAGCGCCGCGGCCAGGCGTTCGGCCCGGACCGGCTTGACCAGGTAGTCGATCGCCTCGGCCTCGAACGCGGACAGCGCGTGGGCGTCGTAGGCGGTGCAGAACACCACCGCCGGGCGCGGCTCGAACGCGGCCAGGTGGCGCGCCGCCTCCAGCCCGTCGATGCCGGGCATCGCGATGTCGAGCAATACCAGATCCGGCGAATGTTCGGCGCAGGCATGCAACGCCTCGCTGCCGTCGCCGGCCTCGGCGACCACCTCGATCCCGCCGGCCTCGCTCAGCAGGCTACGCAGGCGCTCGCGCGCCAGTGGCTCGTCGTCGGCGATGACCACCTTCATCGACCTGTCCCCCGTGTTCACCCGGCCGCGATCGGCCAGCGGCCCGATCTTAGCGCGGCGGCCGTCGTTGCCGGCTTCGCCATCTCGCGTTCTAGCCGGCGGCGAAACGCTTGCCCAGCCAGTCGCCGAGGTCGCGGATCTGCTCGGCGCAGACCTGGTGGGCCATCGGGTAGTCGTGCCAGTCGAGTTTGAAACCCAGCCCGCGCAGCCGCGCGGCGGCATCTTGGCCGGCAGCGAACGGCACCACCGGGTCGAACTGGCCGTGGGCCATGAACAGCGGCTGGGTCCGGGCGGCAGCCGGCACCGAGGCATCGAGGCCGGCCAGCACCGCGGTCGACAGCGGCAGGTAGCTCGACAGCGCGACCAGACCGGCCAGCGGCTGCGAGCGTCGCAGCGCCGCCGCCAGCGCGATCGCGCCGCCCTGCGAGAACCCGGCCAGCACGACGCGATCGGGCGCGATGCCGCGTTCGCCTTCGCGCGCGATCAGCGCCTCGACCTGCGCCACCGACTGGTTGACCCCGGCCTCGTCGGCGCGGTCGGCCATGCGCCCGGCATCGAGGCTGACGATGTCGTACCAGGCCCGCATCGACATGCCGTTGTTGATCGTCACCGGCCGGACCGGCGCGTGCGGGAACACGAAGCGCAGCGCCGGCCAGTCGCGACGGACCAGCTCGGGCACGATCGGCGCGAAGTCGTTGCCGTCGGCGCCGAGGCCATGCAGCCACAGCACGGTCCAGGCCGGCGTCGGGCCGGTTTCGAGTTCGACGGTTTGCAGGAGAGAGGCGGCGGCCGAGGTGTCGTTCATCGCCACATTGTCGCCGCCCGGTTCGTTGCCGGCCAACCCGGCACCGACGACTCGAAGACGCGCGCCACCGAGCGCGGGGGGTCGCGCTCCGTCTTGCTGGCGCAAACCACAAAAACACCCGAAATACTTTGCAGAATTTGTCGAATTCATTTGCCAATTATGTTTATTTCCTGTTAATACCGATCGAGCTCGCCGGCCCGGACCGCGTTCGGTACCGACCGGGGGCCGTCCCCCAACGCCCCTTTCCCTAGAGACAGAACCCATGAGCAACAGCAATCGAGCCCCGCGCACGTTCGCCGCGAGTTCACTGGCCGCGGGCGTGAGGTTGGCCCTGGCCGCCGCCGCGCTGTCGGCAACCGGCATGGTCGTCGCGCAAGAGACCCAGATCGATACCCAGACGCAGGTGCAAGCCCCGGTGCCGGCCGCCACCGAAGCCCCCGAAACAACCGACCTGGGCACGGTGTCGGTGCTGGGCTCGCGCAGCAACCCCCGCACCGAGGCGAGTTCGGCAGTGCCGATCGACATCCTCGGCGGCGAGGAATTCCACAACCAGCCTTCGGTCGACGTGCTCGACAAGATGCGCGCGCTGGTGCCCTCGTTCAACGTCAGCAGCATCCCGATCGACGACGCCGCCACCCTCATCCGCCCGGCCAACCTGCGCGGCCTGCCGCCGGACAACACCCTGGTGCTGGTCAACGGCAAGCGTCGCCATCGCGCGGCGGTCATCACCTTCCTCGGCCACGGCCTGTCCGATGGCTCGCAGGGCCCGGACATCTCGGTGTTCCCGTCGCTGGCGCTGGAGCAGGTCGAAGTGCTGCGTGACGGCGCGGCGGCGCAGTACGGCTCCGACGCCATCGCCGGCGTGATCAACTTCAGCCTGAAGGAGCTCGACCACGGCGGCACCGTCGAAGCGTTCGGCGGGCAGTACTACGAAGGCGACGGCTTCACCCAGCAGTACAGCGCGCAGGTCGGCCTGCCGTTGACCGCGAACGGCTTCGCGACCCTCACCGCGGAATGGCGCAGCGCCGACCCGACCTCGCGCAGCGTGCAGCGCGACGACGCCGCGGCGGCGGCCGCCGCCGGCTATCCGCAGGTGAACAATCCGGCGCAGGTCTGGGGCTTGCCCGAGGTCAACGAGGACTTCAAGTTCGTCGCCAACCTCGGCATCTCCGGCGAGAACGTCGACACCTACCTGTTCGGCAACTACGCCAAGCGCGACGTGACCGGCGGCTTCTACTACCGCGAACCCACCACCCGCGCCGGCGTGTACTCCAACGACGGCGGCCAGACCTTGCTGGTCGGCGACCTGGACACCAGCAACGCGGTGACCTGCCCGACCATCGCCCTGCGCGACCCCGACGGCAACCTGCTGCCTTACGCGGGCGTGGGCGCCGCGGTCGCCGCGCTGCCGTCGGAGTGCTTCACCTTCCTGTCGCAGCTGCCCGGCGGTTTCACCCCGCAGTTTGGCGGCGAGATGGAGGACAGCGCGATCGTGGCCGGCGTCAAGGGCGAGTGGGGCGACGGCTGGTACTGGGACGTGAGCGGCTCCTACGGCCGCAACGAGATCGACTTCTACATGCTCAACACCGTCAACGCCTCGCAGGGCCCCAACCAGCCCGCCGGCCTGCGCTTCGTGCCGGGTGGCAACGTGCAGAGCGAAACCAACTTCAACTTCGACCTGAGCCGGGATTTCGAAACCGGTTTCAGCGAGGGTCCGCTGACCGTGGCGACCGGCGTGGAGTGGCGCGAGGAGGAGTTCGAGATCAAGGCCGGCGACGGTCCGTCGACCGCGATCGGCCCGCTGACCCAGCAGGGTTTCAGCATCGGCTCCAACGGCTTCCCCGGCTTCAGCCCGGGCACCGCCGGCACGTTCGCCCGCGCCAACTGGGCGGTCTACGCCGACCTGGAAACCCGCTTTACCGAGCAGTTGCTGCTGGCGGCGGCGGTGCGGCATGAGGACTTCGAGGACTTCGGCACCACCACCAACTGGAAGCTGACCGGCCGTTACGACTTCACCGACACCTTCGCCGTGCGCGGCGCGTTGAGCACCGGTTTCCGCGCGCCAACCCCGGGCCAGGCCAACGTCAGCCAGGTGACCACCGCGTTCATCGACGGCGAACTGCGCGACACCGCGACGTTGCCGCCGGCGCTGCTCGCCGGCCTGTTCCCCGGCGCCGAGCCGCTGCAGCCGGAGGAATCGAAGAACGCCTCGCTGGGCCTGGTTTGGAACAGCGGCAACTGGCTGGTCACCGCCGACGCCTATCGAATCGAGGTGACCGACCGCATCGCCCGCAGCACCGACTTCGACGTGACCCAGGCGCAGCGCGACGAACTGGCCGCACGCGGTCGCCCGGACCTGGGCTCGCTGAGCCGCGTCGGCTTCTTCGTCAACGACTTCGACACCACCACCAGCGGCGTCGACCTGGTCGCCAGTTTCGACAGCGAGCATTTCGGCGGCGACACGACCTACTCGCTGGCGGCCAACTGGAACCAGACCGAAGTCGACGACTTCACCCCGGGCATCATCAGCGAGGCGCGGGTGAAGAAGATCGAGGAATCGCTGCCCAGCACCAAGGGCTATTTCAGCATCAGCCACCAGCGCGAGGTCTTCCACGCCAACGCCCGGGTCAACTACTACGGCTCGTTCTACGAGGACCACCTCGACAGCGACGTGGTGCTGGCGGCCGACGGCGGCCTGCCGATCTACGGCGGCAGCGCGGTCACGGTGGATGCCGAACTCGGCTGGACGCTCGCCTCGGGGCTGTATTTCAGCGTCGGCGCGCAGAACCTGTTCGACGAGGTGCCCGACGATAATCCGTGGGGCGGCGTCGCCGGCGCGGAGTATCCGGTGCACGCGCCGTACGGTTTCAATGGTGGTTTCTACTATGGGCGGGTGGGCTTCCGGTTCTGATCGAACCGACTTGCTGCAACCCATAAAAAGGCCCCGCTTCGGCGGGGCTTTTTGTGCCGCTGCGCTGCCTCGCACACCCTTCACTGGCTGGCGGGCTGTGCGTGTTTCCCATCGTCGCGTTGCGTAGTCGCGCGACTTTGCGCGAACTCCGGGAAGATCTCCGCTATCGGCGCCTCGTCCGGCAGGATATAGAACACCCCACCCCGCTCGAACGTCGGACTGACGATCCGCTCGTAGAACTTGGGCGAGACGTTGATGCAGCCATGACTGATGCGGTTGTCGTCCGGCGTAGGAGATGCAAGGCGCTCGACGCGCCTCTCGGCCGGGACGCCGGTAGCGGTAGGGTGGATGGAGACTGCGGAATCGTAGTCCACCCACAGCACGCGCCCGGCGTCGATCGACGGACCGAAGCCGCCCACGAAGCGACCCGCAGGCGTCGTGCGATCCCGGCCCGGAATCTCGCGAAGCGCGAGACCGGCGATGCCGGGGGCCGTATGGTCGCCGACCGCCGAGCCGAAGAGCCCGGGTGCCGCGCCGCGAAGCTTGCCGTCGCCGTCGAACACCAGGATCTGCGCGGCGGCCTTGTCGATGACCGCAAACGGATAGCCCTGGTTGTCCCTGGTGGCGACAACCCAGCCCGCGAGCTCGATCACCGTGGCGGACACATCCTGGCCGCGCGGAAGCTGGTCGACGGCCGCGACCGGTTGCGCGGCGGCCTCCTCGGCGCCGGCCACGCCGAAGCCCGCGGACGCCAGCGCCAGCACCAGCGCACCGAAAGCGGCCCGGATCGCAGGGTGGGTGCATGTATTGATAGGGCGGTTCCTTGGAACGAAATCTGGGTGAAGACGCCTGGGTGAAGACAAGGAGTCCGGTGGCCAGCAAGGGCCACCGGGTCCAGGTTCAGGCGTTGTCGCGAATCGAGCGGGAGCGATTAACCGCGCGGCGCGCGGACCGGCGCCGCTTCGAGCTGCTGGACGCGGCTTTCCATCTGATCCAGCCGTTGGTTGGCCTGCTGCGCGGACTGATTGGCGGATTCGGCGCTCTGGGCTGCGTCCTGCACCCTCGTGTCGAGTTGATCGAGACGCGTGTTGATTCCTGCAAACTCGTCGTCATAGGTGGCGCAGCTGGCAAGACCCACGGCGGCGACGAGCGCCATGCCGAGCGTACGCGCCGTTGTCAGGTGTTGCTTGGTCATGAACATGCCAACTCTCCTTCTCTGGGGGTCTCGGAATATAGCGACCTTTCTGCCGGAGTCATGTGACGCATTCAGCAGACGTTGGAATACATGGATGGAGCGTGAAGATGTGGCACCCCGTCAGCCTTCAGGCAGGTAGAAGTCGAGCACGCGGCTGGTGCTGACCGCCGTCGCGCCGGGCTCGAACCGCCAGCGCTTCGCGGCGGCCATGGCCGCTTCGTCGAACACACCCGCCGGACTGGCCGAGACCAGTCGCGGCGCGCTGACGCTGCCGTCGGGCTCGATGGTGAAGGCGACCCGGACGCGGCCTTCAATGCCGCGGCGCAGCGCCGACAGCGGGTATTGCGGGACGGCATCGGTGATCAGGCGGGGAATCGGCGGCGGTACTGGCGTGGTCCGCGTCGGTGCCGATGGCGCGCTGGCCACGCCGGTGTCCGGCGCCGCGCGCGGGACGGACGGCGGCAACGCGGCAACGCGCACCGGGGTCGCGGCGGCGGCGCGCTTCGAATCGGCCGCGAGCGTCGGCGCTGCGGTCAACTGCGGCGCCCGGGCCGCGCGTTCCATCTCGGCCTGACGGGCCTGGTGCAGCGCCTGCAGGGTCCCGCGCAGCCGCGGGAGCGCCGGCATGCCGGCATCCATCCGCCACAACAGTTCCAGCAGCCGGTCGGCCTCGTACACATCCCCCTGCCCGATCGCCTGCTCTGCGGCGATCACCATGTACGGCGACAGCTCGGCCAGCGCCGCCGCCACCCCGGTGTCGTCGGGCGTGTGCTCACGCAACGCCAGGTAATGGTCGATCGCGCTGTCGCCCGCCGGCGAGTGGATGCGGCTTTCCGCCATCGCCTTCCGCGCCAGCGCGCCGAGATCGCCGTGTGGTTCGCCGCTCCGGGAGTGGAGGCCGGCCGCGGCGACGTTTTCCCGCGGCGCCGCTTCCAGGGCTGGCGGGGCTGCGCCGGCTGCAGGCTCGGCCGGTCCGCAACCGGCCATGCACGCCGACATCGCCAGGATCACCGGGACCGCCCGCCGCAGTGGTGTCGCTGTGTGCTGCACGCGTGCGCCCCCTGCGCCACGAAACAGCGGCAGGTTAGGCGCGGAGTGTGACCGACTCGCTGCGGTTCGATGGCAGTGGGTGGACAGGCCCTTGGTGACCTTCCAGAGATCTCCGAACGACCTCCCGGGCATCTGCCGGAGACCTCCCGGGCATCTGCCGGAGACCTCCGGGACATCTATCGAAGACCTCGTGGAGGCCTGCCGGAGACCTCGCGGACATCGCCGGAGACCTTCCGGAGGTCTGCTGGAGACCTTGCGGAGGTCTTCGAATGACCTCCTGGGCATCTGCCGGAGACCTCCGGGACATCGTCGACGGCCTCGCGGACCTCGTGGACGGCCAACTGGAGGTCATCGATGGGGTCTGGAACCTCATTTCGGCCCAAAACGACCGGAAAACACTCCTCCAGACATGCAGAAGCCGCCCGGAGGCGGCTTCTGCGGTATTGCGGTGATCGGAGCGATCAGGCCGGCACGGGCGCCCGCTTGGCTGGGGCCGGCGGCGCCGGGATCGTCACCGGCTCCTCCACGCGGGCGCGGCCGCCCTGCGACCAGCGGGCGCCGAGTTCCTTGCGCAGCTCATAGAAGGCCTACGGCTCGGGTAGAAGTCCCATTGGCGGCAGTAGTAGAAGCCGAACAGCTTCGCCATATTTTCTATGACGCCGATTTCCTAGCTTTCGCCCTTGCGTTACGAGCCTCCATAATGGCTTTCTTGGATAGCTTCGACTCATTTTCTAGCGGTTTGTGAAACAGCGGAAACGCGAGGTGAACGATATCCAATGAGAGTCCCGTCGAGCCGCAGGTGTCCGTAGACCGAAAAGAAAGGGGCATTTCGCCGTCAATAGGATTTGAATGCGGCACCTGATGCTCCAGCGCTGCTTTCCAGCCATCCAAAATGACTTTCGCCGAGTCGTGCGTGCAGTACAGGAGCATGCCACCTGCACTTCCATTCGGGAGCCCCGTGGAATACCTGCTGGTTAGCTGCTGATAACCGTGATAAAGCTTGCTTGCATCTAATGCAATCTTGGCCTCTCCGAGCCATCTATAGTCATCGAATTCAATCGAAAGGTCGGCATTCCCATTAACAACTTTGCCGTCAATATCCATGTCCAGGTTTCGAAGGGCAATAACAACAACGGCAGTTAATGCATCTTCGTCCAAGTCATGCAGATCATTTCGACGACTTGCCATCTCACTGATTTGATGCGCGACTCCTTCCTCGACGTGCTGAACCCATTCAGGATACTTGGGCTTGTTGAAACGCCACATCAGCTGTTGGAAGTGCAGTCGCCCGACTACTGTTTCTTCTGCACGCTTGCGCAGCTGCTCAACGGTGGGATCCATGCGCCTCCAAGCCCTCGACAATCTGAAAATAGGGCACGAGCGCTTTCTCAAAGTTTTGAATCTCTCGCCCCTTGAGGGGATCTACCAAGAACCCCTGAGAGTACGCGGCAGCGACTTCTTCATCATCGATCGGCTCGCCGATGCTGTCTGGCACTAGTGGATCGAAGAAAAGAAAATGCATATCGAGAATCTTCACACGCGGACGCGTGGTCAAAATCTGTATGCAACGCTGAAGCAGCGGATCGTCTGGCTGACGCTGCGCCAGCTTTGAGAGGGATTTAAACGTCCAGCGAGTCGTATTGGTCGCGACGCGATTAGCTAACCCATCGACCAAACGCGTACAAATCTCCCTCACCTCGGGATCGGGGAGGGAGAGTGCCTCTACGCGAATGTCCTGAATTGAGGTCATTTCACTTTACGTGAGGTGCGAGCTTGGAGACTACAAACTCCAGGTCTCGTGTGGTGAGACAGTCTCTTAAGATGACGTGATTGACGATCGGCATGGCCTTATTGAGGTCTGCGGCAACCCCTGGAACCAGCACTTCGGGCTCGACGAGGACGCCGTCCGTTTGCTTCAACTGCCACTGCATTGCGACCTTGAATAGCTCAAGCTCGTCACCGGCGGCCGCGACAGCCTTGGCTCCGGCAGCATCGTACACCGCTTTGCGCAGACACTCGGACCTACGCCGCGCCTTGTGGTGGTTTACTGATTGACCGGCCACAGAGAACCCGTAATCCACGAGCTTTCCATCAGACGCAAGATAGAGGCCATAGACGGCGGGCCAAAAATTCAGAAGCTTGAGCTGGTGCCCGAGCTGCTGCCGTACGGCATGGTGCAAAGCATCTGCAGAGGCTTGGGCAAATGACTTGGGAATGCCACGAGGCAGATCCACGGCGATGCATGCGTAGTCACCCTGTGGAGGCAGCCATACCGCCTCGTAGGTTTGCATGTATACCCGCTGATAGCCGACTAGCTTCTCAAAGCCTTCAGCAGCGCCTGCCTTCAACCTGCTGGGCGGAACGTCTACTGTTTCGACGTAATTTCGAGAAGCAGTGAAGAGAGCTGCAGCACCGACTTCAAGATCAACCGAACCAACTGAAGTCACCGGTTGATCCCGGAAGGTTACGACTGCGCTCTTGGGCGCAACGCCTGGAAATGCATCAGTAAGCGCGTTGGAGTGCCGCCGCTTTGTCCGGATCCAGTTTTGGAGCACGTTCCTGTCCTTTCCCTCCAACCGGACCAACTGGATGAGTTTCTCACCCGCAACCAAATGCTCCGTCAGGCCGTTAGCAAGCAATTTGATCTTTGAGGAATCCTCCTTTTCCGCCAATATTGCCCCTACGGTTCTTTCATAGCCCCGAGCGGTATCGAATCCAGCTCGAAGCACGATATGGCGACCAATTCCCATCCACGGTGCACGGCGCAAACCATGCAGAAGGTCCAACAGCTCCATTCCTAGCTCCTCCCCCAAGTTCACCACCGAGGATAGATCATCGGTAAGGGCGCTGCAGTTTCTGACTTGGGCGGCCCGCAGAGGCGGCGAGTAGCGCTTTCGTTTGCCGTGCTTAAGTTGTGTTTAGAGCACGCCGCGGCAACAAAAAGACCACATCGAAAAGGCAGCCTGTGCGTTAAAGCATCAGTTGGCCGCTCTGAGAAAGCACAAGTTGGCCGGCACTATCAGGTTATGGCACTCAGACAATGTCGTGGAAGCCCTGCAGTACCCCCTTCTCAACCTGGCTCTGCTGCCCTGTTGTCACTGCGACCGCTTGCGGCCAAAAGCGGTCAACACGTTTCGTATGGGTCAAGTCATGGGCGTCCTCACGGCCATGCAGTGCCTCACCTGTCAGCCTGCACGCCTCTCTGGACTATCGACGTGTAATCGACGTAATCGTTGTGTCCGTGCCCGACGAGGTGATATCGAACGAGACTTCATCGCCTTCTTCAACGGCGGTCAGGTCCACGTTCGGGGCTTGGAACGTCATCGTCATTGCGGGCCATTCCAAGGCGGCAACTGGTCCGTGGGCTATGGTGACGGTCTTTGCTTCAGCATCGACGGATTCGACGACGCCGGTGGCCGAAGCAACGGTTGTGGAAGGTGGTACAGCCGTTTGGGTCGTCTCAGCGATCGATGCTTCGGTGCGCCCGGCGGATTGATCGTTGGGCGATGAGCACCCGGCTAACAGGCCGAGCACTAGTAACGCGGTCAAGATCTTCATGCGGTTCTCCCGTGGCTGAAGGAATGATTGCGAACCAATTCACGTCGACGCAGCCATCGATAGGCGGCTGGAATCACCAGCATCGACAGCAGCGGTGCGGTGAGCATGCCACCTACCATTGGCGCAGCGATTCGCTGCATGATCTCCGAACCCGCGCCGCCGCCAATCAGGATCGGGAACAGGCCGGCAAGGATCACCGCCACCGTCATTGCCTTTGGCCGTACGCGTTGTACCGCACCTTCGCGGATTGCTGCGTCAAGCTCGACTTCACCGGCATTGGGGTTGGCGGACAACTGTCGCTCCCAGGCTTGGCGCAGGTACAGCAGCATGATGATGCCGAACTCGGCGGCCACGCCGGCGAGTGCGATGAAGCCGATCAGGGTCGCAACCGAAACTGCATGGCCAAGCATCCACACCAGCCAGAGTCCGCCAATCAGCGCGAACGGCAGGCTAAGCATGATGATCGCCGCCTCGTCGAAGCGGCGAAACACGAGGGAAATCAGCGCGAAGATGATCAGCAACGTAGCCGGCACCACCACGCGCAGGTGTTCGCTCGCGCGCTGCAGATACTCATATTGGCCCGACCACGCAACCGAGTACCCGGCCGGCATCTCCACCTGTTCGGCCACGACGCGCTGAAGGTCTTCAACCACCGAACCCAAGTCTCGTCCCGCAACGTCGACATAGACGTAGCTTGTCAGGCGACCGTTATCGCTCCTGAGCATCGGTGGACCGGCGGCGTACGAAATCTCCGTCACCTGCCCCAGCGTGAGCTGCACTCCGCCGGGAGCAATCAGCGGCAATCGGGCGAGTTCGGCCGCGGAGTCGCGCAGCCCGCGCGGATAGCGCACGACCACCGGATAGCGCTCGCGGCCCTGAATGGTCTGGGCGATCGGCTGGCCGCCGACGACGGTTGCGATCAGGCTCTGCACGTCAGCCTGGGTGAGCCCATAGCGCGCGGCCGCCATGGGGTCCACCTCAACGTCCAGGTAGCGTCCGCCGGCGGCTCGTTCGGCCACGGCCGAACTTACTCCCGGCACGGCACCGGCCACCTGCTCGATGCGGTCACCGAGCTGTGCAAGCACGTCGGTATCCGGTCCGGAGATCTTGATGCCTATGGGACTCTTGATGCCGGTGGCGAGCATATCGACGCGGTTACGGACCGGCGGCACCCAGAGGTTCGTTAGACCCGGCACATGGACCGCCTCGTCCAGCTCCTGTTCGAGCTTTTCCATCGTCATGCCGGGACGCCATTCGCGACGCGGCTTGAAGGTTACCGTGGTCTCGAACATCTCCAACGGCGCCGGATCGGTCGCAGTGTCGGCGCGTCCGGCCTTGCCGAATACATGGGCCACCTCCGGCACGGTCTTGATCATGCGGTCGGTCTGCTGCAACAGCTGCGCCGCCTTGCCGGCCGACAATCCCGGCAGTGCGGTCGGCATGTACAACAAAGTACCTTCGTTGAGCGGAGGCATGAACTCGCTGCCCAACCGCAGCAGCGGCAGCAGGGTCAGCAGCAGCGCGGCGCCAGCAAGCGCGAAAGTCAGGCGCGAATGGCGCAGCGCAGCCTCCAGCACCGGACTATAGCCCTTGATGAGCCCGCGGTTGATCGGGTTGCTTTGTTCCGGCCGGATGCGGCCGCGGATCAGGTATCCCATCAACACCGGAACCAGCGTGATCGAAAGGCCCGCCGCGGCGGCCATCGCGTAGGTCTTGGTGAACGCCAGTGGCGAAAACATCCGACCTTCCTGCGCCTGCAGCGAAAACACCGGTACGAAAGACAGGGTGATCACGAGCAGGCTGACGAACAGCGCCGGCCCGACTTCGGTGGCCGACTCGCCCATCAGGCGCCAGCGCTCCTGCCTTTGCGGCTCGCGCCCGTGGCGTGCGCTGAACTCTTCCAAGTGCTTGTGAGCATTCTCGATCATCACGACGGCCGCATCGACCATGGCTCCGATCGCAATTGCTATGCCCCCCAACGACAGCAGGTTTGCGCTCACTCCCTGGTAGCGCATCACGATGAAGGCTGCCAATACGCCGATCGGCAGGCTGATGACAGCGACCAGTGCCGATCGCAGATGCCACAAAAAAAGCGCGCAAACGAGCGCGACGACTAGGAACTCTTCGATCAGCTTGTGCGTCAGGTTGGTCACCGCATCGAGGATCAGC
The DNA here is from genome assembly GCF_036663935.1 of Novilysobacter erysipheiresistens. NCBI lineage: Bacteria > Pseudomonadati > Pseudomonadota > Gammaproteobacteria > Lysobacterales > Lysobacteraceae > Novilysobacter > Novilysobacter erysipheiresistens. The sequence goes on from NZ_JAXGFP010000004.1 coordinate 316,834, forward strand.
TCGGAACGGTCGTACACCGTCACCACTTCGACACCCGGCGGCAGGCTGTCCTGTAATTCGTCAAGTCGCGCCTTGACCGTTCGGATCGCAGCGAGAGCGTTCTTGCCCGAGCGCAGCACGATGATGCCGCCCGCGACCTCGCCCTCGCCGTCCAGTTCGGCGATGCCGCGGCGCAGGGTCGGGCCACGACGCACGCGCGCGACCTCACCGAGCAGCACGGGCACGCTGCCCGTCGTGACCGGGATCCTTTCGAAGTCTTCCAGGCTCTGCAGGTAGCCCTCGCTGCGGATCATCAGTTCGGCTTCGGCCTGTTCGATCACCGAACCACCAGTTGCCCCGTTTGCGCCGCGGATCGCATCGACCAGTTGCGCAACGGTGATGCCTCGCGCCGCCAGCGCCTGCGGATCGGGCACGACCTGCCACGCCTGCTCCATGCCCCCAATGCTGGCGACCTCGGCCACGTCGGGAATGGTCTTGAGTTCGTAACGCAGGAACCAGTCCTGCAGCGCGCGCAGCTCGCCGAGATGGTGCTGGCCGGTGCGGTCGACCAGCGCGTACTGGTACACCCAGCCCAGGCCGGTCGCATCGGGTCCGAGCGACGGCGTGATGCCTTCGGGCAACCCGTCACGCGCCTGGCTCAGGTACTCCAGCACGCGCGAACGTGCCCAATACAGATCGGTGTCGTCGTCGAACAGCACATAGACGAATGAGTCACCGAAGAACGAGTAGCCACGCACCGCCTTGACCCCCGGCACCGACAGCATCGTCGCGCTCAGCGGGTATGTGACCTGGTCCTCGACGATGCGGGGCGGTTGCCCGGGCCATTCGGTGCGGATGATGACCTGGGTGTCCGACAAGTCGGGCAGCGCGTCCAATGGCGTGCGAAGCACCGACAGCACGCCCCAGATCGTCAGCAGGAGCGCCGCCATCAACACGAGCACGCGATTGGCGATCGCAGCGCGAATGATCGAAGCAATCATCGTGTCGGCTCCGCTCCAGCTCCCGGATCGGTGTCCGGTACTAGCCCGCGGTCCGGCATCGCCGGCATTTCGTCCGCTGGGGTTGCATCGAGCCGCTCGAGTGCACCGGAAAGGCTGGCCTCCGAATCGATCAGGAACTGGCCGGAGGCCACAACGCGTTCGCCCTCCTGCAGACCGGACAGGATTTGGGTCTTCCCCCCGCCGCTGCGCCCGGTTTGCACTGCCACAGGCCGGAACTGGCCGTCCGTTTCCATGACGACCACACGCGCCTTCGCGCCGGCACCGATGACTGCATCGGATGGCAAGAGTACATGCTCGATGCTCTCGACCGGGTCTAGCGTGACCTGCGCGAACATCCCCGGCACCAGCAACCCTTCGGGATTTTCCAGCACGATGCGCGCCTGCTGGGTGCGGCTTCCCGCATCAATCTGCGGCAGCAGCGATTCCACTCGTCCCTCGAACACGCGCTCGGGGATGGCACTCACGTGCGCCTCGACCGGCGTACCAGGCGTGACACCGCCGATCCCCGCTTGTGGAATCGCGGCCTCCAGCCACACCGTATCGGTGCCGTTGACGCGGAACAGCAATGTACCCGCTGGCGCAGCCGCGCCTTCGCGCACTGCGATCTCGCTGACGATGCCATTGACCGGTGCGGTCAGCACGATGCGGCCGTTGCTCACCTGCGCATGCGACGGCAGGCCGAGCGCACGCAGGCGCTCCCGAGCTGCGGGCTGTAGGGCTTGCGCCGCCGCGGAATCCGCCGATTGCAGCGCCTGCACCTCCGCCAGCGCTGTGTTCCAGTTGGGGGCGATGATGCCCGCCAACGGTTGACCGGCGCGCACCGGCTCGTACGGAGCCTTGACGAAAAGCCGGTCGACCACCGAGTCGACGCGCGCACTGACGACATGCTCCTGGCGCAGGTCCCAGCCAATCGTGCCCGGCACACTGATCGTACCCGCCAGGCTGCCACGTTCTGCTTCAACAGTGCGGATACCCAGGTTCGCGCGCGTGCCTGGCGCGATCGAGATACGGGGTCCGGTCGCCTCGTCGGCGTACTTCGGCACCAGCTGCATGTCCATGAACGGCGACTTGCCCGGCTTGTCGAAGTGCTGGTCCGGTTGCATCGGGTCGTACCAGTACAGCACATCGCGCTCACCGGAAGCGCTCGCTGCCTGTCCGTCCGCTGTCGAGGGGGACGAGTTCCCTGCCCACCAGATGCCCAGCACGATGCCGGCAACCAGCACCATCGGTGCGGCGAGAGCGACGTAAACCTTCTGCGTGCGGCTCATTGCTCCACCTCCGGCGGCAACAGAAAGGCCAGCGCCGCCCAGGTACGCCCCAGTTCACCTGTACGGCGGGCATGTTCAATCAGGGCCTGCAGTTCATCACCGCGGGCATCCAACCACGGCCGCACCGGTGCGCCGGCTCGATAGGCGGCCAAGGCGGTGGCACTCCGGTCGCGCAGCAGTGGCAACAATGCGCTCTCCTCGCGCTCCACCTGGCGCTTGAGCGACTCCCATCGGGCGACCTGGCCACGGATCGCGGCCATCTGCTCACGACGGACGGCTTCGCGGCTCGCCAGCGCGGCCTGGTAGTCGGCCTGGCGCGCAGCCACATCGCGGTCCTGGCGATTGCCGGTGAACAGCGGCAGCTGGATCGCGACTTCGAGCATGAGCATGCCGCTGCCGCCGCCGTTGCGTTCGCCGTAGGAGGCCGCAACGCTCCAATCCGGACGCCTCTCTGCCCGGGCGAGATCGACTGCCGCCGCGGTGGTCTCGAGCCGTGCGGTGATCGGCAACAGGGGACCCAGCCGATCCAGCGACGCCTGCAGTTGCGCTTCTGATATCGGCAAATGGGAGAAATCCGGCGTTTCCGCAGTCACGCCCGACAGGTCGGTGCCGATCCAGCGAGCCAATCCGGCTTGCGCCGCAGTATGTGCAGCACGTGCCGATTCGATCCGGTTCTCCAGCTCCAGCACCGCCGCTTCGGCAGCCAAGGCGTCGGCCGCCGGATCGGTCCCGCCGGCGACGCGAGCCTGTGCCAAGCGGCTGGCGAGATCAGTCTGCTCGCGCAGTGCGATCAGTTCGTCCAATTCCTGTTGCGTCGCCCACAGGCCGATCCAGGCTTCTGCAGCGCTGCGGCGTATCGCAAGGGCTTCGGCCTGCCCGACCGCTTGTGCTTCGTCGATGGTGCGGGCCGCCAGAGAGCGACGGGCGGCGCGCTCAGCCCGCGCCGGCAGGTCCTGACGAATACCGATCCGTTTCATCGTCATGGCGTCTGCGGTGGGATCGAACGCGTCGGAACCGCTGGCCGGCAAGTCGTCGATGCCGACCATCAGCATCGGATCCGGCAAGCGGCCGGATCGACGCCAATCCTGGCGGGCTGCCTCGACCTGGGCACGGCGAGCATCGAGCATCGGCGCGCGCTCGACCGCCAGACGCATGGCCTGATCGAGTGACAAGGTGGATTGTGCAGACCCGATGACGGGCCAAAGGAGCAGCAGAAAGACAAGCAACCGGGCACCGGTCGCGCGGCCGCAGGGCTGCGCCACTCGGGCGTTCAAAAGAAGCGGAAACATGGGACCTCCAACGACATCGGGACTGCGCAGGCACTTTCGGTGCCCGCGGCCGTAGCTACGTGTCGTTGGGGTCTAGATCAGCAAGCTGCAGTAACGCAGTCGCGGTGGTGGACCGGAGTGGTCGATCGGCCCGTAAGTTGCGAAAGCAATTCGGGCGTGCGGCGAAGCGAGCACCGGCTCGAACAGCAGCGGCGGCAAAGCCAAGGGAGGCACATGCGGTGCGGCCAGATCAGCTGTAACAGCGTGGTCGGGCGAACAATGCTTGGCGCACAGCGCCGGCGCCTCCTGCACCACGTCCATTTCCATGCTGCTGCAGTCCTCGGTCATGGCAACCGGATCCGGCGGCATCTCCGGAAGCGTGCAGGCATAGGCCGCCACTGCGATCTGCTGGAACAGCAGACACAGCACCACTAGAAGAGCGATGCGCATGCGGTGGTGGCGACGAAGCGGCATAGGCGTGATGCTACTACGAGACTTCTGAAAGCGTGGTGGATGCTGGCCCGCCGGACGACCTGAACGGGGCCGCCCTTGACCCAGGTCAAGTGGGCGGCTCAGATGCGCCACTCCAGCCACGGCTGCACGCGCGGCAGCCCAGATCGAGTCTCACGCGACATGATGCCCATCGGATACACCGGACACGACGGATGGCCGCTGATCGCCTTCATTCCAGAAGATGCACCACCTGAGGCACCCGTTCTGGTGCTCATGCATGGAGGTGGGCCGGATCACCGCAGCCTCGTTCCGCTCGCACGGCGTCTGGCTGGCAGCGCCCACGTGATCCTGCCCGACATTCGCGGCTACGGCCGCTCGGTATGTGGAGCTCCGGCGCGGCACACCTGGGCGCAGTACGCACAAGACGTCATCGCCTTGCTGGACCATCTCGGCGTGCATCGTGCACTCATTGGCGGCGCGGGGTTGGGAACGACCATCAGCCTGCGCACGGTTTTAGCCAATCCCGAGCGCGTCGCTGGCTTGGTGTTGATCAGCTTGGAAGACATCGAAGACGACGCCGCGAAGCAAGCCGAAATAGCGTTCATGGAGGCATTCGCAGCGCGTGTACGCGCGGACGGACTGGCAGCGGCTTGGAACCCTATCCTGCCCCACCTCTCCCCCGTGATCGGCGCGATGGTGCGCGAAGCGCTGCCGCACGCTGATCCCGCCAGCGCCGCCGCCGCAGCCGCTATCGGCTACGACCGCGCATTCGACAGCATCGACGAACTCCTAGCGATCGATGTCCCCACCCTGATCATCCCGGGGGCCGACTGGCGCCATCCGGCCGGCCTTGCGAAACAGTTGGCGGAAGCCCTGCCCAATGGTCGACTGGCCGAGGTCGGCATGTCTACCGATCTTCTGACCACTGATGATTTCGGGCGCGTGTTCGCGCCCGTTATCCAGACGTTCCTGATCGAATTTTCCGACATCTTCTCCAACATCAAATCTTGAAATCGTCGTACGCCACCATCGTTTCATCGACACCCAATTTGTGTAGCAACTGGCGCGTCGCCGAAAGCATCGCAGGCGGTCCGCACAGATAGAACTCGCAGGAATGGATGTCGGGGTGGTCACGCAGCAAGGCATCGTGCGTTGCTTCGTGCACCAGACCTTTTACCAGCCCTGCGCCATGCTCCGCTTCCTCCGACAGCACCAGGTGCCAAGTGAAATTTGGATGGCGCTGGGCCAACTCCGCCATCTCCTCTACATACGGCGCCTCACGCAGGTTTCTCGCGCCGTACCAGAAATGAACACGCTCGTTGGCACCACTGTCGAGAAGCGCATGGACCATCGCCCGCAGCGGCGCCATGCCGGCGCCACCACCGATGAAGATCTTCTCCCTATTCCCCGGTTGGAGCGCGAAATCACCGAATGGCCCGCTGAAGCGCACGATGTCGCCCGGCTTGAGTGAATACAGGTAAGTCGAGCCTTTGCCAGTGGGATGGCGTCTCTTGCCTTGCCCGCCTGGGCTGAATCGCGCAAGCAGCGTCAGGTGCCCTCCCGCCTTTTCGATCGGCAGCGCCAGCGAGTAGGACCGTCGTACCGGCTCCTTGTTGGCAAGGGTTGCCGGCAAGTCGAGTGCCGCCCAGTCATTGCGGTGATGTTCGGGATGGTCGATGTCGTGGCGCTGCAACGTGTAGTCCGGCACGTGCACCTGGAGGTAGGCGCCCGGCTGGAACTCCGGTCCGGCTGGTGTGTCGGTCGCAAGCACGATTTCACGTAGGAACGGCGTCACCGCCGTGACTGTCTCGACCTTGGCGGTGCGCTCGGTCCATAGTCCGGCACCACCGGCGACCTCGATCTGCGTACTGCCCTTGACCGTGAGATTGCAGGCCAAGCGGTGGCCCATCTTCAACCGACTCTGCGAGAGATGCTCCCGATCGGAACTCGTCGGCGCTGGCGCGGAGCCGCGGACGCGTACTTCGCACAATCCGCAACTCTGTCCGCCTCCGCAATTGGACGGCAGTTGCAGGCCGTTTCGCGCCAGTGCCAGATAAACGCTATCGCCGGTGTGTGATTCGACCGACCGCAGTTTGGTGCCGTCTGGATCGAACACCGTCAACTCGCGGGCCGGACGCCAGCGCTTCGGAACAAATTCGCCCAAGCGGAAGCTCGTGACCAGCAACCAGAATCCGGAAAGCGCGATCCACAAGCCGCCGGAGCCCGCCATGATCACCAGTGGGTTGTTGAAGTTCTGCCGACCGGTGTAATCCATGATGTGCAGCATCCACACGAAATCGAAGATGCGCCACGTGTCGTTGCGACGTTCCAGGACGCGACCGTCCTGCCCCGAAACATAAAGCGTGGTGCCTTCGCCATCCTCGAACGGCACGCGCCACATCGGTGCTTGGTGGTCGCGCACTTCCAAGGTGGCGACCTTCATCCACTCTGGCTCGCCCGCTGCACCGCTGCCGGCATAATCCTCAGCGGCGATCTCGCTCGCAATCATCGAGTCAACCAATACAGGTTGCCCGTTGGCAGCGTCTACGAGCCATGCGGTGGACTCGTAGACCAATCGATACACCGGTCTATCCTGCAACCAGAACGCCTCGACGGTCTGTACGGGCCGCTCCTCCATCGCGACGATCCGCGCCGGCGAGAGCATGCCTGTAGGCCATATCCGAGGCTCGTCCGCGTTATCGGCGCGATGCTGCTGCCCCGCTACGGTCTCGGCATCGAGCAAGCTCATCGTCAGGCCGCTGGCTGTCCAGACGACGAATTGCAAGGCGATGATCAGGCCCACCCACTTGTGCAGCTTGCGCATCCAGGGTGTCATGCGCTGCGCCTCTTATTGCTGAAACTGTAGAAGAGCAACCAGACTCCGCTGAGCGCGAATAGCAGGCCCAGCGATGCGGCCACGCGCAACAGCGAGTTATTCACGTCGGCGCGCTCTTCGTAATCCATGATGTGGAACATCCAGAGAAAGTCGAACCAGCGCCACAAGTCGTGCCGCTTGGCGATCAGTTCGCCGGTTTGCGGTGAGAGGTAGAGCGTGCTTTCGCTGGTGTCGGCAAATTCGACACGCCACATTGGTACGGATGCTCCGCCGACTTCCTGCGGAGCCTCCGTAACCAACTCGATCTTCAGGATCGGCGCGTCGCCGGTATAGAGCGACTGCGCCAGCTGACCCGCGGTCTCTTCGTTCAATGGACTGAGCCGGGCGCCGGAATGCGCGTCTACCAGCGTTATGATGTCGGCCTGATGCACCTCATAGACGGCATCGCCCATGAACCTTTTCAGCCGGAATGAAGTCAGGCCGGCGTATTGCTGCGCCAGCGCGTCGGGATCAATAAGCGGTCCGGATGCCGACAGCGGCTTGGCTCCGGCGTGGGCGAGGTGGTCGCCATGGATGATGTCGATCGAGATCACCGTCATGTACACGCCGCTCAGCATCCATAGCAATGCTTGAACGCCGATCACGAGGGCGATCCACTTGTGGGCACGACGCGCCCAGAATGCGGGTTTCATGGAAGTAGCTATCCGTCTGCAGGTTGGCGCGGGAGCGGCCAGAACCCGTCGGCACCGAATGCCGACGGGGTTGCGGGCTGATTGATTACCAGCGGTAAGTCAGCTTGGCGTTCCAGCGGCGGCCCAGCAGGTCGTAGGTCATCGTGTCGGTATTCGCGTCTGTCCAGCTCTGGATGAACGGCGCTTTCTTATCGAACAGGTTGTCGACGCCGAAGGCTAGATCGAACGATGGGCTGAAGGCGTACTTCACCTGTGCATTGTGGTAAGCCACGCTGGGTGAGTGATCACCAATGTCGCCGGGTGATGCGTTGATGTCCTCCGCCGATCCGATGTACTGGAGCGAGTACGAGCCAGACCAGGGACCCTCGACCAACGTCAACGAGCCGAATGAGCGCCAGTGCGTGAAGCTGCCACTGCCGCCCGTGATCATGCCCGCGTAGTTGATCTCCTCCGCGCCCAGGAATGGACGAACGTCATAGTTCTTCAGGTACGACACGTCCCAGCTCACGTTGGCGTCGATACCCGCAACGTCGAACCGGTAAAGCATGCCCAGGTCGAGGCCGGAGACGCGTTCACTGGCCGCGTTGACCGGCTGGGCCGAGAGGAAGTTAATTTCGCCGGTCAATGCATTGCGGGTGAAGTTGGAGCTGCTGCAGAACGGGTGGGACAGCCCCTGACTCTCGTAGCAAATCGCAAGCTTGGTGGAGCCGTCGATACGCTGGATCGCGTTCTCGATCTTGATGTTGAAGTAGTCAAGCGTGAGGGTGAGATTCGGCGCGAAGGTCGGCGTCCACACCGTACCGATCGTCAGGGTTTCGGCATCTTCGGGCTCCAGATTGGCGTTGCCTCCGACCGTGGTGAGAATCGAATTGCCCAGTTGGGTAAAGCCAACCGGAACACCCGAGGCCTGACAGTTCTGATAGACGACGGAAGATGGCGACAAGCTGCTCCAACCGCTGCACGGGTCGGTGGTGGTCAGCCCACCTTCCGCGACGCCTCCGAACAGTTCGGGCACATTCGGGATGCGGAACGCAGTCGCGTAGTTGGCGCGAATCTTGAACGATGGCACCAGTTGCCAGTCAAGGCCGACCTTGTAGTTGGTGTCAGCGCCGAACAAATCGTAGTCCGAGTAGCGCACCGCGGCATTGAGCGTCAGCATTTCGGCGAACGGCTTGTCTTTGAGCAACGGCAATGCGATTTCCGCAAACGCTTCCTTGGCGGTGTACTCGCCCGCGATCGGATCCTGTTGATTGCCGTTGGCGATTCCGAGGATGGTGAGTTGATCCGGATCACGCCAGCCACTCTCCTCACGAATCTCGATGCCAGTCGCGACACCCACCCAGCCGGCGGGCAGTTCGAACGGCTGGCCACTCACGTTGGCGATGAAACTCTTCTGTTCATTGCCGCCGGTGTCCCGGCTGGTGAACAGGATGTAGTCCAGCACTTCCTGAGTGACGTCACCGGCGCCCAGGTAGTCGGCGCATGGAATCGCCGCCCCGGGCGCACTGCTGCACACCGAGGTATCAAGGGTCTGGTCGAGGCGGTCGAGGTTGGCGACGTTGGTGGACCCGTCGATGCCGGTGTTCCGTCCCCAGTTGACGGCGGTGCTCCAATCCCACCAGCCGCCGCCCATTTCGAACTGTCCCTCCAGTCCCAAGACCGTGCGGAACGTGTTGGTCTCCTGGTAGAACTCGCGCACACCGGCCTCCATCAGGCTGCGGCGCTGAAGCAACAGATCCTGACCGGTGGGGTTGGTGGGATGGTCCGCAGCGATGTTGATCGGTCGATACGCGCCCAGTGCACCCGGCGTTGCGAGCTGGTCGGACTGGCGGTTCGTGTACATCAGCTCCGTAAACAGCGTCACGTTGTCGTTCAACGACAGGTTGCCGAAGGTGCTGAAACTCAGTCGCCGGATCGGATTGACTGCGTTGAGATAGGGGGTGAAGTTGAGGTTGTGCAGTTCCGGCGAATAGGGCGCGAACGCGTCACCATCACCGTTGGGATCCTGGTTGAAGTTGACGCGGCTGCCATCGGCGAGCACCGCCCGGCCGCCGATCGTGGTCGAGCTGCCGATGCAAACCAGTTCGCCGTCGGACTCGCCCAGACCGCATGGGGCGCGATCCGCCATGTTGACCGTGCCGATGGCCGAGTAGTTGATGGCTCCCATGATCGACCCACGATCGCCGGTCATGCCCCACGTCAGATCGACCGAGCCTTCCTCGCCGTCCTGCTGGAAGGTCTCGCCGTAGCTCACCGAGACTTCGGCGCCATCGAATTCATCCCGGGTGATGATGTTCACCACACCGGCGACGGCATCAGCGCCGTAGATCGCCGAGGCGCCGTCCTTGAGGACCTCGACGCGCTCGATCAGCGCGACGGGAATGATGTTGAGGTCGACCGAGCTGTTGGCGCCGGTGCCACCATTGACGATGCGGCGACCATTGAGCAGGACCAGCGTGCGGTTGATGCCCAAGCCACGCAGGTTCACCTGGGTAGTGCCGTAGCCATTACTGGCCCAATAGGCGTTGGTCTGATTGCCGGCAAAGCCGGCAGCCGCGGGCAACCTCTGCAGCAGGGTTTCAACCGAGATGGCACCGGAGCGCTCGATTGCCTCACGGTCGATCACCGTGACCGGGCCTACGCCCGAGATCTGGGCGCGCTTGATGTGGCTGCCGGTGACCGTCACGGTATCCATGGTCTTCGGATCTTGCGCCGTGTCAGCGGACGTGGCCGCCGGCTCGGCGGTTTGGGCGAAGGCGGTGTTCGCGATCCCGGCGGACAGCAACGCGCCGATCGCCAACGCTAGATGGTTGCGCTTGCAGGACATGAAATGAATCCCCTTACGGTGTCTGATCTTGCTATCGAATGCCGGCAGCGCAGCCGGCACGGGAGTCGCGCGACTGAAACGCTAAAAGGCAATGGAAGGCCACTGCTCAGTGGCCAGACAAGATCAACCGATGGGAGGTCTGAAGACGCGCCCGTTGTCGCGTTGAACTGCTAGATGGATCGATCGGGGCCGCGGCTGATCGACCAGAAGGTGCTTGGCGCCGGACGGCACTGCATGGATGATCGCCGCCACCGGAAAGACGCAGGCAGCGCAACACGCCGAGCCGGAATCACACTCGCCCTCATGGCTGGACGTGTCGGAACTACCCTGCGGAGCGCCGTCATCACAGTCTTCGGCGTTCTCTGCCGAAGCATTGTGCTCTTGAATGGATGGTTGTTGCGCCTCCGTCACCGCCATCGCGCTGGCAGTCCATTGCGCCACGCCGAAATCGAGACACAAGGCCGCGATCAACAGGCAACGCATGATTAGCGGGAACGGCGGCATGAGTCTTGGACGGGTATCCGGTTGTCTATACCACCAGATATCACGCGTTGAAAGCGAGTGTCAACACTCCCTTCAGATGAATGGCGGCGCGGGCTATGGATCTGCGCTGTTTCGTGATCATCGTCCCGCGATCCTTGCCGTTGCACGCTTTCACTGCTTGTATAGACATGCCATGATCACCAGATGGACGAACCCAAACCGCAATATCTGAAGCTCAAGCACTACATCCTGCGCCACATCACCAACGGTGACTGGCCGCCGCTCAGCCGCATTCCGAGCGAGAACGAGTTGGTGGGGAAATTCGACGTATCCCGCATGACCGTCAACAGGGCCTTGCGCGAGCTCACCGACGCAGGAGTGGTAACCCGGGTGCAAGGTGTCGGGTCATTCGTGGCCGCTCCCAAAGCCGAATCCGCAATGTTCGAGGTACGCAGCATTCGGGACGAGATCCAGGCACGGGGCCAGACGCATATGGTCCAAGTGCTAATCTGCGAGCCGGTCTCCGCTCGGTCCACCACAGCGCGGCAGTTCGGCCTGCCCGCCGCCCACGAACTGTTTCATTCGCGGCTGCTCCACTTGGCTGATGGCAAGCCTCTGCAACTGGAAGATCGCTTCGTCAATCCGATCTGCGCACCCGATTACCTGGGAATTGATTTCCAGGAGGAGATTCCGCACCAGTACCTGATGCGGACAGCGCCGTTGCAGCGCACCGAGCACACGATCGAGGCCGAAGCCGCAAACAAGCGCCTAGCCCGGGTACTGGATGTTGCACCCGGTGATCCATTGCTGACCCTGAGCCGGCGCACGTGGTCGCGTGGCCACGTCGCCAGCTATGTCCGTCTCACACACCCCGCTGCGAAGTACCGGTTTGTCGGTTCCTTCCAGGTCGGCGACACCACTTCCTGACGAGTCAATCATGGATACCCCCATCAGCCCTTCCAGTACCGGCGCACGCGTCATCCGCGCCCCGCGCGGCACCGAACTCAGCTGCAAGTCTTGGCTGACCGAAGCGCCGTACCGGATGATCCAGAACAACCTCGATCCCGAAGTAGCGGAGCGCCCCGAAGATCTTGTGGTGTATGGCGGAACGGGCCGCGCCGCGCGGAACTGGAACAGCTTCGACGCGATCCTCGAATCGCTGAAGAACCTCGACGACAACGAGACCCTGCTGGTGCAGTCCGGCCAACCGGTCGGCATCTTCCCGACCCATGCCGATGCGCCGCGCGTGCTGATCGCGAACTCCAACCTGGTGCCGCACTGGGCCACCTGGGAGCACTTCAACGAGCTCGATAAGAAGGGCCTGATGATGTACGGCCAGATGACCGCCGGCAGCTGGATCTACATCGGCAGCCAGGGCATCGTCCAGGGCACCTACGAGACCTTCGTCGAGATGGGTCGCCAGCATTACGGCGGCGACCTCACCGGCAAGTGGATCCTCACCGCCGGCCTCGGCGGCATGGGCGGCGCGCAACCGCTGGCGGCGAGCCTCGCTGGCGCCTGCAGCCTCAACATCGAATGCCAGCAGAGCCGCATCGACATGCGCCTGAAGACCCGCTACGTCGACGAGCAGGCCAGCGACCTCGACGACGCGCTGGCGCGGATCGAGAAGTACACCGCCGCCGGCCAGGCCAGGTCGATCGCGCTGCTCGGCAATGCGGCCGAGATCCTGCCGCGGATGGTCGAGCGCGGTGTGCGTCCCGATGCGGTCACCGACCAGACCAGCGCCCACGACCCGGTGCACGGCTACCTGCCGATCGGCTGGACCGTCGAGCAGTGGCTGGGCGCGCAGAAGGCCGACCCCGACACCGTGCGCGACGAGGCCAAGAAGTCCATGCGCGTGCACGTCGAGGCGATGCTGGCGTTCAAGAAGCTCCGCATCCCGACCTTCGACTACGGCAACAACATCCGCCAGATGGCGGCAGATGTTGGCTGCAAGAACGCCTTCGATTTCCCCGGCTTCGTGCCCGCCTACGTGCGGCCGCTGTTCTGCCGCGGCATCGGCCCGTTCCGCTGGGTCGCGCTGTCGGGCGACCCGGAGGACATCTACAAGACCGACGCCAAGGTCAAGGAACTGATCCCCGACGACGCCCACCTGCACAACTGGCTCGACATGGCGCGCGAGCGCATCGAGTTCCAAGGCCTGCCCGCACGCATCTGCTGGGTCGGCCTCGGCCAGCGCCACAAGCTCGGCCTCGCGTTCAACGAGATGGTCCGCAACGGCGAGCTGAAGGCACCGGTGGTGATCGGCCGCGACCACCTCGACAGCGGCTCGGTCGCCTCGCCCAATCGTGAGACCGAGGCGATGAAGGACGGCAGCGACGCGGTATCCGACTGGCCGTTGCTCAACGCGATGCTCAACGTCGCCAGCGGCGCGACCTGGGTGTCGCTGCACCACGGCGGCGGCGTCGGCATGGGTTACAGCCAGCACTCCGGCATCGTGATCGTCTGCGACGGCAGCGAGGAAGCCGACAAGCGCATCGCGCGGGTGCTGTGGAACGATCCCGGTACCGGCGTGATGCGGCACGCCGATGCCGGCTATGACCTCGCTCTGCAATGCGCGAAAGACCACGGTCTGAAGCTGCCCGCAATCACCGGATAACCGACCATGATGAAGCTTATCCCGGGCCAACTGTCCCTCTCCCAACTGCGCACTGTTGCCACGCGCTTCGCCCCCATCGCACTGGCTTCCGAATGCGAAGCAGCTGTGTGCGCCTCGGCGGCCACCGTCCAGGACATCGTCGCCGCCGGTAGACCCGCCTACGGCATCAACACCGGTTTCGGGAAACTTGCCAAGGTGCAGATCCCAGACGACCAGCTCGAGCAGCTGCAGGTCAATCTGGTGCGATCGCATGCGGCCGGTGTTGGCGCATTGCTGGATGACGCAAGCGTCAGGCTAATCTTCGCGCTCAAGATCGCGTCGCTCGCGCGCGGCTATTCCGGCGTGCGTTGGCAGGTACTGCAGACGTTGATTGCCATGTATAACGCGCAGATCTGGCCATGTATTCCCTGCCAAGGCTCCGTCGGCGCCTCCGGTGATCTCGCGCCTTTGGCGCACCTCTCGCTCGCGGCGATGGGCGAAGGCTCAGTGCGAGTCGGCGGAGAGATTCTGGACGCAGCGGATGCCCTGCGGCGCGCCGACATCGAGCCGATTCGCTTGGCCGCGAAGGAAGGCTTGGCGCTGTTGAACGGCACGCAAGTGTCGACCGGCATTACGTTGATGGCCTTGTTTGCCGCGGAGCAGGCGTTCTCCGCTGCGGTGGTTGTCGGCGCATTGACGGTCGATGCTGCAGGCGGATCAGACACACCGTTCGATTCGCGCATCCATGCCGTCCGCGGTCAGCCCGGCCAGATTTACGTCGCCGGTCTCTATCGGGATCTGCTGGCCGGCAGCGCCATCCGCGAGTCGCACCGCTACGAGGACACCCGTGTCCAGGATCCCTACAGCCTGCGCTGCCAGCCGCAGGTGATGGGCGCCAGCTTCGACCTGCTCACCCAGGCGGCCGCTACCCTGCTGATCGAGGCCAATGCTGTTTCCGACAATCCACTGGTTTTCGCCGACAGCGGCGAAGTGCTGTCCGGCGGCAACTTCCATGCCGAACCGGTCGCGTTTGCGGCCGACCAGATCGCGATCGCGACCGCGGAGGTGGGGGCTCTGTCGGAGCGGCGTATCGCCCTGCTGATCGATGCCAGTATCTCGGGCCTGCCCGCCTTTCTGGTTGCGGATGCCGGGATCAACTCCGGATTCATGATCGCGCATGTAACCGCGGCGTCCCTGGCCAGCGAGAACAAGACGCTGGCGCATCCCGCCAGCGTCGACTCCATGCCGACGTCGGCCAACCAGGAAGACCACGTCAGCATGGCGACCTTTGCTGCACGAAAAGCTGTCGACGTCGCTCTCAACGTGCGCCGCATCGTTGCTATCGAGTTGCTGGCCGCCGCCCAAGGCATCGAGTTCCGCCGTCCCCTGCGCTCGTCGGATACCCTCGAGTCCGTGCATGCCCTGCTTCGCGGTGCAGTTGCCGCCTACGACCAGGATCGGTACTTCGCACCCGACATTGCTGCCGCCGACCAGTTAATCGCGAACGGAGCTTTTTCCGCCTTCTTGACGGCCTTTCCAGAGAACGTCGCCTGATGAACGGCTGGCACGGCCGCGTCGACTCTGTCGATGACCCGGAGGCATTTCGCTGGCATCAGGTCGTGCGTGCCGTGGAACCGGACGCGCCGCCTGGAATCGCGCTGATTGGTTTCGCATGCGATGAGGGAGTCCGGCGGAATGGTGGTCGCCAAGGGGCCGCGGAAGGGCCTGGCGCGCTGCGCCGCGCACTCTCCAATCTGCCAGTGACCAGCAATCTCCCGATCTACGATGCCGGTGATGTGAGTTGCACCTATACCGATCTGGAAAATGCACAGATCGTGTACGCCCGGCAGGTCACTGCGCTGCTCGATGCGGGCCACTTCCCGATTGGCATGGGCGGTGGCCATGAGGTCGCCTATGCCAGCTACCTCGGGCTCGCCAACAGCGATATCGCTTTAGGGAAGCGCATCGCTATCGTGAACCTGGACGCGCACTTCGATCTGAGAGACAGTTTGGACGCGAGTTCAGGCACTCCATTCCTGCAGGCCATCAGGTATGCGATAGCACATGGAATAGCCCTCGATTATTTCTGCCTTGGCGTCAGTGAATCAGCGAACACACGGCGCTTGTTCAGCACTGCCGACGCGACCGGAACCCGCTACCTCCGGGATCGTGAACTCACGGTTGCAAGCGTGGACGCGAAGATCGCGCAGTTGTTGCAATGGCTCGAGCCTACGCAAGTCATCTATTTGACGATTTGCCTGGATGTCCTGCCTCCTTCCACCGCGCCAGGCGTCAGCGCCCCAAGTGCCCGGGGCGTGGCCATTGAAGTCGTCGAAGCGTTGCTGGCTGGGATCGTCGGTACGGGCCGGGTCAAGCTGTGCGACGTTGCCGAGCTTGCGCCCACGTTCGATCGCGATGACGCCACCGCGCGTGTGGCAGCGCGTTTGTTACATCAGGCATCGCTGTGTCATGCGACGCTGGTTCCATGCGATCGCGTGGGGCTGGTCGCGCTCGAATGATAAAGACGCGCCGGAATAGCTCGATTTGACTGACCTCACGGGCAGGTCCATCCTCACCGATGCCATGGGCCATTCAACTGGAGGATCTTTCTGATGAAGACGAAAGTCTTGGTGGGTATAGCACTGTTCGCCACCACGTTCGCGGCTTGGGCCGCGGCAGGATGCCCGTTGGGTTGTTGCTGATCTGCAAACCAGTGAAAGAACGCCCCGTCGAAAGCGGGGCGTTTTCTTTTGGCGGCGCCGGACAGCACCACAATGACCGCCACCTCCCTATTCCGCCTCGGCTCGATAGTGACCCGTGCTAAGCAATATTCGCTCGAAGGTCTCTCTTAGGTAGTTCGTGGGTCGAGCCGCCTCCCTTCAGAGCCGGTTCGGGGCCGTCGATAGCTCGTGCTGCCGCTTGCATCGCCCGGACCGTCACGACGCGGCTGCGCCGCATCAACCACGCGACGCCGCACAGGTCGGACAGGCCTACCCAGGCACGACCGAAATTGTTGTAGTGAGACTTTCCGCTGTATCGTTCGCGATGGCGCACCGGAACGCTCAGCGTCTTCCACCCGGCGCGCTGCATGAGCGTCGGCAGGTAGCGATGCATGTGGTCGAAGTACGGCAGCTCCAGGAACGCCTCCCGCTCGAACAGCTTGATGCCGCAACCGGTATCCGGTGTTCCATCGCGCAGCAGCCGCTTGCGCAGCGCATTGGCGAACGCGGATGCCAGACGCTTGCTCCAGCTGTCACGACGTTCCGTCCGCCAACCGCCGACCAATTTGACGTTCGCCGGTGCGGCGTTACGTACTTCAAGCATGTGCGGCAGGTCACCCGGATCGTTCTGGCCATCGCCATCCAGCGTTGCAATCCAAGCCCCGCGCGCGGCCTTTACCCCGTTGCGAACCGCGGTACTTTGCCCGGCTTGCTGCTGATGCGAGAACACCCGGACTGAAGGGTGGCGCAAGGTCAATGACGCCAACACCGCTAGGCTCGAGTCGTTGCTGGCGTCGTCGACACAGATGATCTCGAAGCTTGTCCGGTCCTGCAGGCTGGCGATCACCTCCTCGACCAAGGGCGCGATGTTGCCGCACTCGTTGTGCACGGGAATGATTACGGAAAGCGCTGGGAGCTCGGCAAGCGTGACCATGGCGACAGACCTCGGGGGACTGTCGCCATGGTCCGGGGCGGAGTGTCAGAGAACCGTTGGAACACCTTGCGCGCGTGAACCGGGAGCCACGGACGAACCCAGGTCGAGGCTCGCCCGGGTGCCCCGCTCGCCACGCCTTGGCATGATCTGCAGGTTCCAGCCCAAGTGGCTGCACAAACGCGCAACAAGATCCAGGCCAATGCCTCCGCTACGGGTGCGGGACCGCGCCCCGCGGCCGTAGATCAAGGCAATCTGCTCGGGTGACATCCCGTGGCCCGGGTCCTCGATCACTACCAGCGCATCCGGCTGAAGCTCCAGTGTGATGACGCCGCTGTCGCTGTTCTCGATCGCGTTGCGCAGCAGGTTTCCGACGGCGACCTGGACGATGCTGATCGGCGCGACCACCCTGCAGGAAACCAGCGACGAGATTTTCAGCGTGAGCTCCTTCTCTTCGCACAGGTGGCGGTGGTCGTCGATGATTTCAGGCAACAACTGGTCCAGCTCGATCAGGTCGCTGGCCCGCGCCAGCCGCTCGGGATCCTTGGCCAGCACCAGCAGCGCCGAGATCAGTTCCTCGATGCCCCGAGCGGTGCGTTGTATGCGCTGTACCTGCGCCTGGGCCGGCGGTGACATGCCGGCCTCCAGCGCGAGCTCGCTCGCCCCCGCGATGACTGCGATCGGGGTACGCAATTCATGGCTGGCGCTGTCGATGAAGGCGCGCTCGCGTTCGACGAACTGGTCCTGGCGACCCAGATACAGGTTCAACGCGTCGGCAAAAACGGCCAGTTCGGCGCTGGCACGTTCGGAAACCGCCACGTTCTGGCCCGGAAGGTCGGGGCGCAACCGACCGATCTGCTGCGCCAGATCGCGCAGCGGCGCGATCATGCGCGCCACGCCCCAGGCCACGACCACCCCAAGCAGCGCCACAACCAGCAGGCTGGACAGCCCGAGCATCCTCAGTTGCTCGTGTTCCGCACGCTCCAGCTCGGTGATGTCCATCGCCAGCACCACGCGCGTGCCGTCGTGGATGCGCACCAGTGCGACCACCTGGCGGTCACCGACCGGCACTTCGTCATGCAGTCCAGGTTCCAGCCCGGCCAACGGTGCCGGAGCCGACTGACCGCGGCTTTCGGCGAAGAACTCGATCAGCCCCGACTCGCGCGGTGCCCAACCGGGCTCCTGCACATGATCAAGGAAGTAGTCCATCTCGGTCGCCAGCAGGGACTCCCAGACCAGCCGCTCGGCACGCTCGTTGACCAGCCAGCCTTGCGCCATCACCGCCAGGCTCAACAACACCATGTAAGCGAGCACCCCGATGGTGAGCGCTCGTTGCAGCCCCGGCCTATGTTTCACGCCTGGCATCCTTCGGATTCTCCGGCGACGTCACCGCCAGACGGTAACCGACGCGCGGCAGGGTGTGGATCAGCTTGACCGGAAAGTCGGCATCCACGCTGCGTCGCAGTTCGTAGACATGCGAGCGCAGCATGTCGCCATCGGGTGGATTGTCGCCCCACAACGCGTGTTCGAGACGCTCCCGGGTCACTGCGCCGGGGCTGGCCTGCATCAGCTCCTGCAGCAGGCGACGACAGGCGGGATACAAATGCAGCAGACGCCCGGCGCGAACCACTTCGAGGGTGGCCAGGTCGTAGCGGAGGTCGCCCACCTCCAGCACCCTCGTCCGGCCGCGGCCCTGGGCACGCACCAGCAGCGCCTCCAGGCGTACCTCAAGCTCCGGCAAGGCGAACGGTTTGGTCAGGTAATCGTCCGCACCTGCGCGGAATCCGGCGATCTTGTCCGGCAGTTCGTCGCGCGCGGTCAGCATGATCACCGGCACATCGCTGCCGAACTCGTTGCGCAGCGCATCCAGCACCCCCGGCCCGTCGAGGCGCGGCAACATCCAGTCGAGGACGACCACGTCGTACGGCTGGGTCGTGGCGAGGTGCAGGCCGGTGCGGCCATCGGGCGCGGCGTCGACGACATGGCCCCGCGGCTCCAGGTAGTCGAACAGGTTCGCGACCAGGTTCTGGTTGTCTTCGATCACGAGCACGCGCATTGCTGTTTCCGGCCGGTGGTCCGCGGGTGACAGGGTGTTAGCCCGAGCGTCGGAAGACTGTCGGAACGATTGCGACAAATTTCCGATGCCCACCTTCCCATGATGCCGGCTCCCGATGTGTTGCCGGTACACGCGCTTGTTCCGACCCCGTTCCAACGCCGCTCTCTGGATCCTGCTGCTGGCCACGATGGCGTTGGGCGCGGGACTGGGGTTGCGCGATCCCTCCCCGCCCGACGAACCTCGATTCGTGCTGGCCGCCCGGCAGATGGTGGAGTCGGGCCAGTGGCTGATACCGCATCGCGGCAGCGAACTGTATGCCCACAAGCCGCCACTATTCATGTGGTTGCAGGCCTCGGCCTACCAAGTGGTCGAGGACTGGCAGATCGCATTCCTGCTTCCTTCACTGCTGGCGGCATTGGGCACGCTCTGGCTGACCTGGGACCTGACCCGGCGCCTGTGGAACCGACGGATCGCCAATCACGCGGCCTTCGCCCTGTTCGCGACGCTGCAATTTGGCCTGCAGGCCAAGCGCGGCCAGATCGACATGGTGCTGGTGTTCTGGACCACGGTGTCGCTGTGGGGACTCGCGCGGCACCTGCTGTGCGGCCCCAACCGAAACGGGTTGCTGGTGGGCGGATTCGCGGCCGGCCTCGGCACGGTCACCAAGGGGGTGGGCTTCCTGCCGCTGCTGATGCTGTTGCCGTGGTGGCTCGACCGGCGCATGGACGATGCAACCGTTGGCAATGACGCGCGCGTCCCCGCAGTGCGCCTCTGGCCGTGGCTGCCGGCGGCGTTCCTCGCCGGCGTCGCGGTCTGGCTGCTGCCGATGCTGGTCACGGTACTGGGCAGTGACAACCCCGAACTGCATCGGTACGCGTCGGAGATCCTGTTCCGGCAGACCGGAACCCGATACGTCGAATCGTGGCACCACGTCCGGCCGTTCTGGTACTACCTGCAGGTGATCGCCACCCTTTGGCTGCCCGGCGCATTGCTGCTGCCCTGGCTGGCACCCGCATGGTGGCGACGCATCCGCCGGGGCGATCGCCGGACCCTTTGTCTGGTCGGTTGGGTGGTGCTGGTGCTGGTCTTCTTCAGCGTCAGTCCCGGCAAGCGCGAGGTCTATCTGTTTCCGGCGCTGCCGGCGATGTGCATCGCCGCCGCGCCGCTGCTTCCGGGTTTGCTGCGCCGGGCCGGCGTGCGGTACGTGCTGCTCGGATATGTCGTGGCACTCGGACTCGCCTTGGCCGGGCTGGGTGCCAGCGGACTGGCGGGTGCCGCGTGGGCGGCGCGCATCGCGGCGGATCGCAGCTTGAGCGAACCGGTGATGCAGACGCTGCTGACATGGCTGGTGGTGCTGGGCGGTGGCCTCTTGCTGCTGGCGGGGTGGGCGCGCCCGCGACGGGCGGCAACTGCGGTGGTGGGCGCGAGCGTGCTGGTGTGGACGTTCTACGGGCTGGCGCTGGCCCCCAATCTGGACGCCAGCAGTTCGGCCCGGAAGCTCATGCACGACGTACGCACCCGGATCGGGAGCGACGCCGAACTGGGGCTGGTCGCTTGGCGCGAGCAGCACCTGTTGCAGGCGCAGGGTCCGGTACGCGAGTTCGGATTCGAACGGGATTTCCAGGCGCAATGGCGCGACGCCTTGGCGTGGCTGGCGCAAGCACCAGAAGACCGCTGGCTGTTCGCCCTCAAGGACGTCGCACGCGACTGCGTGGACCCGGAGCAACTGATCGAACTGGAACGCACCAGCCGTCGCGACTGGGTGCTCGTACCGGGTGCCGCCCATGTTCCGGGTTGCGTTCCTCGTGCGGCAACCGTTAACCCGCTAATCAGGATGGACGAACCATGAACTTCATGGATATCCCGCTTCCGTTCCTGGCATGGACCGGTTTGCACCTGTCCATCTGGAAACTCATCGGCTGGACCGGCGCCTTCATGTTCGGTGGGCGCTGGCTGGTCCAGTTCATCGCGTCAAAGCGTGCCGGACGACCGATGATCCCGCGGCTGTTCTGGTACATGAGCCTGATCGGGAGCACGATGACGCTTTCCTACTTCATCTTCTCCCACAACCAGGACTCGGTCGGGGTCATCCAGAACCTGTTCCCGGCCTTCACCGCCGCCTACAGCCTCCATCTGGACATCCGACACCACGGCCGGCTCAAAAGCCGCGCACCTGGTTGCCAGCCGTGAGCAGCGTCGTCCAGCCCCGAACGCCTGAGGACCTGCTACAGACCCTGGCCTACCGGCCGCAATTGCGCATCGAAACGCTGGCACTGCTGTCCAGTCTGTTCTTTTCGGTGTTCTGCAACCACGTGTTCTGGCAGCGGGTGGCCGAGACCGGCGCGCTGGCGCAGCCCGGCGGCGTGCTGACCGCCGTGTCGCTGTTCGTCGGCATGACCGCGCTGACCACCGCCATGCTCTGCCTGCTGTTGTATCGCCGGACGGCCAGGCCGGTGCTTGGCGTACTGTTCATCGCCACCGCGCTGGCGGTGCATTACATGGACCAGTACATGGTCTATCTGGACCCGGACATGCTGCGCAACATCCTGCATACCGACCGCAGGGAAGCGACGGAGCTGGTGACCACCGGGCTGGTCGCCCCGCTGCTGCGGTTTGCGGTGCTGCCGATCGCGCTGCTGTCGCGGGTGCGGACCAAACCGGCAACCGGCCTGCGCGGCTGGACGCGCCGCGGCGCCAGCGTGCTCGGCGCGTTGCTGGTGGCGACGCTGGCAATCGGCGCGTCGTTCCAGAACATGTCGGCGTTGATGCACAACAACCCCAACCTGCGGCACCTGATCACGCCCGGCAACTACCTGGTCTCGCTGGTCCGGGTCGCGGCCGACAATGGTGGACACGCCCCGCGCCAGCCGGTCGGCCTCGATGCCCGCGTTGCGCCGGCGGCCACCCGCGCCCGTCCGCGCCTGCTGGTGATCGTGGTTGGCGAAACCGTGCGCGCGCAGAACTGGGGCCTCAACGGCTACGAGCGCCAGACCACGCCGGAACTCGCGCGGCTGGACGTCATCAACTTCAGCGACGTGACCGCCTGCGGCTCCTCCACCGAGGTGTCGGTGCCGTGCATGTTTTCGCAGGTCGGCCGGCGTGATTACGACGCCGGCCGGATCAAGCACAGCGAGTCGCTACTGCACGTGCTCGACCACGCCGGCATCGCCACCGCTTGGCGCGACAACCAGAGCGGCTGCAAAGGTGTCTGCGAGGGGCTGCCCTACCAGTCATTCGTGCAGACCGACGATCCCGAACTGTGCAACGACGAACGCTGTCTCGACGAGGTCATGCTCAAAAGCCTGCAGCGCAAGATCGAACAGACCCCGGGCGACCTGGTGGTGGTGCTGCACCAGCTCGGCAACCACGGACCGAGCTATTACCACCGCTATCCGCAGCGGCTGGCGCGTTTCGACCCGGCCTGCACCACCGCGCAACTCGGCCGCTGCAGCCGGCAGCAGATCGTCAACGCCTACGACAACGCTGTGCTCTACACCGACCACTTTGTCGCCCGGACGATCCGCCTGCTGCAGGCCGACCGCAGCCACGACGACGCGCTGATCTACGTCTCCGACCACGGCGAGTCGCTGGGCGAGCACGGCCTGTACCTGCACGGCGCGCCCTACGCGATTGCCCCGGGTACCCAGACCCAGGTGCCGATGGTGATGTGGCTGTCACCGGGGCTGGCGGACCGTCGCGGGATCGACCGCCGGTGCATGCGCGACGTGGCGATGCAGCCGGCCAGCCATGACAACCTGTTCCACTCGGCGCTGGGGTTGATGAAGGTACAGACCGGTGCCTACGACAAGGGGTTGGACCTGTTCGCGCACTGCGATGGCGCCTAGCTGCGGCGACTGCAAAGGAGCAGCGTGCCGGTCTGCTGACCGTAGCCGGCAAGCTCAAGGACGCGTGCGTTCTCGGCTTGCTGCCCCACCTTGCGCTCGAGGGTGGGTGCCCCTCTAGTACTTCTCCAGCAGTGCTTCCATCTGCGCGATTTCCCGGCGTTGCGAATCGATGATCTCGCGGCACAACGACTGGATATCGGGGTCGGTAATCGACGCCTCCTGGCACATCAGAATCGCGCCAGAGTGATGGGGAATCATCGATTTGAGGAACTGCTCGTCCCCGACCGCCAGCTGCGTTCGCATGCCGTAGTAGCTCACACCGAAGACCACGAGCGCGGCCGCGACGACCAGCAGATTGAGGGTCCGCGAAGGAAACATGCTCCGCATGGCCACCATCATCACCAGCGCCATGGACATCACCATCATCAAGGTCATCCAGACGTTGTTGATGTTGAGGTAGAAGTGATCGAGCGACCGGATCATGGTGTACATCACCAGGTACATGATCACGAAGTCGATCGCCAGTTCGATCGCCAAGCGGAGATAGTGATTCGGCTCACCACGCTTCATGCCGGCGTGTGATCCGGACGTGTGCTCTCGCTGCGTTTGCATGACGTGCCCTCCGTTGAAGTCGAACCTAGTCCTGGGACGCTCCCGGTGCGCGTTCGGGCGGACGGGAGGTGGATGGCGCTGCCGACAATGACCTCTTGGCCAGGCGCAGGGCATTGGCGACCACGGACACCGAGCTCAGGCTCATCGCCAGCGCCGCGATCATCGGGCTCAGCAACAAGCCGAACACCGGATATAGCACGCCCGCTGCGATGGGCACGCCCAGCGCGTTGTAGGCGAAAGCAAACCCGAGGTTTTGCTTCATGTTGCCGACAGTGGCCGAGGACAGCTCGCGGGCGCGCAGGATGCCGCGCAGGTCGCCCCTGACCAGGGTGACCTGCGCGCTGGACATGGCGACATCGGTGCCGGTACCCATTGCGATGCCGACGTCGGCTGCGGCCAACGCGGGGGCATCGTTGATGCCGTCGCCGGCCATCGCCACACGGCGACCCTCCGCCTTGAGCTTCTGCACCAGCTCGGCCTTGCCCTGCGGACGCACTTCACCATGCACCTCGTCGAGGCCGAGTTCGGCGGCCACAGCGCGAGCGGTGGTTTCACCATCACCCGTGGCCATCACGATGCGCAGCCCGGCGGCCTGCAGGGCGGTGATGGTTGCAGCGGCGTTCTCCTTGATCGGATCGGCGACTGCGATGATGCCGGCCAAGCGGCCGTCGATGGCGAGGAACATCGCGGTCGCGCCCTGCTTGCGCAACGTCTCGGCAGTGTCGTGCTGCGCCTGCAGTTCGATGTCCAGTTCGCGCATCAGTGCGCTGTTGCCCAAGGCCAGCGCGTACCCCTTGACACGACCGCGCACACCGAGACCGGTGACGGAGTCGAACTCCTCGACCTTGTCCAGTCGCTGGCCGCGCTCACGCGCGCCGGCAACGATTGCGGCGGCCAATGGGTGCTCGCTGCCTTGGTCGAGGCTGGCGGCCAGTTGCAGCACCTGCGCTTCGTCGAAGCCGTTGAGCGCGATCGTTTCGCGGAAGGCCGGGCGCCCCTCGGTCAGGGTGCCGGTCTTGTCGACGATCAGCGTGTCGATCGTGCGCAGCCGCTCAATCGCCTCGGCGTCGCGGAACAGTACGCCGTGCTGTGCGGCGCGGCCGGTCGCGACCATGATCGACATCGGCGTCGCCAAGCCAAGCGCACACGGACAGGCGATGATCAGAACCGACACCGCGTTGAGCACGGCGAACGTCCACGCCGGCTCGGGACCGAACAGTCCCCAGACGAAGAACGTCGCCACCGCCGCGCCCAGCACCGCGAGCACGAACCAGAACGCGACCTTGTCCGCCATGCGCTGCATCGGCGCGCGCGAGCGCTGCGCCTGGGCGACCAACTGCACGATCTGCGACAGCACGGTGTCGGAACCGACCTTGCCTGCACGGATGACCAGCGCGCCGGTGCCGTTGAGCGTCGCACCGATTACTGTGTCGCCAGTAGTTTTCTCGACCGGGATCGGCTCGCCGGTCAGCATCGACTCATCGATGCTGGAGCGGCCCTCGACTACCTCGCCGTCGACCGGGACCTTTTCGCCCGGCCGGACGCGCAGTCGATTGCCCACATGGACATGCTCAAGCGGGATGTCCTCCTCGCTACCGTCGTCGTTGATGCGTCGGGCAGTCTTCGGCGCCAGCCCGAGCAATGACTTGATCGCCGCGCCGGTCTTGCTGCGTGCGCGCAGCTCCAGCAACTGGCCGAGCAGGGTCAGCGAGACGATCACGGCGGCCGCCTCGAAATACACGCCTACCCGCCCGTGCTCGCGGAACGACGCCGGGAACAGATCCGGCGCGACGGTCGCGACCACGCTGTACCCGAACGCGGCGCCTACGCCGATGCCGATCAGCGTGAACATGTTGGGGCTGCCGTTGCGAATAGATGCCACGCAACGATCGAAGAAAGGCCGGCCGGCCCACAGCACCACGGGCCCGCTCAGCACGAGCTCGATCCAGGTGCGTGTCGTGGCGGACAGCGCCGGCCAGTAATGACCGAACATCGCCAACGCGAGTACGATCAGGGTCAACGGCAGCGTCCACCAGAACCGGTGCGAGAAGTCGCGTAGCTCGGGGTTTTCCTCCTCGTCAAGGCTCGGCATTTCCGGTTCCAACGCCATGCCGCAGATCGGGCAAGTGCCGGGGCCTTCCTGGCGGATCTCTGGGTGCATCGGGCAGGTGTAGATCGCGCCCGGTACGGCGGGTTCCGGTTCGGACGGCGACAGGTACTTGTCTGGGGTGGCGACGAAGCGTTCGCGGCAGCGCGCCGAGCAGAAGTGGTAGGTCTCGCCGGCGTGTTTGGTGTGATGCGCGCTGGTGGCGGGGTCGACTTGCATGCCGCAGACCGGATCGGTGACGGTTGTCGGCGTCGATGGGGCGGCAGCGGAACAGCAGCTATGTGCGGCCTTGTCCGGAGTGATGGACTTGCCATTGTCGCCGTGGCAATGCGGTGTGCCCTGCCCGTGCTTGTGACCATGACCGTGATGATCGTGAGCGTTCATGCGTTCTCCTCCGCCAGTGCGGCGAGTATCGGGCAGTGATTCAGTGCGCCGTGTCCCGGACAGGACGCCACCAGCGTCTGCAAGCCGTCGCGGATGCGGGTCAGCTCCTGGAGTTTGTGCTCGACATCGGCCAGCTTCTCGATCGCCGCGGCCTTTAGCCCGGCCATGTCATCGGCGCGGCGGCCCGACAGCGCGAGCAGGTCGCGGATCTCGACCAGCGTGAAGCCCAGTGCCTTGGCGCGCCGCACGAAGCGCAGCCGGGCGACGTCGTCCTCGCCATAACGGCGATAGCCGGAGGCTTGGCGCTCGGCTTTCGGCACGATGCCGTTGCGTTCGTAGTAGCGCACGGTGTCGATGGGGACATCGGCGCGCTGGGCGAGTTGACCGATCTGCATGGCGGTGGCTCTGGGGGGGGTCCGGCGACAGTTGTAAGTCTGGACCTTGGTCAAGAGTCAAGTCCAAGTGCCGCATCCGCATCGAACCGATAAAAAAGGCGGCCAACGGCCGCCTTTCTTTTTTGATTGCATCGGTTTCTAGCTGTTGCTGCCGACTGGGACGTAGCGAGCGTCAATCGCGCTCAGGCGGCCATCGTTGCGCAGCTTTCGGCGCAACGGCGGCACATGTCGGCACAGCGCTTCATGTCTGCGTCGTCGCCCATGCTGTCGCAGGACGTGGCGCACTGGCGGCAGATCTCCGCGCATGCGCCACAGGTCGCCGTGTGTACGGAGGCACCTCGCAACATCGTGTCGGCAGAAGTGGCGCAGATGTCGGCACAAGCCGACAACAGCCCGATGTGTTTCGCTTCGGCGTGCTTGCCGCCCACGCCGAGACAGTAGTTGATGGTTTCCAGGCAGATCGCATGACATTGCGTGCAATCGTCGATACAGGTGTTCATGGCCTGGCTGCGATGTTCAGCGGTGTGGTGCGTCATGGTGAGGTCCTCGGTCAACGGGCGAGAGTCGGCGCGCCCGTAACACCGCCCCATGTTGACCAACACGTCGGTTGTGGTGATCGCCCCTCCACTATCGGCCGTGCTGTGCAAAGGCCGAGGTGGAACCGTCTTTGGCGACCAGCTCCACCGTGTAAGCGTCCATGCTGCCATCGGGCACTTCCATGCCGGGTGAACCCTTCGGCATGCCCGGCAAGACCAGGCCTTTGGCATCGGGCTGTTCGGCCAGCAGACGTTTCACGTCTCCGGCGGGCACATGGCCCTCGATGAAGTAGTTGCCGACTTGCGCGGTGTGGCAGGAGCCCTTCGCCAGCGGCACGCCGACGCGCTCCTTGATCGTGTTGAGGTTGTCGATGTTGCGCACCTCGACCGCGAACCCGGAGTCCCGCATGTGCTCGACCCAAAGCTCGCAGCAACCGCAATAGGCGCTCTTGTGCACCACCATGCTTATCAGTGGTGGCGCCGGAAGCGCTGCCTCGGCAATGTCCGCCGTGGTCGCGATGGATTGCGGTGCAGCCAGCGACATCGCCACCTGATCGACCACCGGCTGCGGCGTGCGTGCGCAAGCCGCCAGCGTGGTGGCGGCGATCGCCAGGGCAATGATCATCGGTACTCGGCCTTTCATTGTTTGCATCTTCAATATTTCTTCGGCCGCGAGGACCAGTGGATGTGAACGATCTTCCAGCCCGACGGCGTGTTGTTCAGCACCATGGTCTCAGTGCTCAGCAGGGTCATCGGCTTGCCGTCCTTGTTGGCATGCAGTTCGCTTTCGCTCGCGACCCAGGCAATGTCGCCGTCGACCCGTGCGCGACGCTGCGACAAGGCCGAATGTGTGCCAGCCAGGAACTTAGCGTCGGACTTGGCGTGGTGGCTCAGGTACTCGTCCCGGCTTCGTTCGGCGCCACCGCTTTCGAGGATGATCACTGCCGGGTCGAGCATGGCTTTGACTTTCTCGAAATCGGCGGCTGCGATCGCCTTCCCGAACGCGTCGACCACGCTGACGGCGGCTTCGGCTTCGGCAGGCACGTCGATCTTTGTGGCGGCGGCGGGTTGCGCGGCGGCGTGCGCATGGCCGGTGTCGGCCGGCTTGGTCTGCGCGAACGCGGGTGACGAGGTGGCAAGCGTCAGTGCGATCGCAAGCAGGTTGATTGTGGATTTCATGGCAGTCGGTTCCTGTTATCAGTGTTGATGCTGGTGGCCGTCGTCCGATTCGGGCGTGGCGTCGGGTTTGGGTGCAGCCGGCGTGGTCGCCGGCTGGGGTTCGACCGGCTGGGGTTCGACTGGATGCGACTCGACCGTGCCATCGGCGTGACGATGCTCCACGGTTTCGCTCGCAGACGCAGGCGCCGGTTTGGCGGGCGCTGCACTGTCGTGGTGGTCGGCGGGCGTGCCCGGCGGATGTGCATGCCCCGTGCTTTCGTCGGTCTTCTCGTTGGGGCCCATCTCCATGCCGGCGTGCGTTTCGGAATCGTCCGACGGCGCGCCTTCATCATGACCGTGCGGCTGCGTCTCGCCGCCACCGTGATCATGCCCGCCGCTTCTGGCGACCAGCGTCTCGTACTGCCCGGCACTGAGTTCGGGAAGTCGCTGCAGGAACGCCGCCATGTTCCAGATGTACTCGTCGTCCATGCTCTTGCCCCACGCCGGCATACCCGAAGCTTTAATGCCGTGCTTGATCACCCAGAACGCCTCTGCCGCATCCACGGTGTCGGTCGTCAGATTGGGCGGCGCGGGATACAGGCCCTTGCTCAGCTCGGTGCCGGCCATGCCTGGAGCCAGGTGGCAGCCCATGCACATGGCGTCGTAGTTGCCGGCACCTTGTCGGATCCGGTCCGCGTCGAGCAGATCGGGCGGCGGCTGCAATTGATCGGCACGCACTGCGATCGAACGTTCGCGAAGCGCTTGCAACACCGAGTGAACTGGGCGCGTATGGGTATCGTCGGCTCCGATGTTGTAGACGCCCGACCAGATGAAAACACCGATGATCACGAGCGCGGCGACTGCGAGTACTGCCACGGTAATCAGTGAATGACGCGTCACGCTTGGCATGTATGTTCCCCTTAGAACCAGATGCGCACGCCCGCAACGAAGCGGGTGTCCTCGATGTCCTCGCCATCCACGCGCCGAAAATCCGCAGTGTTTCCGTAGGCGCGCTCGTGGACGATGCCGATGTACGGCGCGAACTGACGGGCGAACTCGTAGCGCAGGCGCAGGCCTGCCTCGACCGTACTCAGGCCCGAACCAACCCCCCGACGCTCGTCATCCTTGCCGTGCAGTTCGGCTTCGGCCATCCATTGGAGGATCAGACGGTTGGTGAACAAGGTCTCGTACTCGGCTTCGAAGGTGGCCGCGGTCTGGCCGGACTGTCCGACGTAAGCCGTCGCTTCGACCTCGAACATGTACGGAGCCAGACCTTGCACGCCGATCGCGGCAAAAGTCTGCGAAGGGCCCTCACCGAAGTCGTGGCGCACGCCCGCGACCACGTCCCACCACGGTGCAACAGCACGGCCATACAACACCTCGATGTCGGCCGACTCGGTGGCGCCGTCGACACGCTCACCCTCGCTGCGCAGCCAGATCCGGTCGAGGTCAGTGCCGATCCAACTCATGGCCTCCCATCCGACGCCGGTCCCGGCGTCGGAGTCGGCGTCCCACGCTTCCAGCCGATCGAGCAGCCAGAACGAATGGATCGCGTTGTCGTGAACGGTATGGCCGGCGACATCGGGAAATGCGGCCAGGCGGTCGGCAGGAGTCACGGGGGGAATCGGTTCGATCGCTGGAGCAGTCGCCGGCAGGTCGTTGTCTTCTGCGCTGTCGCCCATGTCATGGCCCATTGCCGAATGATCCATTTCCTGTGCGGTTTCCTGCGGGATCGGCATCTCGTGGCCCATCGCCGAGTGATCGACGGGCTGCGAGGGGGCCTGTTCCGGCGCCGGCATCTCATGGCCCATGGCTGCGTGGTCCACTTCCGGCACGGGATCCTGCGGCGGCGCAGCGTGCCCCATTGCCGCGTGGTCGACCGGTGCTGGTCGGGATTCGAATTCGCCTGCCGGCGGAGGCGGGGCATGACCGGCGTGCGGATCAACCGCTGGTTCTTGCTGGAGGGGTTCTTGCGGCTCATTCCGATCGGCGGACGGCGCAGGCTCCGGCATGTGCATGGTCGAATGATCCATTTCCTGTGCGACGACCGAAGCGGAACCCAAGGCCAGCACAATCGACAAGGCAAGGGTGTGCAACTGCGTATTCGAAAGTTTCGAGGTCATGGCGTTCATTCCTCCACCCGCACTTCCCGGAACATGCCGGCTTCCATGTGGTAGAGCAGGTGGCAGTGGTAGGCCCAGCGCCCGAGTGCGTCGGCGCGCACGCGATAGCTGCGCTTGGTCCCGGGCGGCATGTCGATGGTGTGCTTGCGCACCATGAAGTTCCCGTCGGCGTCCTCCAGGTCGCTCCACATGCCGTGCAGATGGATCGGGTGGGTCATCATGGTGTCGTTGACCAGCACGATGCGCATGCGCTCGCCGTAGTTCAGCCGCAGCGGCTCGGCATCGCCGAACTTGATGCCGTTGAACGACCAGGCGAATTTTTCCATGTGGCCGGTCAGGTGCAGCTCGACCGTGCGACCGGGTTCGCGGCCGTCGGGATCGGCGAAGGTGCTTTTCAGGTCGGCGTAGGTCAGCACCCGGCGGCCGTTGTCGCGCAGGCCGATGCCCGGGTCGTCGAGCTTCGGCGCCGGGTTCATCGTCTGCATGTCCATCAGCGGGTTGCCCGACTCGGATGCGGGATGCTGCTGCATACCGGCGGCGCCGTGATCCATCGTGGCCATCGGCCCNTTCATCGTCTGCATGTCCATCAGCGGGTTGCCCGACTCGGATGCGGGATGCTGCTGCATACCGGCGGCGCCGTGATCCATCGTGGCCATCGGCCCAGGTTTCATCGATGACGTGCCGTGCTGACTATGGTCCATACCGCCCATGTCGCCGCCGCTGGAACCGTGGTCCATGCCGGCATGATCCATGCCGCTCATCGCGCCGGCCGACATCGCCGACATGTCGTGCCCTGCCCCGCCCATCATGCCGTGGCCCATGTCGTCCATGGTCAGGATCGGCCGTGGATCGACCGACGGCACCGGCGCGCGCAGTCCGTCGCGCGTCGCCAGGGTGCCGGCGACGAAGCCGGTGCGGCCCAGGTCCTGGACGAAGATGGTGAACGCGTCCTGCCCGGTCGGCTCGACGATCACGT
>NZ_JAXGFP010000005.1:0-318163 GCF_036663935.1 Novilysobacter erysipheiresistens
ACACCTGCTCCCGATCCGGGAAGGGGTGGGATGAAAATTTTTTCGGACGCGGCAGCGATGCCCGGCTTGACGGGCCGACGACGCTGTTCGAAGGTCGAGACCACCACCATGAGGAGTGCGTCGATGCCTGCCTTTTTATCCGTCGTCCGCGGCATGATCGTCGGTTGCGGGCTTCTGCTGGCCGGTTGCGCATCCGGCAGCGACCTGTGGGTGGAGGTTGGCGGCGCGCGTTATGCGGTCGAGATTGCCGATGACGACGCGGAGCGCGCGCGCGGCCTGATGTTCCGCGACAGGATGGCGACCGACCGCGGGATGCTGTTCATCCACGAGCGCGAGCAACCGCTGGCGTACTGGATGAAGAACACCAAAATCCCCCTCGATATCCTGTACTTCGACGACGAGCGCGTGCTGGTGTCGCAACAACGCGATGTTCCGCCGTGCACGCTGGGCGATGGTTGCCCCTCGTATCCCAGCGAAAGCCCGGCCCGATATGTGCTGGAGCTCAACGCCGGCGAGGCGGCGAAGCTAGGGTTGGAAGACGGTGCGGAACTGCGCCTGGCGCCGGCAATCCCGGCACTCTGAGCGTCCTACAGTTCCATCATCTCGAAATCGTCCTTGGTCACGCCGCAGTCCGGGCAGGTCCAGGTGTCCGGCACGTCGTCCCAACGCGTGCCCGGCTCGATGCCCTCTTCCGGCAAGCCCTTGGCCTCGTCATAGATGAAGCCGCAGACGACGCACATCCAGGTGCGGAATTCGGTGGTCGTGGCGGTATCGGGCATGGGCGGATAATGGACGGCTGCGGAGCGAACCCGCATTGTCCCACCCCACCCGCGTCGACGAAAGCCTTGCATGAACCCGCTCCGCACCAACCGATCCTGGCCATCTTCCGGCTTGTACGCGATCACCCCCGACGAAGCCGACAGCCAACGTCTGCTTGAGCGGGTGAAAGCTGTGCTTGGGGCCGGAGCGGCGTGGCTGCAGTACCGCAACAAGCGCGCCGATGCGGACCTGCGCATGCGCCAGGCGCGGCTGTTGCAGCCGTTATGCGCGCGCTACAGGGTGCCGTTTATCATCAACGACGACTGGCGGCTGGCGGCGATGATCCGGGCCGATGGCGCGCACCTGGGGGAGGACGATGGCGAACTCGCCGCCGCACGCGCCGCCTTGGGCGCCGACGCGATCATCGGCGCTTCGTGTTACGACCGGATCGAACTGGCCCGCGAGGCCGTTGCGGCGGGGGCCAGCTATGTTGCGTTCGGCGCGTTCTTTCCCTCGCCGACCAAGCCACATGCACGGGTCGCACGCCCGGCACTACTGGCCGACGCCGCGTCGCTCGGGGTCCCGCGGGTGGCGATCGGCGGAATCACCCCGGACAATGGCCGCTCGCTGGTCGATGCCGGCGCCGACCTGCTCGCGGTGATCAGCGGTGTGTTCGACGCGCCCGACCCCGCCTCGGCGACCCGCGCCTACCTTTCCTGTTTCGCCCCGTCCCACTGACCGAGTCCCGCATGAACCACGACCGTTCCCACGCCCTGTTCGCCCGCGCTTCCGAGTTGCTTCCGGGCGGCGTCAACTCGCCGGTGCGCGCGTTCAAGTCGGTCGGCGGCGAACCGTTCTTCGCCGCACGCGCGGAAGGCGCATACCTGTTCGATGTCGATGGCAACCGTTACATCGACTATGTCGGTTCGTGGGGGCCGATGATCGCCGGCCACGCGCACCCCAAGGTGCTCGATGCGGTCGCCGCGACCATGCGCGATGGCCTCAGCTTCGGCGTTCCGAATGCGCTTGAAGTCACGATGGCCGAAGCGATCACTTCGATCGTGCCGAGCTGCGAGATGGTGCGGATGGTCAACTCCGGCACCGAGGCGACGCTCTCGGCCATTCGCGTGGCGCGCGGCGCGACCGGGCGCTCGCGCATCGTCAAGTTCGAGGGCTGCTACCACGGCCACGGCGACAGTTTTCTGGTCAAGGCGGGCAGCGGCGCGCTGACCCTCGGCCTGCCGAACTCGCCCGGGGTGCCGAGCACGCTGGCCGATCTGACGATGACGATCCCGTACAACGATTTCGATGCGGCCACTAAGCTGTTCGACGAGATCGGCAGCGAGATCGCCGGGCTGATCATCGAGCCGATCGTCGGCAACGCCAACTGCATCCTGCCGCGCGATGGCTACCTGCAGCACCTGCGCGATCTGTGCACGGAGCACGGCGCGCTGCTGATCTTCGACGAGGTGATGACCGGCTTCAGGGTCGCGCTCGGCGGCGCCCAGCAGCGCTACGGGATCACCCCGGATCTCAGCACGTTCGGCAAGATCATCGGCGGTGGCATGCCGGTCGGCGCCTATGGCGGGCGCCGCGACCTGATGTCGCAGGTGGCACCAAGCGGGCCGATCTACCAGGCCGGCACGCTGAGCGGCAATCCGGTGGCGATGGCGGCGGGCCTGGCGACGCTGGAATTAATCCAGGCGCCGGGATTCCACGACACACTGGAGGCCAGCACCCATGGGCTGTGCGACGGACTGGAAGCCGCCGCGCGCGAATCCGGTGTGGCGTTCCATACAACGCGAGCGCCCGGCATGTTCGGGCTGTATTTCCGCGAAGGTCCGGTCGAAAGCTTTGACGATGCGATGGGCTCGGACGCAACGAAGTTCGGCAGGTTCTTCCACGCGATGCTCGAGCGTGGCGTGTACCTGGCGCCGTCGGCGTTCGAGGCCGGGTTCATGTCGAGCGCGCATGGCGAGGCCGAGATCGCACAGACGGTCGAAGCCGCGCGCGCGGCGTTCCGCGAACTCGCCTGAGCTGACGTCGCAACGCTCGTCAGTCGGAGGCAAATCCCGCGAGCGTCGCGCGCAACCGCGCCAGTCCTTCGGCGACATCGGCATCGCGGATGTTGAGCGCCGGCACGAAGCGCAACACGTCCGGGCCGGCCTGCAACATCAGCAGCCCGTACTCGATGGCCCGATCGACCATCGCGCCCGCCTGCCCGGCGTGCTCCGGACGCAACTGCGCGCCGAGCATCAGACCACGACCGCGGATTTCACTGAACAGCCGGAATTCCACTTCGAGCGCGGCCAGTCCGTCGCGCAGGGCTTTCGACTGCCGCTCGACGTTTGCCAGCAGCGCCGGTGACGACAGTTCGCGAAGCGCAGCGCCGGCAACCGCGGTGGCGAGCGGATTGCCGCCGAAAGTGGTGCCGTGCTGTCCGAACTGCAGTGCGTCGGCGGCGCGTCCGCCAACCAGCATCGCGCCGATCGGAAAGCCGCCGCCGAGCGCCTTGGCCAGGGTCACCACGTCCGGGCGCACGCCATAGCCGTCGCATGCGAACAGCTGGCCGGTGCGGCCCATCCCGCACTGGATCTCGTCGAGCATCAGCAGTGCGTCGTGGTGATCGCACAGCGCGCGCAGGCCGTGCAGGAACGCCTCGCTCGCCGGGGTCACCCCACCCTCGCCCTGCACGGGCTCGACCAGCACCGCGCAGACATCACCCGCGGCCATCGCCGCCTCGGCCGCGGCGAGGTCATTGAAGTCGCTGTAGCGGAAACCCGGCGGCAGCGGCTCGAATCCGGCGTGGTATTTCGGTTGCGCAGTCGCGGTGACCGCGGCAAGGGTGCGACCGTGGAAGCTGCCGCGGAAACTCAGAATCACCCGGCGCTCCGGCTCGCGGCCGCGTGACGTCGCCCATTGGCGCGCGAGCTTGATCGCCGCCTCGTTGGCCTCGGCGCCGGAGTTGCAGAAGAACACCCGCGCGGCGAAACCGGCGGCCTCGACCAGCGCCTGCGCCAGTCGCAATGGCGGTTCGCTGACGAACACGTTGCTGGTGTGCCAGAGCTTGCCGGCCTGCGCGGTCAGTGCCTCGACCAGCGCGGGGTGGGCGTGGCCAAGCGCGTTGACCGCGATACCGGCGCCGAAGTCTACATACTCGCGACCGTCGCGATCCCACAGCCGCGAACCAAGCCCGTGGTCGAGCACGATCCCTCGCGGCCGGTAGACCGGCAGGTAATAGCGATCGACGAGGTCCTGGAAATCGGTGGTGGTCATGGGTCGCGTCGTGACGGGGGAAAGTCCTATTGTCGTCGATACGAGGCTGCCGCGACCCGTCCGGACGGGTGCGGCACAATGCCCGCAGAGGTCCGCCATGCGCCTGTTTTCCACCCCGCAGCTCAACCCCGCGACCGAAACCGGCTGGCGTCGGCGCTGGTTCGACATCATCTACCGCCACGACACGCCGCCGTCGCGCAACTTCGACCTGTTGCTGATCGTCGCGATCCTCGCCAGCGTGATCGTGATCATGCTCGACAGCGATCCGTGGCTGCACATCGACCACGCGCGGGTCCTGTACGCGATCGAATGGGGCTTCACCGCGTTGTTCACCGCCGAGTACGTGATGCGCCTGCTGGTGGTGCGCCGGCCGCTGCGTTACGCGCTCAGCCTGTGGGGCATCATCGACCTGCTGTCGATCCTGCCGACCTACCTGTCGCTGCTGTTCCCCGGCAGCCAGGCGCTGCTGGTAGTTCGGATCCTGCGCGTACTTCGACTGTTCCGGATACTCAAGCTGACCCAGTACGTCGAGGAAGGCGGGCTGTTGATGACCGCGCTGTGGCGCAGCCGGCGCAAGATCTTCCTGTTCGTCAGTGCGCTGTTGACGATCGCTGTGATATTCGGCGCGATGATGTTCGTGATCGAAGGCCCTGAACACGGTTTCAGCACGATTCCCACCGGCATGTACTGGGCGATCGTGACGATGGCGACCGTCGGTTACGGGGATCTGTCGCCGGCGACGCCACTCGGACGGTTCATCGCCTCGGTCTTGATCCTGATCGGCTACAGCATCATTGCGGTGCCGACCGGCATTTACACCGCGGAGCTGGCCAGCAGCCTCCGCGAGGCGACGCACGGCGACGGACACCACGATCATCGCGGGTGCCCCGAATGCGGACTGGAAGGCCATGACCCCGACGCCATGCATTGCCGTGGCTGCGGCCATCTGTTGCCCAAGCGGATGGGCTAGGCACAGCTACCAGCTTCCGGTGTTTGGCATCGACAGCCACGGCTCCGCGGGCGCCAGCGCGGCGCCCTTTTGCAGCAGTTCGATCGAGATCAGGTCGGGCGAGCGCACGAACGCCATGCGGCCATCGCGCGGCGGCCGGTTGATGGTGATGCCCTGCGCCTGCAGGTGCGCGCAGGTGGCGTGGATGTCGTCGACCTCGAACGCGAGGTGGCCGAAGTTGCGCGCCGAGCCGTAGTCCTCGTCGTCGTAGTTGAACGTCAACTCGACCTCCGCCCCGGGGTTGGCCGGCGCGCCGAGGTAGACCAGAGTGAAACGGCTGTCGGGGTAATCGCGGCGGCGGGTTTCAACCAGGCCGAGGCCGTCGCGGAAGAATTTCAGCGAGGCGTCGAGGTCGCGGACCCGGACCATGGCGTGGAGGTAGCGCATCGGTTGTCTCCGTGAATCGCGTGCGGGGTTCAGTCGAGGAACAGGTCCGGCAGCAGAGATTGCCCGGGGTCGACGGCGTACTGGCTGAAATCGTCGACGCCGGCGTCGCGCAGGACGTCCTCGTCGATCAGGAACGCGCCCGTGCGCGCCGAGGCCGGGGCTACGAGGATCGCGTGGGCGGCATCGGCGACGATCTGCGGGGTCCGGCAACGCGCCGCATCGACGCCGGGAATCATGTTGATCGCGTCGGTGGCGATGATCGTGCGCGGCCACAGCGCGTTGATCGCGACGCCCTGCCCGGCGAACTCCGCGGCCAGCCCCAAGGTTACGAAGCTCATGCCCATCTTGGCCAGGGTGTAACCGGTGTGCGGCGCCCACCATTTCGGGTCGAGGCTGGGCGGCGGCGCGAGGGTGAGGATGTGCGGGTGCGGCGCCTGCAGCAGCCACGGCAGGCAGGCCTGCGCGCAGACGAAGCTGCCGCGCGCGTTGACCTGCTGCATCAGGTCGAAGCGCTTCATCGGTGTGTCGAGCGCACCGCGCAGCCAGATCGCGCTGGCGTTGTTGACCAGGATGTCGATGCCGCCGAACGCATCGGCGGTCGCGGCGACCGCGGCGCCGACTGCCTCCTCGTCGCGGATGTCGCATTTGAGCGCCAATGCCTGGCCGCCGGCGGCCTCGACCTCGGCGGCGACCGAGTGGATGGTGCCGGGCAGCTTCGGGTTGGCGACCGCGGACTTGGAGGCGATCGCGATATTGGCGCCGTCTCGGGCGGCGCGCAGGGCGATCGCGCGACCGATGCCGCGGGATGCGCCGGTGATGAAGAGGGTCTTGCCGGAGAGGGTGGTCATCGGGGTTCCTGCGTGGGGCTCAGGGCTCAGGGCTTCGGCCCCTGCCCCTCATTGTCTTCCCACTTCAACAACCTGCGGGTGACGAAACGGTAGATCGGCTTGCCGGTCGCAAACCAGGCGTCGCGCAGCCACGAGTGGCGTTTCAGTACGCGTCGCTCGACCGGGGTCAGGTGCTCGCGGCAGTACGTGCGTTTGTGCTTGAGCAGGTGGCGCAGGTCCTCGCGCGCGAGCAGGCGCATCCAGCGCGCGCGCGAGTCGCCGCGGGTGGCGAGCTGGAAGTCGATGATCGCCGGCGCACCATCCTCGAGCACCAGCCAGTTGGCTTCCTTGGCCAGGTCGTTGTGGGCGAGGCCGCGGCGATGCAGCTGTTGCAGCAGCCGGCGCGCCTGGCGGAAGTAGTCGAGGTCGCCACGCGGCGGGCGCTGGTACATCGCAGCGCCTGCCATGTAGCTGCGGTCGAGTCGACGACCGTCCCAGCGCAGCAGTTGCGGGGTCGCAGGCAATCCGTCGACCCGGCACAGCGCGCGCGCCTCGCGGCGGGCCAGCCACCAGGCCGGCAGGCGCAGCCACAGCGGTACGTGGGCGAGGTCGCGGCGCACGAACAAGCCGTCGGCATCGCGCATCAGGGCGATGCGGCCAAAACTGTCGGCCTTGAGCGCGGCGACTTCGTGCGCGGAAGAGGAAGGGG
The DNA here is from genome assembly GCF_036663935.1 of Novilysobacter erysipheiresistens. Taxonomy (NCBI): domain Bacteria; kingdom Pseudomonadati; phylum Pseudomonadota; class Gammaproteobacteria; order Lysobacterales; family Lysobacteraceae; genus Novilysobacter; species Novilysobacter erysipheiresistens. The sequence goes on from NZ_JAXGFP010000005.1 coordinate 6,968, forward strand.
GGGCGGGCATCGCCGCAGTTTACGCAAGCGCCGCCGGACGCAGCCGATTCGGCTTGCGATGCAAGGCAAATTCATCACGCGCTGCCATAATTGCGCAATGAACCCGGCCTGGCTCGACAGCGCGACCGCATGGATCAGCGCCAACCCCGTCGCGGCCGGTGCGCTGATCTTCCTGGTCGCATTCTGCGATGCGCTGGTGGTCGCCGGAATCGTGGTGCCGGCGTTGCCGCTGCTGTTTGCGGTCGGCGCGCTGGTCGGGCTCGGCCATATCGATGGACCGTATGCGCTCGGTTGCGCCGCCGCAGGCGCGTTCGCGGGCGACTCGCTGAGCTACTGGGTCGGCTACCGCTGGGGACCACGGTTGCGTCAGCGCTGGCCGTTCACGCGCTATCCGCAATGGCTCAACCGCAGCGAGTCGCTGTTCCGTCGCAACGGGGTCAAGAGCATCCTGATCGCGCGTTTCGTCGGCGCGGTGCGGCCGTTCGTCCCGGCGATCGCCGGCATGTTGCGGATGCCGCTGCGTCGCTATGTCCTGACCAGCCTGTTCGCCTGCGTGGCGTGGGCGGCGTTGTTCCTCGCGCCCGGCTGGGTGCTGGGGGTCTCGTACGATGCGGTCGCCGCGGTTGCCGACCGGCTGACCCTGGCGCTGGGGACGATGGCGGTCGCGGTGGCGCTGGTGTGGGCCGCGGTGCTCTACACCTGGCGCTGGTTCGCCGCCCACGCCGATCATCTGCTCGCGCAGGCGCTGCGCTGGACGCGCTCGCATCCAAGGCTGGGGCGCTACGCCGGCGCGTTGATCGATCCGAACCGGCCGGAGTCGGCGTCGCTGGCGATGCTCGCCGCCTGCCTGCTGGCGATCAGCTGGATCTGGTTCACCCTGCTGGCGATGCTGCTGGCCAGCGGCGGCCCGCTCGCGCTCGACCACCACCTGCACGAGTTGATGTGGACCCTGCGCAATCCGCTGGCCGACCGCCTGATGGCGGGCCTGGCCAGCCTCGGCGACGGCGAGGTGCTCGGGTCGGCGGCGGCGATCGCGCTGGCGTACCTGTTGTGGCGGCGGCGCTGGATGGCGGCGGCGCACTGGATCGCGGCGGTGGTGTTCGGGCTGGTGCTGACCGCATTGCTGGAGGCCGCCATCGTGATGCCGCGGCCGCCGACCGCGCCGGCCGGGTTCGGTTTCCCGTCGGTCGCGGTGACGATGACGACGATCGTGTTCGGCTTCTTCGCGGTGCTGATCGCGCGCGAGTTGCCGGGTCGCAAGCGGGTCTGGCCGTACCTGCTGGCCGGCGTGGTGACCACCGTGGTCGGATTCGCACGGCTGTACCTGGGCGCGCACTGGGCCAGCGACCTGGTCGGCGGCACCCTGTTCGGACTGGCGTGGGTGCTGGTACTCGGCATCGCCTACCGCAGCCACGTGGCCCGCTCATTCTGGATGCGGCCGTTGGCGATGTTGTTCTATGGCAGCTTCGTCGCCGCCGCGCTATGGCACGCGCCCCGTGCAGCCGACGACATGTTGGCGAAGTTCAGCGCGCAGCCGCCAACCGAAGTGATCGCCACCGCCGACTGGTGGCAGCAGGACTGGGCGACCCTGCCGGCGCGGCGCAACGAGGGCGACGAGCGCCAGCGTTGGCCGCTCGACCTGCAGGTCGCCGGACCATTGGCGCCGCTGCAACAGGCGCTGGAGGCCAATGGCTGGCGCACGCAACCGCAAGCCGACTGGCTGGCGACGATCACCCTGCTCGACGACGACACCCCCCAACGCGAGCAGGTGGTGTTGCCCGCGACCCTGGACGCCCACGCCGAGGCCTTGTTGATGCTCCGCGAAGGTGCCCGTGACGGCGAGCAATACGCCCTGCGGCTATGGCCGGCGCCGGTCGCACTGGCCGACGGCACCCCGTTGTGGCTCGGCACCACCCAGACCCTGCATGTAAACAAGCCGCTCGGGGCGGCCGTGCTTTGGCGGCCGCTTGCCCATGACGGTGCCGCCCATGCCGCGGTGCAGGCAGCGCTGGGCCGGTTCAACACGATCGAGATGCCGCACCCCGACAGCGGCGTGCCGGTGCTGCGCGTACGCACCGACACCCGGCGCTAGCGCTGCGTCGAGGCGGGTGTCGCGCCGTCGCGTCCAGTACCAGGTGTCAGGTGTCAGGCATCAGCGACAACAAGTGGTCCATGCGCTCGTGCGGATCGTCGATCTGCAGCAACTGTTGGCGCTGGGCATCCTCCAGCGGCAGCATCTCGGCCAGGCGCCAGCCGACCCAGGCGGCATCGTCGATCCGCGCGTCGGCGGCCTTCGCGTGCTCCCCACCTACCCGGTCGAGCACGGTCTGCAGCAGGGTCGCCAGCAAACCGTGTTCGGGCCGCACCGGCTCGATCGGATCGGCGTCGCACCATTCGATGTCGGCGACCTGCAGGCCGTTGTCGCGCACACGGACCTTGTGCGCGCGGAAGCGTCGCGCGCCGCGCACGCGCAGGGTCAGCAGGCCGTCATCGCCAGTGTCGAAGTCCTCGATCAACGCTTCGGTGCCGTAGGCCGCCGCTGAAGCGGTCTCGGTGCCGGGCGCGTCGTCAATGACCAGGCAGATGCCGAAACCGCAGTCGTTGCGACCACATTCGCGAACCAGGTCGAGATAGCGCGGTTCGAACACGCGCAGGCCGAGCGAGGCGCCGGGCAGCAGCACGGTCGGCAACGGAAACAGCGACAACGACGGGGGCAACGATTCACTCGGCATCGGCGACAGCCTAACGCAGGCCAGCGTGGTTCCGGAACGGTGCCGGAACCCGGCGCGGGGGCGGCTCAGTCCTGCAAGGCGGCGAGGAACCGCCGCGGCGCGCCGTCGAAGCCGCCATTGGACATGAACACCACATGGTCGCCGTCGCCGACCCGCTCGCGCAGCGCCGCGATCAGCGCGTCGACGTCGGCCGCCGCGATGCCATCTCCACGCAGGCCGACGACCACCTTGCCTGCGTCCCACGCCAGTTCCGGGCGGTGCAGGAACACCACCACGTCGGCGCCGTCCAGCGACGGCGCCAGCGCATCGGCGTGCGCGCCCAGCCGCATCGAATTGCTGCGCGGCTCCATCGCAACGATGATCCGCCGCGCGTCGCCGACACTGGCGCGCAGGCCGGCCAGGGTGGTCGCGATCGCGGTCGGATGGTGGGCGAAGTCGTCGTAGACGGTGATGCCGCGCGCGCGCCCGATCACCTCCATGCGCCGCTTGACGCTGCGGAACCGGGCCAGCGAGGGCAGGATCGCGGCGACGTCGCCACCGACCGCGTTGACGGTCGCCAGCGCGGCCAGCGCATTCATCACGTTGTGGCGGCCGAGCAGCGGCCAATGGACCTCGCCGAGTTCGACGCCGTCGTGGACGACCACGAATGCACTGCCGTCCTCGGCTAGCAGTCGTGCCGTCCAGTTGAAGGCGGCGCTCGCGGCGGTGTTTTGATCGGCGCGGTCACCGTGGGTTTCGTGCAGGGCGGCCTTGGGAAACAGGCTCGGGTCGAGTCCGAACGTCTCGACCGGCGTCCAGCAGCCCATCGCCAGCACCTCGGCCAGGCGCGCGTCCTCGCCGTTGACGATCAGCCGGCCGCGCCGCGGCACGGTTCGCACCAGGTGGTGAAACTGGCGCTGGATCGCGGCGACGTCGGGAAAGATGTCGGCGTGGTCGAACTCGAGGTTGTTGAGGATCGCCACCAGCGGCCGGTAGTGGACGAACTTGCTGCGCTTGTCGAAGAACGCGGTGTCGTACTCATCGGCCTCGACCACGAAGTCGCGGCCATCACCGACCCGCGCCGACACCCCGAAATCCTCGGCCACGCCGCCGATCAGGAAGCCCGGTTCGCGCCCGGCCGCCTGCAGCAGGTAGGTCAGGATGGTGCTGGTGGTGGTCTTGCCGTGGGTGCCGGCGACCGCGAGGGTGTCGCGTCCGGGCAGCACGTTCCCGGCCAGCCATTGGGCGCCGGAAATGTAGTTGCGACCGTCGTCGAGAACCTGCTCGACCGCCGGATTGCCGCGCGACAGCGCGTTGCCGACCACGATCTCGTCGCAATCGGGCGAGATGTTGGTCGGCACATAGCCCTGCCTCAGGGCGATGCCGAGGGTTTCGAGCTGGGTCGACATCGGCGGATAGACCGCCTGGTCGCTGCCCTCGACCTCGTGGCCGAGTTCGCGCGCGAGCGCGGCGATACCGCCCATGAAGGTGCCGGCGATGCCGAGGATGTGGAGTTTCATCGCGATGGTGGTCCAAGCTGGTGGTCGACGACGGTCACCCTGTAGGAGCGGCTTCAGCCGCGATCGGATGCCTGGTCCGCTCGACCGATTTCAGATCGCGGCTGAAGCCGCTCCTACGAAGAGCCCACGTCGCCGATCAGCCGACCGCTGGAACCGGCGCCAGCGCCTCGACGATGCGGGTGAACACTTCGTCCAGTTCGCCGACACCGTCGACCACGCTGAGCTTGCCGCGCTGGCGGAAGAAGTCGACCACCGGTGCGGTCTGGTCGTTGTAGACCTGCAGCCGGGTGCGGACGGATTCGGGGCTGTCGTCGGCACGGCCCTCGGCGGCGGCGCGGCCGGCGATGCGCTCGACCAGCAGTTCGGTCGGCACCTCCAGTTGCACCGCGGCGTCCATCGGCTGGCCGATCCGTTCCAGCAGCGCGTTCAGCGCGTCGGCCTGGGCGAGGTTGCGCGGGTAGCCGTCGAGGATGAAGCCGCCGCGGGTGTCGTCGCGCGAGAACCGGTCCTCCAGCATCCCCAGCAGGATCGCGTCGCTGACCAGTTCACCACGGGCCATGATTTCCTTCGCTTCCAGCCCGAGCTTGCTTCCGGCCGCGACTTCGGCGCGCAGCAGGTCGCCGGTGGAGATGTGCGGCACCTGCAGGTGCTCCTTGAGCCGCGCCGCCTGCGTGCCCTTGCCCGAGCCGGGCGCGCCAAGAAGTACCAATCGCATCGTGTCGCTCCTGGAAATGCGTGTTGAATGCTGAAACCTGCGCCTCACGGGGCCGGCGCTACACTCGCAGCGACCTGTCCACCTGCCGGGGCAAACGGCGTCCAGTTTAGCGCATCCCGCCCCTCCCCCGGCCCTCACACTGGAAGCCCCATGGCCTCGGGAACCCTGCTCTATGCCCAGTCCGGCGGCGTCACCGCCGTCATCAACGCCACCGCCGCGGCGGTGATCCAGACCGCCCGCGCGAAAAAGGTGAAGGTGCTGGCGGCCCGCAACGGCATCCTCGGCGCCCTGCGCGAGGAGCTGATCGACACTTCGAAGGAGTCGCCGGCGACGATCCAGGCGCTGGCCCACACCCCCGGCGGTGCGTTCGGCTCGTGCCGGGTCAAGCTGAAGTCGCTGGACGAGGACCGGGCGAAGTACGAGCGGCTGCTCGAGGTGTTCAAGGCCCATGACGTGCGCTGGTTCCTCTACAACGGCGGCAATGATTCGGCCGATACCGCGTTGAAAGTGTCGAAGCTGGCCGCCGAGTTCGACTACCCGCTGACCTGCATCGGCGTGCCCAAGACGATCGACAACGACCTCGCCGTGACCGACTGCTGCCCGGGCTTCGGCTCGGCCGCCAAGTACACCGCGGTGTCGGTGCGCGAAGCGGCGCTGGACGTGGCGGCGATGGCCGATACCTCGACCAAGGTGTTCGTGTACGAAGCAATGGGCCGGCACGCGGGCTGGCTGGCGGCATCGGCGGGGCTCGCCGGCAACGGCGCGGACGAGGCGCCGCACCTGATCCTGTTTCCGGAGCGGCCGTATGACGAGGCCGATTTCTTCAAGCGGGTGAAGGCGACGGTCGAGCGTGTCGGCTATTGCGTGGTGGTCGCCAGCGAGGGCATCCGCACCGCCGACGGCCGCTTCGTCGCCGATGCCGGTGGCGGCAAGGATTCGTTCGGGCATACCCAACTCGGTGGGGTCGCCTCGCACTTGGCCGGGCGGGTCAAGGATGCGCTCGGTTACAAGGTCCATTGGACCCTGCCCGACTACCTGCAGCGCTCGGCGCGCCACATCGCGTCGAAGACTGACTTGGAGCAGGCGCAGGCGGTCGGCAAGGCGGCGGTCGAGTTCGCGCTGAAGGGAATGAACTCGGTGATGCCGGTGATCGTGCGGACCTCGGATGCGCCGTATCGCTGGAAGATCGAGGCGGCGCCACTGTCGAAGGTCGCCAACCATGAGAAGACCATGCCGGCCGGGTTCATCCGGCGCGACGGGTATGGCATCACCGACAAGGCGCGGCTCCACCTGGAGCCGCTGATCCGCGGCGAGGCGCCACCGCCGTACGGGCGCGATGGCTTGCCGAAGTACGTGGCGCTGAAGAACGTGGGGGTGCGGCGCAAGCTGGGGAATTGGGCGGGGTGATCGACTCTCGATCGACTCACTCGCAGGCCTTGCCCTCCACCGCCATCGACGCGGCGAACATCGGGATCGCGGCGAGTGTGTCGGCCTGTGCCGCTTCCTTGGAGTCACCCAGGTAGATTCGCGCACGGCCCTGTGCATCGAGTTCCGGGCTTCCGTTCGCACCCGGCTTGCGCCAGACCTTCACCACCGCCTGCTGCGCAGGGCAGGACGCGTTCGGCACCCGGATCAGGTCGTTGAAGATCCAGCCTTTCGCCACCGACGGCCCGGCCTTGGCGGCATCGACAAAGCGTGCGCGCGGCTGGCAGTTCGGGCTGGTGCGGACCACCGCGAACTTGTACGGGTCGGCGGACTGGCCGGTGAACATGCCTTCGATCCGGGCGCAGGCCTCGGGGATCGAACGCAGGGTGTGGGCGGCACCGACCGCCTGCGGGGTCGCCTTGGCGCGGTCGATCTCCGGCTTCGGTTCGGCGGCCATCGCCGGCATGACGGCGACGACGAACATCAGGGGCAACAGCGGCGTCAGGCGCATGGGGCGCTCCGGCTGGAAACATGCGGCGCAGGCTGGCACGCCTTGGCTGAACCGCCGGTCGACACGGAAACCCGGCGCCGACCTATGCCATAGTCGGCAGGCTGTCGGCCGGTCCACCGCCCCGCAGTCACAACGAAGGTGCGCAATCCGAAATTCCATGTTGTCCACTTCTGAAGGGGAGGGGTTCATGCTGGAGCAGTACGGTTTGACCTTGGCGCTGGTGTGCGCCGTCATCGCGATCCTGTACGGGATCATCTCGGCGCGCTGGATCAGCGCGCAGCCCGCCGGCAACGAACGCATGCAGGAGATCGCCGGCGCGATCCAGGAAGGCGCGCGCGCCTACCTCAACCGGCAATACACCACGATCGGCATCGCCGGGGTGGTGCTGTTCCTGGTCATCGGCTTCTTCCTCAACTGGCCGACGGCGATTGGTTTCGCCCTCGGCGCGGTGCTGTCGGGCGCAGCCGGCTACATCGGCATGAACGTTTCGGTCCGCGCCAACGTGCGCACCGCCGAGGCCGCGCGCAAGGGCATCGGCCCGGCGATGGACGTGGCGTTCCGCGGCGGCGCGATCACCGGGATGCTGGTGGTCGGGCTCGGCCTGCTCGGCGTCGCCGGCTACTGGTGGCTGCTGGACTCGATGGGAATCGTCGGCGAGGCGGCGCTGCATGCGCTGGTCGGGCTCGCGTTCGGCGCATCGCTGATCTCGATCTTCGCCCGTCTCGGTGGCGGCATCTTCACCAAGGGTGCCGACGTCGGCGCCGACCTGGTCGGCAAGGTCGAGGCCGGCATCCCCGAGGACGACCCGCGCAACCCCGCCGTGATTGCCGACAACGTCGGCGACAACGTCGGCGATTGCGCCGGCATGGCCGCCGACCTGTTCGAGACCTACGCGGTCACGATCATCGCGACGATGCTGCTGGGCGGCCTGATGGTCGCCGAGGCCGGTGCCAACGCGGTGCTGTACCCGCTGGTGCTCGGCGGGGTGTCGATCATCGCCTCGATCATCGGCGCGATGTTCGTCAAGGTGAAGGCCGGCGGCTCGATCATGGGCGCGCTGTACAAGGGCGTGATCGTCTCGGCGGTGCTGGCGGCGATCGCGTTCTATCCGATCACCACCGGGCTGATGGCCGACAACGCACACGGCGCGATCAACCTCTACGGTTGCGCGCTGGTCGGACTGGTCCTGACCGGGCTGATCGTGTGGATCACCGAGTACTACACCGGCACCCAGTTCAAGCCGGTGCAGCACATCGCGCAGGCCTCGACCACCGGCCACGGCACCAACATCATCGCCGGGCTCGGGGTGTCGATGAAGTCGACCGCGCTGCCGGTGATCGCGGTGTGCGCGGCGATCTGGGGTGCGTTCGAGCTGGGCGGCCTGTACGGCATCGCGATCGCGGCCACGGCGATGCTGTCGATGGCCGGCATGATCGTCGCGCTCGACGCCTACGGTCCGATCACCGACAACGCCGGCGGCATCGCCGAGATGGCCGAACTGCCGCCGGAAATCCGCAACATCACCGACCCCCTGGATGCAGTCGGCAACACCACCAAGGCGGTGACCAAGGGCTATGCGATCGGTTCTGCTGCTCTTGCAGCACTCGTCCTGTTCGCCGACTACACCCACAACCTCGACACCCGCGGCGCCGCCGAGGCACTGGCGGCCGGCGTGCCGTACGAGGCGATGACGTTCGACCTGTCCGACCACATGGTGATCATCGGCCTGCTGATCGGCGGCCTGATCCCGTACCTGTTCGGCGCGATGGCGATGGAAGCGGTCGGCCGCGCGGCCGGCGCGGTGGTCGAGGAAGTGCGCCGGCAGTTCCGCGAGATTCCGGGGATCATGGAAGGCACCGGCAAGCCGGACTACTCGCGCGCGGTCGACATGCTGACCAAGTCGGCGATCAAGGAGATGGTGATCCCGTCGTTGCTGCCGGTCGCGGTGCCGGTGGTGGTCGGCCTGCTGCTGGGACCGAAGGCGCTCGGCGGCCTACTGATCGGCACCATTGTCACCGGCCTGTTCGTCGCGATCTCGATGACCACCGGCGGCGGTGCGTGGGACAACGCCAAGAAGTACATCGAGGACGGCCACAACGGCGGCAAGGGCAGCGAGGCGCACAAGGCCGCGGTCACCGGCGACACCGTCGGCGACCCGTACAAGGACACCGCCGGCCCGGCGATCAACCCGTTGATCAAGATCATCAACATCGTGGCGCTGCTGATGGTGCCGTTGCTTTAGTACCGTCAACGCGCGATCGATTCGAGGCGGCCTTCGGGCCGCCTTTTTTGTCTTCATCTTGCTGAATCGAGCGCCGACGCTCTGTTCACCCCCGGTTTGGCATGGTCGGGTGGCCGCGTTCGCGGCGCACGACTGACCACACCTACGCGCACTATCCGTCGCGCGTCTCTCAGGGAGGGAGATCGAATGCAAGCCGCCAACTGGCAAGATTCCGTGCAGAACTCGTTCGGGCCATACCTGCCGAGCATCCTCGGCGGGCTGGCGATCCTGCTGGTCGGCTGGATCGTCGCCCTGGTCGCCAGCGCGCTGACCCGCAAGGGGCTGGATGCGTTGAACGCCAACCAGCGACTTTCGGCGCATACCAAATCGAGCGTCGACATCGAACGCATCGCCGGCCGCATCGTGTTCTGGGCGATCCTGCTGGTCGCGTTGATCGGCGCGCTCAGCGTCATGAACGTCGACGGTGTGTCCGGACCGTTGTCGTCGTTCGCTTCCACGATCATCCCGGCCGCGGTGCTGGCGCTGGTCGCCTGGCTGGTGGCGACGATCGCCCGGGTGGTGGTCAACAAGGCGCTGGCGGCCAGCCAGCTCGACGAGAAGCTGTCGGAGAAGGCCGATACCCAGCCGATGTCGCAGACGCTCGGCAATGTCGCCTACTGGCTGGTGCTGCTGCTGTTCCTGCCGGCGATCGTCGGCGTGCTGCAGATCGAAGGATTGATGGCGCCGCTGTCGAACATGATGACCGACCTGCTGGGCATGCTGCCCAACCTGCTGGCCGCGGCGATCATCGGGGTGATCGGCTGGGTCATCGCCAAGGTGGTTCGCGGCATCGTCACCAACCTGCTGGCGGCGACCGGGATCGACCGGTTCGTCGAGGGCAACGAGAACACCCGGGGCATCAAGCTGTCGCAGCTCGGCGGCACCCTCGCCTTCATCCTGGTGATCGTGCCGACCTTGATTGCGGCTCTGGACGCGCTGCGGATCGAGGCGATCTCGCGACCGCTGACGCGGATGCTGGACGTGTTCCTGCAGGCGGTGCCGAACGTGCTCGCCGCCGCCGCGATCCTGATCCTGGCGTGGTTCATCGGCCGCTTCGTCGCCGGGCTGGTGGCGCGGCTGCTGGCCAACCTCGGCTTCGACCGGCTGCCCGAACGGATTGGCCTGGGCCATGCGTTCGGCGCGACCGCAGCGACCAGCACCGACGCCACGATCGCCCCCGACGGCACCGTCATCCCCACCGATACATCGCGCGGGGTTGGCACCTCGCCATCCGTCGAACCCGCGCCAACCCTGTCCGACCTGGCCGGCAAGGTCGCGCTGTTCTTCATCATGCTGTTCGCCACGGTTGAGGCCGCCGCCCTGCTCGGCTTCGGCGGCGTGCACAGCCTGCTGGAGCAGTTCATCACCTTCGGCGCCGACATTCTGCTTGGGTTGGTGATCTTCGTGGTCGGCTACTGGCTGGCCGACGTCGCCGCCAGGGCGATCGAGCGGGCCAGCACCGACGGCCGAGGCATGGCCCGGATCGCGCGCGTCGCGATCCTCGGCCTGGTGATCGCGATGGGCCTGCGCGCGATGGGCGTGGCCGACGACATCGTCAACCTGGCGTTCGGGCTGGTGCTCGGTGCGGTCGCGGTAGCGGCGGCGCTGGCGTTCGGACTGGGTGGTCGTGATGCGGCGGGCCAGGTCGCCAACCGCTGGGCCAGCCAGTACCTGAAGCGGCCGCCGCAGCCGTAGAGGTCCGGGAGGGAGGCCCGGTTGCTGCAGCGCAGCAGCCGGGCCGGTAAACTGCGCGGCTCTGCGTCGCCGACTGGCGAACGCGCCCTCCCCGCACTGATTTGGAGCACCCGCATGGGCCTGGACCTCGTCGCCACCGGCAAGAACCCGCCGGATGAGATCAACGTCATCATCGAAATCCCCAAGGACGCCGAGCCGGTCAAGTACGAAGTCGACAAGGACTCCGGCGCGATCTTCGTCGACCGCATCCTGTCCACGCCGATGCGCTACCCGTGCAACTACGGCTACGTCCCGCACACCCTGTGTGGCGATGGCGACCCGGCCGACGTGCTGGTGATCCTGCCGCTGCCGCTGATCCCCGGCTCGGTGATCCGTTGCCGCCCGGTCGGGGTGCTGAAGATGTCCGACGAGGCCGGCAGCGACGAGAAGATCCTGGCGGTGCCGGTCGACAAGGTGTTCGCCGGCTACGCCCACATCGACGACATCGGCAAGGTCAGCCCGCACTGGTGCGAGCGGATCGGCCACTTCTTCGAGCACTACAAGGACCTGGAGAAGGGCAAGTGGGTCAAGCTCGACGGCTGGGGCGGCGCCGACGAGGCCAAGACGATCCTGGTCGAGTCGATCAAGCGCTTCGAGGCCACGGCGGACAAGCCGAATTTCTGACCCGCCGGCGGCGCGCCCGGCAATGCGAAGAAGCCGCCTGCGGGCGGCTTTTTTGTGCCCGCATGTTCTGCCTGCTTGCGGGGCGCCCAAAAGAAAACGGCCCCGTTTCCGGGGCCGCCTCCTGTTACCGATCGAGGAACGATCAGAAGCGCTGCTGGTACTTCATGTAGACGAAGCGACCGATGTCGAAACCACCGTAGTACGAGTAGCCGGAGTTCGGCTGGTCGTAGTTCGGGGAACCGTACTTCTCGAACACGTTGTTCGCGCCGAGCGAGACGGTGGCATTCCACGGGGCGTTCCAGCGGACCTGGACGTCGTGGAAGGTGGTCGAACCCAGCTCGTTCATCGGAACGTTGGTGCCCAGGGTATCCGGCGCGGCGTAGTCCGGCAGGCTGCAACGGTCGTCGAAGTAGCAGTTCTCCTTGACGCCGGAGTAGTAACGGGTCGACCAGGTCGCACCGAAGTCACCCATGTCCCACGCCAGGCTGGCGTTGGAGCGCAGGCGGAAGTTGCCACCGAAGCCGTTCTGCTGCTGCGGCACGCCTTCCAGGTTGTCCGTCTTCAGCTCGTTCTTGCTGACGTAGGTGTTCAACCAGGCCAGTCCGAAGTTGCCGTAGGCGGTCTGCATCCGGTAGTTGAGGTCGAAGTCGAAGCCTTCGGTCTCGATGAAGCCGGCGTTGCGGCCGCCGAACGCCAGCGAGGTGAGTTCGCCGGTGACCGGGTCACGCACGAACGCATCCGAACCCAGCGCATCGCAACGCGAGTCGATGCCGCGGATGTAGCAGTCGTCGAGGATCGCGGTCGGCGAGTCGGAGACGATGGTGTTCTCGATGCGGATGTTGAACCAGTCCAGCGACAGGTTCAGGCCTTCGGCGAAGCCGGGGCTCCACACCACGCCGAGGGTCTGCGACTCCGAGGTCTCCGGGGTCAGGTCCGGGTTGGAACCCGACAGGAACGGAATCGGGGTCTGGGTGCCCGGACCGTCGGCGATGCCGTCCGGATCGCTGGCCGGCTGGCGATAGCCGGCAGGCACGTCTTCCAGGCACTGGGCGCTGCCGCCCACTGCGCCGAACACGGTGTCGCACGGGTCGGTGTAGTCCTCGAAGCTCTGGCCGACGCCGCCGTACAGGTCGGACACGGTCGGGGCGCGGAAGCCTTCCGACCAGGTACCACGGAGCAGCACCGAGTCAAGCGGCTTCCAGGTGAAGCCGAACTTGCTGTTGGTGGTGTCGCCGAAGGTGTCGTAGTCCGAGTAGCGGCTGGCGAGGCTGACGCTCAGCTCCTGCGCGAACGGCATGTCGGCGAGGATCGGCACCAGGAACTCGACGTAGGCTTCGTCCAGCGAGTAGCCGCCGCCGGTCGGGCCGGAGGCCAGGTCGGTCGAGGTGCCGGTCTGGGCCAGTGCGTCGGGCGAGAAGAAGCCGTCTTCGGCGCGGTGCTCGATGCCGACCGCGACGCCGACGTCACCCGCGGGCAGGCTGAACAGCGAGCCGGCGAGGTTGGCGTAGTAGGACTTGGTGGTGGTTTCCGACAGCGCCTGGCCCGGCAGGTACAGGTACGCCTGCACAGCCGGGTCGGCGAGGCCGCCCTGGCCGGTCACGCCGTCCGGAACCAGCGGGTTCCATGGGGTGCACGCGCCCGGACCGAAGCCCAGCGGGATCGGGTCGGCGGCGGTGCCGCACTGGACCACGCCCTGGCTGTTGAGGAACGACGGACCGACCGCGCCCGCGACGGCAGCCAGGCTGAAGTTGCCGGTGCTGATCTGGGTGCCCTTGTTCTGGTTGTACAGGTAGCCGACATCCCAGTCCCAGTACCTGTCGGCGATCTGGAACGCACCGGCGAACTCACCGGTGAAGCGGAAGGTGGTCAGGTTGTTCTGGACCTCGCGCGGCACTTCCCAGCCACGACGCCAGAAGGTGACTTCCTCGTCCAGCGGGTTGTAGTAGCTGTCGGCCGACATCGGGGTGCCGAACGCGTTGGAACGGTACGGGTAGCCGGCGTTCTGCGCGAACGACTCGCGGTCGGTGTACAGCACGTCGCTTTCGAAGCGGATGTCGTCGGAGATGTCATAGACACCGTTGAAGAACATCGACTTGCGCTTGACGCCGGAGTACACGGTCGAGGCCAGCGACGGGTTGGTGCTGTCGAGGGCCGGATCGTACAAGCGGTAGTTGGCGAAATCGCGGGCATCGCGATCCTGGCCGTCGCGGATCAGGGTGTAGGCGGTGGTGGCGTTCGGGTTGGCCGCGGTCGGCGTCGGAACGTACAGGGTGCCGTACTGGCTGATCGAGGACAGGCCACCCGGGCGCGGTTCGGACTTCTCGCCGGTCGGGAAGCGGTTGCGGCTGAACCAGCGGTCGCCGGCCCACACCGGGTCTTCCTCGGTGAACTCGACACCGACGGTGACCGAGCCCTTCTCGCCGGTGCTGCCCATCACGAAGCTGTACTGCTCGCGGGTGCCGTCGCCCTGGTCGTACTGGCCGATGTAGGCGTTGGCTTCGGCGCCGTCGAAGTTCTGGCGGGTGATGATGTTGATCACGCCGGCGATCGCGTCGGAACCGTAGATGGTCGAGGCGCCGTCCTTCAGCACTTCGATCCGCTCGACCATCGCGGCCGGGATCGAGGCGACGTCCTGCAGGCCACCGTTGGTGATGCCAAGGCGCTTGCCGTTGACCAGGATCAGGGTGCGGTTGGCACCGAGGTTGCGCAGGTCGATGTAGCTGCCGCCGACGGCCTCACCCGAGGACAGCGGCGAGGTGCGGCTGATCGCCGGGGAACCAGCGGCACTGATGTTCTGCAGGATGTCGGCAACGGAGTTGAAGCCCTGCTGCTCGATGTCCTCGCGGTTGATCAGCAACACCGGTGCGGCGGTTTCCAGGTCGACCTGGCGGATGCGCGAACCGGTGACTTCGATACGGTCAAGGGTGGTCGGGTCTTGCGCGGGGGCGGCTTCCTGCGCGCCGGCAAGGACCGGCACAAGCGCGACGGCAATACCGGCCGGCAGCAAGCCGAGCCGCAGCGCGGGGCGCAAATTGCGGGTTGTCATCTATCTCTCTCCAGATATCGTTATGAGCGCGTTAAAACGCCGTCCCAAGCTACGGCGCGCCGGGCTACGCCGCTTTGCGGTCGAAGCCGGCTGGCTTTGCCGAATCGGGTCGCGAGCGGGTATTTGCCGACCGCAGCGACGTCGCGGCAGGCGCCAGCGCCCGCTTGCGGGCGGCGTTGCGGTAACCCGTCGCGGACATGCCGTAGCGGACACGGAAGGCGCGCGCGAAGCTGCAGCAGTTGTCGAAGCCGGACGCGGCCGCGACCTCGCCGATCATCATTTCGCTGTTGTCCAGCAGGTCGGCCGCGCGCTCCAGCCGCATCCGCGCCGAGGCCGCTTGCGGGCTCTCGTCGTACACGCTGTGGAAGGTCTTGGAGAAGTACCAGCTCGAGAAGCTGGTCAGTTCGGCCAGCTCACTGATCCGCACCACCCGGTCGCAATTGCCTTCCAGGTACAGGCGGGCACGCTGCAGGCGGCTGAATACCTGGCGCTTGCGCAACCGTGAACGCCCCGGGCAGCGCGCGACCCGCGCCGACAGGTCGCTCTGGATCGCCGCCAGCTGCAGCAGCAAGGGTCGCAGCGCGGTGACCTCGGCGACGCCATCGGCGCCGTTGAGGGTGGCCAGGCGCCGGGCGGCACCGCGCCACAGGCGCAGCATGATCCGGGTGTCGCGCCGATCGAGGGTGCCGCGGCCGGCATGCAGGTTGAGGTCGGCCAGGCGTGCGGCCGCCTTCAGGGCGTCGGCATCGAGGCTGAGGCCGATGCAGAGGCCGTGGCGGTCGGCCTGGACCTGCGGCCGGGAGTCGCGCTCCAGTGCCATCCAGTCGCCGCGGCGAAGGCGGAACTTGCCCTCGCGCGCCTCGACCCACGAGCTGCCGCGCAATTGCACCCAGACCGTGAACACCTGGGCGGACAACTGCACGCTGCCCAGTCGTGAAACGGCGATGCAACCGGCCGACGCAAGCGTCGACGGACCGCCCGTCTCGGGCGCGTCAAGCTGCAACAGTTGGCCGCGATCGGCCCAGAGTGTCTTGTCCATTGCCTACCCATTTGCCAGGAGTTGGCCCATGGGTTTGCCGGATCGGTCGGCCGGAGTCAGGAAAGTTCGCGGAGAGTTGCCCGAAATCGCCCCGAAAGCTGTTCCGAAGGAATTACGAAGGAACTTTTTCCAGCCGGGTCAATCACTTGGCGACACCCGGCCACAGCTTTTCGGCAGGTGGTTGGTAGGTGGCGAAACCGATGTCGCTGTTGTCGTATTCCACAAGTGTGACGTACAGCCGGTTTGAGCGCGGGTCGAGGCTGAGTCCGTAGGTGGCCGCCCGGCGATTCGGATCCAGGCAGCGCGGCGGCGGCGCGACCGGGCCGGCGTACACCTCCAACTGTGCCGAGCACCGGGCGGTGCGCTCGATGCCGTAGATCCCGCCGGCGGGCGCCGCGGTCCAGGAGCGGTAGCGCGACGGGGTCGGCCACGCGGGATGGACCTGGCGCAGGCTGGCCGGATCGAGCTGCAGGTTGGCCTGCCACAGCCCGGCTTGGCCCGGCCGCGCGAACAGCACCCGCCCGCGGCGGATGTCGACTTCGACCCGGGAGGCATCTTCGAGGGCGCCGATGCGCTTCCAGCCATCATCACCGCGGTCGAACAGGTCCGCGCGCAGCCGTCCCCGCGGGTCGGCGACGACCACCAGCACCCGTTCGCCGCCCCCCGCCGGATCGGGTACGTAGACCGCCTGCAGCGGTTCGTCCAGCGGCAACGCCAGGCGCTGGACGCGGCCACTGGCGGGGGTCAGTTCGTACACCCCGTGCGCGCCCCGGGTGCGGGCGTCCGGACCGACCCCGCGCCCGACCACCAGCAGGCGCTGGCTGTCGGCCGACCAGCGCGGCAGGTAACGCGATTCGGGCAGCAAGCCGTCCAGCAGGCGCAGCGACTCGGGGCGGTCGACATCGGCCCACCACAGGCGATGTTCGCCGGAACGGTCCGAGATGAAGGCCAGTTGCCGGCCGTCGGGAGCGATCGCGGGCAGGCGGTCGCGGCCGGACGAGGTAAACAAGCGCTCGCCAGGCTCGCCGTCGTCATCGAGGTCGAAGCGGTAGATGCTGAAACGGGTGCTGCGCTGGACGTAGGCCAGCGCCGGGACGTCGTCGGCGGTCGCCGGCTCCTCGCCATCCTTGAGCCCCAACTCGACCCGCGCCCCCGTCTCCAGGTCGAGCCGGTACAGCCGGCTGGCGTTGTCGTGATGGTGCGAGTAGATCAGCGCCCGCCCGCTCGGGCTCCAGTCCCAGCCGAGGATCTGCGCGTCCAGGTAGGTCAGGCGCTCGGCGGTGCCGCCGGTGGCCGGCAGTCGCCAGAAATCGCCGACCGGCATGTTGCGAACGAACACGATCCAGCGCCCGTCGGGGGAATAGCGCGGGGCGAAGTCGTGGTTCTCCGGGCTCGCCCGGTATTCCAGCGCGCGCAGTTCGCCGCTGGCGAGGTCGAGCAGGTGCAGGCCGGGGCGGTCGTGGTACACCCCGTGGCTGCCGAAGATCAGCCCGCTGCCGTCGGGGGTCCAGTCGAAACTCGGCAGGTGGTGGTGGTCGCACTGGCCGACGACGCGCTCGGCGCCGCCGCTGGCGCTGACGATGCGGATCTCGCAACTCTGGTCGGGTATCCGCCGCAGGAATGCGATCTCGCGGCCGTCGGGCGACCAGGCCGGGCTGAAATCCTCGGCCTGCCCGGTCGGCCGGGTCAGCTGGCGCGGCGTGGTCGGGGTCGTGGCCTGGACCATGACCGCGATGTTGCGCTGGCCGGGCGGCACCGCCACGTAAGCCACCATCGATGCGTCCGGACTGAGGCTGGGTGCCACCTCGAACCCCGGCGACGAGGTGATCAGGCGCGACTCGAGCCCGAAGGCGCGGCCGCTGGCGGCCTCTGCGGGCGGTTGTGCCAGGCGGGGCGCCGGATTGCGCGCCACCGACCACCAGGCCAGGACCCCGGCGAGCACCGCGGCCACCGCCACCGCGCCGAGGATCGCGCCCCATCCGCCGCGCAGGCGCGACGCGGAAGGAAGGAACACCGGGCGCGGCTGCGGTGCGACCGGTTCGGTCGCGACGGGCATGTCCTGGTTCGACAAGTGCCGGGCCGGCGCCGCGACGACGCCATCGGTGGCGGTTGCCGGCGACAGCCATTCCACTTCGGCCAGCAACCGGTAGCCGCCCTTGGCGATCGTCTCGATGTATTGCGGATTGTCGCGCGCTTCGCCGAAGGCCTTGCGCAACTGGGTCACCGCCTGGGTGACGACATCGTTGCTCGGCAGGGTGTCGGGCCAGACCCCGGCCAGCAATGCATCGCGACTGACCACCTTGCCGGCATTGTCGACCAGCATCCGCAGCACGCCCATCGACTTGGGCGTGACCCGTGTCGGTCTCCGGGCGTCGGGCGCGCGGATCTCGCGCAGCGCCACGTCGACCATGCATTGGCCTACGCGCAAACGCTCCGACGGCAGGGGATCAAGCGAACTGGACATGTATCCGGACAAGGATGGGCCGCGCAGCGCGCGCGGTCATGTGCCGGAAGGTCGTGGCACCGGCAGGGTTCTCGAGGATTGGCAGGCACGCCGGCCCGCAGCTCCGGATTTTACCGCGGACGCGGGTCGGCGCTAGTGTCCGACCTCGCGTGCGCGCGCCAGCGTCAGGCCGATCAGCCGCGATACCACGATGGCCAGGTAGCCGACGCCGGCGAACTGCTCCAGCATCACCAGCACCCGCGCCATCGAGCTGACCGGCACCACGTCGGCCAGGCCGGTGGCCGACAGGTTGGTGAAACTCAGGAACAGCAACTCGATCCACGGCCGGCGCGGCGACTCCGGGTCCAGCGAGTTGACGAAGCTGCCCGGGTCCAGCATCTGGCAGACCAGGAACGCGAACGCGAACCCCCAGGCGATCAGGGTGAAGGTCGCGCCGGCGGCGAACAACTCGTCGGCGCTGACCACGTGGTCGCTCATCATGTAGGCGATCAGCCCGCCGGCGGCATAGAAGTACAACACCGCCTCCAGCGTCGACGACACGATCAGCAGGGTGTCGTTGCCCAGCGTGATCGAGGCCACCGAGGCCAGGATCGACGGCACCGCGACCAGCCACGCCACCCACTTGACCGCCGGGCTGCGCGACACCACCCACACCGCCAGCAGCGGGAACAGCACGCCGAACGCGCCGAACAACGCGCGGCCGCTGTGGCGTCCGTCGAACACCGGGTACAACAGCAGGCTGGCCAGCTGCGCCGCGAGCAGCACCGCCGAAGGGTGCCGCCGGGCGAGGAACTCCCACCGGCGGTAGAGGAAACCGTGATAGCTCATGGGCATGGGCGCGAGTTTGCCGCAGAACCGCCGCCAACGGGAGGCTAGGCCTTGCGGTAGACCTCGGCGCCGGCGGCGCGGAATTCCGAGGCCTTTTCCGCCATGCCCTCGGCCAGCGCGACCTGCTCGTCGACCCCGTGTTCGGCGGCGTAGTCGCGAACGTCCTGGGTGATCTTCATCGAACAGAAGTGCGGGCCGCACATCGAGCAGAAGTGCGCCGACTTGTGGGCGTCCTTCGGCAGGGTTTCGTCGTGGTATTCGGACGCGCGCTCGGGGTCGAGGCCGAGGTTGAACTGGTCCTCCCAGCGGAACTCGAAACGCGCCTTGCTCAGCGCGTTGTCGCGCGCCTGGGCTCCCGGATGGCCCTTGGCCAGGTCGGCCGCGTGCGCGGCGATCTTGTAGGCCATCAGGCCTTCGCGCACATCGTTCTTGTTGGGCAGGCCGAGGTGCTCCTTCGGGGTCACGTAGCAGAGCATCGCGCAGCCGTACCAGCCGATCATCGCCGCGCCGATCGCGGACGTGATGTGGTCGTAGCCCGGGGCGATGTCGGTGGTCAGCGGGCCGAGAGTGTAGAACGGCGCCTCGCCGCAGACCTCCAGCTGCTTGTCCATGTTCTCCTTGATCAGCTGCATCGGCACGTGGCCGGGACCTTCGATCATCGTCTGGACGTCGTGCTTCCATGCGATCTTGGTCAGTTCGCCGAGGGTTTCCAGTTCGCCGAACTGGGCCGCGTCGTTGGCGTCGGCGATCGAGCCGGGACGCAGGCCGTCGCCGAGGCTGAAGGCGACGTCGTAGGCCTTCATGATTTCGCAGATGTCCTCGAAGTGCTCGTAGAGGAAGCTCTCGCGGTGGTGCGCCAGGCACCACTTGGCCATGATCGAGCCGCCGCGCGAGACGATGCCGGTGACGCGCTTGGCGGTCAGCGGCACGTAGCGCAGCAGCACGCCGGCGTGGATCGTGAAGTAGTCCACGCCCTGCTCCGCCTGCTCGATCAAGGTGTCGCGGAAGATCTCCCAGGTCAGCTCCTCGGCGCGGCCGTCGACCTTCTCCAGCGCCTGGTAGATCGGCACGGTGCCGATCGGTACCGGCGAGTTGCGGATGATCCACTCGCGGGTCTCGTGGATGTGCTTGCCGGTCGACAGGTCCATGACGGTGTCGGCGCCCCAGCGCATCGACCAGACCAGCTTCTCGACTTCCTCGGCGATCCCCGAACTCACGGCGCTGTTGCCGATGTTGGCGTTGACCTTGGTCAGGAAGTTGCGGCCGATGATCATCGGCTCGCTTTCCGGGTGGTTGATGTTGTTGGGGATGATCGCGCGGCCGCGGGCGACCTCGTCGCGGACGAACTCGGGGGTGATCAGCTTCTGGATGTTGGCGCCGAAGCTGTGCCCCGGGTGCTGCCTGAGCAGGTGCGCCTCGGTGATCGCTTCGATGCGCTGGTTCTCGCGGATCGCGATGAACTCCATCTCCGGGGTGACGATGCCGCGGCGGGCGTAGTGCATCTGGGTGACGTTGGCACCATTGAGCGCACGGCGCGGCTGCAGGCGGCTGCCAAAGCGCACGGCGTCGAGCTTCGGGTCGTGCTCGCGCTTGCGGCCGAATTCCGATGACAGCCCGGCGAGTACCTCGGTGTCGCCGCGCTCGGCGATCCAACTGGCGCGCAGGGGGCTCAGGCCGCGCGCAAGATCGATCGTCGCATCGGGATCGGTGTAGGCGCCGGAGCAGTCGTACACCGCCAGCGGCGCGTTGTCCTCGCCACCGAACAGGGTCGAGGTCGGCGCCAGGGTGATTTCGCGCATCGGCACCCGGATGTCGGGACGCGAGCCTTCGACATGGATCTTGCGCGAGCCGGGGATCGGGCGGACGACGTCGGCCGAGAGCTGCTCGGCCTGCTGCTGGAGTTCGGAGGGGATGGCATTCATGGCGTTCGTCCTGTGGCGGCGTGGACGAAGCGGCGGCGCACGGACCAACGGCAGGGCCGGTCCGGCGAAGCTTCCCTACGGCGGTCTCAACCGCATCAGGTTCGAAGGGACTGTCTCAACCGGCCAACGCGCCGGTACCCCCGCTTCAGCGCGCATTGGAGCATGGGCGCGGCCACGGGGCCAGTTGCGCGCAATTTCGGCACGGTGGTTGCACCCGGACGGTGGCGAATGGCATTGCCGCGGCTGGGTTTCGCCGAAACCACTTGACAGGCGCAAAAAGACCGTGTTCCTCTCGGCCCATGACGCAGCGCAACAACTTCCCGCAGACGAACCAGGCCACGCCCGCCGGCGTGTCGGTTTCGCTGCGTGTCGCGCTCGACCTCGCACCCGTTGTCGCCTCCGTACTCGTACTTATTACCCTTATTACCGTCCAACTCGGCGCGGGGTTCGGGTATGTGTAGCTAGTCGGTCACACAAACCCAGGTAACAAGAACCTGAACCCCGCGCCCTGAAAAGGCGCGGGGTTTTTTGTTTTCCGCTTTCCGGGAATCGCTGGAAAGCCCGCAAGGAACCCCTTCGTGAAAAGCCACGCCATCAAGCACGGCCCCGCCCATGCCCCCGCCCGCGCGATGCTGCGTGCCACCGGGCTGGATGACGCCGCCATCGCCAAGCCCTTTGTCGGCGTGGTCCACACCTGGACCGACGTGTCGCCGTGCAACCTGACCCTGCGCGACCTCGCCGGCCACGTGCGCGCCGGCGTGCAGGCCGGCGGCGGCACCGCGGTCGAGTTCAACACCATCGCGGTCACCGACGGCATCGCGATGGGCAGCGAGGGCATGCGTGCGTCGCTGGCGTCGCGCGAGACGATTGCCGATTCGATCGAGCTGGCCGTGTCGGGCCACTGCCTCGACGCGATGGTGCTGCTGGTCGGCTGCGACAAGACCTTGCCGGCGGCGGCGATGGCGGCGGCGCGGCTCGACATCCCGACGGTGATCCTCTACGGCGGCACGATCATGCCGGGCCAATGCACGGGCACGGGCACGGATGGCAGCGCCCGGGCGCTGACCGTGCAAGACGTGTTCGAGGCGGTCGGCGCGCATTCGGCCGGCCGCATCGACGATGCCGAGCTGCAGCGCATCGAGTCGCACGCCTGCCCCGGCGCCGGCGCCTGCGGCGGCCAGTTCACCGCCAACACGATGGCGATGGTGCTGACCTTCCTCGGGCTGTCGCCATTGCAGCTCAACGACATTCCGGCGATCCACCCCGACAAGCCGGCCGCCGCGCGCGCCTGCGGCGAACTGGTGATGCAGCGCCTGCGCGACGGCGGTCCGTTGCCACGCGCACTGCTGTCGTCGGCTGCGTTGCGCAATGCCGCACGCGCGGTTTCCGCCACCGCCGGCTCGACCAACGCGGTGCTGCACCTGCTGGCGATCGCGCACGAGGCCGGTATCGCTTTCGCGCTCGACGAGTTCGAGGCGGCGGCCGCCTGCACGCCGGTGATCGCCGACCTCAAGCCGGGCGGGCGCCATACCGCGGCGGAATTGTTCGCCGCTGGCGGCACCGCGCTGGTCGCGCGCGAGTTGCGCGTCGCCGGCTTGATCGCGGACATCCCGACCGTCACCGGGCGCTCCTTCTTCACGGAGCTGGACACTCTTCCCGCAGCCGGACCACAGGACGTGATCCGTCCGGTTGCGGACCCGATCAAGCCGCGCGGCGGCTATTCGATCCTGTACGGCGACCTCGCCCCCGAGGGCTGCATCGTCAAGCTCGCTGGCCATGGACGCGAACGGTTCGAAGGCCCGGCGCGGGTGTTCGACTCCGAGGAGGCCGCGTTCGCGGCGGTGCAGGCGCGGCGGATCGCCGCCGGCGACGTGGTGGTGATCCGTTTCGAAGGCCCGGCCGGCGGCCCCGGCATGCGCGAGATGCTGGCGGTGACCGCGGCGCTGGTCGGCCAGGGCCTCGGCAACCATGTCGCGCTGCTGACCGACGGCCGCTTCAGCGGCGCGACCCACGGCTTCATGGTCGGCCACGTCGCCCCGGAGGCCGCGCGTGGTGGTCCGATCGCGCGGCTGCGCGATGGCGATCGCGTGCGCATCGATGTCGCCACCCGCCGCATCGATGTCGATGCCGACCTCGTCGCGCGCGAGCCCGTGCGCATCGCTGCGCGCGTAGCCACCGGCGTGCTGGCCAAGTACGCGCAGTTGGTCGGATCGGCGTCGCGTGGTGCGGTCACCACGCCCGGCCCACTCGACGACAGCCGCCGCATCGCCAGCACGCTGGTGGACAACACCGCCAAGTCGCCGACCACGACGCGCGAACCAATCCCCGCTTGACCCCTGTAGGAGCGGCTTCAGCCGCGATCGTGAGCCGGCGCGGGCGACCGATTCCAGATCGCGGCTGAAGCCGCTCCTACAACGACCCATCCATCCAACCACCGAGAACCACCACCATGACCAGCACCCCCAATCCCCGCATCACCATCGTCGGCTACGGCAGCCAGGGCCGCGCGCATGCGCTGAACCTCCGCGACTCCGGCTTCGAGGTCACCGTCGGCTTGCGTCCCGGCGGCCCGACCGAGCTCAAGGCCCGCGCCGACGGCTTCGCCGTCCAGCCCCCGGCCGACGCAGTCAGGGATGCGCAGATCGTCGCCGTGCTCACCCCCGACATGGTCCAGCCGCAGTTGTACGGCGAGGTCATCGAACCCAACATCGCGCAGGGCGCCTGCCTGCTGTTCGCGCACGGCTTCAATGTCCACTACCAGCAGATCGCGCCGCGCGCCGACCTCGACGTGGTGCTGGTCGCGCCGAAGGGCCCGGGCGCGCTGGTGCGGCGCGAGTACGAGATCGGCCGCGGCGTGCCGGCGGTGTACGCGGTCCACCAGGACAGCAGCGGCAACGCCGGGCAGCTCGCGCTGGCCTACTGCGCCGGCATCGGCGGCGCGCGCCAGAACGCGATCAAGACCACGTTCAAGGAAGAAACCGAGACCGACCTGTTCGGCGAGCAGGCGGTGCTGTGCGGCGGCGCCACCAAGCTGGTGCAGGCCGGCTGGGAAACCCTGGTCGAGGCCGGCTACCAGCCGGAGGTCGCCTACTACGAGTGCCTGCACGAGCTGAAGCTGATCGTCGACCTGTTCTACGAGGGCGGCGTCACCCGCATGCACGAATTCATCAGCGAGACCGCGCAGTACGGCGCGCTGACCCGCGGCAACTACGTGGTCGACGACAACACCCGCGCGCAGATGCGCAAGGTGCTCGCCGAGATCCAGGACGGCACGTTCGCGCGCCAGTGGATCGCCGAGTACGCCGCCGGCAACGCCAACTACAAGGCGCTGAAGCAGGCCGACCTCGACCATCCGATCGAACAGGTCGGCCAGCGCCTGCGCGCGAACATGAAGTGGCTGTCGGCGTCGCCGCAGCCTGCACCGGCGGCAGAACCGGCCGAGGCCGCCGCGTGATGAATGCCGCCCGCTGGCTGGTGCAGGCCCTCGCCGCCGAAGGCGTCGACACGCTGTTCGGCTATCCGGGCGGCGCGATCATGCCGTTCTACGATGCCCTGTACGGCTCGGGCCTGAAGCACGTGCTGGTCCGCCACGAGCAGGGCGCCGCGTTCGCGGCCAACGGCTATGCGCGGGCCAGCGGGCGCGTCGGCGTGTGCGTGGCGACCTCCGGTCCCGGCGCGTCGAACCTGGTCACCGGCATCGCCGATGCCATGCTCGACTCGGTGCCGATGGTGGTCATCACCGGGCAGGCGCCGACCGCGCTGATGGGCACCGATGCGTTCCAGGAGCTGGACGTGTTCGGGATGACCCTGCCGATCGTCAAGCACAGCTTCCTGGTGCGGCGGGTCGACGATCTGCCGCGGATGCTCGCCGAGGCTTTCCGGATCGCCCGCTCCGGCCGCCCCGGCCCGGTGCTGATCGACCTGCCCAAGGACGTGCAGGTCGGCGATGCCGCGCACTTGCCGGCGCACGCGCCGCTGCCGGTCGACGCGGTCGCGCCACCGACGTATGCGTGGCTGCACGCCGCGCTGGCGCTGCTGTCGCAGGCCAGCCAGCCGGTCATCTACGGCGGCGGCGGCATCGCCCTCGGCGACGCGGTGGCGGCGTTCCGCACCTTCGTCGATGCCACCCAGATCCCGACCGTGCTGACCCTGCGCGGGCTCGGCGCGTTGGCGGCGACGCATCCGTTGAACCTCGGCATGCTCGGCATGCACGGCAGCCGCGCCGCCAACCTGGCGGTGCAGGAGGCCGACCTGCTGATCGTGGTCGGCGCGCGTTTCGATGACCGCGCCACCGGCAAGCTCGCCGAGTTCGCGCCGAACGCCCGGGTCGTGCACCTGGACCTGGACGCCTGCGAGATCGGCAAGCTGCGCCACGCCCATGTCGGCGTGTGCGGCGACATCCGCCACACCCTGACCACGCTGACCCTGCCCTGCGCGGCCCACCTGCACGGCCGCCACGGCGCCGCGCGCCGCGACTGGCGCGCGACCTGCCAACAGCGCGCACGCGAACACGCCGCGCGCTACGACGCCCCCGGCGACACGGTGTACGCACCGGCGCTGCTGAAGCGGCTATCGGAATTGGCACCGGCCGCGATCGTCAGCTGCGATGTCGGCCAGCACCAGATGTGGGTCGCCCAGCACTGGCGTTTCGACGATCCGCGCAAGCACCTCACCAGCGGCGCGCTCGGCGCGATGGGCTTCGGCCTGCCGGCGGCGATCGGCGCGCAACTGCAGCAGCCCGGCGCGCAGGTGGTGTGCGTCAGCGGCGACGGCTCGTTCCTGATGAACGTGCAGGAGCTGGCGACGCTGCGCCGCTACGGCCTGCCGGTGAAGATCGTGCTGCTCGACAACCAGGCGCTGGGCATGGTCCGGCAATGGCAGGAACTGTTCTTCGACCGGCGCTATTCCGAGGTCGACCTGTCCGACAACCCCGACTTCGGCGCGATTGCCGCCGCGTTCGGGGTCCAGGCGCTGCATGTCGATCGCGCCGATGCGGTCGAGGATGCCCTGCGGCACCTGCTCGCCGCGCCCGGCCCGGCACTGCTGCACGTCGCCATCGACCAGGCCGCCAACGTCTGGCCGCTGGTGCCGCCCAACCGCAACAACGCGGAAATGCTCGACGCCACCTCCGCCGCCACCCCCACCGCCGAGGACTCCCGCCATGCGCTACCAGCTTGATCTCACCCTGCGCCACGCCGAAGGCGCGCTCACGCGGGTGCTCGGCGCGGCTGAACGCCGCGGCTTCCGCCCGCTCGCGGTCGACGGCGAAACACAGGCCGACGGCGACCGCTGGCATCTGCGCCTGACCGTCGAGGGCGAGCGTGACCACGACAACCTGCGCAGCCAGCTCGCCAAGCTCTACGACTGTTTGTCGGTGGAGGTCTCACCATGTCGGTGATCGCAGCGTCGGCGCCGGCCACCACGCGCCCGCAAACCCACGCGCCGATGCTGTGGTTCGACGGCGCGCTGGTACGCACCGACGCACTGCAGGCGCCGCTGACCACCCACGCGATGCACTACGGCACCGGCGTGTTCGAGGGCATCCGCAGCTACGCCACGCGCGACGGCGCGGCGGTGTTCCGCCTGCACGAGCACCTCGAGCGCATGCGCAAGGGCGCCGAGTTGCTCGGCATCGACCTTGACGTGTCGCAGGCGACCAAGGCGACGCTGCAGACGCTGCGCGCCAACGGTCACCGCGATGCCTACATCCGCCCGCTGGCGTGGCTCGGCACCGGTTCGATCGGCCTGGACGTGGCGGCGTTGAGCCAGCACCTGATGGTCGCGACGATGCCGAACGTGGTCCACCTCGGCGGCAACCACACGCGCCTGACCGTGTCGCCGTGGCGTCGCAACCCGGCCTCGTCGCTGCCCCCGCTGAAGCTGTGCGGCGGCTATGTCAACTCGATCCTGGCCAAGCGCGAAGCCAAGGCGCGCGGCTTCGACGAGGCGTTGTTCGTCGATGAGGACGGTTTCGTCGTCGAGTGCACCGGCGCCAACGTGTTCATGGTGCGCGGCGGCTGGGTCACGGCAGTCGAACACCGCGACGCGCTGCCGGGGATCACCCGCGACACCATGATCACGTTGTCCGGGGCGCGATCGCGACCGGTCACCCTCGGCGGACTGCTGGAGGCCGACGAGGTGTTCGTCTGCGGCACCGCCGCCGAGGTCACCGCGATCAAGGCGCTGGACCGCCGCGAATTCGGCGACAACCCGGTCACTCGCGAGTTGGCGGCGCTGTACGCGCGCGTGGTGCGCGGCGAGGAGCCGGGCCACGGCGCCTGGCTGACGTCAGTCTGATGGACGGCGACGTGGCCACCGCCCGCAACCCTGGCAGCAGCGTCGGCGCCGCCGACGTGCTGGCCGCGCAGGCGCGCCTGCACCGCTACCTGGCGCCGACGCCGCTGCACCATGCCGAGCGCTTCGGTTGCTGGCTCAAGCTGGAGAACCTGCAGCGCACCGGCTCCTACAAGGTCCGCGGCGCGCTCAACGCGTTGTTGGCGGCGCGCGAACGCGGCGACACCCGTCCGGTGATCGCCGCCTCCGCCGGCAACCACGCCCAAGGCCTGGCTTGGGCCGCCTACCGGCTCGGCGTCCACGCGATCACGGTGATGCCGCGCAACGCGCCGCAGACCAAGGTCGCCGGCGTCGCCCACTGGGGCGCGACGATCCGCCTGCACGGCGACAGCTTCGACGAGTCCAAGGCGTTCGCGGCAGAACTGGCGGCGCGCAACGGCTACCGCCTGCTGTCGGCGTTCGACGACGCCGACGTGATTGCCGGGCAAGGCACGGTCGGCCTGGAACTGGCGGCGCTGGCGCCGGACACGGTGCTGGTGCCGATCGGCGGCGGCGGCCTCGCCGCCGGGGTCGCGCTGGCGCTGAAATGGGCATGCCTGTCGGCGCCGAACGCGAACCGGCGCGTGCGCGTGATCGGCGCGCAGGTCGAAGGCGTGGATTCGATGCGGCGCGCGCTGCACGGCGACCGCAGCTTGCGCGAACCGGCGGCGACGCTGGCCGACGGCGTGCGCGTCAAGGAACCCGGCCATCTCACCCAACGCGTGCTCGAAGACCTGCTCGACGACATCGTGGTGGTACGCGAGGCCGAACTGCGCGAAACCCTGGTACGTCTGGCGCTGGAAGAACACGTCATCGCCGAAGGCGCCGGCGCACTCGCGCTCGCCGCCGGCCGCCGGATCGCCGGCAAACGCAAGTGCGCGGTGGTGTCGGGCGGCAACCTCGATGCCGGCGTGCTCGCGCAACTGCTGGCGGAGGTACGTCCGCGCGCGCCGCGGCGGCCGCGGCGTCGCCAGCGCGAGTTGTCGGCGCCACCGCTGGAGCCGGCCATCACCACGATCTTCCGCGTCCCGGCAGCCACCCCTTCCCCGCGCGTGGCCGTTGCCATGCACGCGCCCGACCAGGAGTTGATCGCATGAACGATCCGACCGCGCGCGTGCGCATCTTCGACACCAGCCTGCGCGACGGCGAGCAATCGCCGGGCTGCAGCATGAACGCAACGCAGAAGCTGCGCTTCGCCCACGCTCTCGCCGAGCTCGGGGTCGACATGATCGAGGCGGGGTTCCCGGCCAGTTCCGCGGCCGACCTCGATGCCACCCGCGTGATCGCACGAGAAGTCCGCGGCGCCGGCATCGCCGCGCTTGCACGCTGCCACCCGGGTGACATCGAGGCCTGCGCGCGCGCGCTCGAGGGCGCCGCCGCGCCACGCATCCACGTATTCATCTCGACCAGCCCGCTGCACCGCGAGCACAAGCTCGGGCTCGACAAGGCACAGGTGCTGGAACGCGCGGTGGCGGGGGTGGAACTGGCCCGCAGCCACGCCGACGACGTCGAGTTCTCGGCCGAGGACGCGCTGCGAACCGAGCCGGAATTCCTGATCGAGGTGTTCGACGCCGCGATCGCGGCCGGCGCGCGCACCATCAACGTGCCCGACACCGTCGGCTACACCACCCCGGCGGAGATCCGCGCGCTGTTCGCGTACCTGCGAACGCACCTGCGCGATCCCGACCGCGCGGTGCTCAGCGCGCACTGCCACAACGACCTCGGTCTCGCCGTCGCCAACAGCCTCGCCGCGATCGAGGGCGGCGCGCGCCAGGTCGAGTGCACCATCAACGGCATCGGCGAGCGTGCCGGCAACTGCGCACTGGAAGAACTGGTGATGGCGCTCAACGTGCGCCGCAACTACTTCAACGCGCACACCGGCATCGACAGCCGCCGACTGGTCGCGACCTCGCGGTTGCTGTCGCGGATCACCGGCATGGGCGTCCAACGCAACAAGGCGATCGTCGGCCACAACGCGTTTGCGCACGAGGCCGGCATCCACCAGCACGGCATGCTCAAGCACCGCGGCACCTACGAGATCATGCGTCCCGAGGATGTCGGCTGGAGCCAGTCGCAGATGGTGCTGGGTCGCCACAGCGGCCGCGCGGCGCTGGCCGACCGCCTGCGCACGCTCGGCTTCGCGGTCGGTGAGGCACAGCTCAACGCGGTGTTCGCCGGCTTCAAGGCGCTGGCCGAGAAGAAACGCGAAGTGTTCGACGCCGACCTCGAGTCGCTGCTGCTCGGCAGCGATTCCGAGGCCCCGCGCGGCCACCGGCTGGCCCGCGCCCACGTCAGCACCGGCGTCGCCGACGACAGCGTACCGACCGCGAGCGTGCAGCTGGTCGCCCCCGACGGCGCGCTGCTCAACGAGGCCGCGGTCGGCGACGGCCCGGTGCATGCGCTGTTCGCAGCGCTGGCCCGCGCGACCGGGATCGAACTCGATGTCGCCGGCTACCAGGTCTCCAGCGTCACCACCGGCGACGACGCCCAGGGCCAGGCCAGCGTCACCGCCCGTGTCGACGGCGCCGAGTTGACCGGCTCCGGCACCAGCACCGACATCCTCGAAGCCAGCGCGCTGGCATGGCTGGAGATCGCCAACCGGGTGCTGCGTTCGCGTCGCCCGCAGCCGATCGCCGCCACCGCCTGAACCCCTTCCCCACCGCGACCATCAAAGCCCATGACCACTCCCCCCAGAACCCTGTTCGACAAGCTGTGGGACGCGCACCTGGTGCGCGCCGAAACCGAGGCCGCACCGGCGGTGCTGTATGTCGACCTGCACCTGATCCACGAGGTCACCTCGCCGCAAGCGTTCGCCGAACTCGACGCGCGCGGCCTGGCCGTGCGCCGCCCTGACCGCACCAAGGGCACGCTCGACCATGCCACCCCGACCCTGCCGGCCGACGCCGATGGTCGCCTGCCCTATGCCAATGCCGAGGCCGAAGCGCAGGTCGAGACCCTGCGCGGCAATGCCGCGCGCCACGGCATCGAACTGTTCGACTTCGACAGCGCCCATCGCGGCATCGTCCACGTGATCGGCCCGGAACTCGGCCTGACCCAGCCCGGCATGACCATCGTCTGCGGCGACAGCCACACCGCCACCCACGGCGCGTTCGGGGCGCTGGCGTTCGGCATCGGCACCAGCGAGGTCGGCCACGTGCTGGCGACCCAGTGCCTGCTGCAACGCAAGCCGAAGACGCTGGCGATCACCATCGATGGTGCGCTCGCGCCCGGGGTCACCGCCAAGGACCTGATCCTGCACGTGATCGGCGTGATCGGCGTCAACGGTGGCACCGGCCACGTGATCGAGTACCGCGGCAGCACCATTCACGCGCTGTCGATGGACGAACGAATGACCGTCTGCAACATGTCGATCGAGGCCGGTGCGCGCGCCGGGCTGATCGCGCCGGACGCGGTCACCTTCGACTATCTCGCACACACCGCGCGGGCGCCGCACGGTGACGCGTTCGCCCGCGCGGTCGAACGTTGGCGTGGCTTGGCGAGCGACCCCGGGGCGCGTTTCGATCGCGAGGTGCATATCGACGCCAGCGAGATCGCGCCGACCGTCACCTGGGGCACCCACCCCGGCCAGGTCACCGCGATCGATGCACGCCTGCCGATCGGAAGCGGCGACGACGACGCCAAGGCGCGCGCCTACATGGGCTTTGCCGATCAAGCCACGATGCTCGGCCAACCGGTCGACGTGGTGTTCGTCGGCAGCTGCACCAACTCGCGCCTGGGCGACCTGCGCCAGGCGGCCACGGTGTTGCGCGGCCGCCGCGTGCATCCGCGCGTGCGGATGCTGGTGGTGCCCGGCTCGGCCCGGGTCAAGCGCGAGGCCGAGGCCGAGGGCATCGACGTGGTCGTGCGAGCGGCCGGCGCGGAATGGCGCGAACCGGGGTGCTCGATGTGCATCGCGATGAACGGCGACCTGGTCGGCCACGGCCAGCTAGCGGTGTCGACCAGCAACCGCAATTTCGAGGGCCGCCAGGGCAAGGGCGCACGCACGGTGCTGGCTTCGCCGCTGACCGCGGCGGCGTGCGCGATTGCCGGCGCGATCGCCGACCCGCGCGACCTTCCCGCCGTTGCGCCCGCGCACGGACACCGACACAAGCCGGCCGTCGCCATGGAGACGATCTGATGCAGGCTTTCACCAAACTGGCCTCGTCCACCGTGGTGCTGCGCGAGCGCAACATCGACACCGACCAGATCATGCCGGCGCGCTTCCTCACCACCACCGGGCGCGACGGCCTCGGCCGGCATGCATTCGCCGACTGGCGCGTGCATGCGGACGGCAGCCCGAACCCGGAATTCCCGTTCAACGACCCTGCCAGCACCGGCGCGCAGATCCTCGTCGCCGGTCGCAACTTCGGTTGCGGCTCATCGCGCGAGCATGCGCCATGGGCGCTGCTCGACCTCGGCGTGCGCGCGGTCATCAGCATGCAGATCGCCGACATCTTCCGCAGCAACGCGTTGAAGAACGGGCTGCTGCCGATCGTGCTGGACGAGGCCATTGTCGACGAACTGCTCGCTCGTCCCGGCATCACCTTGCGGATCGATGTCGCCACGCGCGAGGTCACCCTGCCCGACGGCCGCCGCGTCGAATTTCCGCTCGACGGCTTCGCCCAGGCCTGCCTGCTCGATGGCGTCGACCAGCTCGGCTACCTGCTCAAGCAGGCTCCCGCCATCGACCGCTACGAAAACACTGCCGAAAGGAATACCCACCATGCGTGCTGAAATCGTCGTCCTGCCCGGTGACGGCGTCGGCCCGGAAGTCACCCGCGCCGCGACCCGGGTGCTGGCCGAAGTCGGCGCCCACCACGGCCATACGTTCGCGATCCACCCGCACCTGATCGGCGGCGCCGCGATCGATGCCTGCGGCGAACCGCTGCCGGCGGACACGCTCGCTGCCTGCCGTCGCGCCGACGCGGTACTTCTCGGTGCGGTCGGCGGACCGCAGCGGGCAAACCTGCAGGCCACGGTACGCCCCGAACAAGGATTGCTGGCGTTGCGCAAGGAGCTAGGCCTGTACGCCAACCTGCGCCCGGTCAAGCCGCACCCGGCCGCGCTGGACGCCTCGCCGATCAAGCCGCACCTGCTTGTCGGGGTCGACCTGCTGGTGGTGCGCGAGCTGACCGGCGGCATCTACTTCGGCGACAAGCAACGCAGCGCGACCGCGGCCAGCGACCTGTGCGAATACAGCGTGGCCGAGGTCGAACGGGTGATCCGCCGCGCCTGCAAGCTGGCCCGCGCGCGTCGCGGCAAGGTGGTCTCGGTCGACAAGGCCAACGTGCTGGAGACCTCGCGACTGTGGCGCGAGGTCGCGACCCGCGTCCATGCCGAGGAGTTCGCCGACGTGCAACTGGAACACCAGCTGGTCGACTCGATGGCGATGCACCTGCTGGCGCGACCACGCGAGTTCGACGTGATCGTCACCGAGAACATGTTCGGCGACATACTCACCGACGAGGCGGCGCTGCTGGCCGGATCGCTCGGCCTGCTGCCATCGGCCTCGCTCGGCGATGGCGGTGTCGGCCTGTACGAACCGATCCACGGCTCGGCGCCGGACATCGCCGGCCGCGGCATCGCCAATCCGTACGCGGCGATCCTCAGTGTCGCCATGCTGCTGCGCCATTCGCTGCGGCTGGAGGACGAAGCCGCCGCGGTGGAACAGGCGGTGTCGCGGGCGCTGGATGCGCACGTGTTCACTGCCGACCTCGGGGGCACGTTGGGCACCGAGGCCGTCACCGACGCGGTGCTCGCGCAACTCCAAGCCGAGGGTTGCCCGGTCCGCATGCGCGACTAGCGACTTTTGCAGGAGCGACGCGAGTCGCGACATTGCAAGCAACTCGATGGCTGCGCGTTCGCGACTCACGTCGCTCCTACAAGGTGTTGACACTACGCAGAACAACGGATATCCAATCACCCATGCCATTCATCCACGCCAGCCGCCCGAATCACTGCATCGCCTTGACGGCGGCGGCTGCGGTGACCACCACGACCACCATCCGCACCACCACCATTCGGTGGGGGGCGGATGCGCGTGTCGGACTGAACTGAACCCACACCACGCTCCGCACCCGACCCGGGTGCGCAGTGCTGGCATCCTGACCGCAGCGGGGCTCTTCCAGGAGCCTGCAATGCCTTCCAACCTCCCACTCGCCGGCGCCGCGACGCCACCCGTCAGTCCATCGCAGGTCCGCTATCGCGCGCACAAGTTCGGCGGCAGCAGCCTCGCCGATGCCGTGCGCATTCGCCGGGTTGCGGCCCTGCTCGCCAGCGGGACCGATACGGTGCCGCTGATCGTCGTCGCCTCGGCGATGCAGGGAGTCACCGATGCTCTGACGTCACTGGCCGGCCTGGCTGCGAGCGGACGACCGTGGCACGACGATTGGAACGACCTGCGCCGGCAGCACCTGGCCGCGGCCGCCGTACTCGATCCGCAGCATCTGCATGGCGTGGCCGACTGGCTGCAGCACGCCTTCGCCGACCTGCATACCGAACTGGGCGCCTTCGCCGATGCCGACGCGGCCCGCCTCGCCGCGGTGCAAGGGCTCGGCGAAGTCTGGTCGTCACGATTGTTGCAGGTCGCGCTCGGCGGCGACGCTGGCGGCTGGGCCCGGCTCGACGCCCGCGATGTGCTGCAGGTCCAATCCGGCGAACTCGGCGTCGCGGTCGACTGGTCGCGCAGCCGCGGCAACCTCGCCGCGTGGCGCGCGGATCGTCCGGCCGGCAACGTCGTGGTCACCGGCTTCATTGCCGCCGATGGCGACGGCCGCGCGACCACCCTCGGTCGCAATGGCAGCGACTATTCGGGGTCGATCTTCGCGGTGTTGTTCAACGCCATCGAACTGACCATCTGGACCGATGTCGACGGCGTGCTCAGCGCCGATCCGCGACGGGTGCCGGACGCGGTGTGTCTGGAATCGATGTCCTACGCCGAAGCCTGCGAGATGGCCTACTTCGGCGCCACGGTGCTGCACCCGCAGACCATGGCGCCGGCGATCCAGGCGGGCCTGCCGATCCGCATCCGCAACACCAGCGACCCGGGCGCGCCCGGCACCCTGATCAGCGCCGCATCCGGCGCCGCGGCGTCGCCGGTCAAGGGCCTGAGCCTGGTCGAACAGCTGGCCCTGCTCGAACTCAGCGGCGCCGGCCTGATGGGCGTACCCGGCACCGCCGAACGGATGTTCGCGGCGCTGCGCGAGGCCGGGGTGTCGGTGACGATGATCTCGCAGGGCTCGTCGGAGCATTCGATCTGCTGCGTCGTGCGCGCCGACCAGGCCGAACGCGCGCGTGTCGCGGTGCAGGCCGCATTCGCCAAGGCGATCGCCGCGGGCCAAGTACACGGCGTCGCCGTGACTCCCGACATCTGCGTGCTGGCCGCGGTCGGCGACGGCATGGTCGGCGGCGTCGGCGTGGCGGCGCGACTGTTCGACGGGCTCGCCCGGGCCCGGGTCAACATCCGGGCGATCGCGCAAGGCGCGAGCGAGCGCAATATCTCGGTCGCGGTCGCCGCCGACGACGCGGTGCGCGGCCTGCGTGCGGCGCACTCGGCGTTCTGGCTGTCGCGACAAACGCTATCGGTCGGATTGATCGGCCCGGGCAATGTCGGCCGCGCGCTGCTCGCGCAGTTCGCCGCGATGCTGCCACGCTACGCCGGCCACGGCGGCCTCGACCTGCGCCTGCGCGCGGTGGCCGACAGCCGGCGGATGACGCTGGCGGCGCGAACGATTTCCCCGGAGACGGCCGTCGCCGGACTCGATGACGGCGAACCGCTCGACCTTTCCCACTTCGTCAGCCACGTGCAGGCCGAGCACCTGCCGCATGCGTTGATCATCGACTGCAGCGGCAACGACGCGATTGCCGCGCACTACCCGCAATGGCTCGCCGCCGGCATCCACGTCGTCACGCCGAGCAAGCACGCCGGTTCCGGCCCATTGGCACGCTACCGCGCGATCCGCGCGGCGACCCGCGGCGGCGGCCAGTTCCGCTACGAGGCCACGGTCGGCGCCGGCCTGCCGGTGATCCAGACCCTGCGCAACCAGCTCGACACCGGCGATGCGCTGATCGGCATCGAGGGGATCCTGTCGGGCACGCTGGCATGGCTGTTCAACCGCTTCGACGGCAGCCAGCCGTTCTCGCACCTGCTGCGCGAGGCCCATGCGCTGGGCTACACCGAGCCGGACCCGCGCGACGACCTGTCGGGCATCGACGTCGCCCGCAAGCTGGTGATACTTGCCCGCGAGGCCGGCCGCGAGTTGTCGCTGGACGACGTGGCGATCGACAACCTGGTGCCGCCGGCGTTGCGTGAACTCGATCGCGAGGCGTT
The DNA here is from genome assembly GCF_036663935.1 of Novilysobacter erysipheiresistens. Classification (NCBI taxonomy): domain Bacteria; kingdom Pseudomonadati; phylum Pseudomonadota; class Gammaproteobacteria; order Lysobacterales; family Lysobacteraceae; genus Novilysobacter; species Novilysobacter erysipheiresistens. The sequence goes on from NZ_JAXGFP010000005.1 coordinate 42,450, forward strand.
CCTCGCCCGCGCCGACGAACTGGATGCGCCGCTGCGGGCGCGGCTGCAGGCGGCGCAGGCTGAGGGCCGCATGCTGCGCCACCTCGCCTGTCTCGATGATGCCGGCGCGCGGGTCGGACTGGTCGCCCCCGAGCCCGGCCACGCCAGCCTGCACGGGCGACTGACCGACAACCTGGTGCAGTTCCGCACCCGCCGCTACGCGGATAATCCGCTGGTGGTGCAGGGACCTGGCGCGGGTCCGGAGGTCACCGCCGCAGGCGTATTCGGCGACGTGCTGATGATCGCGCAATCACTGGGAGCCCGACTTTGAACGATATCGACGGCCGCATCGACCAAGCCCGCCCCGGCGCTGAACGCCGCCTGCAGGCGACCGCGTTCGCGCCGGCCAGCGTCGGCAACATCGGGGTCGGCTTCGACCTGCTCGGCCATACCATCGACGGCCCCGGCGACCGCGCCACGGTGCGCCGGATCGACGCGCCGGAGGTGCGCATCGTCGCGATCGACGGCGATGTCGGTGGTTCTGCACAACTGCCGCTGCAAGCCGAGCGCAACACCGCTGGCCGTGCGCTGATCGAGCTGCGCGAGCGCCACGGCATCGAGCACGGTTTCGAGTTGCACCTGCACAAGGGCATCGCGCTCGGCTCCGGCCTCGGCGGTTCGGCGGCCTCGTGCGTGGCGGCGCTGGTCGCGGCCAACGCGGTGTTGGATGCGCCGCTGTCGCGCGAGGCGTTGTACCCGCTGGCGCTGGTCGGCGAAGCGGTCGCCAGCGGCAGTATGCACGGCGACAACGTCGCGCCGATGCTGTTGGGCGGCGTGGTGCTGGCGACGCCGACGCGGATGATCGCGCTCACCGCGCCACCGCTGTTCTGCGCGGCGGTGCATCCGGACTTCGTGCTTGAAACCCGGCGCGCGCGCGAGGCGCTGGCGGCGCCGTATCCGCTGGCCGACTTCGTGCGGCAGAGCGAGCACCTGGCGCTGTTCCTCACCGGCCTCGCCCGCGGCGACCACGCGCTGATCGCCGAAGGTTTGCGCGACGTGCTGGTCCAGCCACGCCGGGCACCGCTGATTCCCGGATTTGCCGCGGTGCGCGACGCCGCACTCGCGCACGGTGCCCTCGGCGCAAGCATCTCCGGCGCCGGGCCCACGGTATTCGGCTGGTTCGCCGAGCGCGACCGCGCGGAGGGCGCGGCGCAGGCGATGCAGGCGGCGTTCGCGCAAGTGGACCTGCACAGCACGGCCTGGGTGTCGCCGGTCAACGGTCCGCGCGCGGAGGTGATCGGATGAACTACGTCAGCACTCGCGGCGGCATCGCACCGGTGTCGCTGGAGGTCGCGATCGCCGCCGGCCTCGCCCCCGACGGTGGCCTGTATGTGCCCGAACGCATCCCGGTCGTCGACATGACTCACCCCAAGGCGACGCTGGCGCAGACCGCCGAACAGGTACTGTCGCCGTACTTCGCCGGCTCGGGCTTGCGCGAGCACCTGTCGCAGTTGTGCACTACCGCGTTCGACTTCCCGGCACCACTGCGCGCACTGAACGCGCCCGACGACTACCTGTTGGAACTGTTCCACGGCCCGACCGCGGCGTTCAAGGACTACGCCGCGCGCTTCCTCGCCGAAACGCTGTCGCGCTTGCGCGAGCCCTCGCAGCCGACCACCACCGTCCTGGTCGCCACCTCCGGCGACACCGGTGCCGCGGTCGCCGCCGCCTTCCACCGCCGCCCCGGCTTCCGCGTCCTGGTGCTGTACCCCGACGGCCGCGTGTCGCCGCGGCAGGCGCACGTGCTGGGCAGCTTCAGCAACAACGTGCAGGCAATGCGCGTGGACGGCAGCTTCGACGATTGCCAGCGGCTGGTGAAACAGGCGCTGGTCGATGCGTCCTTGCGCGAGAAGGTGACCCTGACCTCGGCCAACAGCATCAGCCTGGGGCGCCTGCTGCCACAGATCGCGTATTACGCACACGCGGCGCTCGACTTCCACGCGCGCCACGGCATGCCGCTGAACTTCATCGTGCCGACCGGAAACCTCGGCAACGCGCTTGCATGCTGGCTGGCGCGAAGCATGGGCCTGCCGGTCGGCGAGATCGTGCTGGCCTGCAACGCCAACGACACACTGCCGCGCTACCTCGACGGCGAGGACTACGCGCCGCGCGCGACCGAAGCGACGCTCGCCAATGCGATGGACGTGGGCGCGCCTAGCAACTTCGAACGGCTGCGATGGTGGCACCCGGACGACGCCGAACTGCGCTCCGGATTGCGCGCGCTCCGGGTCGATGACGCCGCGATCCGCGACACGATCGCGAATGCGCCGCGGCGCCACGGCGTGGTGCCGTGCCCGCACACCGCGGTCGGCCTGCGGGTGCTGGAGCGATTGCGCGCCGCCGGCGACACGGGCGCCTGGGCCGTGGTCGCCACCGCGCACCCGGCCAAGTTCGAAAGCGTCGTCGAGCCGCTGGTCGGGCATGCAGTTGAACCGCCGGCGGCATTGACCGCGGCGCTGGCGCATCCGGCACATGCTCAGCCGTTGGCGGCGGACTACGCGGCGCTCCGTGACCACCTGTTGCGAGGTGCCGGAGCCTGATTGCCCGGGCTGCCGCGGGCGGCTACCGTGCGCGAATGAACAACAACCTGCGTCTGCCAGTTCTCGCCGCTGTTGTCCTCGCGATTGCCGCGTGCGACAGCGGCTCCCGCGCGCCCGCCGCATCGGTCGAGACGCCTGCCGACATCGAGGCAACCCAAACCGCAGCCAGGAACACCCCGGCCGATGCCTTCATGACCAACCTCGCCGCACTGTGCGGCCAGGCGTTTGCCGGCACGGTGGTCGCCGACGTCCCGACGCCGACCGGTGCCGATCCATTCGCCGACAAAGCGCTGGTGATGCACGTGCGCGAATGCCGCAACGAGGAGATCCGCATCCCGTTCCATGTCGGCGACGACCGCTCGCGCACCTGGGTGCTGACCCGCACCGATGGCGGCCTGCGCCTCAAGCACGACCATCGCCACGCGGACGGCAGCGACGACGCGATCACGATGTACGGCGGCGACACCAGCGGCGCCGGCACCACGACACGACAGGAATTCCCGGTCGATGCGGAGTCCGTCGCGATGTTCACCGCGGCCGACATGACGGTATCCAATCGCAACACCTGGGCGATGGAGATCGAGCCAGACGAGGTGTTCGTCTACGAACTGGCACGGCCCGGCGGCCGGCTGTTCCGGGTGCAGTTCGACCTGACCAAACCTGTGGCAACACCGCCGGCGCCATGGGGCGCCAACGGGTAGATTGGGCGCCTACGTTCCCATCGGCACCTTGACCCGGAACCACGCCGCGTACAGCGCCGGCAGGAAGAACAGGGTCAGCACCGTGGCGACCAGCAGGCCGCCCATGATCGCCACCGCCATCGGCCCGAAGAACGCACTCCGGGACAAGGGGATCATCGCCAGGATCGCCGCCAGCGCGGTCAGCACGATCGGCCGGAAGCGGCGCACGGTGGCCTCGACGATCGCCTCCCAGGTCTCGCGGCCGTCGCCACGGTCCTGCTCGATCTGGTCGACCAGGATCACCGAGTTGCGCATGATCATGCCGGCCAGCGCGATCGTGCCGAGCATCGCCACGAACCCGAACGGCACCCGGAACACCAGCAGGAACAAGGTCACCCCGATCAACCCCAGCGGCGCGGTCAGCAGCACCATGATGCTGCGCGAGAAGCTGCGCAGCTGCAGCATCAGCAGGGTGAACACCACCAGCAGGAACAGCGGCACGCCGGCGGCGATCGAGGCCTGGCCACGCGACGAGTCCTCCACGCTGCCGCCGATCTCGACCGAGTAGCCGAACGGCAGGCCGGCGCGGATGTCGTCCAACGTCGGCGAGATCTGCGCCATCACCGTCGCCGGCTGGGTGCCGTCGTAGATGTCGGCGCGCACGGTCATCGTCGGCTTGCGGTCGCGGTGCCAGATGATGCCTTCCTCGAAGCCATACTCAAGCGTGGCGATCTGGCTCAGCGGCACGCTCTGGCCGCTCGCCGTCGGCACCATCAGGCTGCCGAGCTGGTCGAGCCGCACGCGCTCGTCGTCGGCGCCGCGCAGCATCATCTCGATCAGCTCGTCGCCTTCCCGATAGACGCTGACCGGGTTGCCCGACAGCGAGCCACCCAGCACCTGCGCCAGCTGCGCCGAACTGATCCCGAGCGCGCGCGCGCGCGTCTGGTCGACCTGCAGGCGCACGACCTTGCCCGGCTCGTCCCAATCGAGGTTGACGTTGGCGACGTGGCCGTTCTCGCGGATCTTCTCGCGCACCGCATAGGCGATCTCGCGGACCTGATCGATGTGCTCGCCGGAGACCCGGAACTGCACCGGGTAGCCGACCGGCGGGCCGTTCTCGAGCCGGGTCACGCGCAGTTGCAGTTCGGGGAACTGCGGCACGATTTCCTCGATCATCCAACTGCGCACCGCCTCGCGCGCCTCTATGTCCTCGGGCATCAACACGAACTGGGCGAAGTTGGCGGCCGGCAACTGCTGGTCCAGCGGCAGGTAGAAACGCGGCGAGCCGGTGCCGACGTAGGCGGTGTAGTTGACCAGGTCGTCGCGCTGCGCCAGCAGCTTCTCCAGCCGCATCACCTGGGCCTTGGTCGCCTTCAGCGAGCTGCCTTCGGCCAGCTCCATGTCAACCATCAGCTCCGGCCGCACCGAGTCGGGGAAGAACTGCTGCGGCACGAAGCGGAACAACATCAGGGAGGCGACGAAGCCGGCGATAGTGAGTCCGATCACCAGCCAGCGCCGGCGCACGCACCACACCAGCCAGCCGCGGAAGCGCTGGTAGAAGCGAGTGCCGTACGGGTCGTGGGTGTGGCCGTCGTGTGGCGCCGGCGCGAGCAGGTCGGCGAACGCCGGCCAGCGATCGGCCCAGTGCTGCCGCTGTGCATGCCAGCGCGCGGCCAGCGAACCGGGCTTCAACTTCGCCGAATGGCCATGGTCGGGCAGCAGCTTGTCGCCGAGGTAGGGGATGAACACCACCGCCGCGACCCACGACACCAGCAGCGCGATCGTCACCACCTGGAACAGCGAGCGGGTGTATTCGCCGGTGCTCGACGCCGCGGTCGCGATCGGCAGGAACCCGGCCGCGGTGATCAAGGTGCCGGTCAGCATCGGAAACGCGGTGGAGTCCCACGCGAACGCCGCCGCGCGCAGGCGGTCGAAGCCCTGCTCCATCTTGATCGCCATCATCTCGACCGCGATGATCGCGTCATCGACCAGCAGCCCCAGCGACAGCACCAGCGCGCCGAGGGAAATCTTGTGCAGGCCGACCCCGAACAGTTGCATCACAGTGAAGGTCATCGCCAGCACCAGCGGGATCGACAGCGCCACCACCAGGCCGGTGCGCAGGCCCAGCGACAGAAAGCTGACCAGCAGCACGATCACCACCGCCTCGGTCAGCACCTTGACGAACTCGTTGACCGATTCCTCGACCGCGGCCGGCTGGTCGGACACCTTGCCCAGGGTCATCCCGGCCGGCAGGGTCTGCTGCAGTTCGGCGAAGGTCGCTTCCAGGGTTTCGCCGAGCTCGAGGATGTCGCCACCGTCGCGCATCGACACGCCGATGCCGATCGCGTTCTCGCCCATGAAGCGCATGCCCGGCCCCGGTGGATCGGCGAAGCCGCGATGGACTTCGGCGACGTCACCGAGCCGGAACGTGCGGTCGCCGACCCGGATCGGGAAATCGCGGATTTGCTCGACGGTCTTGAACTGTCCGCTGATCCGCAGCGGCACCCGGCTGCTCGGAGTCTCGAAGAAGCCCGCCGGCACCATCGCGTTCTGCTGGTCCAGTGCGTCCTTGACCGCCGAGGCGGGCACCCCGAGCGTCGCCAGCTTGGTGTTGGACAGCTCGATCCAGATCTTCTCGTCCTGCACCCCGAACAGCTCGATCTTGCCGACGTCGGGCACCTGTTGCAGCGCCAATTGCACGCGCTCGGCGTAGTCCTTCATTACCGCGTAGTCGAAGCCTTCGCCGGTCAACGCATAGATGTTGCCGAAAGTGTCGCCGAACTCGTCGTTGAAGAACGGCCCGACGATGTCGCGCGGCAACTCCGGGCGCAGGTCGCCGACTTTCTTGCGCACCTGGTAAAACAGCTCGGGGATCTCGTCGGAACGCATCGCGTCGTTCGCGGCGAAGATAACCTGCGACTCGCCCGGCCGCGAGTACGAACGTATGAAGTCGTATTCGCCGGTTTCCATGAGCTTCTGCTCGATCCGGTCGGTAACCTGGCGCCCGACCTGCTCGGCGGTCGCGCCCGGCCACAGGGTGTGGATCACCATCACCTTGAAGGTGAATTCCGGGTCCTCGCTGCGGCCGAGCTTGAAGTACGACAGCGCGCCGGCGATCGCCAGCACCAGCATCGCGTAGACCACCAGGCTGCGATGGCGCAGCGCCGCTTCGGAAAGATTGAAGCGCATGGTTCAGCCTTCGTCGGCAGTGGTCGCCGGCGCGGCGGCGGGCGTGGCGGGCTTGTCGGGTTCGGCAGTGACGGGGCGGTTGTCGCGGTCGACCGGGACGACTTCTAGGCCCTCGCGCAACAGGTGGCCGCCGGCGGCGACCACCCAGGCATCGGGCGCGAGGCCGTCGAGCACCGGGGCGCGCTCGCTGCCGTAGGGGCCGATCCGGATCGGCTGCAGTTTCAGGGTCGAGCTCGCGGGGTCGACCACGAACACCGCGACGGCATCCTCGCCGACGCGTTGCAGCGCCGACAGCGGCACGCTGAGCGCGGCATCGTCGCTACCCGTGAAATAGACGCGCGCACTCTGGCCGAGATCCAGCGTTCCGGCCGGCGCATCGATCGTCGCGCGCGCGGCGAACGTGCGCGACGCCGCATCGGCCACCGGCGCGATCTCGCGCACGGTGCCGGGCCAGCGCTTGCCGGGCTCGGACCACAGTTCGACCACCACCGCCTGGCCCGGCTTGATGGTGTCGATCGCGCCTTCGGGCACCGCGAACTCCACCTCGCGACGGCCGTCGACGGCGAGAGTGAAGACCGGCTGGCCGACGCCGACCACCTGCCCGGCCTCGGCTTGGCGCGCCGCGATCACGCCGTCGGCCGGCGCCAGCAACTGGCTGTAGGCCGCCTGGTTGCCGGCCACTTCAAGCTCGGCGCGCGCGGCCTTGACCTGGCCTTCGGCCGCGATCGCGGCGGCGTTCTGCGCGTCCATCGTCGAGCGGCTGACCAGTTGCTGTTCGGCCAGGGTCGCGAACCGGGCGCGGTCGGCGCGGGCGCGGCCGAGTTCGGCTTCGGCCGCCGCCAGCTGCGCACGGGCTGCACGGGCGCGGGCCTGCAGGTCGCCGGCATCCAGCGTCGCCAGCACCTGGCCCTGCTTGACGTGGTCGCCGACATCGACCTGGCGCTCGACCAGCTTGCCGCCGACCCGGAACGACAGCGGGCTTTCCTCGCGGGCGCGGATCTCGCCGGCCAGCGAGGTGAAGCCATCGGCCGCGGCCTGCGGCCGGGTCACCAGCACCGGGCGGGCGGATTCGACCGCGGCCTCGTCGCCCGCGCAGGCCGCCAGCAGGCTGACGACAATCATCAATGCCGGCATCAACCGGGGCGGCGCGGAGCGGGCGTTGCGGACACGGCTGCGCATGTTGCGGCTCAATTAATGGACCAAGCGGTACTGTATAAATAACAAACCGATTAGTCTAGTATTGAATGATGACTGTGCGACCTTCCCGTGACCGCCCCGCCGCCAAGCCTCCCGCCCCGTCCCGGACCGCCGGACCCGGGCGCCCGAAGGACCTGGGCAAGCGCGCGGCGATCCTCGAGGCCGCCAAGCAGATGTTTACCCGGCTCGGTTTCGACGGCGCCAGCATGGACCAGATCGCGGCCGAGGCCGGGGTTTCCAAGCTCACCGTTTACAGCCACTTCGGCGACAAGGAAACCCTGTTCGGCGCGGCGGTGAAGTCGCATTGCGAGACCCAGCTGCCGCCGGCGCTGTTCGAGCCGTCGCCCGCCACCCCGCTGCGCGAACGCCTGCTGGCGATCGCGCGGGCGTTCTACGCGATGATCTCCAGCCCCGAGGCGGTCGCCGGCCATCGGATGCTGTGCACCCCGCAGCTCGCCGGCAGCGCGCTGTCGCAGCTGTTCTGGGAAGCCGGTCCGCAGCGTGTGCACGGCTCGTTCGTCGCCTTGCTGCAGCGTCGGGTCGCCAGCGGCGAGTTGGCCATCGACGCCGGTGACGCCGACGCCCTTCACCGCGCCGCCGCACAGTTCTTCGCCCTGCTCAAGGGCGAGCCGCACGCGATGCTGGTGTTTGGTTGCTGCGAGGCGACGCCGGCGCAGATCGAGGCCCACCTGGGCGCCGCGGTCGACCTGTTCATGCGCGGCTATGCGAGTGCCGGCGGACACGCGCCCACAAAGGTCATCGAACGCCCGTGACCGCGGTCGCGGTTACTTCTGGCACTCAGGTGCGCGCGCCGACAACGGCGATCCTGTGCCGGTCGCGCCACCCCCGCCAGCCCCGCAATCGCGCCGGTACAATGGGCGGTCAACCGCGAGACTGAGACCTTACCGAAATGAGCACGATCGATTACGCCAAGGCCCGTGAACTGATGGTCGAGCAGCAAGTCCGGCCCTGGGACGTGCTCGATCCGCGCGTGCTCGACGTGCTGGCGACGTTGCCGCGCGAGGACTTCGTTCCCGCCGCGCACCGCGCCCTGGCCTACACCGACATCGCCCTGCCGCTGGCCCACGGCGAGCACATGATGAAGCCGGTGGTCGAAGGCCGCACCCTGCAGGCGCTGGCGCTGAACCCGGGCGACCACGTGCTCGAGATCGGCACCGGCAGCGGCTACTTGACCGCCTGCCTGGCGCGGCTGGCCCGCGACGTGATCAGCCTGGAACAACACGCCGACCTCGCCGACACCGCCCGCGCCAACCTGCATGGCCACCGGCTGGGCAATGTCGACGTGCTCCACGCCGATGCGTTCGCCTACGACACCGATCGCCGCTTCAGCGCGATCTGCGTGACCGCCGCGGTCGATGCCATTCCGGCGAAGTTTGTCGAATGGCTGCAACCGGGCGGGCGCATGTTCGTCGTCCGTGGCCGCTCGCCGGCGATGGAAGCGGTACTGCTGCACAACGATGCCGGCCAGCCGCGCATCGAATCACTGTTCGAGACTGACCTCCCCTATCTCGCCGGCGCGGCTCCCCAGCCCGTCTTCGAGTTCTGAACCAACCCAAGGACACAGCATGATTCGCCGCCGCCTCGTTCTCGCCCTCGCCTTCGCCCTGCTGCCGGCCACCGCCGCCGCGGAAGACCTGTTGCAGACCTACGAGCTGGCCCGCGCCGGCGACCCGCAATTCGCCGCCGCCGAATCGGGCCGGTTGTTCACCCGGGAGGGCGCGGTGCAGGCACGCGCGGCGATGCTGCCGCAGATCGATGGCAGCGCCTCGATCAGCCGCTCGCGCAGCAAGGGCCCGGCGACCGAGAACGTCCGCGATCCCAACACCGGCGAGTTCGTCCAGTTCAGCGGCAACTCCAATACCGAGGTGACCTCGCGCCGGCTCGGTGTCGACGCCACCCAGATGCTGTTCGACATGTCGCGCTTCACCACCCTGCGCAGCCAGAACGCGTTGAGCCGGGCCAGCGACTTCCAGCTCGAAGCCGCCGGCGACAACCTGATCACCCGCACCTCGGCTGCCTACTTCAACGTGCTGATCCAGTTGGAAACGCTGGCTGCCGCCGAGGCCGCCGAGGCGGCGCTGCAGAAGCAGTTCGACTTCGCCTCCAAGCGGCTGGAAGTCGGCCTGGCGCCGATCACCGACGTCCACGAGGCCCGCGCCCAGTACGACAGCGCGCGCGCCAACACTATCCTCGCCCGTACCCGAGTCGCCGACGCCTACCAGGCGCTGGCCGAGATCACCGGGCGGCCGGTCGCCAACCTGCAGGGCCTGCCGGCGGACTTCCAGCCGCAGCTGCCGGTCAGCGAAGGCGCAGACGCCTGGGTGCAGACCGCGTTCGACAACAACCCGGCGCTGCAGGCCAAGCAGTTGCAGGTCCAGTCACGCCAGGCCGACGTCCGCACTGCGCAGGCCGGTCATCTGCCCACGCTGTACCTCAGCGGCGGTTATGCCGACGGCAAACAGTGGGGCGATACCACCTTCAGCGCCAGCGGCTTCAGCCAGACCTTCCCGATCGAGAGCGAAAGCCGCGGCCCGGAAGTCGGCATCACCCTGAGCGTGCCGATCTTCTCCGGCGGCCGGACACAGTCGCAGGTGCGCCAGGCGATCGCCCAGCGCGACATCGCCACCGACGAGCTGGAGCAGCAGCGGCGCGCGCTCGAGCGCAACACCCGCAATGCCTACCAGACCCTGGTCGCCGGCATCAGCGAGGTCGAAGCCCGCCGGCTGGCGCTGGTCTCCGCGCAGGCCGCGTACGACGCCTCGCAGGTCGGCCTGGAAGTCGGTACCCGCACCGTGCTCGACGTGTTGAACAACCAGAACAACCTGTTCACCGCGCAGCAGGCCTACGCCCTGGCCCGCTACAACTACCTGCAGAGCCGACTGCTGCTGGAACAGGCGGCCGGCACCCTGGCGATCGAGGACGTGCAGGACATCAACCGCCTGCTGACTGTCAACGCCGACGCCCAGGTGCAGTCGGACATCCAGCAGTAAGCGCGGCGCGGGGGACCGTCGCCTCCGCGTCCTCGGTTCGCCGCTGCCTGCTGTTCTGTAGGAGCGGTTTCAGCCGCGATCTGGAATCGTTCGCCCGCGCCGACCACCGATCGCGGCTAAAGCCGCTCCTACAACGCGCTCTTGCTCCCGAGAGCACTCGCATCCGGTGACGGCCGTGCCGGCCGGGCACCAGCCACCGGCGGCAACACCGGCTGCAGCAACACCATCGTCTGCGCCAGCGCGCCGCGACCGGTTTCGACCAGTTTGCGGCCGGCGTCGGCCATTGCCGCACGCGCGACCGGGTCGGCCAGTAGTCGCGCCAGTTCGGCCTCGACCGCTGCGGCGTCGGCACCGACCTTCAGCGCCCCGGCCTCGTCCAGCCGCCGCGAGATCTCTTCGAAGTTGTGCAGGTGCGGCCCGGTCACGATCGGGGTGCCGCCCGCCGCCGGCTCCAGCAGGTTGTGGCCGCCGACCGGTTGCAGGCTGCCGCCGACGAAGGCGACATCGGCGCAGGCGTAGAAACTCATCAACTCGCCCAGGGTATCGACCACGAACACTGCGTCGCCGGCACCCGGCCAGCGGCCACGCGAACGCGTCGACACCGTCCAGCCGGCCGCGCGCGCGTGGCCGACGACCACCCGGAACCGCTCGGGGTGGCGCGGCGCCCACAAAAGCAGCAGGTCGGGGAAGCGCGCCCGCAGGTGGCGATGGATGCCGATGACCGCGGCCTCCTCGTCCTCGTGGGTGCTGGCGGCGATCCACACCGGGCGCGCACCGCTATGGCCGCGGAACTCTCCGGCGACGGCCTCCAGCGCCTCCGGCACGGCGACGTCGAACTTGAGGTTGCCGGTCTCGACCACCTGTTCGGCGCGCGCCCCCAGCCGTACGAAGCGCACCGCATCGGCCAGCGACTGCGCCGCGACCGTGCGCACCGTGCGCAGCGCGCGGCCGACCAGCGGCGCCAGCACCCGGTAGCCGCGCAGCGAGCGTTCCGACAGCCGCGCGTTGAGGATCAGCGTCGGCACGCCACGGTCGCGACAGCCGAACAGCAGGTTCGGCCACAACTCGGTTTCCATGATCAGCGCCGCGTGCGGCCGGTAATGGTCGAGGAAGCGGCCGACCGCGCCGGGCAGGTCGTAGGGCAGGTAGACGTGCTCGATATCGTGGCCCCACAGCGCGCGCACGCGCTCCGAGCCGGTCGGGGTGATGGTGGTGACCAGCAGCCGCAGGTCCGGGCGGCCGCGTCGCAACGCATTGACCAGCGGCACCGCCGCATTGACCTCGCCGACCGACACCGCATGCAGCCACAGCGTCCGTGCATGCGGCGGGCCGTGGTAGCGCGCGTAGCGCTCGCGCCAGCGTTGGAAATATGCCGGCTGGCGGAAGCCGCGCCAGATCAGGTGATAGACCGTGATCGGCACCAGCAGGTACAGCGCGGCCGAGTACAGGCCGCGCAACAGGCGCTCGATCAGGTCTGTCCGCATCGTGCCAAGGATAGCGAACGATATGCAGCGACGGGGCGTTCGCCGCGACCGGCAAGGCGATCGCATGGCGCGGCAACGATAGAATCAGCGGCATGCCGACTGCGTCCGCCCCCGATCTTCCCCGCCCGCCGCTGGGGCCACGCCATTGGCCGACGTGGTTCGCGCTCGGCCTGATGTGGCTGGCAGCCCGGCTGCCGTGGGCATTGCAACGCGGGCTCGGCGCCGGCCTCGGCGCGCTGGCGCTGCGGTTGGCCGGCGCACGCCGGCGCGCCGCGCGGATCAATCTCGCGCTGTGCTTCCCGGAGATGGCCGAAGCCGACCGCCAAGCGTTGCTGCACGCGAGCTTCCGTGATTTCGGCATCGGCCTGTTCGAATTCGCCCGCGCGTGGTGGGGCAGCGCGGCGCCGATGCGGCGCACGGTGCGGATCGAGGGCGTCGAGGCCGTCGAGGCGATCCGCGCCCAGGGCCGCGGCGTGCTGCTCGTGTCCGGCCACTTCCTGACCTTGGAGATGTGCGGGCGGCTGATGTGCGACCACCTGCCGCTGGCCGGCATGTACCGCCGCCATCGCAGCCCGGTGATGGAGTGGGCGGTCATGCGCGGACGGCTGCGCTACGCGACCGCGATGTTCGGCAACGACGAGCTGCGCGGAGCGATGCGCCACCTCAAGCGCGGCGGCATCCTGTGGTATGCGCCGGACCAGGACATGCGCGGCAAGGACACGGTGTTCGCGCCGTTCTTCGAGGTGCCGGCGGCGACGATCACCGCGACCCACCAGTTCGCGCGCTTGTCGGGCTGCGCGGTGGTGCCGTTCTTCCATCGCCGCGAGGGCGCCGACTACGTGTTGCGGCTCGGTGCGCCGCTGGCCGACTTCCCGTCCGCCGACCCGGCGTTCGACAGCACCCGGGTCAACGCCGAAATCGAGGCGATGGTGCGCGAGGCGCCGAGCCAGTACCTGTGGATCCACCGGCGCTTCAAGCGACGCCCGCCGGGCATGGAATCGCCGTACCGCTGACGCGGATCAGGCAGCCGGCGGTTCGGTTGCGCGTCCGGCCAGCAGGCTGCCGGCATACAACGCGGCCAGCAGCAAGGTCAGCCCGCCCCAGAACGTCGAGTAGAACGCCAGGTGGGTGTTGAGCGGGAACACCGTCACCACCAGCGCCAGCATCGCCGGCCGCGCCGACTCGCGCGCGGCGGCATCGGCGAACCGCCATGCGCGCCAGGCCAGCGCGGTACCGGCCAGCCACAGCAACAGGCCGAAGCCGCCGGTCTCGCTGAAGATCTCCAGCACAATTTGGTGCGCGTGCAGCGCCGGGCCGTCGCCCCACTGCGCGACTTCGCCATGCTCCGGGTCGCAACCCGGGAACGCTTCGCGGAAGCCACGCGCACCGATCCCGTTGACCGGATGGTGCCCCCCCATGCACAGCGCAGCGCCCCAGATCCGGGTGCGCCCGGAGAGCGCCATGTCGACTCCCTCCTGGTCGGCGGCGAGTACGTGGGCGGTGCGGGTGATGCGATCGCGCACGTTGGGCGAGGCCGCAGTCAACACCGCCAGCATCACCGCGCCGAACGCGAACACTCCAAGCAGCTTCTTCCAGCCCAGCACCCGCCAGCCCGACAACACCAGCACCAGGGCATAGGTGATCCATGAGGCGCGCGAACCGGCCAGCACGACCACCACTCCCACGGCGGCGGCCGCAACCAGCCAGCCGATCCGGCCGAAGCGCTTGCCGGCGGCATACAGCGCAAACGGCGACAGGCTCGCAATCACGATGCCGAGCTTGAGGTTGCAGGGCCCGAGCACGCCACTGAGGCGGTCGAGCCCGGCCATCTCCTCGGCGCTGCACATGCCGTGGCCGCTGATGGCGTGCTTGATCGAGTCGATCCCGAAGAACAGCGGACTGGTACCGGTGAGCGCCTGCAGCAGCGCGTCGATCGTCCAGATCCCCAGAATGATCGCCAACCCGCCGAAGGTGATGCGGCGGCCGCGGTCGTTCGCCACCGCCGCCGCGGCCAGCCACAGGAACGGCAGGTAGCGCAGGTCGACCGCGGCCTCGCGCAGGGCGCGCGCGGGGTCGATCGCGTCAAACGCCGACACCGCTTCGGGCAGCCAATAGGCGAAGAACAGGACGCTGGTCAGCGCCCAGGCCTGGTGGCTCAGCAACTCGCCGCCACCGCGGAAGCGCGAGGCCACCAGCTTGGCGATCGCCACCAGTGCGCCGAGCACGAGGATGCCCTCGGCATAGCCCGGCGCCGGCCACAAGCCGACGTAGGCGAGGATCCACGCCGGTGCCCAGCGCCAGCCGCGGACCGGATCGATGGCCGGCGTGGTCGGATGGGACGCGAGGGTGTCAGTCGGTGAGTTCGGCATAGACGGCCAGCGTGGCACGCTGCATCGCGCGCAGGGTGTAGTTCGACAACAGGGAGGGCGACACAGCCGGCATCGTACCGGCTGCCGACGACGCCTGCGCGAGCAGCGCGCGTGCACCGGCGTGCAGGGCGTCGGGATCGAATGGCGCGACCGCACCGACCGGTTGCAGCTCGCGCAGCAGTTCGCCGACGCCGCCGTGGGCCCAGCCCAGCACCGGCCGCGCGCACGACAGCGCCTCCACCACGGTGCGGCCGAACGCCTCGGGCTTGCGCGATAGCTGCAGCACCAGGTCGCAGGCGGCATAGGCACGGGCGATCGCGTCGGTTGGCGCGGTGAACGCGATCGCGTCGGCGATACCGCGCGTCGCGGCGTCGGCCTCCAGTTCGGCGATATAGGCCTCGCGACCGGCTTCACGCGCGCCCGGCAACCACAATCGCGCATCGATGCCCTCGGCGCGCAACCGCGCCAGCAGCGCCAGCGCATCGGCGTGACCCTTGAGCCGGGTACCGCGCCCGGGCAGCAGCAGCAACGGGCCGTCGCCACCCAGCGCCGGGTGCTGGGCGGCCGCCCAGGCCCGGGCATCGCGGTCGGGCCAGGGTGCGGGCGGGAATGCGGCCGGGTCGATCCCGCGCGGGACCACCCGCAGCTTGCCGGGATCGGTCGCGGGGTAATGGCGCAATACGTACTCGCGCACGGTGTCGGACACGCAGACCACGCGCTCGCCGCGGGTCATCACCGCGCTGTAGCGCGACGGCGAGTTGAGCCCGTGCACGGTGCTGACCAGCCGAGGACGCACGGCCGCGTCCATGCCACGCAGCGCCAACACGCCGATCCAGGCCGGCAGTCGCGAGCGCACGTGGACGATGTCGGCACGCTCGCGCCGCAGCAGCGCGCGCAATGGGCGGACATGGCGCAGGGTGGCCAGCGACTTGCGGCCGACGGCGAGATCGATGTGTTCGGCGCCGAGCGCGTGCAACCGCGGCACCAGCCGGCCGCCGGCGGATACCACGATGGCGCGATGACCGGCATCGACCAGCGCCTGGGCGATTTCGAGAGTGGAACGCTCGACCCCGCCCGATTGCATCGCCGGCAACAGCTGGACGACGGTCAGCCGACGCATCGTCGCGGGTCGACGATCAGTCTTCGAGGACGAAATGCGCGCCGCAGTATGGGCAGTCGCACTCGCGCTCGGCCTCGATCGGCAGGTACACCCGCGGATGCGAGTTCCACAGCGCCATCGACGGCAACGGGCAACTCAGCGGCAGGTCGGCGCGCGAGACGCTGTAGCGACGCTCGGCGTTGGCCTGGGTGGGATGGTCGTGGGCGGCTGCGGTCATGTCGATGGCGAGGGGCGGTGCGAGACAAGCAGTTTAGCAGGCGCCCGGCGACCGATTCCTGTCCGACTCGACTTGCTTCGGTCGTAGGAGCGACGTGAGTCGCGACCCACTGACAATCGGCAAACGACCCGCTGCCATCAACCGCACGCTCCCAAGCGCTCGAACGACGCCGCGCGTTGTCCGAGGCGAGCTTGCAGTGTCGGTGGGTCGCGACTTACGTCGCTCCTACGACGGGATTTCCGGAATGGGTGGTCAGGCCGGCAACTCGAACAGCAGGGCGTCGGCGGACGAATCGCCGCGGCCGGTGACCCGCAGCCCGCCCGCCTCCTCGACAAAACCCAACGCGTCGCCGGCTTGCAGGACCCGGCCATTGGCCTCGACCGCACCTTGGGCGACATGCAGCCAGTAGCGCCGTGAATCCCGCAGCGGGTACTCGGCCGCTGCATTCACGGCCAGCCGTGCATTGAACACATTTGCGTCCTG
Organism: Novilysobacter erysipheiresistens; assembly: GCF_036663935.1. Taxonomy (NCBI): domain Bacteria; kingdom Pseudomonadati; phylum Pseudomonadota; class Gammaproteobacteria; order Lysobacterales; family Lysobacteraceae; genus Novilysobacter; species Novilysobacter erysipheiresistens. The sequence goes on from NZ_JAXGFP010000005.1 coordinate 58,779, forward strand.
CCGGATCGCCAGGCTGTCGTCGCGGCCATCGGGAGAGGCCAGCAGTTGCCAGCCTTCGCCACCGGCGGCGGGCCGTTGCGCATACGCCGGCGGCGCGTTGACCCGGTCCGGCTGCAGCCATACCTGCAGGAAATGCACCGGCTCGTCGTTCGACGCGTTGAACTCGCTGTGGCGGACGCCGTGGCCGGCGCTCATCCATTGCAACTCGCCGGGCCGGATCACCCCACCGCCACCGGTGCTGTCCTCGTGCGCGAGCGCGCCCGACAGCACGTAGCTGAGGATCTCCATGTTGGCGTGGCCGTGGGTCGGGAAACCCGCGCCGGGGGCGACGCGGTCCTCGTTGATCACCCGCAGCACCCCGAAGCCCATCCACGCCGGGTCGTAGTAGTCGCCAAACGAGAACGTGTGGCGGCTGTCGAGCCAGGCGACCTGGGCCGGTCCATGGCCGCGGTCACCCGCGGGGCGCTCGATGATCATGGTTCAGGTGTCCTTCGGCACCGAAGCTTCGGTGGTGATGCGGATCTCCACCTCGTCGCTCACCATCGGCGCGGCCATGCCGAGGTCGAAGTCGGAGCGCTTGACGGTGGTGGTGGCGTCGAAGCCGATCGCGGGTTGCTTGTTCATGTGGACGCCGACCTTGTTCAAGGTCACGTCGAGCACCACCGGCTTGGTGATGTCCTTGATGGTCAGGTTGCCGGTGACCTTCAGCTTGCCTTCGCCGACCGCTTCGACCTGGGTGCTCTCGAAGGTGGCGACCGGGAATTCGGCCACCTCGAAGAAGTCGGCGCTGCGCAGGTGCTCGTCGAACTTGGCGCTGAAGCTGTCCAGCCCGGTCAGCGGCAGGGTCACCTGCACGCTGGACGCGGCGACGTTGTCGGCGTCGTACACGAGGGTGCCTTCGGCCTGGCCGAAATGCGCGCTGGGATTGGAGAAGCCGAAATGGTTCCACTGCGCGATCACGTTGGTGTGCGACGGGTCGATCTTGTAGGTGACCGGTTCCGCGAACGCGGCCGTGCTGGCGGCGGCGAGGGCGGCGGTGAGGATCAGTTGCTTGAACATGGGGGTTTTCTCCGAAAAGGAATACTGCGGCGGTCAGAGGATCCGCGCGGCCTCGTCGAACGGCAACCGCGGCGAGCGTGCGAACAGTTTGGCCGGATCGCCGTGGCCGAGGTTGACCAGGAAATTCGACTTGATCGTGGTGCCGGCGAAGAACGCCTCGTCGACCTTGGCATTGTCGAAGCCCGACATCGGCCCGCAATCCAGCCCGAGCGCGCGTGCGGCGAGGATCAGGTAGGCGCCCTGCAGGCTGCCGTTGCGAAACGCGGCCGGGCTGCGGTTCTCGCGCGGGCCGTTGAACCAGCTTTTGGCGTCGGTATGCGGGAACAGGTACGGCAGCTTCTCGTGGAAATCCTCGTCGAAGCCGACGATCACCGTCACCGGCGCGGCCATGGTTTTGGCGTAATTGCCCTCGTCCAGCGCCGGGCCGAGCTTGGTCTTGGCCTCGGCCGATTTCACGAACACCAGTCGCGCCGGGCTCATGTTGGCGCTGGTCGGGCCCCACTTCATCAGGTCGTAAAGCTCGCGCAGGGTCTCGTCGCCGACCTCACCGCCCAGCTCGTTGTGGGTGCGGGCGGTACGGAACAACTGGTCGAGCGCGGCCGGGCTCAGCGCCTGTGCCTGCTGCGGGGTCGAGGCATCTGCCATCTGGATCTCCATGATCGGGATTGTGGAACGGGATTCGGAACCGCAAGCGACGCCGCGGCCGATGCAGGCAAGTGTAAAGTCTGGCGGTGGAGCAACAGCCGATGCGCTCGCAACGGATTACGGACAAAAATGGAACAATCGAGCCCCCGCTCGCGCACCTGGACCCTGACGGACGGCAATGCCGGCAACCTGCGGCAGGCGCACGCATTGGCCTCCGCGCTGGGGCGACCGGCGCGCGATTGGGCCCTGCAGACCCGCGCGCCGTGGCGCTGGCTGGCTCCGCGGGCGCTGCCGGGCGCGGCCCACGCATTCGGTGACGGTTTCGCCCGGGCCCTGGCCGCCGCGCCGGAACTGGCGATCGGCTGCGGGCGCCAGGCCGCCCTGGCGACCCGGCTGCTGCGTCGTCGCGGCGCCCGCGCGGTGCAGATCCTCGACCCGCGGATCGCGCCGGGACACTGGGACATCGTGATCGCGCCCGAACACGACGGCCTCGAAGGCGGCAACGTGATCCGCCTGCTCGGCAGCCTGCATCCGGTCGACGACGTCTGGCTCGACGAGGCCCGGCGGACCTTCACCGCGTTGGCAACGCTGCCGCAACCGCGCACGGCGCTGCTGCTCGGCGGCAACAGTGCCCACGCCCGGTTCGACCCGGCAATGGCCGATGCCGTGGCCGGGCGGCTGCAACGCGTGGTCGATGCCGAGGACGGCTGCCTGCTGGTGACCACCTCGCGACGCACCCCGGCGGAGGTCACCGCGCGCCTGCGCCAGCGTTTCGCCGGCCGCGCGGGGATGATCTGGAGCGGGCCCGGCGACGGTGCCAACCCGTACCCCGGCCTGCTCGCCTGCGCGGACCGCATCGTCTGCACCGCCGACTCGGTCAACATGCTGTCGGAAGCCTGCGCGACTGATCTGCCGGTGTTCGTCGCCGGCCTTGACGAGGTCAAGGGCCGGCCGCGCCGGTTCGTCGACAGCCTGCTCGGATTGGGCCGGGTGCGCGCACTGGACGATACCCTCGCCGCGTTCGCGACGACGCCGTTGCGCGAGACGGCGCGGGTGGCCGCGGAGGTGCGGCGGCGGCTGCAGTTGGATGCCGGGTCGTAGACGCATTTATAGGAGCGGCTTTAGCCGCGATCGGAAATCGTTCGCCTGTGCCGACTCCAGATCGCGGCTAAAGCCGCTCCTACAAATTCGGAGCGGCGATGAAATCCAGTTGCTGCGCCTTCGCCGCGTCGCGGATCGCCGCACGCGCCTCGACAATCTCCGCGTCCATCGGCACCCGTCGCGGGCGTCGGTCCAGCGTGCACTCCAAGCCCCGCGCCAGCAGCGTGGCGTGGGCGGCGTGGAGGGCGGCGCGGGTGTCGCCGTCGAACACGCCGGCACGATGCAGCGCCTCGACCAGGCCGGGGGTATCGCGCGGGCCCAGCAGTTCAGGGACGGCGTCGGCATGGTCCAGTACCAGCGCCTGCAGCAGGAATTCCAGGTCGACCAGCCCGCCCTCGCCCTGCTTGAGGTCGAACGCCGCCGCATCGCTGCGATCGAGCTCAGCGCGCATGCGCGCACGCATCTTGCCGACGTCCGCGCGCACCTGGGCCGGGTCGCGTTCGCGACCGAGGGTCGCCCCGCGGATTCGGTCGAAATCGGCACATAGGCTGGCGTCGCCGCTGACGCAGCGCGCGCGCACCAGCGCCTGATGCTCCCAGTTCCAGGCGCGGCTGCGCTGGTAGTCGGCGAAGCTGGCAAGGGTCGAGACCAGCAACCCCTTGGCGCCGTCCGGGCGCAGCCGCACATCGACATCGAACAGCCGGCCGGCGGCGGTGACGGTGCCAAGCAAGGCGACGACCTTCTGTGCCAGGCGTGCGAACCAGCGCGACGCTTCCAGCGGGCGGGCGCCGTCGGAGAGCGCGTTGCCGCCGTCGATATTGGCATCCACGTCGGCATCCCCATCGGCATTCACGTCGTACAGGAACACCAGGTCGAGGTCGGATCCGAAGCCCAGCTCCGCGCCGCCGAGGCTGCCGTAGCCGAGCACGGCGAACCGAGCGCCGGGCACTTCGCCGTGGGCGGCGACGATCTCGCGCCGGGCCAGCGCCAGCACGCGCATGACCACGCCGTCGGCCAGCCACGCCAGTTGCCGGGTGCTCTCGACCGCGCTCTGGCGGCCGTCGCGGCTGGCCATGGCGATGCGGAAGCCCAGCGCCTGGCGAACTTCGTTGAGCGCATTCAACACCGCTTCGACGTCGTCGCCGGCGATGCCGTCGTCGGCCTCGCTGGCGACGGCGAGGCAGGCACTGATCAGTTCGTCGCGATCGGGCAGCGGTCCGCCGATGCGCACATCCAGCAGCTCGTCCAGCAGCAACGGGTAGGCCGCCAGGCGCTCGGCCAGCAGCGCGCTGTGGCTGACCACCTCGACCAGCCGCGCCAGCGCCGGCGGCTGTTCGTCGAGCAGCGCCAGGTAGGCGCTGCGACGCAGGATGTTGTGCAGCAGCGCGAGCAGCCGACGCAACGCCAGCAGCGGCTGGCTCGATTGCGCGGCGCCGTGCAGCAACGCCGGCAACACCCGGTCCAGGCGCGCACCGGTGCTGTCCGACAGGCCGCGCACGCCGGGGCTGCGGGCGAAGTCGCGCAACAGCGCGTCGGCCGGCCCGGCGTCGGTCTGTCCGGCTTCATCGAAACCCGCGCGGGCCAGAACGGTCGCGTCGCCGGCGTGTTCCGCGCCGGTGTCGCGCAGCGCGCGCCAGTACGCGGCCAGCGCCTCGGGTTCGCGCTGGCGTCGACGTGGCGCCAGCAGCGCGGCGAACTCCTCGCTGACGGCGGCGCGATGCTGGTCGAGCATGGCGCGCAGCGCGGCCCAGTCACGACAACCCAGCGCAACGGCGACCCGGGCACAGTCGAGGTGGTCGTCCGGCAAGGCATGGGTCTGCGCATCGCGCAGCATCTGCAGGCGGTTCTCCAGCCGGCGCAGGAACCGGTAGGCGTCGGCCAGCGCGGCACCGGCCTCGGGCTCGACCTGATGGGCCTCGATTAGCGCGGCCAGCGCCGGCTGCAATTGGCGGCCGCGCAACTCGGGCTCACGGCCGCCGCGGATCAGTTGCAGCGCCTGCACCAGGAATTCGATCTCGCGGATGCCGCCGGGGCCGCGCTTGATGTCGTCAGCCAGCTCCTTGCGCGCGACCTCGGCGGCGATCGCCGCCTTCATCGCGCGCAGGCCGTCGAGCGCGCCGTAGTCCAGGTAGCGGCGGTAGACGAACGGCCGCAGGGTCTCGAGGAATTCCTCGCCGGCGGCGATGTCGCCGGCCACCGGCCGCGCCTTCTGCCAGGCGTAACGTTCCCAGTCGCGGCCCTCGTGCTGGAAATACTGCTCCATCGCCGCGAACGACCACGCCACCCGGCCGGCGTTGCCGTACGGTCGCAGGCGCAAATCGACGCGATGGCAAAAGCCGTCGACGGTGACCTCGTCGAGCAGCTTGGCCAGTTGCTGGCCGATCCGCGAAAAGTACGGCTCGGCATCCAGCGGACGGGCGCCATCGGAGCTGCCGCCCTCGGCATAGCCATAGACCAGGTCGACGTCGGAACTGAAGTTCAGCTCGCCGCCGCCGAGCTTGCCCAAGCCGAACACCACCAGCCGCTGGACCGCGCCATCGGCATCGCGGACCATTCCGTGACGGCCGGCGAAATCGCGCTGCAGCGCCTCCAGCGCGACCTGCAGGCACTGTTCCGCGAGTGCGGTGCTGCCGGCAAGGGTCGCGTCGACATCATCGAGTCCGTGCACGTCGCGCCACACCAGCCGGGTCGACTCGGCCTTGCGGTGGCGGCGCAGCAGGCCCGGCCACTCGTCGCGGTTGCCGGCCTCCAGATCGGGAACGGCCGCCGGCGCGGCACCGTCGTCGGCCAGCAGCCGCCGCAGCAGCGCCGGTTGCGCCACCAGGGTGTCGATGGCGAAGTCGCTGGCGATCGCGACCGGCCGCAGGCGCCCGCGTTCGGCCTCGTCGAGCTCGGCGACCGCGCCGAGGCGATCGAATGCGCGGGCAGCGATGGCGTCGGCATCGAAGCCGGAATCGGAAACGTATTTCATCGGCGCCGATGATGGCACGCGTTGCCATGCGCACGGCTCGACCATCGCGCCGGCCAACGAAAACGGCCGCCCTCGCGGGCGGCCGTCGGATCAACGCAGGTCGAGTCCCGGACTATCGAGTCAGTCGGCCACGGCGCGGGCGGCATTGACCCGGCCAGTGCCATAGGCATCGTCGTTGCCGTTCTTGCCGAGGTCATCGGCGGACTGGCGCAGGATGCGCTCGACCGCTTTCGGCGACATCTCGCCGCCGTGCTTGCCGACGATCAACGCCGCCACGCCGGAAACGTGCGGCGCGGCCATGCTGGTGCCCGCGCTCCAGCCGTAGAAGCTGTCGCCACCACTGCTGGTGGTCGAACTCATGACCATGTCGAACGCCCAGCACGGCACCGTCACGCCCTTGACCGTGCACGCCTCGGTGCCCGGATAGACGAAGTCGCCACCCGGTGCACCGAAGTCGATCGCCGACTGGCCGTAGTTGCTGTAGCTGGCCAGGGTGTCGAGGTTGGTGTCGAAGTCGTAGGCCCAGCCGGTCGGCCCCAGCGCCGAGACCGTGACTACCCCTGGCAACTGCGCCGGAAACGCGCGCAGGTTGGCGCGGTAGCAACTGCCGTCGTCGTCGCAGATCTCGATGCCGCTGTCGTGGTCGAGGTCGCGGCCGTCGTTGCCGGCCGATGCCACCACCAACGCGTTCTGGCTGCCGGCATACTGCACCGCGCGCTTGGTCGCATTGATCAGCTCGGCCACTTCGCTGCCACCCACCGGCAGGCCGCCGCGCACGCCCAGGCTCATGTTGATGACGTCGGCGCCGTGGTCGGCCGCATGGACGATGCCCTGGATGATGCCGCCGAAGCTGCCGCTGCCATTGATCTCGCTGAGCACCTTGACCGCGATCAGCTTGGCTTCGGGAGCGACGCCGATGGTCCCGGCGCCGTTGTCGCCGGCGAGGATCGTGCCGGCGGTGTGGGTGCCGTGGCTGCTGCCGCCGGTGTTGCAATAGTCCTCGCCCGGCACGAACGACGCCGAATCGGCCGCCAGCAGGTTGTCGGCGAACTCCAGGTGGTCGCAGTACAGGCCGGAATCGAGCACCGCGACGGTCGCGCCCTCGCCGCGGTAACCGGCGTTCCACGCGCCGGCCGCGTCGATCGCGGCGTGGCCCCACTGCAGGTCGAAGAAGCGGTCGTCATCGCTCGAGTTCGGCGGATTGGCGAAGTCTGCGCTGAGTCGCTGTTGCGGGTCGGGTTGCTCGAACTGCACGGTCACGTCGGCCACCGCCGAACGCACGCCCTGGAGCTTGCCGGCACGGGTGGCGAAATCGGGATGGCCCGATTCGACGATGACCACGCCGATCTGCGGCAGGCGCGCGGTGATCGTGCCGCCGGCGGCCTCGACCTTGGCGGCAAGCTTGTGGTCGAACTTGGTCTGGTGGGCGCTGACGACGTAGGTGGCGGCGTGTGCGGAGGCGGCACAGCACATGGAAGCGAGGGCGACGGAGACCGCCCGGGCGAGCAAGCTCATGGAATTACCCCTGTATTGGAGGACAGTAAGGCGAGGTGGCGGCAACGGGGGTCGCCAGCCACGTCCGAGCCTAGGATGGCTGGAAGCTGAATGCTTGCCGCGACGCAGCATGCGAGTGAACGGCTTCAGGATGCGGCCGGCCACGTATTGGCCGGATCCACCGGGAACGCCGTGGCACTCGGAAACTAAAAAGCCCGCCCCGGTCGAACCGGTAGCGGGCCTGCTCCCTCCCCCACGTCGGGATGCGGCTCGATCGTGAAGGAATTGTTATCCGCATTGCACGCTGCAGTGCAAAAAAGAACCCTCGGGTTCAATAACACTCGCCCGGCAAAACGAAAGGCCCGCACGGGGCGGGCCTTTCGAGGTTGCTGCTGATGCGGAGTGGTGGCTTAGAAACCCATGCCGCCCATGCCGCCCATGTCGCCGCCGCCCGGCATCGCCGGCTCTTCCTTCTTCGGCAGTTCGGCGACCATCGCTTCGGTCGTGATCATCAGACCGGCGATCGACGCGGCGTTCTGCAGCGCGGTGCGGGTGACCTTGGTCGGGTCCAGGATGCCGAACTCGAGCATGTCGCCGTACTCGCCGTTGGCGGCGTTGTAGCCGTAGCTGCCCTTGCCTTCCTTGACCTTGTTGAGGACGACCGAGGCTTCCTCGCCGGCGTTGATGACGATTTCGCGCAGCGGCGCTTCCATCGCGCGCAGGGCGATCTGGATGCCGTGGTTCTGGTCTTCGTTGATGCCCTTCAGGCCGGTGATCGCGGCCAGCGCACGGATCAGGGCGACACCGCCGCCCGGGACCACGCCTTCTTCCACCGCAGCGCGCGTGGCGTGCAGGGCGTCTTCAACGCGGGCCTTCTTCTCCTTCATCTCGATCTCGGTGCTCGCACCGACCTTGATCACCGCCACGCCGCCGGCCAGCTTGGCCACGCGCTCCTGCAGCTTCTCGCGGTCGTAGTCGGAGGAGGTCTCCTCGATCTGCGCCTTGATCTGCTTGATGCGGCTCTCGATGCCCGCGGTGTCGCCGGCGCCGTCGATGATGGTGGTGTTCTCCTTGGAGATCTGCACCTTCTTCGCACGACCGAGGTCGTTGATGGTCGCCTTCTCGAGCTGCAGGCCGACTTCCTCGGAGATCACGGTGCCGCCGGTCAGCACGGCCATGTCTTCGAGCATCGACTTGCGACGGTCACCGAAGCCCGGCGCCTTCACCGCGCAGACCTTGACGATGCCGCGGATGGTGTTGACCACCAGCGTCGCCAGCGCTTCGCCTTCCACGTCCTCGGCGACGATCAGCAGCGGCTTGCCGGCCTTGGCCACGCCTTCCAGCACGGGCAGCAGGTCGCGAACGTTGGAGATCTTCTTGTCGTAGAGCAGGATGAACGGGTCGTCCAATTCTGCCTGCATCGACTGCTGGTTGTTGATGAAGTACGGCGACAAGTAGCCGCGGTCGAACTGCATGCCCTCGACCACGTCCAGCTCGTTGTCCAGGCCCGAGCCGTCCTCGACGGTGATCACGCCTTCCTTGCCGACCTTGTCCATCGCCTTGGCGATCAGGTCGCCGATGTCGGCATCGGAGTTGGCGGAGATCGCGCCGACCTGGGCGATTTCCTTGCTGGTCGACGACGGCTTGGAGATCTTCTTGAGCTCCTCGACCGCGCCAATCACGGCCTTGTCGATGCCGCGCTTGAGGTCCATCGGGTTCATGCCGGCGGCGACCGCCTTCATGCCCTCGCGGATCAGCGCCTGCGCCAGCACGGTGGCGGTGGTGGTGCCGTCACCGGCGATGTCGGAGGTCTTGGAAGCAACTTCCTTGACCATCTGCGCGCCCATGTTCTCGAACTTGTCGGCCAGCTCGATCTCCTTGGCGACGGACACGCCGTCCTTGGTGATCGTCGGGGCGCCATAGCTCTTGTCGAGCACGACGTTGCGGCCCTTCGGGCCCAGGGTTGCCTTGACGGCATTGGCGAGAACGTTGACGCCGCGCACCATCTTTGCGCGCGCGTCTTCGCCGAAACGGATTTCCTTGGCAGCCATTGCGGATTACCTCAAAAAGAATTGCGAAATAGGGGGAGAACGGAAGGTCGGACGAGTCCGGCGATCAACCGAGGATCGCGAAGATGTCGTCTTCCTTGACCACCAGCAGGTCGGTGCCGTCGAGCTTCACTTCGGTGCCGCTGTACTTGCCGAACAGCACCTTGTCGCCGACCTTGACCTTCGGCGCGCGCAGGCTGCCGTTGTCGAGGGTCTTGCCTTCACCGACCGCGACGACCTCGCCCTTGATCGGCTTCTCGGTGGCCGAGTCCGGGATCACGATGCCGCCGGCGGACATCTTTTCTTCTTCCATGCGCTTGATGACCACGCGGTCGAACAGCGGCTTGATATTCATGGCAACCTCTAAGTGGTTGAAAGGGTGGGGAAAGAACGCGGAATTTAGCAGTCGCCCCGACCGAGTGCCAAGGCCGGGGACGACAACGCCCGACGGATCGGGGCTGCGACGGAGATGGGGCGCGCGGCTGGGCTTTCAAGAGGCGGCGCCACGAATTCCTGCGGATCGGGCACAAAAAAAGAGCGCGCCCCGAGGGACGCGCTCTTTCCGGTTTCGGGATTGGCTTCCGAGCGCGGCGCGATCCTGCACCTCTCCCCTGACCTGGACCCCCATGTCGAGCCGACTCCCTGTCGACCAGCGGCGATCTTGGTCAAATTTGGTCATGCTGGCTAGAGGCAGGTCCGGGCGCCATGTATCCCTATTGGTGGCACACATCTGTGATGGGCATCGAAATTATATGTAATATCGGCATTCACGTGACATTTAGCTACCAATAGACAACTAGTTGAAGTTATTTTTGGTAGCTGCGTGAGTATCGGTAACTTCGACCCATTTTTCGCTCGCCGCCGTCCAGGAACCTCCCATGACGCCCGAATTGCGCATCCGACTCGCCCGCCGGCATGCCGGGCTTTCCCAAGCCGCCCTCGCCGCCGCGGTCGGCGTCCAGCGCAGCGCGGTCAGCCACTGGGAAGCATCGCCTGGCAAGTCCCCCAGCAGCGGGCATCTGCGCCAGTTGGCACTCGTCACCGGGGTCCAGTTCGAATGGTTGGCCACCGGCCGCGGCAAGATGACCCTGTCGCCGGAGGTGGAAATGGATTCGGTCGCCGCCGCAGACGCCCTGCTGGTCGACGATCCGTTGGAGTTGCGCCTGCTCGCGGCGTTCCGCGACAGTCCGCCGCGCTCGCGGGTGCCGCTGGTCGAGGTTGCCGAGCAACTGGCGGTCCATCGCGTCGGCCGGCCGCGCGGCGCCGGTCGCGGATGACCCGATCACGCCCGGTCCAGCCCGGCGAGCTGGGCTAGGCTATGCGGCCAGCCACGCCCTCGATGCCCCCGATGCCCGTCCTGCTCTGCCTGTGCACCTGTCCCGACGCCGCCAGTGCCCGCACCATCGCCGATGCGCTGGTCGGCGAGCGCCTGGCCGCCTGCGTCAACCGGCTGCCCGGACTGGAGTCGACCTACCGCTGGGAGGGTCGGGTCGAACACGCCGACGAGGTGCTGCTGCTGATCAAGACCACGACCGAGCGGCTCGACGCTTTGACCGCGCGGCTGCAAACACTGCATCCGTATGAACTGCCCGAGCTGGTCGCGGTCGAAGCCGCCGGCGGCCTCGCCCCGTACCTGGCCTGGGTGGCCGAACAGACCCGTGACGATGACTGAACCAATGACGCCCGCCCGCCGCCGATTGGCAGCGGCCCGCTGGCGATGGCCGAGCCTGGTGTTGCCAGGCCTTGCGCTGCTGGCGCTGCTGGCTGCCCCGGCGAGCGCCGCGATCGACCCCGATGACCTGCTGCCGGTCGACCAGGCGTTCGCCCTCAGCGCCGCGGCGGAGTCGCCCGACGCGATCGGCATCCACTGGAAAATCGCCGACGGCTATTACCTGTACCGCCATCGCACCAGTGTGAAGTCCGACGCCGGCTTCGCCGCCGGGCCGCTGCAGTTGCCCAAGGGCAAGGCCTACGAGGACGAGTTCTTCGGCAAGGTCGAGACCTATCGCGAGCAGCTGCGCGCGGTCCTGCCGGGCCAGGCGCGTGCGCCGCGCACCACCCTGACGATCAAGTACCAGGGCTGCGCCGACGCCGGCATCTGCTATCCGCCGCAGACCCGGACGGTGCAGGTGGCGTTACCGGGCGGCGCCCCCGCAAGCGAGGCGCGACGCACCCCGCTGGTGGCGTTCGGCAACCGCGGCGGCGCGCTAGCGAGCAACTCCGTCGCCGGCAGCAACCCGCTGCTCGGACGCACCACGATCGGCACCGATCCGCTGCCGTTGCCGCCGGAACAGGCCTTCGGCTTCGAGGCGATCGCCGGCGACGGAAATACCTTGTTGCTGCGCTTCACCCCGGCACCGGGCTACTACCTCTACCGCGACAACACCACCCTGAAGCTGGACGACGCGCGCGGCATCACCCTCGGCGCGCCGCAGTGGCCCGACGGGACCGCGCACCACGACGAGTACTTCGGCGAGGTGGTGGTCTATTTCCGCCAGATCGACGTACCACTGCCGTTGCGTCGCACGCAGCCCGAACCGGCCACGATCCGCCTGATCGCGACCTTCCAGGGTTGCCAGACCGATGGCATCTGTTATCCGCCGATGACGCGGATAGTGGAGGTGGCGCTGCCGGCGGGCGAGGTGACGAGTGCCACTGGCCGCGGCACTGCTACGCCGGATTCCGACAACGCCGCGGCAGCTTCGGCTGCGAATACCGGCACATCCCCCGCCCCCGGTCCCGTCGCAGCTGCTTCGGGTAGGAGCGACGTGAGTCGCGACCCGCCGAACGCTGGAGACGATGCACGGGTCGCGACTGACGTCGCTCCTACAGGAGGGGCGACGCCGGACCGCTCGGGAGCATCCGCCGCCGGTCAGGCCGAGGACAGCCGCCTAGCCGCCGCGTTGTCGGGGCCGGACCGCTGGCTGGCGCTGCTGAGCTTCTTCGGGTTCGGCCTGCTGCTGGCGTTCACCCCGTGCGTGCTGCCGATGATCCCGATCCTGTCGGGTCTCATTGCTGGTGCCAGTGCCGCCGCCGGCGCCTCGGCCGGCCACGCGCGCGGGCTCGGCGCCGGGCGCGCGTTCGGGCTGTCGTTCGTCTATGTGTTCGCCAGTGCGCTGGTGTTCACCGTTGCCGGCGTCGTGGCCGGACTGGTCGGCGCCAACCTGCAGATCGCGTTCCAGAACCCGTGGGTGCTGGTGGCGTTCGCGGCGCTGTTCGTCGCGCTGGCGTTGTCGAGCTTCGGGCTGTTCGAGATCCAGTTGCCGGCCGTGCTGCGCAACCGCCTCGGCCGCCTCAGCGACCAGCAGCGCGGTGGTTCGCTGGCCGGGGTCGCGGTGATGGGGGCGCTGTCGGCGCTGATCGTCGGGCCGTGCGTGGCGCCTCCGCTGGCGGCCGCCGTGCTGTACATCGGCCAGACCCAGGACCCGGTATTTGGCGGCGCCGCACTGTTCCTGCTGGCGATGGGCATGGGCGTGCCGCTGCTGGCGTTCGGCGTCGCTGCCGGCAAGGGCTTGCCGACCAGCGGGCCGTGGATGGTCGCGGTGCAGCGAGTGTTCGGCTTCGTGTTCCTCGGCCTGGCGGTGTGGATGCTGTCGCGGATCCTGCCGGCGCCGCTGGTGCTCGGCTTGTGGGGCGCGCTGCTGATCGGCGCGGCAGTGATGCTGGCGCTGGCCGTTGGCAAGTCGACGACCGGCGACGGCCTGCGCGCGCTCGGCTGGACCGCGGCCGCGCTGCTGGGCGTGGCCGGCGCGGCGCAGGTGCTCGGCGCCCTGGCCGGTAGCCACGATCCGCTGCAGCCGCTGGCAGGGCTGCGCGGCGGTGGCACCGAGGTCCGCGAATTGCCGTTCCGCCCGATCAAGTCGCTGGCCGACCTCGACCGCGAAGTCGCTGCCGCCCAGGCCGCCGGCCGGCCGCTGCTGCTCGATTTCTATGCCGACTGGTGCGTGGCCTGCAAGGAGATGGAGAAGTACACCTTCCCCGAGCCCGCGGTGCACGCGGCGCTGGCCGATTTCGTCCTGCTCAAGGCCGACGTCACCGCCAACGACGCCACCGACCAGGCGCTGATGAAACGACTCGGCATCATCGGCCCGCCGGCGACGCTGTACTACGTCGATGGGACCGAGCGCCGCGAATTGCGCCTGTTCGGCTTCGAGCCCGCCGCGGCGTTCGCCGAACGCGCCACCCGGGCCAGCGAGGCTGGCCGATGAAGTCGACCACCAAGGTGTTGCTGGTCGCCCTCGGCGCCGGCACGCTCGGCGCGGTTGCCGGCCTGTGGAGCCACGGCCCGGGCCCGCTGCTCAACAGCGAACTCGGCCAGCGCGCGCTGCAGGGCGCGCTGTCGGCCAGTGCCCCGCCGCCACCGGCGGACCTCGCAGTGGCCAGGCGCGGCGACGTCATCCCGGCCTTGCGCCTGCCGGACCTCGACGGCCAATCGGTCGACGTCCCCGGCGCCTGGCCCGGACGGCCGCTGCTGATCAACTTCTGGGCCAGCTGGTGCGGCCCGTGCATCGAGGAAATGCCGGAACTCGACCGTTTCGCCGCCAGCCAGGACGCCAACGGCGTGCAAGTGGTCGGCATTGCGCTCGACAACGCCGACGACGTGCGGGCCTTCCTGCAACGCATCCCGGTGGCCTACCCGATCCTGCTGGACGCGCCCGGCCCGCGCGACTCCGCGGTCCAGCTCGGCAACCCCAACGGCGTGCTGCCGTACACCGTGCTGATCGACCCCGACGGCCGCTTGCGCAAGCAGAAGGTCGGGCCGTTCCAGCCCGGCGAGATTGACGGCTGGGTGGAACTCTAGGCCGAACTGCATCGCCATCCGTCGTCACCCGTCGAAATTCAAACAACCGCTTAAATCGCGACAACTTCGGCGAAACGGCAGCGAACGTCTGGACACGCCGGCGCTACTCGGCCACACTGCCGGCCTTTCCGATTCCCGGCCCGACATGGCGAAGCTGCTGGTCCTGCACGGCCCCAACCTCAACCTGCTCGGCGAACGCGAGCCGGCGATCTACGGCCACACCACCCTCGCCGAGATCGACCGCGACCTGTGTGCGCGCAGCGAGGCCCTCGGCCACGAGATGGAATGCCTGCAGTCCAATGCCGAGCACGTGCTGGTCGACCGGGTGCAGGCCGCCCGCGCCGACGGCACCGCCCTGATCCTGCTGAACCCCGCCGCCTTCACCCACACCAGCGTCGCCCTGCGCGATGCCCTGGCGGCGGTCGCCCTGCCGTTCTACGAGATCCACCTGTCCAACCCGCACGCCCGCGAGCCGTTCCGCCGCCAGAGCTATTTCAGCGACCTGGCCGTGGGCGTGGTCGCAGGCTTCGGGGTCGACAGTTACCGCTACGCGCTCGATGCCGCTCTGTCGCGGCTGGCGTCGACCCGCCACTAGATCCACCTCCCGCAGCCGCCACCCGCGGCTCCCCGAACACCACCAAGAGGCCCGCCCATGGACCTGCGCAAAATCAAGAAGCTGATCGACCTGCTGGAAGAATCCAATCTGGCCGAGATCGAGATCAAGGAAGGCGAGGAATCGGTCCGCCTGGCCCGCACCCCGCGTGGCGGCATCGCCGCACCGATGATGCAGGCCGCGCCGGTGCAGGTTCACGCGCAGGCGCCGATGCCGATGCAGTCGCCGACCGAGTCGGCCACCGGTGGCAGCGCCAAGGCCGCCGACGACCTGCCCGACGGCCATGTGCTGCGCGCGCCGATGGTCGGCACCTTCTACACCTCGCCGGCACCGGACAAGCCGCCGTTCGTGACCGTCGGCCAGTCGGTCCAGGCTGGCGACACCCTGGCGATCATCGAGGCGATGAAGATGTTCAACCCGATCGAGGCCGACGTCTCCGGCACCGTGCTCAAGGTGATGGCCGAGAGCGGCCAGCCGATCGAGTTCGACCAGCCGCTGTTCGTGATCGGGTGACCCATGCTCGATAAGGTCGTCATTGCCAACCGGGGCGAGATCGCGCTGCGCATCCTGCGCGCCTGTCACGCGCTCGGCATCCGCACGGTCGCGGTGCATTCCACCGTCGACCGCAACCTCAAGCACGTCGCGATGGCCGACGAGTCGGTCTGCATCGGCCCGGCGCCGTCGACCGACAGCTACCTCAACATGGCGCAGCTGATCGCCGCGGCCGAGGTCACCGACGCCCAGGCGATCCACCCGGGCTACGGCTTCCTGTCGGAGAACGCCGACTTTGCCGAGCGCGTCGAGGAGTCCGGCTTCATCTTCATCGGCCCGAAGGCCGAGACCATCCGCCTGATGGGCGACAAGGTCGAGGCGATCCGGGCGATGAAGGACGCCGGCGTGCCCTGCGTGCCCGGCAGCGGCGGTCCGCTCGGCGACGACCCTGCGACCAACATCGCGATCGCCCGCGAGATCGGTTACCCGGTGATCGTCAAGGCCGCCGGCGGCGGCGGCGGCCGCGGCATGCGCGTGGTCCACACCGAGGCCGCGCTGGTCACCGCGATCCAGACCACCAAGGCCGAGGCCAAGGCCGCGTTCGGCAACGACATGGTCTACATGGAGAAGTTCCTGGAGAACCCGCGCCACGTGGAGATCCAGGTGCTGGCCGACGGCCAGGGCAACGCGATCCACCTGGGCGAGCGCGACTGCTCGATGCAGCGCCGCCACCAGAAGGTGGTCGAGGAAGCGCCGGCGCCCGGCATAACGCCCGAGCAGCGCGCGGAGATCGGCAAGGTCTGCACCGAAGCCTGCGTGCGCATCGGCTATCGCGGCGCCGGCACGTTCGAGTTCCTGTACGAGAACGGCCGCTTCTACTTCATCGAGATGAACACCCGCATCCAGGTCGAGCACCCGGTCACCGAGATGGTCACCGGCATCGACCTGGTGCGCGAGCAGCTCAACATCGCCGCCGGCCACAAGCTGTCATTCAAGCAGGACGACATCGTCCTGGAAGGCCACGCGATCGAGTGCCGGATCAACGCCGAGGACCCGGACACCTTCATGCCGAGCCCGGGCCTGATCCAGCATTTCCACGCTCCCGGTGGCCCCGGCGTGCGCGTCGACAGCCACATCTACGAGGGCTATCGGGTGCCGCCGAACTACGACTCGATGATCGGCAAGCTGATCGTGCACGGCCCCGACCGCGAAACCGCGATCGCACGCATGCGGGTGGCGCTGAGCGAGATGGTGGTCGACGGCATCAAGACCAACATTCCTTTGCAGCAGCGAATCCTCGCCGACGTCGGTTTCCAGCAGGGTGGGCAGAACATCCACTACCTGGAGAAGCGATTGAAGGAGCAGAAGGAAAAGTCGCTGTCGATCGTGTAACGATCGTGGAAAATCCGGCCCGCCCGCGGCCGGTGGCAGCGGCGGCTAGCGGCGCCCCCCGTCGGCCGCCTGTGCCGGCCGCTGGGTTCCCGGAATCGGCCGCACGCCGTCGCTCGAGGAAACGCTGACCACGGTCACGTACTCGCTCGAGCCATCCGGCCAGATGACCTTGAAGGAACTCCCGGTCGGGAGCGCGGAGAACGGCGCGCCGCTGTCGGCGCGATAGGCCGCGGCCACCTGGGTGGCACCGGCGGTCCGCTTCTCCAGCGGTGAATGCACCGACGTCGCCGTCACCGCCGACATCCCGCGGTAGTCCTCACCGAACACATCGATCACGACCCCCGCGGCCACCACGGAATACGCGGTGAGCAAAAACGTCCAGAACAGGAGTTTGATCCTGCGCACGACAACCTCCTTCTTCATTTCGGCACCTTCTCCTCGCCCAGCAGCAAGTCGACCATTTCATTCACCACGTCCGCCCCCTGTCGCGGAACGGCGGCATCGAAGACAAAACCATTGAAATCCTGGGAGGGATCGCGCG
This sequence comes from Novilysobacter erysipheiresistens, assembly GCF_036663935.1. Classification (NCBI taxonomy): domain Bacteria; kingdom Pseudomonadati; phylum Pseudomonadota; class Gammaproteobacteria; order Lysobacterales; family Lysobacteraceae; genus Novilysobacter; species Novilysobacter erysipheiresistens. The sequence continues at coordinate 75,936 of NZ_JAXGFP010000005.1, forward strand.
AACAGATCCCGCCATTGGCGCACTGCGACACCATCACCGAGCTTTCGGCGCCGCACTCCATGCCCAGGTCGCAGGCGGCGACCTGCCACGCGACTTCCGCGAGCCGGGTGCCGGCCACCTGGTCCGCGAATGCGCGGTCGCCGCTTGCCTGGATCCCCATGGCCGGCGCCAGCGCCGCGAAGGATTCGGGGTCGCGGGACTGCTGCACCCGGGCCACCAGCCCGTGCTTGTACTCGTCGCCGGGATCGAGCGGCTCGCCCAACGCCAGCAACGCGGCCTCGGCGGCGAGGCTGCCGGCCCGCGCGGCTTCGCGGGTCATGCCGAGGATCACCGTGTAGGACAGGCCGTCTGCCGGCACGAACCGGGCGCAACGTCCACTCGTGCGGACCCGTGCGGCGACCATCGCGCCGGAGGTCGTCAGCTGCATGTCCCGGATCGCCTGGGTGTCGGCGGCGTAGTCCGCCGGCGCCATCGCGTACGCCGAGCAGTATTCGTAGACCCGGCTCAATATCCAGGTCGCCTGCGGATCGCCCGCCCGCACTGCTGGCGCCAGGCTGTTGGCATAGGCGTACAGATCGCGTGCGCGCTCGAACCCGGCGCGGAGATCCGACGTGGCGGGGACATCGCGACCGGATTGCCGAGGCCGCGTACCGCCGGCAAAAAGATGGTCGGCGCCGGGCTGCCCGGCTTCAACGGGAACGTCGACGGCCATTCCGGCCGCGGCCGCGGCCGGGTCGGCGGCGACCGGCGCCCCGCGTTCGTCCCAATGCGCCAGGATTGCCCCCAGCAACAACACTGACGTCAACGAAAGCAGGACCAACTGGCGGTGCACTGCGGGCAAGAGGGACGGCTCCCGGGTTCGGACCCCGACGCATGCGGCGGCGCGTCATCTTAGATCAACGGCCGGTTGCCTGCGCAGGGCGCACGTCCCAACATGCACCTCCCCCACGCGATTGTCCGACATGCCCTTCCTCGAACTCACCGTGTCCTGCACCGAAGCCGGCCAGCCGCGCTACGAGCGCGCGCTGGAGAGCGTCGGCGCGCTCGCGGTGACCCTGGCCGATGCCCATGCCGACGCGCCCGACGAGCAGGCGATCTTCGAGCCCGGCGTAGGCCAGACCCCGATGTGGGGCGAGTTGGTGCTGACCGCATTGTTCGAGGGCGGCACGCCGGAGGCGCTGCTGCTGCACGCGCTGGCGGCCGCCGACGAAGGCATCGACTGGTCGCAAGCGCAGTTCCGCGAGGTCGCCGACCAAGACTGGGAGCGCGCGTGGATGGACCAGTACGAGCCGCTGAAATTCGGCGAACGCACCTGGATCGTGCCGTGGAACCACGATCTGCCCGACGACGCCGACGCGCCGGAGGCGGCCGTGGTGCGGCTCGATCCGGGACTGGCGTTCGGCTCCGGCACCCATCCGACCACTGCGCTGTGCCTGCAATGGTTCGACACGCTGGCCACCCAAGGCGCACTCGATGACGCATCCGTGCTCGATTTCGGCTGCGGCTCGGGCATCCTCGCGCTGGCCGCGCTCAAGCTCGGCGCCAACCGCGCGATCGGGGTCGACAACGACCCGCAGGCGCTGACCGCCACCGTCGACAACGCCGAACGCAACGAGGTCGGCGACCGGCTCGCGGTGTACCTGCCGCAGGACGAACCGGCGGCGACATATCCGGTGGTGGTCGCCAACATCCTCGCCTCGGCGCTGGTGGCGCTGGCCGACACCCTCGCCGCGCGGGTCGCGCCGGGCGGGCGGATCGCGCTGTCGGGCATCCTCGCCGGACAGGAGGACGAGGTGCTCGCGCGCTACGCGGACATGTTCGAGCAGTTGCAGGTCGAGCAACTGGACGACTGGATCCGGATCAGCGGCGTCCGCCGTCGCTGAGCGCGCGCGGGCAAAGCGCCCGATCCTTGAGCACGGTCACACCCCGGTGCCGGCCGGATCGGCCGATGCCGTGGCTCGGCTAAACTGCGGCGCATGTTCGTGCCCTGCCCGCATTGCGGTTTCCTGGTCGCCCTGATCGTCTCCAAGGGCGGCGCGGTCCAGCATTGCCCGCGCTGCAAGCAGCGGCTGGAAGACGACCTCGATGAAACCGGAACCGTGGCGACGCCGATCGACGCCAGCGAACCGCGACCGGAACCCGCGTCCAAATCGACTGCGGTCGAGCCGCCGATCCAACCGGCTGCCGCGCCCGAGCGCGAGGCGTCGTCCTCCACCGCAGCCGCGGCGCGCGCGCCGCGGCGCCGGCACCGCGCGCCGAGCTTCGTCCGCGCCACCGCACCGGCGCGCCCCCCAACCGGCCCGCGCTGGCCAGGAGGGCTGGCCATCGCCGCCCTGGGGGTGTTGCTGGGCGCACAACTGCTGCTCGCCCAACGGCACGAACTCGCCGCCAGCGAGGACTGGCGCCCGTTGCTCGACGGCGCCTGCACGGTGCTGGGCTGCGAGTTGCCGCCATGGCACGAGCCGACGGCCTACACCATGCTCGCCCGCAACGTGCAGCCCACCGATCGGCCCGGCGTGCTCCAGGTCAGCGCCAGCTTCCGCAACGACGCGCGCTGGCCGCAGCCGTGGCCGGCGTTGTCGCTGAGCCTGTCGGACGTGCGTGGACAGGCGGTCGCGCAGCGCACGTTCGCTCCGGCCGAATACCGCGGCGACGAAGCGACGGCGACCCGCATCGCCCCCGGGCAAAGCGCCAGCGTGCAGTTCGACGTGGTCGAGCCGGCCTCGCCGATCGTCGCGTTCACCTTCGAATTTCGATGAAACCGACCCGCCAAGGTGTCGACGACTGCGCGGTCGCGCTAGACTCGATCCCCCGTTGTCGACCCGCAGCCTGCGAACCACCGGTCGCGCGACGGACGCCTTACGTCTTGGGGAGACGCGCTTGAACGCCGCCGCAGATCGCACCGACTCCAACCGGCCCGGGCCGCGCGTACCGCTGCGCGACCACGTCGCCACCTCGATCCGCCGCTACCTCGGCGACCTCAACGGCAGCGACAACGGCGACCTCTACGAGATCGCCCTGCGCGAACTGGAAATCCCCTTGTTCGCCGAGGTGCTGGAGCATTGCGAAGGCAACCAGAGCCGCGCCGCGGCGATGCTCGGCATCCATCGCGCGACCCTGCGCAAGAAGCTGCGCGAGTACGGGCTGGCCTGAAGCGCGGCCACGGCGACGCCATCGGCGCCGGTATAATTGCGGGCTTTCCTGTTGAACGCCCGCCCATGACCTCCGCATCCTCGCCCGTAAAGATCCGCCGCGCCCTGCTGTCGGTATCCGACAAGACCGGACTGGTCGAACTGGCCCGCGCCCTCGCCGGCCATGGCGTCGAACTGCTGTCGACCGGCGGCACCGCCAAGGCGATCCGCGACGCCGGGCTGGCAGTGAAGGACGTGTCCGAGGCCACCGGCTTCCCGGAGATGATGGACGGCCGGGTCAAGACTTTGCACCCGGTCGTGCACGGCGGCCTGCTCGGCCGCGCCGGCGTCGACGAGGCGGTGATGGCGCAGCACGGCATCGACGCGATCGACCTGCTGGTGCTCAACCTGTACCCGTTCGAGACGGTCTCGGCCAATCCCGACAGCACGATGGACGAGATCATCGAGAACATCGACATCGGCGGCCCGGCGATGTTGCGGTCCGCGGCGAAGAACTACGCCCGGGTCGCGGTCGCGACCGAGCCGGCGCAGTACGACGCGCTGCTGGCCGAGCTGGCGGCGAACGATGGCGCGCTGTCGGCCAAGACCCGTTTCGCGCTGTCGGTCGCCGCGTTCAACCGCGTCGCCTTCTACGACGCCTGCATCAGCAACTACCTGTCGTCGATCAACGACGACGACAGCCGCGCCCTGTTCCCGGCGCAGAACAACGGCAACTTCGTCAAGGTGATGGACCTGCGCTACGGCGAAAACCCGCACCAGGCCGGCGTGTTCTACCGCGACCTGTGGCCGGTGCCCGGCACGCTGGCGACGTTCAGCCAGCTGCAGGGCAAGGAGCTGAGCTTCAACAACCTCGCCGACGCCGACGCGGCGTGGGAATGCGTGCGCCAGTTCGACGCGCCGGCGTGCGTGATCGTCAAGCACGCCAACCCCTGCGGCGTCGCGGTCGGCGCCCGCAACGGCGAGGCCTACGAGGCGGCGTATGCGACCGACCCGACCTCGGCGTTCGGCGGGATCATCGCGTTCAACAAGACGCTCGATGCGGCGACTGCGAAGACCATCCTCGACCGCCAGTTCGTCGAGGTGCTGATCGCGCCCGACTACGATGCCGATGCGCTCGCCTACGCGAAGAAGAAGGCCAACGTCCGCGTGCTGAAGATCCCGCACGGCGACGGCCGCAACAACGTCGATGTCAAGCGCGTCGGCTCGGGACTGCTGATGCAGACCAGCGACAACCGCGAGGTCACGCGCGAAGAGCTGAAGGTGGTCAGCAAGATCGCGCCAACCGACGCGCAGCTCGACGACCTGCTGTTCGCGTGGCGCATCGCCAAGTTCGTGAAGTCCAACGCGATCGTGTATGCGAAGGACGGCCGCAGCATCGGCATCGGTGCGGGTCAGATGAGCCGGGTGGTGTCGGCGAAGATCGCCGGATTGAAGGCCGAGGAAGCCGGGCTGGTGGTGCCGGGTTCGGTCATGGCATCCGACGCGTTCTTCCCGTTCCGCGACGGCATCGACGCCGCCGCGGCCGCCGGCATCAAGGCGGTGATCCAGCCGGGCGGCTCGATGCGCGACAACGAAGTGATCGCCGCCGCCGACGAGCACGGCCTCGCGATGGTGTTCACCGGGGTGCGACACTTCCGTCACTGACGGTTGAAGCTCCGATCACCCGTGCATTCGCGGAAAATGGTTCCCAGGAGCGACGTAAGTCGCGACCTGTACGTGACTTGGCCTACTCGCTCCACGTCGCGTTTAGCAGCAGCAACTGCAGCAGCAACTGCTCGGGATTTGTCGGCTTCGGGATGGGCGACGCCTGCCCGGGTGTTGTCTCCGCCCGCTCCGTCGGGCCATCCATGGCCGAGTCGGGGCCGTGCGCCATCCATGGCGCACTCTCCGCAACACCCACCCAGGACGCCGCTTCGGTGTCCGGGTTTAGCGATGCCGCACGCTTTTGTAGGAGCGACGTAAGTCGCGACCCGCCGAACCCGTGAGGCGATGTACAGGTCGCGACTCACGTCGCCCCTACCCGAAGCCCCCACCCGAAGCCGCAGGGCAAGCACCCACGAAGCCGCAGACATCCAGACAGGAGGTGGACGGCGGGGGAATTGCGCAAAAGCGGGCCATGGATGGCCCGCGGCCCGCCTCAGGGCAGGATTGCCTTGATGAAGGGCTGGAGCAATTCCCCCGCCGGCCGCCTCCTGCGCGACCCTCACCCGAAGCGCGCCGTTGCCGTTGCCGTTGCCGTTGCCGTTGCTGTTGCCGTTGCTGTTGCCGTTGCTGTTGCTGTTGCTGTTGCTGTTGCTGTTGCTGTTGCTGTTGCTGTTGCTGTTGCTGTCGCGATGCTGTTCCCGCTTCCGCCTCCAGACCCGCTACCGCGCACTCGAATCCCGCTCGCGCCAGATCTCATGATCCACCCCATCACCCAGCTCCGGGTAATCGGCGATATGGAACACCGGCGACCGCCCCGCATCCAACTGCCGGTCGTAGTCGCGGGTCAGCTTCACCACCACCCCCGACAACCCCAGCAACGCCGCCAGGTTGAGCGTCGCCATCATCGCCATCGCCGCGTCGGCCGCGCTCCACACCAGCGGCACCTGCGCGTACACACCCCAGACGATCACCCCGAGCGCCGCTACCCGCAGCAGGAACAACCCGACATCGCCGCCGCCCAGGTACAGCAACCCGCTCTCGGCATACGAGTAGTTGCCCAGGATCGTGGTGAACGCGAAGAAGAACAGCGCGATCGCCGCGAACCAGCTGCCCCACTGGCCGAAGAACACCACCAGCGCATTCTGGGTGATCACTACCCCGTCGCCGCCGTCGCCGAGCACCCCCGACAACAGGATCATCAGGCCGGTCGCGGTGCAGATCAGCAAGGTGTCGATGAACACCCCCAGCGATTGCACCAGCCCCTGGCTGGAAGGATGGTGCGGCACCGGCGTCGCCGCCGCGGCGATGTTGGGCGCACTGCCCATGCCGGCCTCGTTCGAATACAGCCCGCGCTTGACCCCGTTGAGCATCGCCGCCGCGAGTCCACCCATAAGCCCACCGGCCGCCGGCTCCAGCCCGAACGCGCTGCGCACCACCAGTGCCAGCACCGCCGGTACCTCGGCGAGGTTGGTCGCCACCACCCATAGCGCCAGGCCGAGGTAGCCGACCGCCATGAAGGGCACCACCCACTCGGCCACCCGCGCCACCGAACGCACGCCGCCGAAGATGATCAGCGCGGTCAGCAGCACCAGTCCGGTGGCGATCTGCGCCTCGCTGAAACCGAACGCGAGATTCAACGACTGCGCCATCGCGTTGGCATGCACGCTGCTGAAGATCAGCCCGTAGGAGAACACCAGGCACACCGAGAACGCCACGCCCAGCCACGGCAACTTGAGTCCGCGCGACATGTAGTAACCCGGCCCGCCGCGATACTGGCCGTCCTCATCGCGAACCTTGTACAGCTGCGCCAGCGCGCTCTCCGCGTACGCGGTGGCCATGCCGAGTGCGGCCACCACCCACATCCAGAACAGCGCGCCCGGACCACCGAGGCTCAATGCGATCGCCACGCCGGCAAGGTTGCCGGTGCCGACCCGCGAGGCGAGCGAGGTGCACAACGCCTGGAACGGCGAAATGCCGGCGGCATCGCCGTTGGTGCCGCGCCCGATCACATGCAGCATGTGGCCGAAGCGGCGCACCTGCACGAACTTCAGCCGTACGGTGAAAAACACCCCGACCGCGATCAGCCCGTAGACCAGCACGTAGTTCCACAGCACCGTGTTGATGAGGCCGATCACCGGCGTCAGCAGCGCCTCGATGCCGTTGAGGACGAACTCCATCGCAATTCCCGTGGTTGTCACCGAAGCGGGCGATCGTAGCAGCCGGTGGGCCGTCGGCTCCGGTAAAATCAGCGAGCCATCGCCCTGTCCCGCTTATGTAGGAGCGGCTTTAGCCGCGATCTGGAGTCGGCGCGATCGACCGACTTTCCGATCGCGGCTAAAGCCGCTCCTACAAAAGCCCCGGGCAGCGGCTCCGCTCCATAAACAGGAATCTCGCAATGAAAGTCCTCGTCATCGGTTCCGGCGGCCGCGAACACGCGCTGGCGTGGAAGCTCGCCCAGTCCCCTCGCGTCACCGGGGTGCTGGTCGCGCCCGGCAACGCCGGCACCGCGCACGAGGACAAGTGCCGCAACGTCGCGATCAAGGCCGACGACCTCGACGGGCTGCTGAAGCTGGCGCAGGACGAGTCGGTCGCGGTCACCGTGGTCGGCCCCGAGGCGCCGCTGGTGGCCGGCGTGGTCGACCGCTTCCGCGCCGCCGGCCAGCGCGTGTTCGGCCCGACCGCCGCGGCCGCGCAGCTCGAAGGCAGCAAGGCCTTCGCCAAGGACTTCCTCGCCCGCCATGGCATCCCGACCGCGTTCTACGCGGTCCATACCGAGGTCGATGCAGCGCTGGGCTACGTCCGCGAGAAAGGCGCACCGATCGTGATCAAGGCCGACGGCCTGGCCGCCGGCAAGGGCGTGATCGTGGCGACGACGCTGGCCGAGGCCGAGGCCGCGGTGCGCGACATGCTCGCCGGCAATGCGTTCGGCGCCGCCGGCGCGCGGGTGGTGATCGAGGAGTTCCTCGACGGCGAGGAGGCCAGCTTCATCTCCATTGTTGATGGGCACACCGCGCTGCCGATGGCGACCAGCCAGGACCACAAGCGCGTCTTTGATGGCGACACCGGCCCCAACACCGGCGGCATGGGCGCCTACTCGCCGGCGCCGGTGGTGACCCCGGAAATCCACGCGCGAGTGATGCGCGAGGTGGTTGAGCCGACCGTGCGCGGGATGGCTGCCGACGGTGTGCCGTTCACCGGGTTCCTGTATGCCGGGTTGATGATCGACAACACCGGCACGCCGAAGGTGATCGAGTTCAACGTGCGCTTCGGCGACCCCGAGACCCAGCCGGTGATGATGCGGCTGCAGTCGGACCTGCTCGACCTCGTCGAGGCGGCGATCGACGCGCGCTTGGTCGATGTCGAGGCGCAATGGGATCCGCGCCCGGCGCTCGGGGTGGTGATGGCGGCCGAAAACTACCCCGGCACCCCGCGCAGCGGCGACCCGATCGGCAGTTGGGACGTGCCCGAGGTCGGCGACAGCAAGGTCTTCCATGCCGGCACCAAACTGGTCGACGGCCAGGTCGTCACCGCCGGCGGCCGCGTGCTGTGCGTATGCGCGCTCGGCGACACCGTGGCCGAGGCGCAGCACCATGCCTACGAAGCCATCGCCGGCATTTCCTGGCATGGCGAGTTCCACCGCCACGACATCGGCTGGCGCGCGATCGAGCGGGAACGCGCGGCGCGAGGATGATCGCAAGCGTCTGCTAGGCTCGCCGCAGACCCCGGGGGCCGCATGTCGACCAACCAGTACGCATTGCTGCGGCAACGCCGCTTCCTGCCGTTCTTCCTGACCCAGTCGCTGGGGGCGTTCAATGACAACGTCTACCGGCAGGCGATCATCGGCCTGCTGTTCTGGCTGGGCGTCAGCGCCGAGCAGAAGACGCTGTATACGAACCTGGCGCCGGCGCTGTTCATCCTGCCGTACTTCCTGTTCTCGGCGCTGGCCGGGCAGATCGCCGAGCGCACCGAGAAGTCGACCCTGATCCGGATCACCACCGCGATGGAGATCGGCATCATGTCGCTCGCGGCGGTCGGCTTCGTCACCACCAACCTGACGGTGCTGCTGGTCGCGCTGTTCCTGACCGGGGTGCAGTCGACGCTGTTCGGGCCGGTCAAGTATTCGATCCTGCCGGCGGTGCTGCAGCCGCGCGAGTTGACCGGCGGCAACGGCCTCGTGGAAATGGGCACGTCGATCTCGATCCTGCTGGGAATGATCCTCGGCGGCTCGATCTTCGCGATGGCCGGCGCCAGCGGTCCGTGGGTGGCGGGCGGCGCGATCATCGCGCTGGCGATCACCGGGCACCTGGTCAGCCGGGCGATCCCGAAGGCCGGCGCCGGCCTGCCCGAACTGAAGGTCAACTGGAACCCGATCCCCGAATCGATCGCGGTGCTGAAGCTGGCGCGCAAGCAGCTGGCGGTGCGCAACGCGATCCTCGGGGTGTCGTGGTTCTGGTTCGTCGGCACCGTGCTGACCGGGCAGCTGCCGACCTACGCCGAGGTGTATCTCGGCGGTTCGGCAACGCTGTACATCCTCGCGCTGGCGCTGTTCTCGGTCGGCACCGGCGCCGGCTCGATGCTGTGCGAGCGGCTGTCGGCGCGCACCGTCGAGATCGGGCTGGTGCCGCTGGGCGCGTTCGGGATGACCGCGTTCCTGCTCGACCTGGCGCTGGCCCGGCCGGACGCGGCGACGGTGGCGGGGCTGGACGTGGCCGGCTTCCTGCAGCAGCCGGGGGCGTGGCGCACGGTGGTCGACCTGCTCGGGATCGGATTGTTCACCGGCTTCTTCGTGGTGCCGCTGTTCGCGCTGATCCAGTCGCGAACGCCGAAGTCGGAGATGTCGCGGGTGTTCGCCGGGCTCAACATCCAGAACTCGGGCTTCATCGTGCTGGCGGCGCTGTCGGCGCTGGCAGTGCAGCGCTGGCTCGGCTGGACGATCCCGCAGGTGTTCCTCGCGCTGGCGGTGGCCAATGCGCTGGTCGCGATCTGGATCTTCACGATCGTGCCCGAATTTTTGATGCGCTTCCTCAGCTGGGTGCTGGTGCGCACGCTGTACCGGCTGCGCGCGCACGGGATCGACCACGTCCCCGACGAGGGCGCGGCGCTGGTGGTGTGCAACCACGTCAGCTACATGGACGCGCTGATCCTCGCCGCGAGCATCCCGCGGCCGGTACGTTTCGTCATGTACTACAAGATCTTCAACGTGCCGGTGATGCGCTGGATCTTCCGCACCGCGAAGGCGATCCCGATCGCGGGCGCGAAGGAGGATCCGGCGTTGATGCAGCGAGCGTTTGACGAGATCGATGCGGCGCTGGCCGATGGCCAGGTCGCGGGGATCTTCCCCGAGGGCAAGTTGACGTCCGACGGCGAGATCGCCGCGTTCAAGTCGGGGGTCGAGAAGATCCTGGCGCGCGCGGCGCAGGCGGGACGGCCGGTGCCGGTGGTGCCGATGGCGCTGCGCGGGATGTGGGCGAGCATGTGGAGCCGGCGCGATGGGCGGCTGGCGCGGATGCGGGTGCCGCGGCGGTTTCGCGCGCATGTCGAGGTGGTGGCCGGGGCGCCGGTGGTGGGGGGCGAGGCTACAGCCGAGGGACTGGAAGCGCAGGTGCGCGCGTTGCGCGGGGATGCGGCGTAAACCGTCTGTTTGGTCAGACGACGCTAGGGCCGGATCATCGTAGGAGCGACGTGAGTCGCGACCCGCCGAACGCGGGAGGCGATGTACAGGTCGCGACTCACGTCGCTCCTACAACGGAGGAGGCCCAATCGAAAGCGAGGCCGACAACGGCGATCCCGTCAGCTGACGAAACCGGCGATCACGAACAGAGCCAGCGCCGCCAGCCAGACCAGCAGGCAGCGCCAGACCAGGCTCATCGCGTCGCGCAGTTCGGGCAGCTCGGGCAGGTCATAGGCAACCCCAACTCCCGCCAGCCCGCTTTCGTCGCCACCGTCGTCGGCCTGCGCCGCGGCGCGCTCGGCGGCTTCCTCGGCCAATTCGCTGCGCACGCTGGCGCGGGCGACGGCACCGAGGAAGCGGGTGTCGAGCCGCATCGAGCTGCCGCCACTGGAACGCCACGCGCCCAGCACGCTGTCGAAGTTGCCGACCAGCGCCAACGCCAGTGTCAGCAGTTGCGCGACCGGCCAATCCAGCGCCGCCAGCAGGGTACGCGCGCCACGTGCGGTGCGGGTCGGCAGGCCGCGCGCGGCGTCTCCACCGGTCGCACGTGCACTCAGCACGGTGAGCCGGTAGCCGATGGCGCCGAACGGACCGAGCAGCAGGAACCAGAACAGCACCCCGAACCAGCGCCGCATCGCGCTGCGGAACACCGCCTCCACGAGGTTGCCGTCGTCGAGCAGCGGGTTGCCATCGACCGACAGGTTGGCGATGGCGTCGCGCCGGCTGGCCGGGTCGGGTGCATCGAGGATCGCGGCGACGTCGCGATCGAGGTCGCGCGGCCCCCAGGCGTAAAACAGCACGGCGATGCCGAACAGCATCTCGGCCAGCCCGATCAGTTGCGCGTCGAGCGCCAGTTGAAACAGGCCGACCACCAGCAACGGCGGCGCCAGTGCCAGCGCGATGCCCCAGGACCCGCGCCAGAAGCTGCCGTCGCCGAACTGGCGGTTGAGCCAGCCGACCCAGTCGCCGTACCAGTCGTACTGGCGCACCGACGCCGCCAGCGACGGTGCCAGGTGGCCAAGCACGAGCGCGACGACGGCGGCGATGAGGGTGACAGACATGGGTCGGGATTCCTCCGGCGCGACTGGCATCGGCCGCGGCTTTCCACGCCGCGTTCCGGCATCGCGCCACGCGCGACACGTTGCGATTCTAGCGCGCGCCGCCGCCGGGTTTGTCGCGATCGGGCACGCCGTGTTCGATCATCGACAACCATTGATCGACCAGCCAACGCGAGATCGACAGCGGTGCCGACAACTGCAGGTCGCCGTCATCGCTGGTGCCCGCGGCGCGAACCTGGTCGGCGTCGAACCAGCGCGCGTCTTCCAGTTCGTCGTCGACGCGTGGCTCGTCGGGCTCGGCCACGGCGATGAAGCCGAGCATCAGCTGCCCCGGAAACGGCCACGGCTGCGAGCCGAGGTAGCGGCAGCCGCGCACGCGAACGCCGGTTTCCTCCAGCACTTCGCGGGCGACGGTCTGCTCCAGGGTCTCGCCCGGTTCGACGAAACCCGCCAGCACCGAATAGCGCCGTGCCGGCCAACTGGCCTGGCGCCCGAGCAGCAGCCGCGTGCCGTCGGTGACGGCCACGATCACCGCCGGGTCGGTGCGCGGGTAGTGTTCGACCCCGCAGCCCTCGCAGCGGCCGAGCCAGCCGCCACGCGAAAACGCGAGGCCGGCGCCGCAGATCCCGCAATGGCGATGACGACTGCGCCAGTGCTGCAGCGCGCGGGCCTGGGCGAACACGCCGGCATCGAACGCCGGCCATTGCGCCGCCGCACTGCGCAGGTCGAGCCTGTTGGGCGCATCCAGCGCGGTCAGGGCGGCGTCGAGCGCGAACCAGGCGGTGTCGTCGGCGGCGAGGCCGAGGAAGATCGAAGCCCCCACGCCGCCCGGGCCTTCGCTGACCTGCTCGCCGGTCGGCACGAACAGCGCGCCATCGGCATCGGCCAACGCGTTGCCGCTTTCGTCGAGCAACAACACCCGCGCGCGCGACCATCGTGCCGCGAGCGCCGCCGGATCGCCGCGCAGGTGGTCGGCACGGTCGAGCGCGCCATGGCAGGCCGGGTCGTCGGGCAGCGGTGAACGCAGGTCGGCACCGGCAAACGCGCCGGCTTCGACGAAGGCGAACGGCGCGTGGGCATCGCTCACGCCGCGGTACTCACGCCGAGAACGAGGAGCCGCAGCCGCAGGTGGTCTTGGCGTTGGGATTGCGGATCACGAACTGCGCGCCATGCAGGCTCTCGGTGTAGTCGACCTCGGCGCCCATCAGGTACTGCAGGCTCAGCGGGTCGACCAACAACGTCACGCCGTCGGTGCGCACCGCGAGGTCGTCCTCGCCCTGCTCTTCGTCGAACTCGAAGCCGTACTGGAAACCCGAGCAGCCGCCGCCCTGGATGTAGACGCGCAGCTTGAGCGCGTCGTTGCCTTCCTCGGCGACCAGTTCGCGAACCTTGGCCGCGGCGGCGGAGGTGAACTGCAGCGGGCGGTCGAGCGACTGGTAGCCCGGTTCGGACGGCAGGCCGGGCAGCGGAGTGATCACGTCGGTCATGCGCTCAGGATGGGGGGCGTGAGGGCGGCATTCAAGCTTAGTCGACCGCCGGCGCGGTCGCCGGCGGCACCGCATCGGTCACCTGGCCCCAGGTGAACGAATGCTCGACCGCCGAACCCGATTTGGGCTGCAGGTGCACGGCCACCCGCACCGGGCTGAATCCTTCGGGCAGGATCACGTCGCCCTCGACTTGCTGGAAGTACTTGAACGAATATTCGACGCCGTCGGCATCTTCCTGCTGGCGCAACGCGTCCCAATCCAGGGTGCGCAACTTGCCATCGTTGCTGCCTTCGATCTCCAGCGTCAGCCGGCCGGCGCTGACCGCGCCGCGGTTGAGGTTCTGGGTCAGGGTCGACTGGAAATGCCAGACGCTGTCGGCCTGCGGCTGCACGCCCTGGGACTGCATGGTCAGGGCGTGCACGCTCAGGCCCCGGCGCTGCGCGGTGGCTCCGACCAGGCGCTCGTAGAAGGCGACGTCGGCGCGCAGGCCGGCGATCTGCTCATCCCTTTCGGCCAGCGTGCCCTGCAGGTCGCGGTTGGCGTCGCGGCTGATCTGGTCGGAGCGGCTCAGGGTGGCCACGCGCTGCTGCAACGCTTCGTGTGCGGCCTGCAGCCGTTCGCGTGCGTCCTCGCTTTCCGCCAGCCGCGCGCGGATATCGGCCGACGCCGGCGAGAACACCCGCCACAGGCCCCACGCGCCGAAGGCGATCGCCAGCGCGAATACCGCCGCAAAGGCGACGCGCCGGTTTCGGGTGGCACTGGCAGTGGTGGCCATCGGTATCGCCCATGGGAAGCGATGGCCAGATTACAGTGCGGCGATGCCCCGGTCAGCGGCCGATCGCGGCGACGTCCACCATCGCTTCAGCTTCCGGCAGCTCGGCCGCGCGGCCGCCGCGGAACTGCGTGACCTCGCCATGCCCGGCCGGCTCCATCGACTCCACATGCAGCAGGCGGCCACTGAGGATCGAGCCGGCCGCCATCTCGACCACCTTGTAGTGGACGTTGCCCTGCACCCGCGCCTTCGAGGCCAGTTCCATCCGTTCGCTGGAGTGGATGTCGCCGTCGACCCGGCCGTTGATCACGACCACCGGTGCGTGGATCTCGCCCTCGATGCTGCCGTTCTGGGCCAGGGTCAGCATTGCCTGCTGGCCGTCCTCGGCGAACACCTTGCCGATCACCCGGCCCTCGATGTGGAGACCGCCACTGAACTGCAGGTCGCCACGGATCACCACCTGCGGGCCGATCAGGGTGTCGATCTGGCCGGCGGGCACGTTGCTGGATTTGTTTTTCAACATCAGGTCTTGTCCCCGTTTTCTGAAGATTGGACCCGGGTCGGCTGGACCCAGGCCACTGCTTGTTCGAGCGACGTGTTCTCGCCGCGCAACGACACCCGTACCTGCTGCGGGACGAAGCCGTCGGGCAGGATCACGCTGCCCTCGAGTTGCTGGAAGTAGCGAAACGAATACGCCTGTGGCGGCGCCGCCTCGCGCTGGTGCAGGCGATCCCAGTCGATCGTGACGAGCTTGCCGTCCTTCACCCCCTCGACCGCAAAACGCAGCTTGCCGGCGCTGACCGCGCCGCGGTTGAGGCTCTGGGTCAGCATCAACTGGTACTGCCAGGTCCCGCCGGCGCCGGCGATGAACTCGGCCGAGTGCACGCTCAGGCCCTTCGGCTTGCGGGTCGCGCCGGCCAGCCGCTCGTAGAACGCAAGGTCGGCCTTGAGCCCGGCGATCTGCTCGTCGCGCGCGGCCAGTTCCTGCTGGACCTCGTGGTTGGCGGCGCGGCTGATCTGGTCGGAACGTTCCAGGGTGGCCTGGCGCTGGCGCAACGCGTCCAGTTCGGCGCGGGCGGCCTGCAGTTCGTCGCGAGCGGATTCCAGCGCCAGGCCCATGCCCGGCAACCGCGGCGCCACGTACCAGCTGGCCGCCATCCAGGCCACGGCCAACGACGCCACCCACGCCAGCACCAGCGCCACCCGCAATGCCGGGTGGCGACCGGGCCGGCGCGGCACGATCACGTAGCTTGGACTGGCGTTCTGGCTCATTGCGCTGGCGGCGGCCCCGGCCGCGCGTCCCCTATACTCGACCCGAAGTCTAGCGAGGTGTTCCGATGTCGGATGCGCACCTGTTCGCAATTGGCGTAGTTCTCGCCTGGCTGGCCGGCGTCCGGGTCTACCTGACCGTGTTCGGGGTCGGCATCGCCGGGTTTTTCGGCTGGCTCGACCTGCCGCAGGCGCTGGAAGTGACCGCCTCGCCCTGGGTGATCGGGGTCTCGGGGGTGCTCGCGGTGGCGGAGTTCTTCGCCGACAAGATCCCCGGGGTCGATTCGGGCTGGGACCTCGCCCACACCCTGCTGCGGGTGCCGGCCGGGGCGTTCCTCGCCGCGGCGACGCTGTCGGCCGATGGTGAACTGGGCTTGGGCACGATGGCCGCCGGCGCCGGGGTGGCGCTGACCAGCCACCTGCTCAAGAGCGGCTCGCGCGCGTTGGTCAACACCTCGCCGGAGCCGATCAGCAACTGGACCGCCTCGATCGGCGAGGACGTCGCCACCGTCGGCGGCCTGGCGCTGGTGTTCAACTACCCCTGGGTGGCGCTGGCGCTGGTGATCGCGATCAGCCTGACGATCGCTTTGGCGATCTGGTGGCTGTGGCGCAAGGTGTTCCGGCGCCGTCCGAAACCCTTGTAGCTCAACCGTCGATCTGGCGCGCCAGGTAATTCTGCTCGCCGATCCGCTCGATCAGGTCGAGCTGGGTCTCGATCCAGTCGATGTGCTCTTCCTCGGAATCGAGGATGTCGGCGAACAACTGGCGGCTGGTGAAATCGCCGACCTTCTCGCAATGGGCAACGCCCTCGCGCAGGGCCGGCAACGCTTCCAGCTCCAGCGCCAGGTCGCAGTTGAGCAGCTCGCGCGGGGTCTCGCCGATGCGCAGCTTGCCCAGCGACTGGAAGTTCGGCAGCCCCTCGAGGAAGAGGATCCGCTCCGACAGTTTGTCGGCGTGCTTCATCTCGTCGATCGACTCGTGGTACTCGTGGTCGGCGAGCTCCTTCAGGCCCCAGTTCTTCAGCATCTTGGCGTGCAGGAAATACTGGTTGATCGCGATGAGTTCGTTGTAGAGCGCCTTGTTGAGCAGCTCGATGACCTTGGCGTCGCCCTTCATGGCCATGCTCCGGTTGCGGGGAATGGCGCCACTCTAGTGCGTTCACAAAAGGCGTGACGGAACGCGAATCGAGTGCATCCGCAGTCGGTTATCAATGGCTTTGGTGTCCGCGGCGAATGCCGGCGGGCGGGGTCAGGCCGCGTGTTGCAGGCGGTGCCGCAGGATCGGCAGGGGCAGCGCCTGCACCGCGCGCGACTGCATCAGCAACTCGCTGGCCATGTCGACGCAGCTGCCGCAGTTGGCGCCGGCGCCGGTGCGCATGGTCAGTTCGGCCATGCTCTTGCAGCCGGCTTCCGCGGCGTGGCGGATGTCGTGGTCGGTGACTCCGTTGCAGATGCAGACGTACATGTGGGGCGGCGGGCTGGCAACCGGACTGGCTGCAGTCGCAATTCAACTACGAATGAGAATGATTGTCAATTCGAAGGTTGGCGCCCACCGCCATCGCCCCGTGCCGGCGACTGGCCCGGTCGCGACCGCGGCCGCTGGCGGTTCCAGCCATGGCCCCGGACCTCCGGCCCGGGCAGCGGAACGGCCTGCGCCCCGACCAGCCGTTGGGCGACCGGCGCCAGGTGCCGCAGGGCGCTGGCATAGACCCCTCGCTTGAACACCACCACGTGCTCCAGCGGATACCAGAAGTCGACCCAGCGCCAGTGGTCGAATTCGGGCTTGTCGGTCAGGTCCAGCCGCAGGTCGGACTCCTGCCCGGTCAGCCGCAGCAGGAACCACACCTGCTTCTGGCCGATGCAGACCAGCCGGTCGTTGCGCCGGATCGCCCGTTGAGGCAGCCGGTAACGCAGCCAGCCGGGGGTCGCGCCGAGCACTTCGACGTGCTCGGGCAACAGCCCGGTCTCCTCGCGCAACTCGCGGAACATCGCCTCGAGCGGCGTCTCGTCGGTGTTCATCCCGCCCTGCGGGAATTGCCAGCCATCACGGCGGATGCGGCGGGCCCAGAACAGGCGGCCGTCGGGATGCATCAGCACAATGCCGACATTGGGTCTGAAACCGTCCGGATCGATCACGATGCGGACTCCTGATTCATTTGACTTGCGTCACTGCCATCGACTCTGCCACGCGGGGGCGTGGACGACAAGCGAACGCCCATGAAAAAACCCGCGCATGGCGGGTCGTCGGATCGCGCAATCGTATGGTGGCTATGGGTGGAGGAGCTACTCTCGGCAGTTCACGGCCATGGCCGCGCGGTTTCGCGCTTCCCGCGATGTGCGGTTGACCGAAGTGTAGCGAAAGACGGTTCATGGGTGTAGCACCCCTTCGGACATCGTAGAGGCCTCCGGCTTGCGGTCTTCTCTGCTCTCTGTTAAGGCTCGTGAAGTTAAGCTATGATCTGATGTATCTGACCGGAGTTCCTGCCATGCGCGAACGCGATCTCGCCGATCGGCTCCTGCGGAAGCATTGGGCCGGCCGCCCCCTTCCCATCGATCCTGAGCAAATCGCTCGGGCCGAAGGCTTGCGTGTGGAAGCTCTCCCGCCGGAAGACTTGGCGTTGAGTGGTTCGTACCGTCGCGATGGGGATCAAACAGCCGTGTTTGTAAACCCGGAAGAGCCATCTGTCCGGCAACGCTTTACTGTGGCTCATGAGCTTGGCCACCACTTTCTTGGCCATGGAAATAGGTTTCGAGATTCAAGCGTTACCTTCAGTGCATCCACCTTTGATCCTGTCGAAGCCGAGGCCAACCGCTTTGCTGCGGAGTTGCTTATGCCTGCGGTCACTGTGCGGGCGCTAGTAGTGGATCGCGGCATCGCAAAGATTGAGCAACTTGCGAATATGTTTGGCGTTTCTACCGTCGCGATGCGGTACCGACTCAAGAATCTTGGCTACCTAAGGTAGCTTTGCAACGCGATAAGGGGAGCTTGTGGCTGATCAAGACGATGATCTGGCGGGGCCTGGTGCTGCATCGCAGAACCGTCCGACCGCGGGGAACCCTGACCTTTTGACAGGTGGTAAGCGAGGCTTCTCACAGAAGATTGTCGGCTGGTTTGGTGAGCTCAGTGACAACGCCGAGCTCCGCTCCGCTAGAGACCGTCGCGTCATGCGGGTGGTCACGTTTCTGCTGTTCCTTGGGCTTACCGCCGCATTCTTCGTGCCACCGGCGGCGGTGTTCTATCGATATGCCTTCAGCGAGAAGCTGCACTTGAGTCCGGCAAGCTACGTTGAGGACGAGCGTGCGTCGCCCCGTCTTCGAAGTGAGGGTTCGGCATCTCGCGACCCGATCCCGCGGCTGGGCGTATCGCCCGGCGCAAGTGCTACATCAACCCCTTTGGTGCCAGCAGCTAAGGCGGCAGTGGGCAAGGGGATGGTGGTGGAAGCCATCGCTCCGAGCAAGAATGCCCAGAGTGAAAACCGCGCGTCTACTCGGAAAGACATGATGCCGTTGATGATCACTTTGCTGATCTTGATGGTCACTGTCCCGATTTCGCTTGCGTTCGGCTTGATTCGAATTGCGTCCGATCCTGAGGAGAAAAGCTCTGATGGACCAACTACTCCGCAGCTGGAAGCTATCAAAGCGCTGGTTGAGCTCGCCAAAGGGAAGTAGCGGATACTCCTGAGGAATACCACTGGTGTAGACGGGGAGTGGCCAATGGGCGCAAGCTGCTGGAATGCAGCCTGAGCTGCCGCTGGAACGACAGCCCAGGTGCATGTGGAAACGGCACCACGGCCCTTGGTCAACCGTCTTTCAAGGTTAGGACTGACCAAGGGCCTTGTTCTCGCGCGCCCCACGGGTGCACGTTCATGGGGCGCTGTACTTCAACAACGTCATTTTTCCTTCTCCTCTTTTTATGAAGCTAGCGGGGTGGGGGCGGTTGGGCTCGGAGGCGTTGTGGGCTGCTCCGCGTCAGTCGTAGTTGCGTTTTCGGGTGCTGCCTGAGGTCCAACGGACACGGTAGTAGCCGCAGCCTGCTGGGCGGTCCATTGCGCAATGTGTCCTTGCAGCGTCTCGATCTCCGAGTACGCCCCAATATCCATCAAGCGCTCAGTGAACTTCGCGTAGATGCTTTGGGGGACGTCGTCGAACCGCCATCGGCGAAGCTCAATGGCCCAGTTGGGATTGAGTAGAAGTACGTAGTGGAAGTCACCCGCCGCACCGGGCTTGGTTGCGATGAAGCCGAGCTCCTCCAGCTTTTTCATTCGACGACGCCAAGTGTCGACCTGGCGCTCTCCGGAGAACCCGGTTTCGGCTGCAATAACCTTTGGGCTCTCGATCGTCAGAAGTGCATGGTCTGGAGAGCGGCACCAAAGAGTCAGCAGGGTGTGTCCTGCGGGTTGACCCTTGGACATGGCGTCAATGGCCTCCATGACGATGGGCATGGAACGGGGAATGGTGATGTAGCCGTCGTTCCGCTTCCGGTGCCACAGGTAGTCGTCAGCCCATTCGGGGAAGTGCAGCTGCTTCAGGTGGTGAGCCCGTTCAGCCATCTTCATTTTCTTCGCAGCTGCTTGTTTGAAGTTAGTCATCGGAAGTGCTCGGTCGGCTTGCAGCTATCCTCCCGTGCCTTCTGGACTGGGGCAACCAGTGAAGTCGCACCCCTCAATGGGTCGATTCGCAGGCTCCGTATGCCCGTTGAGGCTATTAGCTCGCGCACGATTAGCAGTCGCCAGTGAGTCAAGTTGCGCGATTACGCACATAGAATCTTTGTAAGATCATGATATTGATAGTTTTTTAAAGATATCAGTGTGCTCCAGATGCTCATGTGCTGATGTGCTTCTCGTCCTCCTGTGCTCCCGGGGAGTTGTCAGAGGGGGAATTTCGAAATTGTTCCACGCAAAAAAATACATGTTCCACGCACCAGCGAGGCCAACGGTGCGAAAAATCGCAAAAATTTCTGAGCGGGGATTCCAACTGTCGTTCCGCGCAATCCCCCCCTGTGGGGGTAGGTTGCACGCCTGAGCGGGTTGGCCACGCTCGACAGGTGAAATCGCCGGTCTCGCTGCGTGAAGATCCCTCGACGCCGGTGGCTCGAAGATCAGCGGGGAGTGGAGGGACTTCAAAGCGTGCGAAGGTGACCGCCTCCGTGGTCAGAGATCCCGCCCAACCCGCGCCAGGAGGTTTGCGACGGATGAGCGGTGCCACCTGCCCCCTCTTGGGGTAAGGATGCCGCGCTGGTTCAGTTCGTTGGCCAGAGCCGCGAGGCTGCCATAGCCCTTCTGTTGAAGCTGGCGAACAACTGGCAGTACCGAAGCAGCGTGGGCATCTGCAACCCCTTTGACGGCTGCAAGTGCGGCTGAGTTGCCCTTGGCGGCCCGTCGCAACGCGTCGGCACCATTTGGATTGCCCAGTCTCTGCCCGCGCGCCTTGGCCGCCTGAAGGGCGTCCTTAGTGCGCTTCGAGATTGCTTGTCGTTCTTGTTGGGCAACAAGCGCCATGATGCCCACGGTAAGTTCATTGGCGTCCGGCATGTCCGCGGCGATGAAGCGCGCGCCGCTGTCTTGCAAGGCTAGTAGAAAGGCGGCGTTGCGGGACAGGCGGTCGAGCTTGGCGATCACGAGGGTTCCCCCGGTGACTTTCGCCAAGTGCAAGGCCTTTCCAAGCTCGGGGCGGGCATTGACCTTGCCGCTCTCAACCTCGACGAACGTTTCCAGCAACTCCCCGCCTCTGTTGGAGAGCAGCGTTGCGATTGCTGTGCGTTGTGCTTCGAGACCAAGTCCTGATTGGCCTTGCCTTGCGGTTGAGACCCGCAGGTACGCCACGTATTTCATTGTCCAGATCCGCGTAACGGTCGTTAGGCGCTTTTGTACAGAGGTGTGCTTCCCTTGGCAACGCCTCGCAGGCTCAATCTTCGGAAAGTGACTCCAGACGTACAACTCGACGACCTGCATGAAAAGTCACACGGAAGTCGCTGCCAGCAACGGCGCCCCCTTTTACCAAGGCGCCGACGACCCCTTGGATTCGGTCGGGATGCACAGTCACAATCCTCGGCATTCCTTCCACCCGGTATTGCCCGGGGGGTAGATGCCGTGCCGCCATAGCTGGCAGGGTCGTCTGGCGGTTTGCTAGAGCTCCTTCCGTGATGCTGGCGATCCAGCTCACGCAGCCGTCGTCGGAGATCTCTACCTCCACGGTTCGACCCCTCTCTCCACCGCCTACGGAGCGCTGTGCCTCCTGCAGCCTGGGAGCACTTATCGGCCATCCACGGATGGCGAAAACCCCCCTGTCTACTTGTCGGATCAGCGGAGATATGGCGAGTGCTACAGAGAACGATACTGCGTTGACGCCGCCAGAAGTTACGACCGCATCGTAGAGCTCGGATCGCGAGGCTAGTCCTGATCTAGCTCGGAGTGCTTCAACTACCGCCTCGGCCACACCTTCCTTGCTCTTTAGTTCGTCGGGTGAAAGTAGCAATCGGAAGTCATCGCCCTGCTGGCATTTGAGGCAAGGTGACCTTGACAGGATGCCGTGAACGATCTCGATAGGCGGGAACACGCCGGCTTCGGCAGCTACATCTGACTCCCTGTTCCGGCTGAAGCGGGAGAGTCCGCCGTAGATGATCTCAACATCAAGTGGCGCTGCGGCGGCAGCCAAAATTTCTATAGTGCGAGCGAGGATGCGATTGGCGCTGCCGTCATGTCCCAGCCAGTACCAAGTCTCGCGTTCATCAATCCAATCGAATCCGGGAAGCATCTGGACCACCCGGCGATACTCGTCTGGGTCGAGAAAACTCCCAATGTCTCGGCATGTAAGCGCCCAAGCCAGCGTGAACTGTGCTGCCCCACTATGGCGAATCAACCGCTTCGAGTGAGTCACTGCGGTGTCTATCCAATCGGGGTAGTCGCCGGGGACAACGAAGGGTGTCGAGTCCTTCCTCGACACAATGTGCAGTGGCAGCCTCCGCCCCAGGATCTCGATACCGTAATCCAGCGCCCCTATAAGCCCTAGCGTTCGCCCTAGGAGTGGTCGAAGCACACCCTCCGCGGCTTCGATTGGTTGGGCGTCAAGCCGCCTACAGGCCTCCTCCAGTTGATCGAAACAGTCGGTTCTGATGGGTGCATGGGACAAGTGCTCAAGTTGCTTCTCGACAATCTGGCGCACGCGTTCGCGTGTCATCTCAAAGCGATTGCCTACGGCTTGCAGTGTGCTCGCCTCGTCACCATGCCCGCCAAACCTGGCGAAAAATATCTCAGCGTTACGCTCCACAACAGCCTTTGAGTGGGCGCGACTAGCTAGAACGCGACCTGTCCAGAGAACCTCTTCGGCCAAGTTCAATGCTCGACGAGCGGCCACTGGGGACTTGTTAGATGCTCTTTCACGTATGGCGGCAATTTTCACCGTTGGGACGGGTACATCGCACAGCCTTGCGATCTGCGCCAAATGTTCAAGCGATGGAAGACCGCCCGACCATCGACCCTCCCACTGAGCAAAGGTGGACCGATGCACCCCCAGCTCAGCAGCCAGTCGCGCTGCTGAAACCGCACCTAGAGGTGCCGTACGGCGGGCCTGTCTGATCCAGGCTTTAAGTTCTGATGCCGTCCCCAAGACAACATCACCAGGTGATTCAAGTGATGGTGCTTCGAGGGGCGCGGTGTGCGGATGCAGGAACTCCGAGGCTTCTTGGACAACTAGTGGCAGCTCGACGTTAGATGCTTTGCTAAGCGAAAGTAGCTCGGCTGGAGTGGGCGTACTGGGACGAAGTGGTGTGGCGTACATCCCCAAGCGGTGCCCGCCAATTCCCGATGCGTGCGCAAGTCCCGCTGATCCATTCGGAGCCAAGTGTCGGGCGATACATACCCAGTCTTTGACGACCCGTCGAGCGGAGTCCTTGGTCCACTTGGCAACTTGTTCGTGGCAACCGTCTGGAGTCATTCCCTGCCGCCCCCACGGCTCTACCTCACCAAAACGAACGTATTCCGGCGTACAGAGTGCCATGACGCCTTTGCCCCAAAAAATTCACCGGTACCTATGACGTCCCAGCGTCGAATCAAGGACAATGGTCGGGCTGGTCACCAACGTAGACCTGTTTCCGTTTTTTTTCTTCATTGCCCCCGCGCCAGTGTGCGGGGTGTCGACTTTTGCGTATGAATGGATCACCCGCGGCGCAGCGCGAGCGCGACCGTCCCTTTGACTGCTCGAAGATCCCATTGGGGGAGGCTGCTGCCTGTTTGGTTGGCGAGTTCCTTCACATCGCGGGCGAAATGGAGTCGCGCCAGCGGGCGCGTCGTGCAGAAGACCTGCGACGACATGAGGCTATGGCCTCGGCGCTGGTATTGGATCTAGCGCACCGAACGCTCAGTCAGCCCGACGGCTGGGTCACGGTGTCACTCCAGAACGACGACTATTCGCCCGCTCGGCGACAGGCTCCGTTTCTTACACAACGGTTCGTAGATCTGCTCAACCTGCTCGCAAGTGATCCCGAAATATTGGAGATGCGTCGAGGCATCGCTCGTCGGGGTGGCGGCGGTGAGCGTACTACCGTACGTGCCGGAGCTCGGCTTCTGAGGGTGTTCGCGGTCGCGGACATTGCGCTTACAGACATAGGCCGCGACCGATCTATCCTGAAGAACTCGCTCGTTTTGATGGGGCCGAAATTGCGAGGGAGCGCTGAGGTCCTGCCCATTCCCGATACCGCGGAGACGCGCCTGCTTCGAGTCGAAGTTCAGGCAATCAATGAGTTCCTGGCTCAGGCTGACTTGGACTGGCTTGGTGATGTCGTCGACGACAAGATCGACCTGAGCGATCGGTTCGTCTTTCGCGTCTTCAACAATGGCTCGTTCAAAGACGGGGGTCGACTCTTCGGCGGCTTTTGGCACTGCAAGGACAAGCTTGAGGGTGTTTGCTTTGGGCAGCACCGCGCAGTCGCACTCGACTACGGGCAAATGGGCGTCCGCGCGGCCTACGTTCAAGCGGGTCTCGTCCCACCGGAAGGGGACCTCTACAGCGTTCCGGGCCTTCAGCCGTACAGGAAAGGCGTCAAAACTGTCCTCAGCGCGCTGCTGGCAGCCGACAAGATCCCTACCGCCTTTCCCAAAGGCGTAAGGAAGGACGGCCTCTTCCCGTCCTCATGGAAGTTCGCCCGAGTGCTCGAGCCGATAGCGGAGTTCCACAGCCCAATTCGGCATCTGTTCGGTACGAAGCTCTGCTTCCGACTGATGTACGAAGAGAGCTGCCTTTTGATCAAGGTTCTCCTGCGGCTCAAAGACCTGGGTGTGGTGGCATTGCCCCTCCACGACGGCATCTTGGTGAGCAACGAACATCTTTCCATCGGAGAGTCAACGATGAGGATTAAGTACCACGAGCACTTCGGAGTAGATGGAGTGGTAGATGTCTCATACCCCATCACCTCCTATAACCTTTAAGGGTTTAACCCCCAGCTTTCCTTAGTAGGGACCGTAAAAGATGACTTCCCCCAAAGCCACCCAGAAGCGCCGAGAAGACATCCTGCGACGCATAGCGGCACCTCAACAGGCATTCTCCACGTGCGCTGTTCTCGACTGCCAGCGGCCCACTTCGGCGAAGGAGCGTACTGGGTTGAACCGGAGCTACTGCCGCGCGCACGTCGAGCACTTGAGCAGGCATGGCAGCTACTCAAAGAGTAGTTACAAGGCCGCCGAGTTGACCCCGCACCGGGCTCGCGCCTTGGCGTGGCTAAGGTCGAAGTCGGCCGAGCCCGCGGTGCGAGAGGCCGTCGACAGAGTGCGCACACTCTATTGGCGAGGAGGGGCCACAGAGGAGGCATTCCGACTCGCTGGAAAATCTCCTGAGCGACGCGCGCTCATCTGTTGGGCGCGCCTGCGGGCGCAGCACATAGACCCTCTACACCCTCTCGCCGCATGGCTGGGCGTTTCTCTGTGCCACCGGGCGGACCTCCAGCCGGAGCGCAAGATCGAGTACCGTTGGGTGCAGGCCGCAAAAGTTGTCTTTCGCATGTCGGGCGGTTCCCACAAGCGCTGGGAGCACACCGATGCGAACGGCCGGACTAGAGTTACGGAAATGCACCGCTATCCTGCCAGCCGCGGACGTGTCCTCCTGCACTTAGGTGAGCAACTCGCACTCGCCACAAAGCCGCTAGAGGCATGCCTAGACACCATTGAGTCGACCGTAGCCGCTTCGACGCGCCTCCCTCGAGCCAAACGCCGACGGGCGCTCTGAAGCCATTTTGTGGCTACACAGGGAGTGAAACTCTCCGGACGAGGTCCGCCAGCGTTTGCAGTTGTGTGCGCTTCCCATAGCGCCCTGACGTGATATTCGAATTCTCGTGACCCACGATCTCCGCGATCTGGTAATCCGGAACTTGAACGCCCTTCAGCCGAGTGATGAAGGTGGCTCTGAAGCTCTGGAAAGTCTTGCGCTTGTCCGTCACGCCCGAGTTGTCGAGCCACCGATTCAGCTGCTTAGAAAGTGCGTCGACGTTCCCCCGTGCCTCATTGCGGGTGAAACGCACGCGCTCGGGAAACAGAAAGCCGTCACTGCAGCCCTCAACGAACTTCAGCAACCCGAGTTCGATCAAGCGAGGGTGCACAGGTACCAGGCGCTGCGCTGCATCCGTTTTCAGGGTCTTTTCTTCAGCCTCTTCGTTGATGTCAAAGACCCAGACGTCCTGCTCTTGGCGAACATCGGACTTGCGAAGCTGCGCGGCCTCGCCCATGCGGCAGCCCGTATAGGCCATGATCAATGGCACCCACCAGCCGTAGGGCTCGGGAGATAACTTGTCGATGTATGCGAAAAGAGCCGAGATGTCGTCATCCGTGAATTCCTTACGTGCATCCTGAGCGCGCCCTTCCTGGACATCCCTGAGCACAGACGCGGGACTCTTTGCGAGATGATCGTGCTCCTCGGCCCACGCAAAGAGGCTCCGCGCTTGCTGGAGGTACTTGTTGACACTCCGCGGCTCAAGTCGGGCGACATCAGCGGAGTCCCGCGCGCGCTCCAATGCTTCTTTTGGTGACGCACCACGGAACTTCTTTGTCAGGTTGGCTGGCAGTCGGGGCAGATCCAGTCCGAGGCGTCGCATGTCGTCCTTGGTTACGCCCGCGATGGGCTGATCGCCGAGCAAGGAGATGATGACCTCGAAGATCTTTTGGTTTTGCAAGGCAGTTTTCGCAGACCAAGCGCTACGAGCGATGCGCTCCTCTGCATACATAGCAGCCACTTGAGAGAGCAAAGGGCTCGGCGGAGACTCGGCAGGCGCGGCCCGTTCCTGCCGCTGCGTGATCTCTTGGGGGCGTACGAGCGGATTGCCTCCGAGAGCATTCAACTCGGCGACACCGGCTTGAAGGCGCGCTTCGAGCATGCGTCGGGCGAGCTTCCGCTGCGCTCTATCGTCGGCCTGGGGAGCCATCTGCTGGGCATCCCTCAGGGTGCCACTCAGATCACCATGGGCAAGCGCCGCAGACAGCTCATGGCACCGCTCGTTGAGTTGGGAGCCCCATTCATCCAGCCCACCCGCTGACCACTCCAGCGCAAGCCGATCTTCGATCTCGTCGAAGGTAGCCCTGAGGTACCGCCGGGTGAGCGCGTCAAGCTGTTCAGACGTCATTACTGGGCCACGCTTGCGCACAATTGCAAAAAGGCTGCCGATGTGGGTTTCCCACAAACCGAGGCGCCGCCGGGCTTCGCGCGCGTCGGTAGTGCGGAGGCTTCGGGTGATCTCCACCCGTCGCAGCAGCGGCTGCAGGACAGACGGAATGACGATTCGGGAGGCGAAGACTTGCCCACGTCTCTGTAGCATTTAACACGCACTCTCTGTAGCACTGAGGCTCAGAAGTGCGAAACCGCATGGCAAACCTTGAAGCCGCAAAGGTTTGGTGGCTATGGGTGGACTCGAACCACCGACCCCAGCATTATGAGTGCTGTGCTCTAACCGGCTGAGCTACATAGCCACGGGGAACCCGCAATTTTCCCTATCCCCGGGCGGGCTGTCAACGACCTGATGGCGAGCATCGTCATCCCGGGGTGCCGTCGCCCTCCGGAGCGCCTCGTCCTCGCGCCAACGCCTGCCGCTACGTAACATGACCTGCGTGTCCCGACTCCTACTTCGACCGGCCCGCCGGCATCGCCACGCCGCACTCCCCATGCGCCATCCGGGGGATGCATGGAAACCGGCCTGAACCCGACCGCGTTCCCGCGGCAGGACGAGCGTACGCTCGCCGACGACGGCGACCGGCTGAATTTCTGCTCCACCTGCGCGTTTTCGCAGGCCTGCCTGGACGAGGGCATGGACAAGGGCGGGCTGCGCGACCTGCACATGCTGGTCGAGCACGTGGGGCCGTTCCATACCGGCGAGCACATCTTCCGAGAGGGCGACGACTTCGAGGCGATCGCCGCGGTGCGCGCCGGCACGGTCAAGACCTACGTGATCGATCGCGACGGTCGCGAACACGTGCTCGGCTTCCACCTGCCGGGCGAGGTGATCGGCCTCAACGCGATCGACGGCGAGCACTACCCGTGCAATGCGGTCGCACTCGACACGGTGATGCTGTGCCGGTTCTCGTTCCCGAGGATCTCGGTGCTGGCGGCACAACTGCCCGGATTGCAGCGCCACCTGTTCCGCCTGCTCAGCCGCGACATCGGCCGCGCCGCGCTGCTGGCCGGCGACTGGACCGCCGACCAGCGCATGGCGGCGTTCCTGATCGCGCTGTCGCGGCGACTGGCCGCGCGCGGGTTTTCGGCGACGCGGTTCCAGCTGACGATGGCGCGTACCGATATCGCCAACTATCTGCGTCTGGCGCCGGAAACGGTCAGCCGTGTGTTGCGCCGGTTCCAGCAGGACGGCCTGTTGCACGTCGACCGGCGCGAACTGGAACTAACCGACCGCAGTAGTCTCGAAGCCCTCGCCGAGCCCGTGCTGCGCAGCTGAAATCGCCACGCGCAGTCGCGGCTTTCACTTGACGATTACTTACCTGCACCGAGGCTGTCTGCCGAGTCGGGGGGGGGGGGGGGGGGAAGTCAGACCACCCACACGCCGAACGACTCCGGACTTGACCCAGGTCAGTTCAGGGCTGGATGGCGCGCCCCAGACTGCGTGCATCCTTCGAGGAGAACCGGGGCCATGGATACGACGAAGCGCTTGTGGGTGGGGCTGGGCGCCCTGCTGATCGTGAGTTTCAGCATCATGTTGTGGATCGGTCGCGACATCCACCAGACCGCGCCACCGATCCCCGACCGGGTCGTCGGCGAAAGCGGGCAAGTCCTGTACACCCGCGCCGACATCGACACCGGCCGGCAGGTCTGGCAGAGCATCGGCGGCCACCATAACGGTTCGATCTGGGGCCACGGCGCCCTGCTTGCGCCCGACTGGTCGGCCGACTGGCTGCACCGCGAGGCAGTGGCGATGCTGGACATGCGCGCCGACGCGCAGTTCGGCATGCCCTTCGACGAACTCGACATGGCCGAGCAGGCCCGTCTGCAAGCGCAGGTCGAACCACTGCTGCGGACCAACACCTACGACCCCGCCACCGGCACCATCACGGTGTCGGACCAGCGCGCGCAGGCAATCTCGCAGGTCGCGGCGCACTACATCAGCGTGTTCTCCAACGACCCGGCGACCGCCGAGCTGCGCGAGGCCTACGCGCTGCGCGAGAACCCGGTGCCGGACGCGGAACACCGGCGGATGATGACGGCGTTCTTCTTCTGGGCCTCGTGGGCGACGGTCACCGAACGCAATGACGAAACCGGGCTGTCGTACACCCACAACTTCCCGCATGAGCCGCTGGTGGGCAACACGCCCAGCGCCAGCAGCTTCATGTGGTCGATGTTCTCGATCCTCTTCATGATCGCCGGCATCGGCCTGCTCGGCTGGCACTACGCGGTGTGGCACGCCAAGGAGCCCAAGGTCGAGCCGCCACTGAAGGATCCGTCGCTGGACATCGTGGTCACCCCGTCGATGCGCGCGGTGGGCAAGTACTTCTGGCTGGTGATGGCGCTGTTCCTGACCCAGATCCTGCTGGGCGCGACCACCGCCCATTACCAGATCGAAGGCCAGGAAGCCTACGGCCTGGAGCTTGCGAACTTCCTCCCCTACGCGCTCACGCGCACCTGGCACACCCAGCTGGCGATCCTGTGGATCGCGACCGCGTGGCTGGCGACCGGCCTGTACCTGGCGCCGGCGATGTCCGGACACGAACCGAAGGCCCAGCGGTTCGGGGTCAACTTCCTGTTCGTGTGCCTGGTGGTGATCGTCGTCGGCGCGTTCGCCGGGCAGTGGTTCGCGGTGATGCAGAAGATGGGGCTGTCCCACAACTTCTGGTTCGGTCACCAGGGCTGGGAGTACACCGACATCGGCCGCTTCTGGCAGATATTCCTGTTCATCGGCCTGCTGCTGTGGCTGCTGCTGATGGGCCGCGCGCTGTGGCCGGCGCTGCGTCGCAAGGACGAGATGAACTCGATCGCGGGGTTGTTCTTCCTGTCGACCGTCGCGATCGCGCTGCTGTACTCGGCCGGCCTGATGTGGCGCGAGGACACCCACATCTCGCTGATCACCTACTGGCGCTTCTGGATCGTGCACCTGTGGGTGGAGGGCTTCTTCGAGGTCTTCGCGGTCGCGGTGATCAGCTTCATCTTCGTGCGGCTGGGGCTGGTGCGCGGCAAGTCGGCGACCATCAACGTGCTGTTCGCGACCATCGTGTTCATGGCCGGCGGCGTGCTGGGGATGTTCCACCACCTGTACTTCGCCGGCGTCACCACGGGGATCATCGCCTTGGGCGCGAGCATCTCGGCATTGGAGGTGGTGCCACTGGCGCTGATCGGCATCGAAGCCTACGACACCTGGAAGAACGGCCGCGCGACGCCGTGGATGCAGCGCTACAAGTGGCCGATCCTGTTCTTCATCGCGGTCAGCTTCTGGAACCTGGTGGGCGCCGGCCTGCTCGGCTTCCTGATCAACACCCCGATCGCGCTGTTCTACATGCAGGGCACCAACCTCACCGCGGCCCATGGCCATACCGCACTGTTCGGCGTGTACGGCATGCTCGGCGCCGGCTTGATGCTGTATTGCCTGCGCGGCATGCGGCCAGAGCGGCGCTGGCTCGAGGGCCTGCTCAGCGGCGCGTTCTGGAGCTTCAACATCGGGCTGGCGCTGATGACGGTGCTGACGCTGTTGCCGATGGGCGTGCTGCAACTGGAAGCCAACCTGACCCACGGCTACTGGTACGCACGCTCGGCGGACTTCATGAACCGCGCGATCATCGACGTGCTGGTGTGGCTGCGAGTGCCGGGCGACACCATCCTCGCGATCGGCGCGTTCCTGCTGGCGCTGTTCGTGATGTCGCTGTGGCTCGGGCCGCGTCCGGTCAGCGAGTCGTCGCGGCGGCAGCGCGAGCTGGCGCAAGAGCGCGGGCAGGAATCCGGCTGAGGCACTGCGCCCATGGACCGTCAACCCTCGCCCGTGTCACCGCGCCTGCTGGCCACCGCGCCGCATCGGCTGATGTTCTTCATCGGCGCCACCAACCTGCTGCTGGCGATGGGCTGGTGGGCGGCGTGGCTTCTGGCCGCGCGATGGCCTGTGTTTTCGATGCCGCAGCCGGATCCGTATGCCGGCTGGCTGCATGCGTTCGTCATGCAGTACCAGATGCTGCCGAGCTTCTTCTTCGGCTTCCTGCTGACCACCTTCCCCAAGTGGATGGGCTTGCCCGACGTCGACCGCCGGCGCTACCTGCCGGTCGGCGCAGGGCTGTTCGGTGGTCAGCTGGCGACCCTGCTGGGGGCGATGGGCTGGAACGCGGGCATCGCGATCGGACTGCTGATGACGATGGCCGGCTGGCTCGCCGGCCTGCTGATTCTCGGCCGGTTGCTGCGGCGCGACCGCAGCGAGAACTGGCACGCGCGCTCGTGCTTTGCCGCGTTGGCGTTGGGCCTGGCCGGCCTGCTGTGCTGGACCGCGTTCGTGCTCGGCGCCCCGCCGTTGTGGGCATTCGCGAGCATCAAGATCGGCAGCTTCGGCTTGCTGCTGCCGGTGTACCTGAGCGTCGCGCACCGGATGTTCCCGTTCTTCGCCAGCCGCGTCGTGCCGGGTTACCAGCCGTGGCGACCGCTGTGGCTGCTAGCGGCATGCTGGCCGCTGGCGCTGGGCCACATGGGGCTGGAGCTGATGCACGCCTACGGCTGGCTGTGGCTGGTCGACGCACCGCTGCTGGCGTTGTCCGGCCTGATGCTGTGGCGCTGGTGGCCGCGCGGCGACAAGCCCGGCCTGCTGTCGGTGCTGTTCATCGGGCTGGCGTGGCTGCCGCTCGCATTCGCGCTGTACCTCGGCCAGAGCATCGCCTACGAGATGACCGGGGTGTACTGGCTCGGTCGCGGGCCGGCGCACGCATTGTTCGTCGGCTTCTTCGGCAGCGTGTTGGTGGCGATGGTCACGCGCGTCACCCAGGGCCATTCCGGCCGGCCGCTGGTGATGCCGGCGGTAGCGTGGTTCGCCTTCATCGCGATCCAGATTGTCGCCGCGATACGGGTGGCCGCCGAGGTGTTGCCCGACTCGATGGCCTGGCACGTCGCCGCCGCGATCGGCTGGCTGGTCGCATTCGCACCGTGGGTCGCGCGGATCGGACGGATCTACCTGACGCCGCGCGCGGATGGCAAGCCAGGCTGACAAGATCGCGAACGGAGTGACCGAATGATCGAGTTCTACCCGCAGATCAAGATGATCCACATCGCCTTGGCCCTGCTCAGCGGCGGCCTGTTCGCAGTGCGCGGCGCCGGCGTGCTGGCCGGCATGCGCTGGCCGCATTGGCTGCCCGTCCGCTGGACCAGCTACGCGATCGATACCTCGTTGCTGACCGCCGCACTGATGCTGCTGACCGTCCTGCCCGGCGCGGTGTTCGCCAACGGCTGGCTCACGGCCAAACTGGTGCTGCTGGTGGTCTACGTCGTGCTCGGCGTATTCGCGATCAAGCGTGCGCGCACAAGAACCGCGAAGGCAATCTGCTACATCGCCGCACTCGCGACCTTCGGAATGGTCTACACCATCGCCCGCGCCCACCACCCGTTGGGCTGGCTGCACGGATGGCTTGCCTGAAGCCTTGCAGGCTTGAGACGCAACGAAACTGGGGAGCGGGAGCCAGGTGACGGGGTAGTGCGAAAAGTCGGCCATGGATGGCCGACGGCCCCGAGTCAGGGCAGGACGCCCTGACCGAGGGGTGCAGCCCTACCCCGTCGCCCGGATCACGCAGCGCGGACTGTCCCGAAGCTCCGCTTTGCAGCGACCAGCATCAAACCCGCGCAAACACCAGCGTGCCGTTCGTCCCACCAAAGCCGAAGCTGTTGGACATCACCGTGTCGAGCTTCGCCTCGCGGCTCTCGCGCAGGATCGGGAACCCCTCCGCCTTCGGATCGAGATTCTCTATGTTGGCCGAGCCCGCGACAAAACCGTCGCGCATCATCAGCAGGCAGTAGATCGCCTCGTGCACGCTGGCTGCGCCCAACGAATGGCCGGTCAGCGCCTTGGTCGAGGACAGCGGCGGCACTTCCTCGCCGAACACTTCGCGCACCGCGCCCAGCTCGACCACGTCGCCGACCGGGGTCGAAGTGCCGTGGGTGTTGAGGTAGTCGATCGTGCCGACCCCGCGCCCATCGAGCCCGGCCAGCGCCTGCTTCATGCAGCGCACCGCACCCTCGCCCGATGGCGCAACCATGTCGACGCCATCGCTGGTCACGCCATAGCCGACCAGCTCGGCGATGATCTCGGCGCCGCGCGCCTTCGCGTGTTCGTACTCCTCCAGCACCAGCATCCCGCCGCCGCCGGCAATGACGAAGCCGTCGCGATCGACGTCATACGGCCGCGAGGCGGATTCCGGGGTGTCGTTGTGCTTGGTCGACAACGCGCCCATCGCGTCGAACTGCGAGGTCATGCCCCAATGCAACTCCTCGCCGCCACCGGCGAACATCACGTCCTTGACCCCGTGGCGGATCAGGTCGGCGGCCGCGCCGATGCAGTGCGCCGAGGTCGCGCACGCCGCGGAAATCGAATAGCTCAGGCCGCGGATGCCGAACGCGGTCGACAGCGCGGCCGACACTGTGGAACCCATCGTGCGCGGCACCATGTACGGGCCGACCTTGCGCACGCCCTTCTCGCGCATCAGGTCGCCGGTGGCGATCTGCCATTCCGGCGAACCACCGCCGGAGCCGGCTATCAGGCCGCTGCGTTCGCCGCGGACTTGCTCGTCGCCCAGGCCCGCCTGCGCGATCGCATCGCGCATCGCCACGTACGCGAACGCGGCGGCGTCGCCCATGAAACGCTTGAGCTTGCGGTCGATCTGCTCGACCAGGTCGATCTGCGGCACGCCGGCGACGTGGCTGCGCAGGCCCATCTCGGCATACTCGGGCACGAAACGGATGCCCGAACGCAGCTTGCGAAGCGACTCCGAGACCGTCGCCGCCGCATTGCCCAGGCACGAGACGACGCCCATGCCGGTCACCACGACGCGGCGCGGACCGGTACCCGCGGTGTTGATGGCAGCCATGCTCAGAAATCCTCCGTCGAGGTGAACAATCCCACCCGCAAATCCGACGCGGTATAGATCTCGCGACCATCGACCAGGGTGCGGCCGTCGGCGATCACCAGCTCCAGTTTGCCGCGCATGACCCGGCGGATGTCGAGCTCGTAGCTGACGAGTTTCGCATCCGGCAGTACTTGCCCCGTGAATTTCACCTGGCCGACCCCGAGCGCGCGGCCGCGGCCCGGCGCGCCCAGCCACGGCAGGTAGAACCCGCACAGCTGCCACATCGCATCCACCCCGAGGCAGCCGGGCATCACCGGGTCGCCCTCGAAGTGGCACTGGAAGAACCACAGGTCCGGGCGGATGTCGAGTTCGGCGCGGACGAAGCCCTTGCCGTACTTGCCGCCGTCGGTGGTGATCTCGGTGATGCGGTCGAACATGAGCATCGGCGGCGCCGGCAGTTTCGCGTTGCCGGGGCCGAACATCTCGCCACGGCCGCAGGCCAGCAGCTGCTCGTAGTCGAACGAAGAAGGTCGATTCATGTCGTCACGCATTTTTGGAAACCCCGATTTTGCAGGTTTGTCGCGACGAATGCGTTGACGGCGGTCAATCCACCCGGTTCGCGCCAATCCGCGCACCGCTTGATCCAGGTCAATGGCCCAATCCGTACCTTTGCGTACTGTCTGCATGCAGGCCCCGCCTGGCTCCAATTCCCAACGCGAGAAGCGCCCATGAACACCCTGATCACCCCCGTCGTCCTCACCCCTGCCGCCGTCGAGCTGGACGTGCACCACGCCACCGGCGACTGGTCCGACCGCGTCGCCTACGGCATCACCCGCGGGCTGCGATTCCTCGCCGATACCTTCTTCGCCAAACGCTACGGCAACCGCGCGATTGTGCTGGAGACGGTGGCGGCGGTGCCGGGCCTGGTCGGCGCGGCGCTGGTCCACCTGCGCTGTCTGCGCTGGATGCGCGACGACGCCGGCTGGATCCGCACCCTGATGGAGGAGGCCGAGAACGAGCGCATGCACCTGATGACCTTCATCGAGATCGCGCGCCCGAACTGGCTGGAGCGGGCACTGGTGCTGGTCGCGCAGGCAGCGTTCTTCAGCTTTTTCCTGCTGCTGTACCTGCTGTCCTCGAGGACCGCGCACCGGCTGGTCGGCTATTTCGAGGAGCAAGCAGTGATCAGCTACACCCAGTATCTGCAGGAGATCGACAGCGGCCGGGTGGAGAACGTACCGGCGCCGCAGATAGCCAGGGACTACTGGCAGTTGCCCGCCGACGCCCGCCTGCGCGAGGTGGTGCTGGCGGTGCGCGCCGACGAGGCCGGCCACCGCGACGTCAACCATGGCTTTGCCGATGAATTGCGCCCGCAGGACAAGGCTGCGGCGCGACTGGCCTGATCGCCGCCGGTGTTTCCAGGCCGCCACAGGGGCGGCCTTCTTGTTGGTGACGGTGGCGCGGGAGGACTACAGGCCCGGGCGGGCGGACGTGCCCGAGGGCGTCGTGGTCGATGTCGTGGTCGAGTGCGCGCCCCCGCTGCCGTCGTGTTCGCCCGCGGTCACTTCCCGGCCGGTCTCCGCCATGGTGTCGTAGCCGCTGCGGGCGGCGTGCCTGGCATCGTCCGCGAAGCGGTCGCGCATCGGCCCGATCAACTCGTCCTCCTTGCGCGTCGGCGGCAGCATCGCGCCGAGCAACGCGCCGGCCGCGATCGCCATCGCACCGATCGCCATCGGGTTGTCGTCGAGCATGTGCTCGAAACCCTGCTTGCCGCTGCGGGCCCTCATCCGCGCCGACTCCATCGCGTGGTGGGCAGAATCGCCGACGTGCTGTTTGGCCGAGTCCATCCGGCCGGACATTTGCTCACGGGCGTGGCCAACGCGTTCGCCGATGCCTGGCTTGTCGGATGTCGTCGTGGTCGTCGCGTGGCTCGCGTGGCTGCCCGTGTACAACCAGGCGAGGCCGGCGACCGTCAGCAAGGTCGGCATCGGGTTGTCCCTCACCGTCCGGGCCAGGTTGCCGGCGAACTCGCGGCCGCCCTTGCCGTTGCCCAACACCTTGTCGAAGATCTCGCCGGGCGAGAGCTTGTTTTCCAGCGCGTGGATGATCTCGCCGATGTGGTCGCGTTGCTGGTCGATCTCATGCTCAAGCTGCATCGGGTCCTTCCGGGACTGCGCCCGGACCGTGTCGGCGGTGTTCATGGCGTCCTCCCGCGAATGGTTTCCTTGTCCTTGTGCAGCGAGTTCATGGTGCGGTCGGGCCGCAGCGATTCGCTCTGGAACTTCTTCTTGCCGGCCTGCACCATCGCGAAGCCGACCAGGGTCGCCACCGCACCGACGATCAGGGCTGCCAGCCACGGCGCGACCACGTTGCCGAGCGCGTAGACCGCGGCCAGCAACAGGATGATGAAGCCTCCCAACAGCACCGCGCCGCCGGTCGCGACGGACGCGAGGCCCGCCTTGGTCTGTTGCATGTTCTCGCGCATCTCGCTCTTGGCCAGCGCGATTTCGTTGGTGAGCAGCGCGGGCACTTCCCGCATGAGCTGCTTGAGCAGCGTGCCGACGGACGGCTCGATGTGGGTGGCCGGGGACGGCGTGGTCGCGGTGTAGGTTCCGGATGATCCGGTGGTGTTCGGTTGCGCGCTCATCAGTGGATTCCTCCGCTTGTGCCTTCGGGACGGGTCGAGCCGCTGCTGCCCTCGGGTTGCGACTGACCGGCGCTGTCGGTGGATCGCGCTTCGCTGCCGCCGGTCGCGCCGGGTGCGCTGGTGTAGACGGTGCCGGTGGCGGCAGCGGTGTCGCGCGACACGCCAGAGTCATCCGCCATCGGAACCGGATACTCGCGGGCGGAATAGATGTCCTCGGTGTCCTGCCGCATTCGTCGCTTCTCCGATGCCCGGGCAAACCGCGCGAGGCCGAAACCCACCGCGACACTGCCGGTCACGAACAACGCCGGGTTCTCGCGCGCGAGCCGACCGATGTCGCGCAACACTTCGTCGCCACTTTTCTCGCGCAGGGTGCTGGACAGCCGGGTCATGCTGTCGGCGAGGCTCGACACGTACTCGGACAGATGGCCGATGTCGTCGTCGCGCAGTTGAGCGGCCGCGGCCTGGGCGCTGTCGGCCAGGGTGTCGACCTTGTCGGCGGCCGTGCGTCGCGCGTCGGCGACCCGGTCCTTGCCTTCGGCCTTGGCCTGCTCGCCCAGGTCGTGCGCGGAATGCTTGAGGTCGCCGCCGTCACCGCGGGTGGCGTCGCTTCCGGACCCGGGCGTGGCGGCGCCGTACTGCTGTTGCCGGGTGGATTGCCAAGGGGGTTGCTGGGGTGTGCTCATGGAGCCTCTCCTTCGAGGGGGATGGGCGGCCTGGCAACGGATCTTTGCGTCGAGCCGCACCGAACGGTGGGCTTGCTGGACGACCGCGTCGACCGCGGGCACCACCACCGGAGATGACGGCGTGGTTGGCGACCGGGGGATTTACTGCATGGCCGGGCCTCGCATCGCATGATCCGCGCTGCGGCGTTACCCGGCCGTATAAGTCGCGTGGTTACGATCCAACATCCACGCCGATGCGCATTCAGCCGGCGTGTTCGACGGCCAGTCGGCCGAGCGTCGCCAGCGCCACCTCGGCCCGCGCATCGAGCGGGTGCCCGCAGTTGAGCCGCAGGCAATGACCGAAGCCGCGGCTGGCCGAGAACATCGGCCCCGGGGCGATGCTGATTCCCCTCGCCGCCGCCTGGCGCTGGATCGCCAGCGCATCACTGCCGGCCGGCAGTTCCAGCCACAGGAAGTAGCCCCCGCCCGGACGCGTCACCCGGGTGCCGCGCGGGAAGTGTCGCGCCACCGCCGCCAGGCACTGCGCCTGCTGCTCGGCAAGCGTCTTGCGCAGTCGCCGCAGATGCCGGTCGAAGCCGCCGCGCTGCAGGTAGTGGGCGATCGCCAGCTGCGACGGCACGTTGGTGTTGAGCGTGGTGGTCAGCTTGTGCCGGGCGATCCGCTCGGCGAACCGGCCGCCCGCGACCCAGCCGATCCGGTGCCCGGGCGCCACGCACTTGGAGAACGACGAACAGTGCATCACCAGTCCGTCTCGATCGAACGCCTTGGCCGGCACCGGGCGCTCGCCACCGAAGTACAACTCGGCGTAGACGTCGTCCTCGATCAATGGAATCGCGTGTCGGGCGAGCAACTCGACCAGCGCGCGCTTGCGCTCGGCCGGCATGCTCGCGCCGAGCGGGTTCTGGAAGTTGCTCATGACCCAGCACGCCTTCGGCGCGTGGCGTGCGATCGCCGCCTCGACCGCGTCCAGGTCGATGCCCTCGCGCGGGTGGGTCGGCACTTCGATCGCGCGCAGGTTGCGGCGCTCGAGGATCTGCAGGGTCGCGTAGAAGCACGGCGACTCCACCAGCACCGCGTCGCCGGGCGCAGTCACCGCGCCGATGCACAGGTTCAGCGCCTCCAGCGCTCCGTTGGTGACGACGATCGCCTCGGCGTCGACCTGCATGCCGCCGAGCAGGTAGCGCAGCGCGATCTGCCGGCGCAGTTCAGCGTTGCCGGGGGTGAGGTCGTCGACCGTGCTCCACGGGTCCAGATGTGGCGCGGTGGTCGCCAGCGCGCGACCGAGCCGCTCGAGCGGAAATAGCAGCGGGCTTGGGAACGCCGAACCGAACGGCACCACCTCGTGCGACATCGACGCCTGCATGACCTCGAAAACCAGTTCGCTGACATCGACCCGGCGGGACTCGCCGTCGGGCCGGGACGGTTGTTCGGGTTCCGGTGGCTGGGCAGCGGCGGCGCGGGTCACGTAGTAGCCCGAGCGCGGCCGCGACTCGACCAGCCCGCGCGCCTCCAGCAGGTAATAGGCCTGGAACACGGTCGACGGGCTGACCCGGCGCGCGGCGCTGGCCTGGCGCACCGATGGCAGTCGGTCACCGGGCTTGAGTACGCGGCGGCGGATCGAGTCGGCGACTTCCTCGGCGAGGGCTTCGTAACGCTTCATGGCGATGGCGGTCCGGCGACGTGAACGAACCCAACTGATATGGTTTTTTCACTGTTTTCTGAGTCTACGCCAGCTGATCCGGTCGACATATCCTGTCATCCGTCCCGTTGGATATGCCGCACCGCCGATGAACCCGCTCGTCGAACTCAACCTCGCCCTGATCCTGTTCGTGCCCTGGTACGCGATCCTCGCCGTGCTGTTCTGGATGTTCCCGCGCCAGCCGCGCGGCGTCGCGCGCAAGGCGTTCGACAGCGCCAGCCTGGTGCTGGCGACCGCGTTGTCGGCCTGGAGCATGTACTGGAGTATCGGCACCGCCGACCCGCAGTACGGCGACATGTGGCGGCAGATACTGGCGACGTCGGTGTCCTACGGCGTGTTCCTCGCGGTCATGACCCTCGCGATGCTGGTGCGCTGGCGCTGGCTGCGCGGCCGCGACGCAGCGACCTCCCCTTCCCCGCAGGTTTCCGCCGAGGGTTCCGCCCCATGAAAACACTGTTCATCGTGGCCTTTCTCGGCCTGATCCTCTACAACCTTGGCGCCGGGCTCTATTACATGCTGGTCGACACCGGCAAGAGCAAACGTACGGTCAACGCGCTGACCAAGCGGATCGTGCTGTCGATCGCGCTGATCGGATTGGTCGCGGCCGGGATCTTCACCGGGGTAATCGAGCCGCACGGCGTCGGCGCCTGACCTTGCGCCACGCCTGAATCGTCCGACACGGACCTCCGGCTGCGTGGACCCGCGGCGATACAATGCCGCCATGGAAATCTTCAAAAGCTTTACCCTGGAAGCCGCCCACCGGCTGCCAAACGTGCCCGAAGGCCACAAATGCTCGCGTCTGCACGGCCACTCGTTCAGGGTCGAACTGCACCTGTCGGGCGAACTAGGCGCCGACACCGGCTGGGTGATGGACTTCGCCGACGTCAAGAAGGCTTTCCAGCCGTTGTACGACCGGCTCGACCACCATTACCTCAATGACATCGAGGGGCTGGAGAACCCGACCAGCGAGCGTCTGGCGGTGTGGATATGGGAGCAGCTGAAGCCGACCTTGCCGCTGCTGAGCGAGGTGGTGGTGCACGAGACCTGCACATCGGGGTGTCGCTATCGGGGTTGAGGGTTCCCAAGCGCCTTTTTGTAGGAGCGGCTTTAGCCGCGATCGGAAATCGCCGCCCCCGCCGACTCCGGATCGCGGCTAAAGCCGCTCCTACAAAGGCTTGCCCGGCAGGGCGCTTGTCCGTTCAACCCCGGCTGAACCACGTTCAGATTGGCCCACCCTCGATGTTGCATCGCAACAAAGATGGTTTTATGCTGCAACGCACAAACCGGCAATCCTTGTCGGCGCAGCAGGAGCCCAGCCATGAACCAGCAGTTCAACGAGCAGTTCGTCGCCGCCACGCGCCAGTTCGCGGACACGGCAGCCCAGGTCAACCGTATCGCCCTCGAGAACGCCCAGGCCGTGTTCGGCCTGCAGCTGGCGACCCTCGAGGACCGCGCCAACGCCGCTTTCGCCTTCTGGGGCGAAGCCGCCGAAGTGCGTGACGCCGATGGCCTCAAGAACCTGCTGCCGAAGGGCGCGCAGGTCGCCCGCGAGACCGTCGAGCGCGGCGTCGCCACCGGCCAGGAAGTCCTCGGCCGCACGGTGAAGGCCAACGAGCAGATCGGCGAGATCGCCAAGTCGCAGTTCGAAGCGGCCGCCAAGACCACCCAGGCCAACGTCGAGCAGGCCACCAAGGCCGCGACCGAGAAGGCCGAGTCGTTCGCCCGCGGCGCGACCAAGGCTTCCAAGGC
The DNA here is from genome assembly GCF_036663935.1 of Novilysobacter erysipheiresistens. Lineage (NCBI taxonomy): Bacteria > Pseudomonadati > Pseudomonadota > Gammaproteobacteria > Lysobacterales > Lysobacteraceae > Novilysobacter > Novilysobacter erysipheiresistens. The sequence goes on from NZ_JAXGFP010000005.1 coordinate 116,263, forward strand.
CAAGTAACACCGGCACTACCCCAGCGGGGTACGCCAGCAGTCTCTCTCCAGCCTCCACTGGAACACGAAACCCGGCAGCGCAGGGCTGCCGGGTTTTTTGTTGTCCGCGTGTCGCAGGGCCGGTCAGCGCGCCGGGTCGGGCTTCGCTTCCATCCGCGCGTGTTTCGCCGCGACCTTCTGGTGGTCGCGGCCGATCAGCAGGTACATCACCGGCACCACGAACAGGGTGAAGAAGGTGCCGATCGCCATGCCGCCGACGATCACCCAGCCGATCTGGTTGCGCGCCTCGGCGCCGGCGCCGCTCGCGATCGCCAGCGGCAGCGAGCCCAGCACCATCGCGCCGGTGGTCATCAGGATCGGGCGCAGGCGCAGCGCCGCCGATTCGATCACCGCGTCGAGCTTGGCACGGCCCTGCTCCTGCAGCTGGTTGGCGAACTCCACGATCAGGATGCCGTGTTTGGCGATCAACCCGACCAGGGTGACCATGCCGATCTGCGAGTAGATGTTCCAGCTACCGCCGCTGAGCTTCAACGCGAGGAACGCACCGAACGCCGCCAGTGGCACCGCCAGCAGGATCACCAGCGGGTCGACCCAGCTCTCGAACTGCGCCGCCAGCACCAGGAAGATGAAGATCACCGCCAGCAGGAAGATCTGGCCGAACTCGCTGGCCGACTCGCGGAACTCGCGCGACTGCCCGGACAGGTCGTAGCTCGCGTTCGGCGCGACTTCCTCCAGCGTCGCCTCCAGCCAGTCCAGCGCCTCGCCCATCGAGTAGCCCGGCGCAAGGCCGGCGCTGATCGTCACCGCGCGCAGCTTGTTGAAGTGGTTGAGCGACTTGGCCGCAACCGTTTCCTTGACGTCGACCAGGTTCGACAACTGCACCATCTGCCCTTCGTTGCCGCGCACGTAGATGTTGGACAGGTCGCCCGGGGTGCGGCGGTCGGCGTCCTCGACCTGCACGATCACGTCGTACTGCTCGCTGCCGCGCTTGAAGCGGGTCACGTTGCGCCCGCCAAGCATGGTCTCCAGGGTGTGGCCGACGGTCGCAACCTCGCTGCCGACCGCGGCGACCTTCTCGCGGTTGAGCGAGATCCTGAGCTGCGGCTTGTTGAGCTTGAGGTCGCTGTCGGGGTTGGTGAAGTTGGGGTTCTGGGTCATCTTGCCGAGCACCTGCTGGGCGATGCCGTCGAGTTCCTCCCAACTGCCGGTGCTCTGGATCACGAAGTTGACCGGCTGGCCGAAGCCCTGCTGGCCCAAAGGCGGCGGCAAAGTCGGAAACGCCATGACCCCGGGGATGCCCATGAACTGCGGGAACAGCATTCCCTGCACGTCGGCGGTGGACACGTCGCGTTCGTCCCAGTCCTTGAGCATCACAAAACCAATGACGTTGGTCACTGTCGGGAAGCCGGCGATCACGAAGTAGCGCTCGACGCTCGGGACTTCCTTGAGGATGCCCTCGATCATCCGCCCGTACTTGTCGGTGTACTCGATGGTCGCGCCTTCCGGGGCCTGGCCGAACGCGACGATTACGCCCTGGTCTTCCTGCGGCGCCAGTTCCTTCGGCAACAGCGTGAACAGCCCGATCGCCAGCGCCGCGATGACCGCCGCCACCCCGACCACGATCCAGCGCAGCCCCAGCAAACGGGTCAGCATGCGGCGGTAGGTGCGGTCGATCCAGCCGAGCACGCGCTCGCCGGCCTCGTAGAAGCGGCCGTGCTTCTTCTCGTGGCGCAGCAGTTTGGACGACATCATCGGCGACAGCGTCAGCGCGGTGAAACCCGACACCAGCACCGCGCCGGCCAAGGTCAGCGCGAACTCGACGAACAGCTTGCCGGTGCGCCCGGTCGAGAACGCCAGCGGCACGTACACCGCGGCCAGGGTCAGGGTCATCGCGACGATCGCGAAGCCAATCTCCTTGCTGCCCTGCAACGCCGCCTGGTACGGCGGCATGCCTTCCTCGATGTGCCGGTAGATGTTCTCCAGCATCACGATCGCGTCGTCGACCACCAGTCCGATCGCCAGCACCATGGCCAGTAGCGTCAGGGTGTTGATGGTGAAGCCGAACGCGTACATCAGGCCGAACGCGCCGATCAGCGAGACCGGGATCGTCACCAGCGGGATCAACGTCGCGCGCCAGCTGCGCAGGAACAGGAAGATCACGATGACGACCAGCAGCACCGCCTCGAACACGGTCTTGAACACTTCGTCGATCGACTTTTCGATGAAGATCGTGCTGTCGAACGCGATCGCGATCTTCATGCCGTCCGGCAGGGTCTTCTCGATCTCCGGCAACAGCGCATGCAGGTCGGCGGAGATATCCAGCGGGTTGGCGACCGCCTGCTTGGTGATCGCCAGCGGCACCGCGGTGATGCCGTTGGAACGCGCGCGGAAGCGCTCTTCCTCCGCGCCCAGCTCGACCCGGGCGACATCCTTGAGCCGCACCAGGTAGCCATCGACATCGGCCAGGATGATGTTGCCGAACTGCTCGGCGGTCTGCAGGTCGGTCTCGGCCAGCACGGTGAACTCGCGGGCGTTGCCCTCGACCCGGCCGGCCGGGATCTCGACGTTCTGCGCGCGCAACGCGGCCTCGACGTCGGCCGGGGTCAGGCCGAAGCCGGCCAGCCGCTGCGGCTGCAGCCACACCCGCATCGCGTAGGTGCTGGCGTAGACCTGGGCCTGCGCGACGCCGCCGATCTGCTGGATCCGGTCCTTGACCAGTCGCTCGGCATAGTCGGCGATCTCGACCTGCGAGTGGTTCGGCGAGGTCATCGCCAGGTAGATGATCGGCTGGGCGTCGGCCTCCTGCTTCTGGATGATCGGTTCCTCGACCTCCTCGGGCAGGAAGTTGCGCGCCTGCGCGACCCGGTCGCGCACGTCGGACGCGGCCGCATCGGGATCGCGGCCGAGATCGAAGTGCAGGCTGACCTGACTCGACTGCTCGCGGCTCACCGACTGCATGAACTCGATGCCCTCGATGCCCGACAGCGCCTCCTCGATCGGCTGGGTCACCTGCGACTCGATCACCTGCGCGCTGGCGCCGGGATAGCTGGTGTTGACCGTCACCACCGGGGTGTCGACGTTGGGGATCTGCCGCACCGCGAGGCGGTCGTAGGCGATGATGCCGACCAGCAGCACCACCAGGTTGATCACGGTGGCGAACACGGGACGGCGGATGGAGATGTCGGACAGGACCATGGACGTCTCTCTGCGTGGGGGCGGGGGACGGACGCGGCGCGAGGTTTACTGCGCGTCTTCGGCGGCCGTCTCGTGCGTGTCGGTGCCGGCGGTGGCGGCGGGCTGCGGCGCGGTCGCACCTTCGGCGGCCTCGCCAGCCGGCGCGGCGGCGTCGAGCTGGGCACCGGCCGGGTCGGCGGGTTGGGCGCCACCTTCGGGCAGGACCATCACCGCCATGCCCTCGTGCATCATCGGCTTGCCCTGGCCGGCGGTGATCACCACGTCGCCGGGGTTCAGGCCCTCGACCACCTGCACCTTGCCCGGCACCCGGGTGCCGGTGGTGACCACGGCCTTGTGCGCCTTGCCGTCGACCACGGTGTAGACGAAACGGGTCTCGCCTTCCTGCATCAGCGCCTGCTCGGGCACCAGCAGGCCCTTGGCGACGCCCTCGCTGGTGTCGAGTACCAGCTTGGCGAACTGGCCCGGGCGCAGCCGGCCGTCGGGATTGGGAATCTCCGCGCGCAATTGCACACTGCGGCTGTTGGGGTCGATCACCGGGGCGATCGCGACCACCTTGCCGCCGAAGGTCTCGCCGGGGAACGCGTCGACGGTGACGTCGATCGACTGGCCGCTGGCGATCTGCGACAACGCGCCCTCGGGCACGCTGAAATCGACTTCGATCGGGTCCATCCGCACCAGCGGCACCAGGTCCTGACCGACGCTGACGAAGTCGCCGACGCTGACCTCGCGCAGGCCGATCCGGCCCGAGAACGGCGCCCGCAGGGTCATCTTCGACAATGCCGCGCGGGCCGAGGCAACGCGCGCCTGGTCGACCGCGAAGGCGGCGCGGGTGGCGTCGTAATCGGACTTGGCGATCAGTTGCGAGTCGGCCAGCTCGGCGGCGCGGGCGTTGGCGCGGCGGCTGTTCTCGAGGTTGGCCTCGGCCTCGTTGAGCGCGGCGCGGGCGACGCTGGCATCGAGGGTGAACAATGGTTGCCCGGCCTCTATCCGGCCGCCTTCCTCGAAGTGGATGCGCTCGATCCGGCCACCGACCTCGGGGCGCACCACCACCGACTCGTCGGCGCGCAGGCTGCCGACCGTCTGCAAGCCACCGCTGAGTGGCTGCGGCTGGACGGTGACGGCTTCGACCGGCAACTGCATGCCACCGGGCGGACCGCCGGCGGCGGCACCCGCGGCGGCGGGATCCTCGCCGCAGCCGGCCAGGACCAGGATGGCGGCGGACAACAATCCGGGCAGGAGCCTGGGTAGAAACCTGGATAGAAACAGGGTGCGGCGCATGGGGGAAGCCTCGTCGTCCATTTCTTGTACTGGCCAGTTTAGTCGAACCCCGGAGCGGCTGTCCCCATGCCGGAAGTCAGGCGCCGCGATCGGGATTCACTGTCCCAAGCCGGCACGCTAGCGCCGACGGGTTACGCCCGCGCGAAGGCGGCGGGCATTCTGTAGGAGCGGCTTCAGCCGCGATCTGGAATCGGCATCGGCGGATGGTTCCCGATCGCGGCTGAAGCCGCTCCTACAGGGGAGGCAACGTCAGGCGATTGGCAAGCGCCGCCGGCTCGGGATCGGACGCATGCGGCAGCCGCCCCCAGCACGGCACCGGCAGGCGTTGCCGCAGGATCTCGAAGTTCTCGTCGACTCGCGCCATCGTCGGGTCGACCTCGTTGGCGATCCAGCCGATCAGTTCCACCCCGTCGGCCTGGATCGCGCGCACGCTGAGCCGCGCGTGGTTGATGCAACCCAGCCGCAGGCCGACCACCAGCACCACCGGCAGCCGCAGCGCGCGGACCAGGTCGAGCTGGTCGAGGCCGGCCGACAGCGGCGCCGTCCAGCCGCCGACGCCTTCGACCACCACCGCGTCGGCCGAGGCCGCCAGCCGCGCGTGGGCGGCGAGGATCGGCGCCAAGTGCAGGTCGACGTCGTCGTCGCGCAACGCCAGCTCGGGCGCGACCGGCGCGCGCAACGCGTAGGGATTGATGTCGGCGTAGGCCGGCCGCGGATCGCTGGCGGCCTGCAGCAGCAGCGCGTCCTCGTTGCGCCAGGCGTCGTCGATCCACTCGCAGCCGCTGGCCACCGGTTTCATCCCGACCGCGCGCATTCCACGCGCCCGCAACGCATGCAGCAGCGCCGCGCTGGCGATCGACTTGCCGACCCCGGTATCGGTGCCGGTGACATAGAACTGGCCGTGCTTCATCGGTGCATCGTAGGCACTCCGTGGCCGCAAGTCGCGTCACCGCCGCTGCTACACTCGCCGCATGTTCACCGCCACCGCCCTGTCCGGCAGCAAGCCGGAGCAATACGCCGAGCTGCTGGCGCAGGCCCGCGCCCTGCTGCACGGCGAGCGCGACCGCGTCGCCAATGCCGCCAACCTGTCGGCGCTGGTCTACCACGCGCTGCCGGCGCTGAACTGGGTCGGCTTCTATTTCTTCGACGGCCGCGAACTGGTCGTGGGGCCGTTCCAGGGCCAGCCGGCATGCGTACGGATCCCGCTCGACAAGGGCGTCTGCGGCGCCGCCGCGACCACCCGGCTGACCCAGCGCGTCGCCGATGTCGACGCTTTCCCCGGCCACATCGCCTGCGACTCGGCCTCGCGCTCGGAAGTGGTGGTGCCGCTGCTGTCGGGCGACCGCCTCATCGGCGTGTTCGATATCGACAGCCCCACGCCCGACCGCTTCGACGCCGACGACCAGCGCGGGCTGGAAGCGCTCGCGCAGGCCTACCTGGAGTCACTGGCATGAGCGAGACCCAGAAGCTGCGCAACATTGGCCCGAAGTCCTCGGCATGGTTGCGCCAGGTTGGCCTGCATACCCGCGAGGAACTGGCGGACGCCGGGACGGTCGAGGCGTTCATGCGGGTCAAGCGCGCCGGCTTCAAGCCGACCCTCAACTTGCTCTACGCGATCGAGGGCGCACTGCTGGACTGCCACTGGCAGGAAGTCCCCGACACCCGCCGCAAGGAACTGGTCGACGCCGCCGAAGCGGCGATCGCGCAACTGCCGCCGCCCCGCTACAAGCCGGCCGCCGGCCCGGTCACCACCACGGTGCTGGCCGCCGACACCGTGCCGGAGCGGCCGGACGAAGGCTGATCGTCCACCCGCGCGCAATCGCGTACACTTCCCGCGCTTCGAGGTGACCCGGCGGCGTCCTGCCGACGGGTTGAAACGGGAAGCCGGTGACGCCGCGGGACGCATTGCGCCCCAGGCCATTCCGGCACTGCCCCCGCAACGGTAAGCGAGCCCAAGCCGCGGCTCATCGCCACTGTGGCAAGTCCCTTGGGACTTGCAGGCTTCCTCAGGGATGCCGCATGGGAAGGCGCCACGGCCGGTGTCGACAACGACGCCACTCGCGAGTCCGGAGACCGGCCACGATGCAGGGTTCCGACCCATGACGGTTGCGATGCGGCGGGCATTGCGGCGACGACGCCGGTGCTCGTCCGTTCGTTTTCGCAGCAGTTCCTCTCCACGCAGCTTCCCGAAAGCCCGGCACGGCGATTTCCGTGCGCGTTGGAGAACCATCGATGCAGTCCCGTTCGCTGTGCCTGGCCGTCGCGGCCGCTCTCGCCCTCCCCGTCCTCGCCTCCAGCGGCGCCGCTCATGCCGCAGCGGCCGCCCAGTCCGCCACCGACCTCGACGGCGTGGTGGTCACCGCCACCCGCACCGCGATCGACGTCGACACCGCGCTGGCACCGGTCGAGGTGATCGACCGCGCCGAGATCGAGCGCAGCCAGGCGCGCTCGCTGCCGGACCTGCTGCGCGGCCGCGCCGGCGTGTCGATGTCCAACCAGGGCGGCGACGGCAAGCTGACTACGCTGTTCCTGCGCGGCAGCGAGTCCGACCACGTGGTGGTGCTGGTCGACGGCATCCGCATCGGCTCGGCCACCTCCGGCCTGGTGTCGTTGCAGAACCTGCCGCTGGCGCTGGTCGAGCGGGTCGAGATCGTCCGCGGCCCGCGTTCCAGCCTCTACGGCAGCGAGGCAATCGGCGGCGTGATCCAGATCTTCACCCGTCGCGATGGCGACGCCGGCTACGCGCCGCGCGCGCACGTCGGTGGTGGCAGCCACGGCGCTCACGAAGTCGGCGTCGGCTTCGGCGGCCGCGGCGAACGCGCGTGGTTCGGTGCCGACTACGAGTTCCGCCGCACCGAAGGCTTCAATGCCTGCGACGTCGCCACCCCCGATCCTTTCGCTGGCGGCTGCTTCATCAGCGCCCCCGAGCCAGACCTCGACGGCTACATCCAGAACGCGCTGGCGTTGCGCGCCGGAATCGACCTCAACGAGGCCTGGCAGCTGAGCGGCGTGGCCTTGCGCAGCGAGGGCGAGAACGACTTCGACGGCGACTTCACCAACCGCTCCGAGACCGTGCAGCAGGTGGTCGGCGGCAGCGTCCGCTGGCGCCCGTCCGGCGCGTTGCAGCTGAAGCTGACCGCCGGCCGCAACGTCGACGCGTCGGAGCAGTTCAAGGACGGCGTCGCCCTCGGTCATTTCGACACCGACCGCGACAGCGCCACCCTGCAGGGCGACTTCGGCTTCGGCGGGCAACAACTGCTCAGCGCCGGCGTCGACTGGCTGCGCGACAGCGTCGCCGGCAGCACCACCTATGATGAAAGCGAGCGCAGCAACCGCGCCGCGTTCGCGCAGTACCAGGGTCGCTTCGGCGCGCAGTCGCTGCAGGCCAGCGTGCGCCGCGACGATAACGAACAGTTCGGCGGCCACACCACCGGCAGCGCGGCCTGGGGCCTCGACTTCGCCGATGGTTGGCGGCTCAGCGCCGGCTACGGCACCGCATTCAAGGCGCCGACCTTCAACGAGTTGTATTACCCGTTCTTCGGCAATGCCGCGCTGCGCCCGGAAGAATCGGAAACCGCCGAGCTCGGCCTGGGCTGGAATGGCGAGCGTCTCGACATCCGGCTCGACGCGTTCCAGACCACCGTCGACGACCTGATCGCGTTCGACGCCGCGATCGGCCTGCCCAACAACATCGACCGCGCGCGCATGCGCGGCGCCGAACTCGGCATCGACACCGAACTCGCGCAATGGCAGCTCGCCGCGAGCGTGAGCTTCCTCGACACCGAGAGCCTGACCGGCTTCCAGGCCGGCAACGAGCTGCCACGCCGCGCCCGTCACGGTGCCCGACTCGAACTCGACCGTGCGTTCGGCGACTTCCGCGTCGGCGTCACCGGTATCGCGGAAGGCGCGCGCTTCGACGACGTCGCCAACACCCGCCGCCTTCCCGGCTACGCCACCCTAGACCTGCGTGCCGAGTACGCGCTGACCGACGCGCTGACCCTGCAGGGCCGGCTGGCCAACGTGTTCGACCGCGACTACGAGACCACCTCGTTCTACAACCAGCCCGGTCGCGAGTGGTTCGTGACGTTGCGCTACGCGCCCGCGCAATAGGCCGCTGTCCGACCGGCACTGAAACCCGGGCGCTTCACGTCTGGCGACGACTCAATCGAGTTGTCGCCAGACCGAGATCGGGATGCTGCCGTCCGCCCGCGGCGGCACCTGGTAACTCAGTTCATTGCCTTGCAGCTGATACTGGCGTCGTTGCACGGTGCGTTCCCAATTGGGGAACGATGAGCCCTCGATCGAAAAGACAAGTTGTCCCGCCGCTTCATCGATCGCGATCGTGCCGTAATGGGTGCTGCTGCCCATCACCGCGGACTTGAACTCATCGGCGCTGCCGTCAGCCTTGCTGTCGGTGGCGAAACGCGGACGCTCGGATTTCAGTATCTGCAACGAGTATCGGCCCTGGGTGTCGACGATCAGCCTGCCCTTGGGCTGCTCGCCGTAGTCCCGTGCCCGTTCGCCACCGGGCAGGATCTTGTCCGCGGCCACCAGGGTCCAGGTACCGTGCAGCGGGAAGTCATGGGCCGGTTCGGGCATATCGCGCGTGGCCAGCCCGGCCAGCATCGCGAACATCACATTGGTCAGTTTCATCGCAAGGTTCCACGGGAATGGGAGCCCAGCGTAGATCGCTTGCATGATCATTAATATGCATCTATATAGATATCTATCATTTCAAATTCGAATCTATCCGAATGAAGGCGATGGACGTCGATGCGGTCAAGGCCTTCGTGTTGGCCGCCGACCTGCAAAGCTTCACCCGCGCCGCCGATGTGCTGGGAACCACCCAGTCCGCGGTCAGCCTCAAGCTGCGCCGGCTGGAAGACCAGCTGGGGCGGCGCCTGCTCGAGCGCACGCCTCGCCATGTGCGCCTGTCTGCCGAAGGGCTGGCATTTCTCGGGATGGCACGCGAACTGGTTTCCACCCATGACCGCGCGCGCGCCGCGTTCGAGGTCGAGCGGCGCCGGCTGGCGATCGGCATCAGTCATTTGCTGGTCGGCGGCGAACTGCCGTCGTTGTTGCGGCGGATGCGGGACCACGACCCGGGCTTGCTGGTCGAGATGCGCGTGGCCGGCACGCGCGAGTTGATGCAGGCCTATGAGCAGGGTGAGCTCGATGCGGTGCTGGCGCTGCGCCCGGAGGACCGCCGTAAACAGGGTCTTGCCGCTTTTTCCGAAGCTTTTTCCTGGTTCGCCGCCGTCGGCTGGCAGCCCCATGCCAACCATCCCCTGCCGTTGGCAACGCAAGGCGTGTCGTGCCGTATCAGGACGGTGGCGATTCGTGCGCTCGACAAGGCCGGCATCGAATGGAACGAGGTTTTCGTTGGCAAGGGCGCCGCGATCCTCGGCGCCGCTGCGGCCGGGGGATTGGCCGTGGCCGTGCTGGCTCAACGCGCCGCGCCATCCGGCACGGTCGACATCGGCGAAAGTCTGTCCTTGCCGCCGATCCCCCCGCAGGACGTGATGCTCTACACCGCGCTCAATGATCGTCGATCGCGTGAAGCGCTTCGTGTGCTCACGCTGGCATTCCGATGAGGCATACACGGGCTCGTGACGTTGCGTCACGCGCCGGCGCAGTCGACCCGCCAGTGGCTTCGAATGATCGTTCCGGCATGGCGCGCCCATCCGGTGCCGGCTTGTTACGCCGCGGATTGGTCAATCGGCAGCCAGCAACTGCTGCGGCAATGTCTTGAGCACGCGCCGGAACGGAGCGACATCATCCGTGCCGCGGGCGAGGATCAACGCGCCCTGGATGCGCACCACCGCGTCTTCGGCGCGCCGTTTCGCTTCACGCGCAGGCACGCCTTTTTCCTTCGCCAACCGGGCGAACCCGTCAACCAGTTCACGGAACGAATTGCCGAGACGGTCCTGGAACAGCGTTCGCGCTTCGCCGACAACCAGGTTCCCGAACAGACAGGCCTCCGCACCTCCGGCGTAGAACTCGTCCAGCGCCGCGATGACCTGGTTCAACCGGCGCTCGACCGGTCCGCTGCCCTGCATCGGCGCAAGGATCGCGTCACGCGCCCACGCGTCCGCGCGGTCGAGGACGGCCCGGGCCATTTCCTCCTTCCCGCCCGGGAAGTAGTGATAGAGGCTGGAACGCCCCAGCCCGGTGGCGCTGGACAACTGGCCCAGCGAGGCGGCGTCGTAGCCGTGGCGCCGGAACGCGCCCAGCAGGCGGTCGATGACCGCTTCGCGCGGCAGGAGGGGGGCAGGCATGGCGTCAGTCGGTTGGAACGTTCAGTCCAATATCACCCCGCTACGCGAGTCGAGTCAATGCAGGAACGGAACGCACCGTCCCGAGTCCACCGGGTGACCGGCATCCCTCGCTGCCTTATTGTACCGAACGTTCGGTAGTGACCGGACGAAACCCGACCTACAGGAGCTTCCCATGCCTCTCCGACCAGTACGCCATGCATCGCGCCCCATACGCATCACCGCCCTGCTACTTCTTGCCACCCTAACCACCCTTTCCGTGCCCCAGGCTTTCGCCACCCCACAGGTGGCAACGACCGGCAACCACGCCGATGAACCGCAGGTCCACCACCGCCGGACCACCATCGAAGGCGTGGAGATCTTCTACCGGGAAGCGGGGCCGCGCGACGCCCCGGTCCTGTTGCTACTGCACGGCTTCCCGAGCTCCAGCCAGATGTACCGCGACCTGATCCCTCGCCTCGCCGACCGCTACCGGATCATCGCGCCGGACTACCCCGGTTTTGGCCAGAGCGCGGCACCATCCCCGGACCAGTTCGACTACAGCTTCGACCATTACGCCGTCCTGATGGACAAGTTGACCCGCAAGCTCGGCCTGCAGCGCTACGCCTTGTACGTGATGGACTACGGCGCGCCCGTGGGATTCCGCCTCGCCGCCAGCCACCCGGAGCGAATCACCGCGCTGGTGGTGCAGAACGGCAATGCCTACCTCGAAGGCATCGGTGAATTCTGGGATCCGATCAAGGCCTACTGGAAGGACAACTCGGCCGACAACCGGGAACGTATCCGCCAGGCGGCACTGACGCTGGAAGCCACTCGCTGGCAGTACCTGCACGGGGTAAAGGACCCGACGCTGGTCAGCCCGGATGCCTACATGCTGGACCAGGCCTATCTCGACCGACCCGGCAACAACGAGATCCAGCTCGCGATGATCCACGATTACCGGACCAACCTGCCCATGTATCCCGAGTGGCAGGCGTACTTCCGCGAGCACCAGCCGCCCACCTTGGTGATCTGGGGCAAGAACGACCAGATATTCCTTGCCGCCGGCGCGGAACCGTTCCGCCGCGACAATCCCGGGGCCGAAGTGCATTTCCTCGACACCGGCCACTTCGCGCTCGAAACCCACGGACCGCAGATTGCTGGGCTGATCCGTGACTTCCTTGCGAAGCATTGACCCACCGCAGGAGCGCTCCGGTTTTCCGGAGCGCTCCCTGACGGCGCCGCCGCCGGGCGCATAAACGCTAGGCGGTGCCTGGAACCCGTCCGGCCCCGCACATATCCCGCATGAGGCGCTCGGCCAGCGCATCCACCCGAGCCTCGGCGGCCGCAATCGAGGCATGCAGGCGTTCGTCGCTGAATTCGTCGTACTCGATCGCAATGCGTTCGACGGCGTCGATACCGATGTAGTTCAGCGGCGCCATCACGCCGGCTTCGACGTGGTTGATCGCCGCCAGCCGCTCGCCGGGCTCGTAACCGTAGTCGCCGCGCGAGCTGAGCAGCACCAACCGCTTGTCCATGCCCGCCAGCATCGGCCAGTACGGCTCGCCGGCCCGGCTGCGGTCGAATCCGAACGTGCGTCCGACCCGCACGATGTTGTCGATCCAGGCCTTGAGCGTGGACGGCATGCCGAAGTTGTACATCGGCACGCCGATCACGACCAAGTCGGCGGCGAGCAATTCGTCGACCAGCGCATCGCTCTGCGCGAGGACTTCGCGCATCCACTGCTCCCGTCGCGTTGGCGGGGTGAATGCCGCATGGACCCATCGGCCATCCACGGGCAGGGGCGGCTCAAGCGCCACGTCCCGATACGCCACCGGGTCCTGCGGACGTTGCAGGTTCCAGCGACTGATGAAGCGCGCCGACAGCCGGCGGGTATGCGAGCCGTGCGCCTGCGAGCCGGAAAGGCCGTGGCGGGCGCTGGAGTCGATATGGAGTAGCCTGAGCATGGTTCACCTGTATGGGAAGGGTTCGCCCACAGGCTCAGCTGGAATAGACGGTCTGTAAAACGATCATTCCACACCAGACGGATGCAGAAAATTCATCTATATGGATGCACGAGACCTGCCACCCCTGACCGCCCTGCGCGCATTCGAAGCCGCTGCACGACACCTGAGCTTCAAGCACGCCGCAGCCGAGCTGTCGCTGACCCCCACCGCCATCAGCCACCAGGTCCGCCTGCTGGAGGAGTGCCTGGGCGTGCAGCTATTCGTGCGCGGGACCCGGCGCGTGGACCTCACGCCAGCCGGCCAGGGACTGTTCCCGCCGCTGCGTGACGGACTGGATGCGATGGCGCGCGGAGTCCAGGCGGTGCGACCACGACAGGGCCCACGCGGACTGGTGCTGAGCACCACGATGGCGTTCGCTTCGCGCTGGCTGCTGCCCCGCCTGGCCCGGTTCGCGGGGTCGCAACCGGATATCGCGCTGCACCTGCATACCAGCGATCAACCAGTCGACCTGGCGGGCGGCGCTGCGCACCTGGCGATCCGCTATGGCTCTGGGCGCTATCCGGGACTGGGCTCGACACCGTTGCTGCCATCGCGGTTTGCGCCGGTATGCGCCCCCGCGCTGGCGGTGGACACGGTCGAAGACCTGTCACGCGTTCCGCTGATCGGATTCGAGTGGTTGCGCCGCGATGCGACCACGCCGGACTGGCCGCTCTGGTTCGAGCGTGCCGGGGTCGCGCCGGTACCGCGCCAACTGCATTTTTCCGACGAGGTCCACGCCATCCAGGCCGCGATCGCCGGGCAAGGAGTCGCGCTGATCAACCTGGCACTGGTGGCCGACGAATTGCGCACGGGCATGTTGTGTCAGCCGTTTGGTCCAACGCTGGACGGGCACGACTTCCACCTGGTGTGGGCCGAGCAGCACGACACGAACCCTGATGTCGCGACAGTGCGCGAATGGCTGCTGGCAGGCGCGGCCGAAACCACCGGCTAGCACGGCCCCAGGTGATCTCCGTGATTCAGGTGCGCGTGAACAGCTTCGCGCGGAAGTTCCATGGTTTTCTTCCCCTTGTGACAAACCAGGGCAGTTTCACCGCCGGCCTTTCCAGTCCTGCCAACGGGGACGACTACGCAGCCTGCGATAGGCAGGACAAGCAGCACGGCCAAGATGTGCTTCATATCAGTATCTCCAGTGGCTGGTTGAAGAGCTCGTCGCTTTACTCCACCGTCACCGACTTCGCCAGATTTCGCGGCTTGTCGACATCGGTGCCGCGGGCCAATGCCACGTGATAGGCCAGCAACTGCACCGGGATGGTGTGCATGATCGGGCTCAGTACGCCGACATGGCGTGGGGCGCGGATCACGTGCACGCCTTCGGAGGCGCCGAACTCGCTGTCCTCGTCGGTGAACACGAACAGTTCGCCGCCACGCGCGCGGACTTCCTGCATGTTCGACTTGACCTTCTCCAGCAGGCGGTCGTTGGGCGCGATCACCACCACCGGCATGGCGGCGTCGACCAGCGCCAGCGGACCGTGCTTGAGCTCGCCGGCCGGATAGGCCTCGGCGTGGATGTAGGAGATTTCCTTGAGCTTCAATGCACCTTCCAAGGCAATCGGATAGTGCACGCCGCGACCGAGGAACAATGCGTGGTCCTTCGGCGCGAACTTCTCCGCCCAGGCGCTGATCTGCGGCTCCAGGTTGAGCGCGTATTGCACGCTGCCGGGCAGGTGGCGCAGGGCGTCGAGGTATTCGGTTTCCAGCGCGTCGTCGAGCCGGCCGTGCAGCTTGGCCAGCGTCGCAGTCAGGGTGAACAGCGCGACCAGCTGGGTGGTGAAGGCCTTGGTCGAGGCGACGCCGATCTCGGCGCCGGCGCGGGTGTAGTAGACCAGCTTGCTGGCGCGCGGGATCGCGCTCTCGGGCACGTTGCAGATCGACAGGGTCCTGTCGTGGCCGAGCGACTTGGCGTACTTCAGCGCCTCCATCGTGTCGAGGGTTTCGCCCGACTGCGAGATGGTGACGACCAAGTGTTTCGGATTGGCGACGGCGGTGCGATAGCGATACTCGCTGGCGATCTCGACCGAGCACGGCAGCCCGGCGATCGCTTCGATCCAGTAGCGCGCGGTCAGGCCGGCGTAGTAACTGGTGCCGCAGGCGAGGATCTGCACGCCCTCGATGTCGCGCAGCGCGTCGGCCGCGTTGGCGCCGAACAGTTCCGGGGCGAAACCGGCGTTGTCGATCACCGCCTCGATGGTGTCGGCGATCGCGCGTGGCTGCTCGTGGATCTCCTTCTGCATGAAGTGGCTGTACGGGCCGAGTTCCAGCGACGCCAGTGACACGTCCGACAGGTGCACCTCGCGCTCGATCGGCGCGCCGGCCTCGTCGAACACCCGCACCGACTCGCGGGTGATCTCGGCGGTGTCGCCCTCTTCCAGGAAGATCACCTTGCGGGTCGCCTGGATGATCGCCGAGACGTCGCTGGCGACGAAGTTCTCGCCCTCGCCGAGGCCGACCAGCAACGGGCAGCCCATGCGCGCCGCGATCATCCGGCCGGGCTCCTGACGGCTGACCACGGCCAGCGCGTAGGCGCCGTGCAGTTCGCTGACCGCGCGTTGCACCGCGGCCAGCAGGTCCAGGCCTTGGGCGAGGAAGGAGTGGATCAGGTGGGCGATGACCTCGGTGTCGGTCTGCGACTCGAACTCGTAGCCCATCGCACGCAGCTTGTCGCGCTGCGCGTCGTGGTTCTCGATGATGCCGTTGTGCACCAGTGCCACGCCATGGCTGACGTGCGGATGCGCGTTGGCTTCGGTGACGCCGCCATGCGTCGCCCAGCGCGTGTGGCCGATGCCGACTTGCGCGTGGAAACCCTCGGCCTGCGCCGCGCCCTCCATCTCCGACACCCGGCCGGTGCGGCGCACCCGGCGCACGTCGGTACCGTCGAGCACGGCGATGCCGGCCGAATCGTAGCCGCGGTATTCAAGCCGCTTGAGTCCCTCGATCAGGACCGGGACCACGTCACGATCCGCGATTGCACCGACGATTCCGCACATAGGGGCGCGCACTCCTTCGAATATCCGCACAGTTTAGCCGGCCGCGCGCGTGTCCGGCGGACGGACCGGCTGTCCGCGTCCGGCCCGGCGGACGCCGTGGACCACGGCCAGACTTTTGAAAATCAATGGCTTGGGTGTTGGCACGGGACCTGCTTAAACAGACTCAGGACCCACAGGAACCCAGCATGAGCATCCGCGACACCTCCGGCCAGGACCAGGTACTCACCCAAGCCTCCCCGCTCGCCCGTAAGCGCAGGCAGTGGATGATCGGCGCCGCCGCCGGGCTTGGCCTGTTGCTGCTGGTCGGCTGGCTGATCACCGGCTGGAGCGCCGGCAGCCGCTCGTTCGACGGCTCGCGCGTGCGCATCGCCGAAGTCACCCGCGGCGACCTGGTTCGCGACATCTCGGCCGACGGCCGCGTCATCGCCGCCAACAGCCCGACCCTTTACGCGATCGCTGGTGGCACCGTCACCCTCGACGTGGTCGCCGGCGACGTGGTCAAGAAGGGCCAGGCGTTGGCGGTGATCGACAGTCCCGAATTGCGCAGCGAGCTGGCGCAGGAGCAGGCGACGCTGGCCAGCCTCGAGGCCGAGGCCGGTCGCGCCAATCTGGATGCTCAGATCGCCCGCTCGGCCGCGCGGCAGTCGCTGGACCAGGCCGAGATCGACCGCCAGGCGGCCGAGCGCGACCTGGAGCGCAACAAGCGTGCGTTCGAAGGCGGCGCGGTCGCGCAGATCGATGTCGCCCGGGCGCAGGACGCATTGAAGAAGGCCGAACTCGGCCTCGACCATGCCCGTCGCGAGTTCACCTTGCAGGGCAAGGGCGCCGGGCTCGACAGCCGCAACAAGCAGTTGCTCGCCGATCGCCAGCGTGCGGTCGTCAACGAATTGCAACGCCAGGTCGACGCATTGACCCTGCGTGCGCCGTTCGACGGCCAGGTCGGCCAGGTGCTGGTCGACCAGCGCGCCAACGTCGCCGCCAACGCGCCGGTGCTGGGTGTCGTTGATCTCACCCAATTCGAAGTCGAGATCAAGGTGCCCGAGAGCTTCGCCCGCGACCTTGCGATCGGCATGCCGGCGCAGCTGTCGGGCGGCCGCGGCGAGTACCCCGCCGAGGTCTCGGCGGTCTCGCCGGAAGTGGTCGACGGCGAGGTCACCGGCCGCCTGCGCTTCACCGGCGAGCAACCGCCCGGCCTGCGCCAGAACCAGCGCATGCGCGCGCGGATCCTGCTCGATACCCGCGAGGACGTGCTGATGGTCGAACGCGGCCCGTTCCTCGAACAAGGCAGCGGCACCCGTGCCTACGTGGTCGAGGACGGCACCGCCGTGCTGACTCCGATCCGCACCGGCGTCAGCAGCCTCAATGCCGTCGAGATCCTCGAAGGCCTGCAACCCGGCGACCGCGTGGTGGTCTCCGGCAGCGACCAGTTCGGCGATGCCCCCGAAGTCCGAATCACTGGAGAGTAAGCATGAACACCTTTTCGAACCTCCCCGACCAGTTCCACTGGAGCGCACAGGACCTGGTCAACGCCGTGCCGCGGCGCCTGTTCGAGTTCTTCGCGTTCGACGCCAGCCCCGCCGGCGCGGCCGTCGGTCCATGCGCCAACCAGCCGCCGCGTCGTCCGTGGCCGACCAGCTACCTGCCGACGGAACCGACCCCGCGGTTCCGCGTGCACTCCTGATCCCCGCCATCCACACCCCGGAGCCCACCATGCTGTACATGCAAGGCGTCACCAAGGTCTATCGCACCGAAGTCGTCGAAACCCACGCGCTGCGTTCGCTCGACCTGCACGTGTGCGAGGGCGAGTTCGTCGCCGTCACCGGTCCGTCGGGCTCGGGCAAGACCACCTTCCTCAACATCGCCGGACTGCTGGAATCGTTCACCGGTGGCGAGTACAAGCTCGACGGCGAGGACGTGCGCGGGCTGTCGGACGACGCCCGCTCGAAGCTGCGCAACCAGAAGATCGGCTTCATCTTCCAGAGCTTCAACCTGATCCCCGACCTCAACCTGTTCGACAACGTCGACGTGCCGCTGCGCTACCGCGGGATGTCGGCGGCCGAACGCAAGCAGCGCATCGAGGACGCGCTCGCTCGGGTCGGACTGGGTTCGCGGATGAAGCACTTCCCGGCCGAGTTGTCGGGTGGCCAGCAGCAACGCGCCGCGATCGCTCGCGCCCTGGCCGGCAGCCCGCGCCTGCTGCTGGCCGACGAGCCGACCGGCAACCTCGACTCGCAGATGGCCCGCGGCGTGCTGGAGATGCTCGAGGAGATCAACGCCGAGGGCACCACCATCGTGATGGTCACCCACGACCCGGAACTGGCCGCGCGCGCCCAGCGCAACGTCCACATTGTCGACGGCATGGCGACCGATCTGACCGCCGAGCCGAGCCTGCGCCGCGCGCCGGTCGGAACGTCCGCCTGAGGAATGCCCATGTTCACCTACTACTTCGACCTCGCCCTGCGCAGCTTCAAGCGCAACAAGGTCCTGACCGCGCTGATGGTGCTGGCGATCGCGCTCGGCATCGGTGCGGCGATGACCACGCTGACCGTGTACCACGTGCTGTCGGGCGATCCGTTGCCGAACAAAAGCGACGTGATCTTCTATCCGCAGATGGACCCGAGGAACATGAACGGCTATGTCGCCGGCGAGGATCCGGAGGGCCAGATGACCCGCTTCGACGCCGAGGCGCTGCTGCGCGATGCGCGCGGCGAGTACCAGGCGATGATGTCCGGCGGCGCGGTCGCGGTCGAGCCGCAGCGCGCCGGGCTGGATCCGTTCTACGCCGACGCTCGCTACACCTCGGCCGACTTCTTCCCGATGTTCGACCTGCCGTTCGCCTACGGCAAGGGCTGGACCACCGAGGAAGACACCGCGCGTGCGCGCGTCGCGGTGATCTCCAAGGAGCTCAACGACAAGCTCTTCGTCGGCGGCGACAGCGTCGGCAAGACCATCCGGCTCGACCAGACCACGTTCCAGGTGCTGGGCGTGCTGAAGGAATGGGAGCCGACGATGCGCTTCTACGACCTGACCAACACCCGCTTCGGCGAAGTCGAGCAGGTGTTCCTGCCGTTCTCGACCTCGCGCGACCTCGAGATGGGCACCAGCGGCAACATGAATTGCTGGGACGACAGCAACGACGTCGAGGGCGGCGAGCGTGGCGTCAATGCGCCCTGCACATGGATCCAGTACTGGGTGCAGCTGGAGTCGCCGGAGCAGGCCGAATCGTACGAGCAGTACCTGCGCAACTACTCTGACCAGCAGCGCGCCGCAGGCCGCTTCGAGCGCCCGACCAACGTGCGCCTGCACAACCTGATGGGCTGGCTCGACTACAACGAGGTCATTCCCGGCGACGTGCGCCTGCAGGCCTGGCTGGCACTGGGCTTCCTGCTGGTGTGCCTGGTCAACACGGTCGGCCTCCTGCTGGCGAAGTTCCTGCGTCGCTCGACCGAGATCGGCGTGCGTCGCGCGCTCGGCGCGTCGCGCGGGGCGATCTTCGCCCAGTGCCTGGTCGAGGCAGGTACCGTCGGACTCGCCGGCGGCATCCTCGGCCTGGGGCTGGCGCTGCTCGGGCTGTGGGCCGTGCGCCAGCAGCCCGCCAGCTACGCCGAACTGGCCCACCTCGACCTGCCGATGCTGTTCGCCACCTTCGTCCTGGCGATCGTCGCCAGCCTGTTGGCGGGTCTGTTGCCGGCCTGGCGCGCCTGCCAGGTGACCCCCGCCATCCAGCTCAAGAGCCAGTGAGGCCCCGTCATGGCTGATATCCGTCCCATCCTCTCGACCCTGCGCCGGCACAAGACCGCCTCGGCACTGATCGTGCTGGAGATCGCCCTGAGCTGCGCGATCATCTGCAACGCGGTGTTCCTGATCACCACCCGGCTCGAACGCATCGACCGGCCGAGCGGCCTGGCCGAAACGGAACTGGTGCGCGTCAACATGGCCGGGATCGGCCGCAACGACAACGCCGAGGCGCTCGCGCGCGAAGACCTTGCCGCCTTGCGCGCGATTCCCGGGGTCAAGGCGGCGACATTGACCAACCAGATCCCGTACGGCAATTCCTCCTGGAACAGCTCGGTCAACCTCGAGCCGGAGCAGCAGAACCCGACCATGAATGCCTCGGTGTACCTCGGTGGCGAGCAGTTGCTGGAAACCTTCGGCCTGCGACTGGTCGCCGGCCGCGACTTCAACACCGACGAGTACGTCGACTGGGAGGCGCTCGATGCACCCGGTTCCGAGGTCGAGATCCCCTCGGCCATCATCAGCCGCACCGCCGCCGAACGCCTGTTTCCGGGCGAGAGCGCGGTCGGCAAGTCGATCTACAGCTGGGGCGAGAACGCGATCAAGGTGGTCGGCGTGGTGGAGCACCTGATCCGGCCGAACGAGAACGGCGGTCCTTCCGAAGTGCAACTGTCGATCATGCTGCCGGTGCGGGTGCCGTTCGGAAACTACGTGCTGCGTACCGAGCCGGACCGGCGCGTCGAAGTGCTGAAGGCGGCCGTGTCGACGCTCAACCAGGTCAACCCGAGCCGCGTCCTGCTCGACGACGACACCTTCATCGAGGTACGCGACGAGTACTACCGGCAGGACAAGGCGATGGCCTGGCTGCTGGTGGCGGTGATCATCGGCTTGCTGGTCGTCACCGCGCTCGGCATCGTCGGCCTGGCCAGCTTCTGGGTGGCCCAGCGGACCAAGCAGATCGGCGTGCGCCGCGCGCTCGGGGCGACCCGCGGCCAGGTGCTGCGCTACTTCCAGACCGAGAACTTCCTGCTGGCGACGCTCGGCATCGTGATCGGCATGGCGCTGGCCTACGGCATCAACCTGGCATTGATGGAGCGTTACGAGCTGGCGCGGCTGCCGGCGATCTACCTGCCGGTCGGCGCGGTCGCGCTGTGGCTGCTGGGACAGGTCGCGGTGTTCGGCCCGGCCCGGCGCGCGGCCGCGGTGCCGCCGGCGGTGGCGACCCGCAGCGTGTGACCGCGACCTCCAGTAGGCTTGCCCGATGCCGACCGTCCTGATCATCGATGACAACCCCTCCGTCGCCATCGCGCTGGAGGTGCTGTTCTCGCTGCACGACATCGACAGCCGCGCGGTCACCAGTCCGGCAGACGGCCTGGCCGCTCTGGACGACGGCGGCATCGACCTGGTGGTGCAGGACATGAACTTCCATGCCGACACCACCTCCGGCGAGGAAGGCATGGCGCTGTTCGGCGAGATCCGCGCGCGCCATCCCGACCTGCCGGTGATCCTGCTGACCGCATGGACCCACCTGGAATCGGCGGTCGACCTGGTCAAGGCCGGTGCCGCCGATTACCTCGCCAAGCCGTGGGACGACCGCAAGTTGATGGCCACGGTCAACAACCTGCTGGAACTGTCGGAGGCGCGGCGCGAACTGCAGCGCCACCGCCAGGGCGAGCGCCGCCGCCGCGACGCGCTCGAACGCGGCTACGACCTGCGCGGGCTGGTCTACGCCGACCCGGCCAGCGAGAGCGTGCTGACCCTGGCCTGCCAAGTCGCGCGCTCGGACCTACCGGTGCTGATCACCGGCCCAAACGGCACCGGCAAGGAAAAGTTCGCCGAGATCGTGCACGCCAACTCGGCGGTGCGCGACGGCCCGTTCGTCGCACTCAACTGCGGCGCGCTGCCGAGCGAGCTGATCGAGGCCGAACTGTTCGGCGCCGAAGCCGGCGCCTACACCGGCGCCAACCGCGCGCGCGAGGGCAAGTTCGAGGCGGCCGACGGCGGCACCCTGTTCCTCGACGAGATCGGCACCTTGCCGGCAGCCGGCCAGGTCAAGCTGCTGCGGGTGCTGGAAACCGGCCGCTTCGAGCGCCTCGGCGGCAACCGCGAACGCAGCGTCAAGGTGCGCATCGTCAGCGCGACCAACGCCGACCTGGCGAAGTTGATGGCCGACGCCCACTTCCGCGAGGACCTGTATTACCGGCTCAATGCGATCGAACTGAAGCTGCCGCCGTTGTCGCAGCGCCCAGACGACATCCTGCCGCTGGCGCGGCATTTCCTGCCGCGCGGCAAGTCGCTGGACGCGGGCGCCGAGCGCGCCCTGCTCGCCCATGCCTGGCCGGGCAACGTGCGCGAGTTGCGCAATACCCTGCAACGCGCCGCGCTGCTCGCGCGCGGCGACCGGATCGGCGCCGCCGACCTGGGCTTGCCGGTTTCCGCCGCCGCGCCCGCGCCGACCGAGGAACCCGACCGCGCCGGCATCGAGGCCGCGTTGCAACGCAACGCCGGCGTGGTCGCCCAGGCCGCGAGCGAACTCGGCCTGTCGCGGCAGGCGCTGTACCGGCGCATGGAACGGTTGGGGATCGAGCGGGCGCAATGATGGCGAACGGGTCGCCACGCCGGCTTCCACGCGTGCCGCTGAGTGTCGTATTCAGTGTCCTCGCGTTCGTCTACATGGCCGCCGCCGCGGGCCTGGCCATGCTGCTGTCGCGCTGGACCGAAAGTCGCTGGCTGGCCGCCGTGATCGCGCTCGCACTGCTGCTGCCGCTGCTGGCCTACCACGTGCGCAGGATGTTCGCGCCGATGCACTCGCTGTTCCGTGCGCTGGCCGGCACCGTCGCCAGCTACCGCGATGGCGACTACGGCTTCAGCCTGTCGGCGACCGCCAGCGGCGAGCTGGGCGAACTGGTCGCCGCCCACAACCGCCTCGGTGACGCGCTGCGCGAACAACGGCTGGCGCTGGTCCAGCGCGAGCTGCTGCTCGACACCATGGTCCAGAACACGCCGGTGGCGATGATCCTGGTCGACCCGTCGCACCGCGTCGTCCATGCCAACCTCGCCGCGCGCAAGCTGCTCGGCGAGGGTCGCAAGCTCGAGGGGCAATCGTTCGACGCCCTGGTCGCACTCGCGCCGGATGCATTGCGCGAAGCACTCGAGCGCGGCGGCGACGGCATGTTCACCATCGGCGACGACACCGATATCGACAAC
The DNA here is from genome assembly GCF_036663935.1 of Novilysobacter erysipheiresistens. Classification (NCBI taxonomy): domain Bacteria; kingdom Pseudomonadati; phylum Pseudomonadota; class Gammaproteobacteria; order Lysobacterales; family Lysobacteraceae; genus Novilysobacter; species Novilysobacter erysipheiresistens. Next base: position 138,943 of record NZ_JAXGFP010000005.1, read on the forward strand.
AGCAGCGAGGACATCTACCACCTCGCCCGACGCCAGTTCCGCCTCAACGGTCGTCGCCACGAGCTGATCCTGCTGCGGGTGTTGACCGCCGAGCTGCGCCGGCAGGAGGTGCAGACCTGGAAGAAGGTGATCCGGGTGATCAGCCACGAACTCAACAATTCGCTGGCGCCGATCGCGTCGCTGGCCCACTCCGGTGCCGAGCTGCTGCGCCGCGGCCAGCACGAGCGATTGCCGGCGGCGCTGGCGACGATCGAGGATCGCGCGCGGCACCTGGAAGGTTTCATCCGCGACTACGCCCGTTTCGCCAAGCTGCCGGCGCCGCGACTGGAGCGCGTCCCGTGGTCGCGCTTCATCGAGCAGTTGCACAGCCAGGTCGAGTTCACCTTCGACGGCGCGAATGACGGCGTCGGCCGTTTCGATGTCGCCCAGCTCGAGCAGGGCCTGCTCAACCTGCTCAAGAACGCGCACGAGTCCGGTTCGGCGCCCACCGACGTGGCGCTGGCGCTGCGGCGGGTGCCGCAGGCATGGCGCATCGATGTGCTCGACCGCGGCAGCGGCATGAACGAGGCGGTGCTGGCCAACGCGCTGCTGCCGTTCTACTCGACCAAGCGCCACGGCACCGGCCTCGGGCTGGCGCTGGCGCGCGAGATCGCCGAGGCCCACGGCGGCCGCATCGCCCTGCTCAACCGCGAGGATGGCGGCCTGTGCGTGTCGCTGGTGTTGCCGGACTGACGTTACTTCTTCTTCGGCCGCTGCCAGCCTTCGATCACCGACTGCCGCGAACGCGCGACCGTGAGCTTGCCGGCCGGCGCCTCGCGGGTGACCACCGAGCCGGCCGCGATCGTCGCGCCCTCGCCGATCGTCACCGGCGCCACCAGCGAGCTGTTGGAACCGATGAAGGCGCCGTCCTCGATCGTGGTGCGCGACTTGTTGACGCCGTCGTAGTTGCAGGTGATCGTGCCGGCGCCGATGTTGACGCCGCTGCCGACCACCGCGTCGCCGAGGTAGCTCAGGTGGTTGGCCTTGCTCGATACGCCCATGCGGGCGTTCTTGGTCTCGACGAAGTTGCCGATGTGGGCACCGTCGGCCAGTACCGTGCCGGGCCGCAAGCGCGCGAACGGGCCGATCATCGCCGCGCCCTCGACCACCACGCCGTCGAGGTCGCAATGCGCGCGCACCTCGGTGCCGGGCCCGAGACGAACATTGCGCAGGCGGCAGAACGGGCCGATGCGGACGTCGTCGGCCAGTTCGACCGTGCCTTCCAGGATCACGTCGACGTCGATCTCGACATCGCGGCCGACCGTCACCGTGCCGCGCACGTCGATCCGCGCCGGATCCACCAGCCGTGCGCCGTCGACGCACAACGCCTTCGCCGCGCGGCGCTGGAACGCGCGCTCGAGCTGCGCCAGCTGCCACGGATCGTTGGCGCCCTCGACTTCCAGTGGATCGTGCACGTGGACCATCTCGGCGGCACTGAATTCGGCGGCGGCGGCGGCGAAGACGTCGGTCAGGTAGTACTCGCGCTGGGCATTATCGTTGTCCAGGTGCGCCAGCCAGCGCCGCAGCGGCTCGCCGTCGGCGACCAGGATGCCGGTGTTGACCGTCCGGATCTCGCGCTGCTCGTCGCTGGCATCCTTCTGTTCGACGATGCGGGCGACGTTGCCCTCGGCGTCGCGCACGACCCGGCCGTAACCGCTCGGGTCGGCGAGGTCGGCGACCAGCACCGCGACCCGGCCACGGGCATCGAGCAGGCGCCGCAGGGTCTCGGCGGTGATCAGCGGCACGTCGCCGTACAGCACCAGCACCCGCGCGTCGGCCGGCACCGCCGGCATCGCCTGTTGCACGGCGTGGCCGGTGCCGAGTCGCTCGACCTGTTCCGACCAGTGCAGGTCGGACTGCTCGGCGAATGCGTCGCGCACCTGCTCGCCACCATGGCCGTAGACCACGTGGATCCCGGCGGGCTGCAGCGACCGCGCGGTGGCGACGACGTGGCTCAGCATCGGTTCGCCGGCGATCTTCTGCAGCACCTTCGGCACGGCCGACTTCATGCGTTTGCCTTCGCCGGCGGCGAGGATGACGACGTGCAGGGGGGCGGCCATGCGGACTCCAGGTACGGAAACTCGTGTGGCGGCAATTCTAGCCGGCGGGCGCCTGCTAGGATGCCGCGGTGCCGAATCCGCGACCGAACTTCCCCTATCCCCTCGCAGCGACGACTCGTCCGGTGCGGGGCGCGGCATGAGCCTGACCCGGCAAGGTCGGCATTACCTGTTGATCGGTGGCGTGCAATGGCTGCTGGACTGGGCGGTGATGGTCGCGCTGAGCCATTGGGGCATGCCGGTCGAAGCAGCCAACGTCGCGGGCCGGATCTGCGGGGCGCTGCTGGGTTTCTGGCTCAATGGCCGGATCACCTTCGCCGGCGAGCACACCGAGGTCGGTCGCCGCCAGTTCTTCCGCTTCCTGTTGATGTGGTTGCTGACCACCGCGATCAGCACCTGGTCGATCGGCGCGATCGACGACGCGGTCGGCCTCAAGTGGACCTGGCTGGCCAAGCCCGGCGTCGAGATCGTGCTTGGCGGACTCGGCTTCCTGCTGTCGCGGCACTGGGTGTATCGCCGCTGAAGCAAGATCGAAAACGAAAACGCCGGCTCATGGCCGGCGTTTTGTAACGGGTGGTCCCGTCAGTGCTTCATGTTCTTGCGCAGCCGCTCCAGCGCCTGCAACTGCGCCATGACCTCGGCCAGCTTCTGCTGCGCCTCGGCGATCTCCATCGGCTCGCCGCGACGCGCGAGCACGCGCTCGGCCTCTTCCTTGGCGGCGCGCACGGCGGCTTCGTCGATGTCCTGGGCGCGGATCGCGGTGTCGGCCAGCACGGTCACGACCTGCGGCTGCACCTCGAGGATGCCGCCGGACACGGCGAAGTCCATCTGCTCGCCGTTGGGCAGGGTGACCACGACCTTGCCCGGCTTGAGCCGGGTGATCAGCGGCGCGTGCTTGGGCGCGATGCCGAGCTCACCGATTTCGCCGGTGGCGACCAGCAGTACGGCCTCACCGTGGAAGATCTCTTCCTCGGCACTGACGATGTCGCAACGGAAGGTGGATGCCATCTGGTATCTCGCTTTGCTCGGAGGGGAAGACCGCTGCCGGGTCGCGCTCGGTGCGCGGCCCGGCGGGTGATCAGGCGGCTTCGCCGGTGATCTTCTTGCCCTTCTCGACCGCTTCCTCGATCGAGCCGACCATGTAGAACGCCTGCTCCGGCAGGTGGTCGTACTCGCCCTCGACAATCCCCTTGAAGCCGCGGATGGTGTCCTTCAGCGGCACGTACTTGCCCGGCGAGCCGGTGAACACCTCGGCGACGTGGAACGGCTGGCTGAAGAAGCGCTCGATCTTGCGCGCGCGCGACACCGCCTGCTTGTCCTCTTCCGACAGCTCGTCCATGCCGAGGATCGCGATGATGTCCTTCAGTTCCTTGTACTTCTGCAGGGTCGACTGGACCTTGCGGGCGACGTCGTAGTGCTCGTTGCCGATCACGTTCGGGTCGAGCTGGCGCGAGGTCGAATCCAGCGGATCGACCGCCGGGTAGATGCCCAGCGAGGCGATGTTTCGCGACAGCACGACGGTGGCGTCGAGGTGGGCGAAGGTGGTCGCCGGCGACGGATCGGTCAGGTCGTCCGCGGGCACGTACACGGCCTGGATCGAGGTGATCGAGCCGGTCTTGGTCGAGGTGATGCGCTCCTGCAGCACGCCCATTTCCTCGGCCAGGGTCGGCTGGTAGCCCACCGCCGACGGCATGCGGCCGAGCAGCGCCGAGACCTCGGTGCCGGCCAGGGTGTAGCGGTAGATGTTGTCGACGAAGAACAGCACGTCGCGACCCTTGCCGGACTCGTCCTTCTCGTCGCGGAAGTACTCGGCCATGGTCAGGCCGGTCAGCGCGACGCGCAGGCGGTTGCCCGGCGGCTCGTTCATCTGGCCGTAGACCATCGCCACCTTGTCGAGGACGTTGGAGTCCTTCATCTCGTGGTAGAAGTCGTTGCCCTCGCGGGTACGCTCACCGACGCCGGCGAACACCGACAGGCCTTCGTGCGCCTTGGCGATGTTGTTGATCAGCTCCATCATGTTGACGGTCTTGCCGACGCCGGCGCCGCCGAACAGGCCGACCTTGCCGCCCTTGGCGAACGGGCACATCAGGTCGATGACCTTGATGCCGGTTTCCAGCAGGTCGTTGGTCGCGGCCTGCTCTTCATAGGTCGGCGCGTCGCGATGGATTTCCCAGTCGGCGGTGGCCTCGACCGGACCGGCCTCGTCGATCGGGCGGCCCAGCACGTCCATGATCCGGCCCAGCGTGCCCAGGCCGACCGGCACCGAGATGCCCTTGCCGGTGTTGGTCGCGATCAGGTTGCGCTTCAGTCCGTCGGTGGAGCCCAGCGCGATCGCACGCACCACGCCGTCACCCAGCTGCTGCTGCACTTCCAGCGTGATTTCGGTGTTGTCGACCTTCAGCGCGTCATACACGCGCGGCACCGACTCGCGCGGGAACTCGACGTCGACGACGGCACCGATGATCTGAACGATCTTGCCCTGGCTCATGATGTTTCCTCGTAGCTCTTAATTGCTGCTTGCGGGTCGCACGGTGCGTCCGCAGTGAATGGGTTTGACTACGGCAACGGTCAGACCGCCGCGGCGCCGCCGACGATTTCCGAGATTTCCTGGGTGATCGCCGCCTGCCGGGCCTTGTTGTAGACCAGCTGCAGGGTGTCGATCAGCTTGTTGGCATTGTCGGAAGCCGCCTTCATCGCGACCATGCGCGCGGCATGCTCGGACGCGACGTTCTCCAGCACCGCCTGGTACACCAGCGACTCGACGTAACGGGTCATCACGTGCTCCAGCACGCCCTCGGCGTCGGGCTCGTAGATGTAGTCCCAGTCGTGCCGGGCGATCTGCGTTTCCGGCTCCGGCAGCGGCAGTAGCTGGTCGAAGCTGGCCTTCTGGGTCATCGTGTTGACGAAGCCGTTGTAGGCCAGGAACACCCGGTCGATGCTGCCGTCGCTGTAGCCGTCGAGCATGACCTTGATCACGCCGACCAGTTGCTCCAGGTGCGGCGCGTCGCCCAGATGGCTGACCGAGGCCAGCATGTTGACCTTGACCCGGCGGAAGAACACCGAGGCCTTCTGGCCGATGGTGACCACGTCGACCTCGACGCCCTGGTCGTTCCACCGCCGGATCTCGCCGAGCAGCTTGCGGAACAGGTTGTTGTTGAGGCCGCCGGCCAGGCCGCGGTCGGACGACACGATCAGGTAGCCGACCCGCTTGGGATCCTTGCGCTCGATCATGTACGGATGCCGGTAGTCGGAATTGGCCTGCGCCAAATGGCCGATCACCTGCTTCATCACCCGCGCGTACGGACGCGAGGTCTTCATCCGATCCTGCGCCTTGCGGATCTTCGAGGCCGAGACCATCTCGAGCGCGCGCGTCACCTTGCGGGTGTTCTGCACGCTCTTGATCTTGGTTTTGATTTCGCGTCCGCCAGCCATCGTCGTGCCCGCCTTACCAGGTGCCGGTCTGCTTGAAGTCTTCGATGCCCTTCTTGAACTGGGCCTCGATCTCGTCGTTCCAGTTGCCGGTGCTGTTGATCTTCTCGACCAGTTCGCCCTGGGTGTTGGCGAAGTGGGCGTGCAGACCTTCCTCGAAGGCCATGATCTTGTTGACCGCGACGTCGTCGAGGTAGCCCTCGTTGACGGCGTAGATCGACAGCGCCTGCATCGCGATCGACATCGGCGCGTACTGCTTCTGCTTCATCAGCTCGGTGACGCGCTGGCCGCGCTCGAGCTGCTTGCGGGTGGCTTCGTCCAGGTCCGAGGCGAACTGCGCGAACGCGGCCAGCTCACGGTACTGGGCGAGCGCGATGCGGATGCCGCCCGACAGCTTCTTGATGATCTTGGTCTGGGCCGAGCCACCGACGCGCGACACCGAGATGCCGGCGTTCACGGCCGGGCGGATGCCGGCGTTGAACAGGTCGGTCTCGAGGAAGATCTGGCCGTCGGTGATCGAGATGACGTTGGTCGGCACGAACGCGGAGACGTCGCCGGCCTGGGTCTCGATGATCGGCAACGCGGTCAGCGAACCGGTCTGGCCCTTGACCTCGCCCTTGGTGAACGCCTCGACATACTCCTCGGACACGCGTGCGGCGCGCTCGAGCAGGCGGCTGTGCAGGTAGAACACGTCGCCCGGGTAGGCTTCACGGCCCGGCGGGCGCTTCAGCAGCAGCGAGATCTGGCGGTAGGCGACGGCCTGCTTGGACAGGTCGTCGTACACGATCAGTGCGTCCTGGCCGCGGTCCATGAAGTACTCGCCCATGGTGCAGCCCGAGTACGCGCTGATGTACTGCATCGCGGCCGACTCGGAGGCGGTGGCGGCGACCACGATGGTGTGGTCCATCGCGCCGTTCTGCTCCAGCTTGCGCACGATGTTGGCGACGGTCGAGGCCTTCTGGCCGATCGCCACGTACACGCACTTGATGCCGGTGCCCTTCTGGTTGATCACCGCGTCGATCGCCATCGCGGTCTTGCCGGTCTGGCGGTCGCCGATGACCAGCTCGCGCTGGCCGCGGCCGATCGGGATCATCGCGTCGACCGACTTGTAGCCGGTCTGCACCGGCTGGTCGACCGACTTGCGCCAGATCACGCCAGGGGCGACGCGCTCGACCGGCGCCGACAGCTTGGCGTCGATCGGGCCCTTGCCGTCGATCGGCTCGCCCAGCGCGTTGACCACGCGGCCGAGCAGTTCCGGGCCGACCGGCACTTCGAGGATGCGGCCGGTGGTCTTGGCGACGTCGCCCTCGACCAGGTGTTCGTACTCGCCCAGGACCACGGCGCCGACCGAGTCGCGCTCCAAGTTGAGCGCCAGCGCGAAGGTGTTGTTCGGCAGCTCGATCATCTCGCCCTGCATGACGTCGGCGAGGCCGTGGAGGCGCACGATGCCGTCGGACACCGAGGTGACCGAGCCTTCGTTGCGCGACTCCGCGGACAACTTGACCTTCTCGATGCGGGTCTTGATCAGTTCGCTGATTTCGGACGGGTTGAGCTGGGTGGTTGCCATCTTCTTTTCCTGGTTGGGCGGGTCGGACCCGCCTTCGCGTTCGGCGGACATCGGTCCGCCCACGTGTTGCCTTGTCAGTGGGCCAGTGCGCCCTGCAGCCGCTCGAGCTTGCCCTTGAGCGAGCCATCGATCACCACGTCGCCGGCATCGATCACCGCGCCGCCGATCAGCGACGGATCGATCGCCGTCTCGATCTCGACCTCGCGGCCGAAGCGGCGCTTGAGGCCCTCGCGGATCGACTCGAGCTCGGCCGCCGGCAGTTCGCTGGCAGCGGTCACCCGCGCCTTCACGATCCGATCGGCTTCGGCGCGCAGTTGCTCGAACAGCCCGGCGATCTCCGGCAACAGCACCAGCCGGTGGTTCTCGGCGAGCAGGCCGATGAAGCGCAGCAACTCCTCGTCGGCGCCGTCGGTGGCGAGCAGGGCGACCGCGTCGTCTTTCGACAGCTGCGGGTGCGACAGCAGCGCCTGCACCCGCGGATCGGCCGCGACCTGCGCGGCGAACGCGAGCGCCTGCGACCACGACGCGGCGCGGCCGTCGTTGCTCGAAGCCGCGAACGCGGCGCGCGCATACGGGCGGGCGAGGGTCAGGGACTGGCTCATTGCTTCGGGCTCATCGCTTGGGGCATAGGGTCAGTGCGCGGTCAGAGCTGCGCGGCGAGTTCGTCGAGCAGCGCCTTGTGGGCGTTGGCGTCGATCTCGCGCTTGAGCAGCTTCTCGGCGCCGCTGACGGCCAGCACCGACACCTGCTTGCGCAGGTCCTCGCGGGCACGGTTCTGCGCGGCGACGATCTCGGCATCGGCCATCGCCTTCTGGCGGGTGGCTTCCACCACGGCGTCGGTCTTGGCCTGGTCGACGATCTGATTGGCGCGCTGGTGCGCCTGCTCGATGATCTCGTTGGCCTTGACCCGCGCCTCGCGCAGCGCGGCGTCGGCGCTCTGCTGCGCCTGGGCGAGGTCCTTCTGGCTGCGTTCGGCAGCCGCCAGGCCCTCGGCGATCTTCTTTTGGCGCTCTTCGATAGCCGCGTTCAGCGGCGGCCAGATGAACTTCATCGTGAACCAGACAAGGATCGCGAAGGAGATCATCTGACCGAAGAAAGTCATGTTGGGATTCATGACGGGTCCTCGACGTTACTGGCAGTGGACCGGCCTGGATGCCGGCCCGGGGTCGCGGCCAGTGCCTGGGCACCGGCCGCCGTGCGGATCATCAGCCCTGCTGCAGGACGCTGATCAGCGGGTTGGCGAAGCCGAAGAACAGGGCGACAGCCAGGCCGATGATGAACGCGGCGTCGATCAGGCCGGCGAGCAGGAACATGCGGCCCTGCAGCATCGGCACCAGTTCCGGCTGGCGGGCGGCCGACTCGAGGAACTTGGCACCCATGATCGCGATGCCGAGGCAGGCGCCGAGCGCGCCGAGGCCGATGATGATGCCGATCGCGATGGCGGTCAGACCCTGAACGTTGGCGATGAACTCCATGGTGCTTCTCCTGGTGTAAAGGCTGTTGCTTGAAGTGGATGGAACGAAGGTTGGAACTGGAAAACGTTTGCTGCAGGAATCAATGACTCTCGCGGGCGCCGGCGATGTAGACGACCGTGAGGATCATGAAGATGAAGGCCTGCAGCAGGATGATCAGGATGTGGAAGATCGCCCAGGCCGTGTTGGCGATGATGCCCGGCACGAAGGTGATCCAGCTGGCGAACAGGCCGGCGATCAGCATGAACACCAGCTCGCCGCCGTACATGTTGCCGAACAGTCGCATCGCCAGCGAAATCGGCTTGACCAGCCACTCGATGACGTTCATCAGCAGGTTGACCGGCGCCAGCACGACGGACATGAAGCCGTGCGCGTGGAACGGCGAGGTCAACAGTTCCTTGCCGAACCCCATGCCGCCCTTGGCCGACCAGGCATGGCCGATCAGGATCAGGAACACCGAGGCGGAAATGCCGAAGGTGGTGTTGAGGTCGGCGGTCGGAACCATGCGCGCATAGGTGTGGCTCGCGGCTTCCTCGCCGGCGATGGTGTGCACGCCCCAACCGACCAGGTCGAGCGGCACCAGGTCCATCGTGTTCATGAACACGATCCAGACGAAGATCGTCAGCGCCAGCGGCGTCACCGAACGGCGGTCACCGTGGAAGGTGTCCTTGACCTGGCCGTCGACGAACTCGACGATGATCTCGACGAAGGCCTGGCCCTTGCTCGGCACGCCCGGCGTCGCCCGGCGCGCGGCCAGGCCGAACCACAGGATGAACACCAGTCCCAACGCCAGGCCGACCAACCACGAATCAAGGTTGAACGGCATGCCGAACACCTCGACGGTGTTATGCGTCAGATGGTGCTGGATGTATTCGTTCAGGCCGCCCGAACCGGTCTGTTCACTCACGAAAGACACCTTATCGTTTCAGAATCTGGGCCAGCACGAAGGCCAGCGTCGCAGCCAGCAAGCCGGCCAGCATCGGCAGTGGCGGCAACCCGAACCCGGCCATGCCGGACACGAACACTGCAAGCACCACCACCCACTTCAACACCACTCCGGCCAGCAGGCGCGCGATTGCCGCGCCCGCGAGCTGGACTCCGCCGCCGAGCGCCAGCAAGGCTGCCACGGCGCTCCCCGCGACCAGCGCACCGCCTCCCACCAGAGCCCCAAGCGCCGAAGGCATGCCGTGGGGAAGGAGGGCCAGTGCGACCAGCGCCGTCGCACCCGCCTGGAAGACAGTCGCGCGCAACGCCAGCCGGCGGCCTGCGGACATGGGATCGTGCACGCGGGGTTCGTCGGTCCGGAGGGCTGGGCGACAAGCGCCCGATGGAGCCGCGGAATTATAGAGTCGATGCGCGCCGCCGGCAACCGCCAAACGCCACCGCATGCCGGCTCGCGTCCGTTCCGGCTGAACGCGCGACAGCGCCGCGAGGAACCTTTGCCCGGGGTGCCGGTCTATCGATTCGGCACGCCCGCCGTCTCTCTCTCCTCGTCAAGGCAAAAAAGCAGCGGCGGGCACGAAGCCCCGGCCTGATCCGCCGGGGCTTCTTCTGTTTCGTCGCTACTTCTTCTTCGGGATGTAGAGGTCGGTGATGGTGCCGTCGAACACTTCCGCCGCCATCGCCACCGATTCGCTCAGGGTCGGATGCGGATGGATGGTGTGACCGATGTCGGCAACCTCGCAACCCATCTCGATCGCCAGCGCGACTTCCGAGATCAGGTCGCCGGCGTGCACGCCGACGATGCCGCCGCCAATGATTTGATGGGTGGCTTCGTCGAACAGCAGCTTGGTGAACCCTTCGGTACGACCGATACCGATCGCGCGACCGGAGGCGGCCCACGGGAACTTGCCGACGCCGACCTTGAGGCCCTTTTCTTTCGCCTCGTTCTCGGTGACGCCGACCCAGGCGATTTCCGGATCGGTGTAGGCGACCGACGGGATCACCCGCGCGACCCATTCCTTCTTTTCGCCGGCGGCGACTTCGGCCGCGAGCTTGCCTTCGTGGGTGGCCTTGTGGGCGAGCATCGGATTGCCGACCAGGTCGCCGATCGCGAAGATGTGCGCGGCGGTCGTGCGCATCTGCCGGTCGACCGGGATGAAACCGCGCTCGGTGACTTCGACGCCGGCCTTGGCCGCATCGATCCTGCCGCCGTTCGGCGCGCGGCCGACCGCGACCAGCACCCGGTCGTAGACTTTCGCCTCAGGCTCGCTGGCACCTTCGAACTTGCAGGCAATGCCGCCCTTCTGTGCCTTGGCCTCGACCACCTTGGTCTTCAGGTGCACGGCGACGCCCTGCTTCTTCAGGCGATCGGCGAGCGGCTTGACCAGGTCCTTGTCGGCGCCCGGCATCAACTGGTCCATGAACTCGACCACGGTGACCTCGCTGCCGAGCGCACGGAACACCGTCGCCATCTCCAGGCCGATGATGCCGCCGCCGACCACGAGCAGTTTCTTCGGCACTTCGGCCAGCTCGAGTGCGTCGGTCGAATCCATGACGCGCTCGTCGTCCCACGGGAAAAACGGCAGCTTCACCGCCTGCGAACCGGCGGCGATGATGCATTGCTCGAAGCGGATCAGCTGGGTCTTGCCGGCGTTGTCGACTTCCAGCTCGTTGGCGGAAACGAACTTGCCGCTGCCGGTGACCACGCGCACCTTGCGCTGCTTGGCCATGCCGGCCAAACCCTTGGTCAGTTGGCCGACGACCTTGTCCTTGTAGTCGCGGAGCTTGTCGAGGTCGATCTTCGGCCTGCCGAAATCGATGCCGTAGTCGTTGGCGTGCGCCGCTTCCTCGACCACCGCGGCGGCATGCAACAGCGCCTTTGACGGGATGCAGCCGACATTGAGGCAGACCCCGCCAAGACGCTCGTAGCGCTCGACCAGCACGGTGTCGAGGCCGAGGTCGGCGGCCCGAAACGCGGCGGTGTAGCCGCCGGGGCCGGCGCCGAGGACCAGCATCGCGCATTCGACATCGGCCTTGCGACCCGACGCCGGCGCGGGCTTGGGCGCGTTGGCCCGAGGGGTCGGTGCCGCATTTGGCGCAGGCGTGTCGTTGTTCTTGCCAGTGTCGGCGGGCGCTTTCGGCGCCGACGGCTTGGCATCGCCGGTAGCAGTCGGCGCGGAGGCCCCGGCCGTTGTCGCCGCCTTGGTCGGCGGAGCTTCGGCGGCCTTCGACGCGGACGCGTCGTCGCTCGCGCCTTCGGCTTCCAGCACCGCGATCACCGCGCCCTGGGCCACTTCGTCGCCGACATTGACCCGCAGCTCCTTGATCACGCCGGCCGCGCTCGACGGCACTTCCATCGTCGCCTTGTCCGACTCCAGCGTCACCAGGCCCTGGTCGAGCGTGACGGTGTCGCCGACCGCGACCAGCAATTCGATGACCGGCACGGCGTCGAAATCGCCGATGTCGGGAACCTTGATCTCGATGGTGTTGGCCATGTCTGTCCCTTGTATGAATCGGTGGCGCGCTCGACGGGTCACCGACCCGGGCGCGGGGCCGCTCAATTGGCGGCCAATTCCTCGTCGAGTTCGTCGAGCGATTTCCACAGGTCGTCCCAGCGTTCCTGGAAATCGTCGGGATCGCCCTCGTCGGCGGCATCGACCAGCGCCTCGGCCTGTTCGAGCATCAGTTCGCCGGCGCCGCAATCGGGCGCCAGGCCGCTGAACCGGGCGCCGTCGACGACAAAACTCAACACTTCGTCGTCGTGGAACTGCGCGCCGCGATCGGCGGCCACGCCGGCCTGCAGCGTGCGCTTCCATGATTCGACCAGGCGCGCGGCCAACGCGGCCGGGATCGCCACTTCGAGGACCTCCGGTTGCTGGTCGGTCAGTAGCACGCGACGGATGCCGTTGGCGCTGGTTTCGAGATGGTCGACGCGTTCCGGCGGTCGCGCATGGCGCAGCGTCCAGGCGCCGCCGTCAGCCGCCGCGACCAGCATCAGCGCGCTTTCGGCGCCGCGCAGTGGCAGCCAGGTCAGTTGCAGTGCCGGCTGGTTCGCGCCCACCAGCAAGGTCTCGACCGCGTTGCCGTGGTTTTCGGTCGCCGGTGGCCAGCCGTGGCCCAACTGCAGCACACACTCGTCGGCGTGCACCAGGGGCGCGGCCGACAACGCCAGGGCGAGCAGCAGCGCGCGCCCGGCGCCCGTCACAGCAGCACCCGGCGCATATCGGCGAGGATCTGGCCGAGATAGCTGGTGAAACGCGCCGCGGCGGCGCCGTCGATGACCCGGTGGTCGTAGCTCAGCGACAGCGGCAGGACCAGTCGCGGGGCGAACTGCTTGCCGTCCCAGACCGGCTTGGTGTCGGAGCGCGAGACCCCGAGGATCGCCACTTCCGGGGCGTTGACGATCGGGGTGAACGCAGTGCCGCCGATGCCGCCGAGCGAGCTGATGGTGAAGCAGCCGCCGCTCATCTGCGCCGGCCCGAGCTTGCCCTCGCGCGCCTTGGCGGCGAGCTCGCCGGTCTCGGCGGCGATTTCCATCACGCCCTTCTTGTCGCAGTCACGCACCACCGGCACCACGAGGCCGTTGGGGGTGTCGGCGGCGAAGCCGATATGGAAGTACTGCTTGAGCACCAGCGTTTCGCCATCGCCCATGAGCGAGGCGTTGAAGTCGGGGAATTTCTTCAGCGCGCTGACGCTGGCCTTCATCAGGAACGCCAGCATGGTCAGCTTGGTCGCGCCACCCTTGGCGATGGCCTTTTCGTTTTCCTTGTTGAGCGCGACCCGCAGCGCTTCCAGCTCGGTGATGTCGGCATCGTCGAACTGGGTGACGTGCGGGATCATCGCCCAGTTGCGGGCGAGGTTGGCGCCGGACAGTTTCTGGATCCGCGACAGCGCGCGGGTCTCGGTCGGGCCGAACTTGCTGAAGTCGACCTTCGGCCACGGCAGCAACGCGAGCCCTCCGAGCGCCTGGCCGCCGCCGGCGGTCGCCGCGGCCGCACCGCCCTGCATCGCCGTCTTGACGAACTTCTGCACGTCTTCCTTGCCGATCCGGCCGCCACGCTGGCTGCCCTCGACCTTCATCAGGTCGACCCCGAGCTCGCGGGCGAACAGGCGCACCGCGGGGCTGGCATACGGCACCTTGCCGGGCAGCAGTTCGTCGGCATCGAACACCACCGGCGGCGAGTGCGGCACCGCGTCGGTGCGTCCGCCGTCGCCGTTGTCGCCGCCACCGGCGGCTTCGATCTCGCGCTCGGCCAGCTCGTTGGGGGCGCCGACCTGGGTCGGTTCGACCTTGGCGCCGGTTTCCGAGGACTTCACCCGTTCGGCCGGCTCGGCCGGTTCTGCCTGCTTTGAATCGGGCTTGCTTGAGTCCGCCTGTTTTGATTCGTCGGGCTTCGACTCCGCGGTCTTCGACTCCTTCGGCTTCGAGTCGTCCGGCTTGGCTTCCGCCGCGTCACCGCCCGTTTCGCCGGCCGGCTCGATCATCGCGACCACCGCGCCCTCGGCAATCTCGTCGCCGACCTTGACCTTGATTTCGCGCACGACGCCATCGAACGGCGCCGGCACTTCCATCGTCGCCTTGTCGGATTCCAGCGTGATCAGGCCCTGGTCGGCCTTGACGGTGTCGCCGACCGCCACCAGCACCTCGATCACCGGCACGCCGTCGTAATCACCGATATCGGGGACGCGTGCTTCCTTCAACTCAGCCATGCTCGGCTCCGCCATGCGCGAAAGCCTTATTGTGGCCGCTGGGGCGTCAAGGCGCCAACTCTACCGCTGCGTATCGGGACCCATGGACACAACCTCTGGCAACTGGTTGAACAGCACCCTGCCCGCCTGGCTCGACAGCCTGGTCCGGCCGGCACTGGGATGGCAGGCCGGCGTGGTGGCGGTCTGCCTGTTGGTGGCATGGCTCGCGCACCGGCATTTTGGCGAGCGGATGCGGCGCAATCCGGCACCGGACGGGCGCTCGCGCTGGCGGGCGGCGCTGGCCGGCAGCAGCGGCCACCTGGCCTTCCCGCTGACCCTGTGCGCGACCCTGCTGGCCGGCTGGGGCGTGTTCGGCGCGTTGCGGTTGCCGCGCGCGCTGCTGTGGCTTGTGCTGAGCCTGGCGGCCGCGTTCGGACTGGTGCGGTTGGCGGTCTACCTGTTGAAGCGCGCAATCAAGCCGGGACCGCTGTTGCGGGCCTCGGAGAACGTCATCGTCGCGATCATCTGGATCGGCCTGGCGCTGTACCTGCTGGACTGGCTGCCGCTGGTGCTGCGCGCGCTCGACCGGGCGTCGATCGAGATCGGGACCGCCCGCATCTCGGCGCTCGCGGTGCTCAACGCGGTCCTGATCGGGCTGGTGGTGATGCTGCTGGCGCTATGGCTGGCACGACTGGTCGAACGCACGGTGATGTCATCGGAACACCTGTCGGCCAGCCTGCGCATCGGCATCAGCAAGGCGGCCAAGCTGGTTCTGCTGGTACTGGCCGCGGTCGTCGTGTTGCAGATCTCCGGGGTCGACCTGTCGGCGCTGGCGGTGGTCGGCGGCACGGTAGGACTGGGCATCGGCCTGGGCCTGCAGCGAATCGTCAGCAACTTCCTGTCCGGCTTCATCCTGCTGGCCGAACGCTCGGTCAAGCCCGGCGACGTGATCACCGTCGAGGACCAGTCCGGCAGCCGCTACGGCTGGGTCCACGAACTGCGCGCCCGCTACATCGTGATCCGCGACCGCGACGGCGTCGATACCCTGGTGCCGAACGAGAACCTGATCATCAACCCGGTGATCAACTGGAGTTACGGCGGCAACAGCATCCGCCTGAAACTGCCGGTGCGGATCAGTTACGAGGACGACCCGGTGCAGGCGATGGCGCTGCTGGTGCAATCGGCGGCCGGCCACCAGCGGGTGCTGGAGGATCCCGAGCCGGCGGCGCGGTTGATGGGTTTCGGCACCGACGGCATCGAGCTGGAACTGCGGGTCTGGATCACCAACCCCGAGCACGGCGTCAACAATGTCCGCTCCGAGATCAACCTGGCGATCTGGCGGGCGTTCAAGCGCCACGGCCTGACGATCCCGTTCCCGCAACGCGAGGTACGCATCATCCGTGCCGATGCCCCGTCGGCCGCGGACGCCGGCACCACGCCGCCGCCCTGACGGCCGAGTTCATCGCTTCTTGCCGTTCGATGGCTACGGTGAACCTCACTTTCTGCCGGGAGCCCGTCATGACCACCAAGCTCGACAAACCGATCCGTCGCGAGATCAGCATCGACGACCGCGCGTACACCCTGACGATCGATCCCGACGGCCTCAAGCTGGTCGAGAAAGGCCACCGCAAGGGCCAGGAATTGCGCTGGAAGGACGTGGTCAACGGCGATGCGGCGATCGCCGCGGCGTTGCAGGGCAGCCTGGCCGGCTGAACGCGCGACGACTTCTCCTGTAGGAGCGGCTTCAGCCGCGAACCAGAGCCGGCGCGAGCGAACAACTTCCGATCGCGGCTGAAGCCGCTCCTACAACCGCTCCTACAGGTGTTCCGACTCTATGTGGAGGCGTTCGCGGCGCAGCAGGTACAGGCCGCTGGCGATGATGATGCCCGCGCCCAGCCAGGTCACCGCGTCCGGCAGCACGCCCCACAGGCTGACATCCAGCAGCACGCCCCAGACCAGCGCGGTGTACTCCAGCGGCGCGATCTGCGACGCCTCGCCGATCCGGAACGCCTCGGTGATCGCGTATTGGCCGAGCGCGCCGGCGATGCCGACACCGAGGATCACCCAGGTGTCGGCCGCGCGGATCGGCACCCATTGCGGCCACGCCAGCGCGCCGGCGCCGACCGCCAGCAACACCAGCAACCACACCATCATCGCCGCGGTCGAGTCGGTGCGGCCGAGCACGCGCACGGTGATTGCACTGACTGCATAGCCGGTCGCCGCCAGCAACACCGCCAGCGCTGCCCAACTCAGCAGGCCATCGCCACTCGGTCGCAGCAACACCAGCACCCCGGCCAGGCCGATCGCGATCGCGGTCCAGCGCCGCGGCCCGACCTTCTCGCCCAGCAGCGGCACCGACAACGCGGTGATCAGCAGCGGGGCGACGAAGAAGATCGAATAGGCCGTCGTCAGTGGCAACGTCTGCAGCGAGTAGGCAAACGCGGCCATCATCCCGATCCCGATCGCCCCGCGCAGCAGGTGCAGTGGCCAGCGCACCCGCAGCAGCGGCGCCAGCCCGGTGGTCGCCGCGACCCAGGCCAGCACGAACGGCAGCGAGGAGGCGCCGCGCAGCGCGGCGACCTGCAGCGGCGGGTAGTGACCGGCAAGGATCTTGAGGCCGGCGTCCATCAGCGAGAACGTCGCCACCGCGACCAGCATGATGAAGGCGGCGCGGCGCGACGACGACGGCGCGAGCACCGGGGCGACGGCGGCGGCGTGGGAGCCTTCGGGGTGGACGGGCGGGTCGGCGGCCATCGGCGGAACTCGAACGGGAGCCGGCAGGATAGCCTCGTGCGGCGGCCTCCGCCGTGGCCAATTGTTGTCGCTTCACATCGGTGGCAGCTTGCGCCCGGAGTTTGCGTTAACCCATTCAGCCGGACCCGAACGTGCGGCAGGGACCGCCCATGCCTAGACCCCGCCCCGCCTCCTCCCGCGACGCCCGGAACCGACGGGTCCGGCGCGGCGCTACCGCGATGGTCGCCGCGCTGCTGACGCTGGGGGGTCTCTGCGCCTGCCGCCAGACCGGGCCAGGCGAGCGCGTGTTCGAACCCGCTGCGCCGACACCCAACCGGCCGGTCGCGACCTTCGGGCCCGACGACGCGGTGGTCGGCACCGACCCGGCTGCGGCGGGTCCCGAGGCGGCGCGTCCGGGGCCGGAGGTTACGACGTCGCCAGCGAAGCCGGACTGCGGATCCAAGCCGGCAGCGGGGCGACGCTGCACGCCGACGCCGCGGCCCTGATTGCGTTCCCGCTCAGCCGAGGCTGGCGCAGTCGATCACGAAGCGGTAGCGCACGTCGCCGCGCAACATCCGCTCGTAGGCCTGGTTGATGTCGGCGATGTCGATCAGCTCGATGTCGGACGCGACCCCGTGTTCGGCGCAGAAATCCAGCATCTCCTGGGTCTCGCGGATGCCGCCGATCAGCGAGCCGCCCAGCTTGCGCCGGCGCATGATCAGCACCCCGGCGGCGACCGGCACCGGCTCCACCGGGATGCCGAGCAGCACCATGCTGCCGTCGAACTTCAGCAGCGACAGGTAGGCGTTGTAGTCGTGCTGGCCCGACACGGTGTCGATGATGAGGTCGAAGCGCCCGGCCAGCTGCTTGAACGTGGCCGGGTCGCGGGTCGCGCCGAAATGAGCCGCGCCCAGCGCCAGCGCGGCCTCGCGCTTGGACTCCGACGTGCTCAACACGGTCACTTCCGCGCCCATCGCCGCGGCCAGCTTGACCGCCATGTGGCCCAGACCGCCGAGGCCGACCACCGCGACCTGGTCGCCGGCCTTGACCCCGTGCTGCCGCAGCGGCGAGTAGGTGGTGATGCCCGCGCACAGCAGCGGCGCGGCGCGGTCGAGCGGCAACCCCTCGGGAATCCGCAACACGTAGTCCTGATTGACGGTGATCCGGGTCGAGTAGCCGCCATGGGTCGGCGCCCCGGTGTCGCGCTCGCGCGAGTTGTAGGTGCCGGTCATGCCCTCGTCGCAGTATTGCTCCTCACCGGCGCGGCATTGCGGGCAGGTCCGGCAGGAGTCGACGAAGCAGCCGACCCCGACCGCGTCGCCAACCTTGAACCGGCTGACGCCCTCGCCGACCCGGGCCACGTGGCCGACGATCTCGTGCCCCGGCACCATCGGGAAGATGCCGTTGCCGCCCCACTCGCCGCGCGCCTGGTGCAGGTCGGAGTGGCAGACGCCGCAGTAGCGGATGTCGATCAGCACCTCGCCGGCGCGGGGCTCGCGGCGCTCGATGGTGTGCGGGGCCAGCGGCGACTGGCTGTCGGCGGCGGCATAGGCGGGGGTCTTGAGCATGGACATGTCGGGTTTCCAGCGGAGCAGCCGCAGAGTCTAGCGACTGGCCCACCCAGGCCATGTGACGCGCCACTGTAGGAGCGGCTTCAGCCGCGATCGGGAATTGTTTCGCCCGCGCCGATTTCCAGATCGCGGCTGAAGCCGCTCCTACAAAGCACGGCGCTGCTACCCTTCGGGTTTGACCCCCCGCGGAGCCTGCCATGCCTTCCTTCGACGTCGTCTCCGAAGTCGACACCCACGAACTGACCAACGCGGTCGACCAGGCCAGCCGCGAGCTGACCACCCGCTTCGACTTCAAGGGCGTGGACGCGAAGTTCGTGCTGGAGGAGCAGGTCATCAGCCAGTCGGCGCCGAGCGATTTCCAGCTGCAGCAGATGACCGACATCCTGCGCGGCCGCCTGATCGCGCGCGGCATCGACGTGCGCTGCCTGGAGTTCGGCGACATCGAGACCAACCTCGCCGGCGCGCGCCAGAAGATCACGGTCAAGCAGGGCATCGAGCGCGAGCTGGCCAAGAAGATCCAGTCGACGCTGAAGGAGGCCAAGATCAAGGTCGACAGCCAGATCAACGGCGACAAGCTGCGGGTCAACGGCAAGAAGCGCGACGACCTGCAGGCGGCGATCGCGTTGCTCAAGGGCGCGGAGTTCGAGCAGCCGCTGCAGTTCGACAATTTCCGCGACTGAGCTCGGCCGAAGCGGCGCGATCGCGATGGACGAAGACCCGATCGCCGCGACCCGTCGATGGCTGCAGCGCGCGGTGATCGGGCTGAACCTGTGCCCGTTTGCCAAGGCGGTGCAGGCCAAGGACCAGATCCGTTTCGTGCTCAGCGCGGCGACCACGACTGAGCAGTTGCTGGAGGAGTTGGCGACCGAGCTGGCGTGGCTCAACGACACCGATCCGGCGGTGGTCGATACGACGCTGCTGATCCATCCGCAGGTATTGACCGACTTCTACGACTACAACGATTTCCTCGATCAGGCCGATGCGGCGATCGATGCGCTGGGGCTGGAGGGCGAGATCCAGGTCGCCAGTTTCCATCCCGACTATCAGTTCGCCGGCAGCGATTTCGACGATGTCGGCAACTGCACCAACCGTTCGCCGTATCCGATGCTGCATTTGCTGCGCGAGGCCAGCGTCGAGCGCGCGGTGGCGGCGTTTCCGGATCCGGATGCGATTGTTGATCGCAATATCGAGACGTTGGAGGGGTTGGGGGTGGAGGGGTATCGGAAGTTGCTGGAGCCTTGAGAGTCTTTGGTGTCTCGGCTTCGGGTGGGAGCGTCGCCCCGGGGTGGGTGTTGCTTCCCGGTTCGGTCGGGCATGCCCGACTCACAGGCCGCGGACATCCATGTCCGCTGTGCGCAACACCCACCCCGGGACGCCGCCTCGGCGATCGGGTGGCGTGAGCTGTTGCACCTCGATGTAGGAGCGACGTAAGTCGCGACCCGCCGAACGTTGGAGGTGATGTACAGGTCGCGACTTACGTCGCTCCTACAAAGAACGTCGGGTCGGACAACGAAGTGGACACCACTGATGCGCCGACGCGTCGTCCTGCCCGGGTGGTACGGACAGTGGCCATGGATGGCCACGGCAGCGAGTCGGGCATGGATGCCCGATCGAGCGAGGGAGTACCACCCGGTCAGGTCGACGCCCACCCGAAGCCGAGACACCACCCCGCTCTTCTACCCCCAAGCCCCCGAAACCCCACGGGCAGCGAACAACCTCAACCAGCCGACGCGAACAACCGTTCGATATCCCCGGCATCGAGAATCCGCCACTCACCTTCGGCCAGCTCGCCCAAGGTCAGCCCACCCACCCGACTGCGATGCAACGCCTCGACGTGGTTGCCGACCGCGGCGAACATCCGCCGCGCCTGGTGGTAGCGCCCCTCGGTCAGGGTCAGGCGCGCGTGACGCGGGTCGACCACCTCCAGCCCGGCCGGTGCGAGCGGAGTCTTCTCCGATTCCAGCATCAACTCGCCGCTGGCGAATATCTTCGCCTCGTCGCCGCGCAGGTCCTGCGCCAAGGTCGCCTCGTAGACCTTGGACAATTTCGATTTCGGCGAGACGATCCGGTGCAGCAGCTGGCCGTCGTCGGTCAGCAGCAACAGGCCGCTGGTATCGCGGTCGAGCCGGCCGACGGTCGACAGCAATGGCGCGCGCAGCCGGAAGCGCGGCGGCAGCAGGTCGTAGATGATCCGGCCCTTGTCCTTGGTCGAGCAGGTGTAGCCGACCGGTTTGTGCAGCATCAGTACCAGCCCGGCCGGCGGATCGAGCGGATCGCCGTCGATCCGGATCGCCGCGTGCTCGACCTTGTCGTCGGCGTACAGCACCTCGCCATCGGCGTCGGTGATGCGGCCCTCGCGGAACATCAACGCGACCTGCTTGCGGCTGCCGTAGCCGAGGTTGGCGATGAGCTTGACCAGCTTCATTGCTGCGGATCCCGGCGGGAGAGTCGCCGCAGATCCGCCTTGTTGAACGGCTTCGGCGCGCGCACGGGTTGCGCCGGCCGTGCCTTGACCGCCTCGATGATCTTGAAGCCGTCCTGCTGCGCGACCGTGCGCACGCTGCCGAAACTGGCGGTGAGCACCTCCTCGTACGGCAGGTGGCGGTTGGCGACCAGCCACAGGCGGCCACCGGGCTTGAGCGCCTCGGCGGCGACCGCGATGAATCGGCGGCCGATGTCGGGGCGGTCGGCGCGGCCTTGGGTGTGAAACGGCGGATTGCTGACGATCACGTCGTAGCGCTCCGGCAGCCCGGCGGTGACGTCGTGCCAGTGGAAGCCGAGTACCGCCTGCGACTCGAACGGCGCCAGGTTGCGACGCGCCAGCTCCAGTGCGCGGCCTTCGGCCTCGTACAGGTCGAGCGCGGCGATCCCGGGGCAGCGCTGCAGCAACTCGACCGAGAGATAACCGAAACCGGCGCCGAGGTCGGCCGCGCGACCGCCCAGGTCGGCCGGTAATTGTGCGGCGAGCAGCGCCGACGCCGGATCGATCCGGTTCCAGGCGAACACGCCGGGACGGCTGCTGAAGCGCCCGTCGGCGATCGACCGCGGCGCGTCCAGCGCCTGCCATTGCGCCAGCAGCGCGGCGTCGATATTTGCGGCGCTGTCGGGTCGGTGCAGCGGCGCGGTCCAGAACACCCGGCACTTGTGCTTGGTCAGGCTGCCGACCGGACCGGCGAGCTTGCGCAGGTCGTCCTCACCGGAGCGCGCGCCCTCGTTGTTGGCCAGGCAGGCCACCACCCGGCCACCGGGCGCGGCGCTGGCGACCGCGCGCGCATAGAGCGCCCGGGCTTCCTCGCGCTGGCGCGGCGGCAGCAACAGCACCAGTGGATAACGGTGGTCGTCACCCGGCTCGACCAGCGCCAGTCCCGCGCGTTGCAGGGCCTCGGCGTCGGGCTTGAAGCTCTGCTCGCAGACCAGTCCCGCGCGCGGGCGCCGGTGCAGCGCCGCGCCCTCGCGCGCACGCAGGAACAGCGTGTCGCCGTCCTGCGGCCACGGCAGCAGGTTCTGCTCGAACGGCAGCATCAGGGTGTCCAGCGCGGGGTCGTCCAGGGTCATGCGGGCGGTTCGGGCAGCGGGTCGCCCAGTTTACCGGCGCGCGGCGCCCGACACGCCTGCACGCGTCCGTGACGACGCGCGACGCAGGCTGCGTGGATGCCGGAGGGACCTTCCATCGTGATCCTGCGCGAACAGGCGGCCAAGTTCACCGGTCGCCGGGTCCACGAGGTCGGCGGCAACAGTCGGCTCGACATCCAGCGCATGGCCGGTGAACGGGTCGCGGCGCTGCGCAGCTGGGGCAAGCATTTCCTGCTGTGCTTGGAGCCGCCGGATTCCGACGACTTCACACTGCGCGTGCACTTCCTGCTGTGGGGCAGCTACCGGATCGACGAGCGCCGCGAGGGCAGCGCCGAACGCCTGAGCCTGCGTTTCGGCAACGGTGAGCTGAACCTGTATTCGAGTTCGCTGAAATACATCGAGGGCGACATCGACGCGGCCTACGACTGGAGCGCCGACGTGATGTCGGATGCCTGGGACCCGAAGGCGGCGCGCCTGAAGTTGCGAGCGCAACCCGACACCCTGGTCGCCGATGCGCTGCTCGACCAGGACGTGTTCGCCGGCGTCGGCAACATCATCAAGAACGAAGTGCTGTTCCGCATCCGGGTCGATCCGCACACGCCGGTCGGCGCGCTGTCGGCGCGCAAGCTTGGCGAACTGGTCACGCAGGCGCGCGAGTACAGCTTCGACTTCTATCGCTGGAAGAAGGATTACGTGCTCAAGAAGCATTACCAGGTCCATACGCGGACCGAGTGTCCGCGCTGCGCACGGCGGTTGCAGTACGTCGCCAAGCTCGGGCGCAAGCAGCGTCGCGCGTTTTTCTGCGGGCATTGCCAGAAGCGCTACGACTGACACGCACGTTCATCTACCCGGCTGGTGCCCAACTGCGCCGACGCGGGAGGCATCGGTTTCATCCTTCCCCAACGTCCGGGCCGTCATCCTTGCGCCACACCTTCACCGGAGATCGCCATGCGCGCCTTATTCGTTGGTGGCACCGTCGACAACAGCGAACTGGACATGGACGGCGAACCGCCAACCCACTATCCGGAGAACACCGGCGCCGGGCGTCCACGCTATCGCCTGCATCAGGTCGGCCAGCGCGACGACGACATCGCCTACGTGGTTTATGCCGCGCCGGAGATGGGCGATGACGAAGTCGAGCGGATCGCGGACGAACGTGACTATGCGCGCCGGTTCAATGCCACCGCGGTGCGGTCGGGGTTGACTGCGCCTTGACGTAATCGGCCGTTGCCGCCGGTTGCCGGCGGCAGTTCCCCTGTAGGAGCGACGTAAGTCGCGACCCGCCGAACGCTCGGGGCGATGTACAGGTCGCGACTTACGTCGCTCCTACCCAAGCGCTGTCAGCCTTGCAGTTCGCGCAGCGTCACCGACGGCGGCGCGTCCAGCACCCGCCGCGTGGCGAACAACCCGGCCCCCAGCGCGGCCAGCATCCCCATTGCGGCACCCACCGCGGCCATGCCCCAGTTGGCCTGCCACGGCAGGTCGAACACCCGGGTCGCGACCACGCCGGCCAGGACCGAAGCGGCGATCGCAGCGACCACGCCCGACAGCAACCCGATCGCGGCGAACTCCGACGCCTGCGCCATGCGCAACTGGCGGCGGCTGCCGCCGAGCGTGCGCATCACTCCGCCTTCGAGCAGGCGCTCGTCCTGGCTGGCGCTGACCGCGGCCATCAGCACCAGCAGCCCGGCCAGCAGCGAGAACCAGAACACCACCTCGACCACGGTCGAGACCTGGTCGGCGGTCGCGCGCACCTGCTTCAGCACCGCGTCGATGTCGATCACGCTGAGGTTGGGAAAACGCCCGACCAGGTCGGCGGTGAAGCGCGGATGCTCGGGCGACACGCTGACCGCGGTGATGTGGCTGGCCGGGAAACCGTCGAGCGCGCCCGGCGAGGCGACCACGAAGAAATTCGGCCGGAAGCTCTCCCAGTCGACCTCGCGCAGGCTGGTGATGGTCGCGCTGAACGGCTGCCCGGCGATGTCGAACGTCACGCGGTCACCGATCTCCCAGTCCAGCGATTCGGCGTAACCCTGCTCGACCGACAGCTCCGGTTCGACCGGCACCGAAGCGCCCCAGAACGTGCCGGCGACCACCCGGTTGTCGTCGCGCAACTCGCCGGCCATCGACAGGTTGAACTCGCGATCGGCGCGGCGACGCGACCGGCGCGCTTCCGGGTCGGCCGGTGCATCGGCCTCCGCCTCGACGTAATTCTCGCCCGACACCGGCTCGCCGTTGTGCTCGACCAGCCGGCCGCGGACCATCGGGTACAGCGTCGGCGCGTCGATGCCCTGGGCGGCGATGAAAGCGCGCACCGCGTCGACCTGGTTGTCCTGCACGTTGATGATGAAACGGTTCGGTGCCTCCGCGGCGAGTTGCAGTTGCCAGCGGTCGAGCAGGTCGGTGCGCACGAAGGTCAGCAGCAGCAGCGCCATCAGGCCGAGGCCGAGCGAGGCGACCTGGGCGATGCTGGTTGCCGGTCGCCGGCTGACGTTGGCCAGGCCGTAGCGCAGGCTGCCGCGCAGTCGCGAACGCAGCCGTCGCAGCAGCACGATCAATCCCCAGGCCAGGACCGCCAGCACCGCGAACGTGGCGACGATGCCGACCAGCATCGCCGTGCCGAGCGTGGCCGAGCCGGCCTTCCACCACAGCAGCGCGCCAAGGCCAAGCAGCCCGGCCAATCCCACCAGCCATGCGCTGGGCTCGGTCGGGTCGAGGTCGCGGCGCAGCACCCGCAGCGCCGGCACCCGCCGCAACGCCAGCACCGGCGGTGCACCGAATGCCAGCAACACCACCAGGCCGACGCCGTAGCCCTGCAACGCCGGCAGCCAGCCGGCCGGCGGGATCGCCATGCCGAGCACGGGCTCCAGCCAGATTCCGATGCCCCACTGCAGCACGAACGCGATGGCGACGCCGACCGTGCTCGCCAGCAGGCCGAGCAGCACCAGTTCGCCGATGTGGATGCCGGCCAGGGTCGCCTGGCTCGCGCCGAGGCAACGCATCACCGCGGTGCCCGACAGATGTCGTTCGCTGTGCCGGCGCGCGGCCATCGCCACCGCGACCGCCGCCAGCACCACCGACACCAGCGCGGCCAAGCCGAGGAAGCGGCCCGCGCGATCGAGCGCGGAGCGGACTTCCGGGCGCGCATCGGCCACCGTCTCCAGCCGCTGGCCGCGCGCGAGCAGCGGCTTGGCGGTGGCGACGAAACGCTCGACCGCGCTCGCCTCGCCCGCCACCACCAACCGGTAGCGCACCCGGCTGCCTTCCTGCACCAGTCCGGTCGCCGGCAGGTCGGCGAGGTTGAGGAACACCTTCGGCGCGACGTTGAAATAGTCGAGCGCGGCGTCGGGCTCGGCGACCACCAAGGCGGCCAGCTTCAGGCGCGATTCGCCAACGGTCACGGTGTCGCCGATCCGCGCACCCAGGGTGCTGGCGCCGGCGCGGCTGAGCCAGGCCGTGCCGCGCGCAGGCACGTCGGCGGCGCTGCGTTCGACCCCGGCCGCGTCGACGATGGTGAACGCACCGCGCAACGGGAAGCCTTCGCCCAGCGCGCGCAGGTCGCCGAGCTGGACCCGCGCATCGGCGCCCTCGCCGACCCCGATCATGCTGTTGAACTCGACGGTGCGGGTGCTTTGCAGCCCCGCCGCGGCGCGCTCGATCGCTTCACCGGGCGGCGCGTCGCCGCGCACCACCGCGTCACCCCCGAGCAACTGGTTGGCCTGCAGCGCCAGCGCGCGTTCGGCGCGGTCGGTGACGAAGCCGACCGCGGTCACCGCCAGCACCGCCAGCATCAGCGCCGCCAGCAGGATCCGCACGTCGCCGGCCTTGAGGTCGCGGCGCATCTGCCGCCACGCCATCGCCAGCACGTTGGCCGGCCCGATGCCGGCCCGGCTGCGAGCGGTACTCATGCGGCGATGCGCTCGTCGGCGACCAGTTCGCCGCCGTCGAGCCGCAACCGGTGGCGGCAACGCTCGGCCAAGTGGTCGTCGTGGGTCACCAGCACCAGGGTGGTGCCGGCTTCGGCGTTGAGCGCGAACATCAGCTCGATGATCGACTGGCCGGTGTGGCTGTCGAGGTTGCCGGTCGGCTCGTCGGCGAACAGCAGCGACGGCTCGGTGACGAACGCGCGCGCCAGGGCGACGCGCTGCTGCTCGCCGCCCGACAGTTGCCGCGGGTAATGGCCGAGCCGCTCGCCGAGCCCGACCTTCTGCAGGATCGCGCGCGCCGGCGCGTCGACCTCGGCGTCGCCGCGCAGCTCCAGCGGCAGCATCACGTTCTCCAGTGCCGTGAGGGAAGGCAGCAGCTGGAAGTTCTGGAACACGAAGCCGACCTTCGCGCCGCGCACGCGTGCACGGCCGTCCTCGTCGAGCGTCGACAGCACTTCGCCATCAAGGGTGACGTGGCCGTGGCTGGGGGTGTCGAGGCCGGCCAGCAGCGACAGCAGCGTGCTCTTGCCGGAACCGGAGGCGCCGACGATCGCGACGGTGTCGCCCTGCACCACCGAGAAACCGACCCCATCGAGGATGGTCAGCTCGCCCGACGGCAATGCCACCCGCTTGCCGAGCCCGACCACCTCGAGCGCGGGCGCGCCAGCGGCGTCGGACGGAGGGGCTTCAGGGTACGGTGCGGGGCGATCGGCCATGATGGGTCCTGGTGGTGCAGTCCTGCCACGCACGCGGCGTCAACGACAGGAGGGTGGAGTGGGCACAGTGACATTCAGGTATGCGGCCTGGCGGCGGCGCATTCAATGTGCCATTGGCTTGCTGGTGTTGGCGATCGCGACGGTTGCGGCGATGCCGGCCCACGCCATGCAAGCGGGTGGCGCCGGCCAACCCGCCGACGCCGACGCGACCGTGCTGGTGATGGGCGACTCGCTGTCGGCCGCCTACGGCATGGCCGCCCGCGAGGGCTGGGTGGCGCTGACCGCGGCCCGCATCGCCGAGCGCAAGCCGGACTGGGATTTGGTCAACGCCAGCATCAGCGGCGAGACCACCGCCGGCGGCGCCGCGCGGATCGTCGATGCGCTGGTCCGGCACCGGCCCGAGGTGGTGGTGATCGCGCTCGGTGCCAACGATGGCCTGCGCGGGTTGCCGACCGCGCAGAGCGCGGCCAACCTGGCGCGGATGATCGGCGCCGCCCACGGCGCCGAGGCCGAGGTGCTGCTGGTCGGCATGCAGATGCCGCCGAACCTCGGCGCCGCCTACACCGAGGCGTTCGCACAGAACTACCGGACCCTCGCCGAGCGCTTCGACGTCGCACTGCTGCCGTTCCTGCTGGCACCGATCGCGCTTGACCGCGGCGCCTACCAGGCCGACAACCTGCACCCGGTGGCCGCGGCGCAGCCGAAGCTGCGCGACCACGTCTGGACGGAACTGGAGCCGCTGCTGGACTAGCGGTGTGATATTCCGCGCGTCCGTGCGAACCACCCGGCATGGACACCGCAACGGACCCGCCCGTCATCGCCATCTCTACTTCCAGCGCCGACACTTCCACCGCCGACGCCTCGCCGCAGGTGCGCTTCGCCGCATTGATCGAGCAGCACCGCGGCATCGTGCTGAAAGTTGCGCATGGTTACTGCCGCGACCCGGAGGACCGGCGCGACCTGGTGCAGGACATCAGCGTCCAGGCCTGGCGCGCGTTTCCCGCATTCGATCCGTCGCGCAGCCGGTTCTCGACCTGGCTGTACCGGATCGCGCTGAACGTGGCGATCTCGCAGGTGCGCAGCAGCAGCCTGCGCCAGCGCCACTACGCCCCGCTCGATGACGAGTCGATCGCGGCCCTGCCCGACCCCACGCCACGCGACCCGCACGAGGCCGACGCCGGCGTCCGCGCCCTGCATGCGGTGATCGACCGGCTCGATCCGCTCAACCGGGCGCTGATGCTGCTGTACCTGGACGAGCGCAGCCACCGCGAGATCGCCGAGATCCTCGGCATCAGCGAAAGCAATGTCGCGACCAAGCTGCACCGCTTGCGGCAACGCATCCGCGAACAACTTGCTTCGCCTGCCTCCCCCTCCCCCGCCGCAACGAGGACACGCTGATGGAACTCGACGACCTCAAATCCGCCTGGCACCGCCTCGACAGCGAACTGAACGCCGCGTGGACCCAACTCGACCTGCGCGTCGACGGCGTCGAGGCACTGGCCCTGCAGGCCCGGCGCGATCACGGGATCGACCGCAGCCGTGCGTCGCTGCGCCGCTTCGGCCTGGCGCAACTGCTGGAGATGGCGATCTGGATCGCGATGGTGGTGATCGCCGCATCGTTCTGGTTCGACCACCGCAACACCCCGCACCTGCTCGCGGCCGGGCTGGTGCTGCACGTCTACGGCATCGCCGCCATCTGGGCCAGCGTGACCCGGGCGCTGCTGGCGGCGCGGGTCTATTACACCGCGCCGGTGCTCGACATCCAGCGCCGCCTGGCCCGGCTGCGACGGTTCACCACCGTCACCACGGTCGCTCTGGGATTGCCGTGGTGGTGCCTGTGGCTGGTCGCGACGATGGTCGGCGCCAAGCTCTGGTTCGGCATCGATTTGTATGCGGCGGCGCCGGCGTGGATCGTCGCCACCCTGGCGTTTGGCGCGGCGGCCATGGCGGGCAGCGTATGGCTGGCGGTTCGATGGGCGAAGCATCCGCCGGCCAGCCCGCGGCTGCGCGTGATGATCGATGACCTGGCCGGGTGCAACCTGCGCCGCGCGCGTGGGCAGCTGGCGGAGCTTGAACGCTTCGAGCGCGAGTGAGGCGGCGCCCCTGTAGGAGCGGCTTTAGCCGCGAACCGGAATCGGCTGCGCGACGCATCCCCAGGGTCGCGACGGGGCTCTTGTAGGAGCGCGACGTAAGTCGCAACCCGCCGAACCCGTGAGGCGATGTACAGGTCGCGACTCACGTCGCTCCTACACGAATTGGGGTTTCGCAGTCGGGGCGACTCGGGGAACCGATTTCAAGATCGCGGCTGAAGCCGCTCCTACAAGAGCGGTCAGGGGTCGTGGGGACGCAACTGCGGCAACGTCTGCCCGGTCGCCTCGTCCCAACCGTCCCACGAGTCCTGGCGCAGGCTCGCCGCGCGACGCAATGCGCGCGCCAGCGGATAGTCGGCGCCGGACTTGGTCCGCCCCAGCTCGTCCCAGCGCAGCGGCACCGCCACCCCGGCGCCGGCGCGCGCGCGCAGCGACCAGCTGGCGACGCTGGTGGCGCCGCGGCCGTTGCGCAGCCAGTCGATGAAGATCACCCCGCCGCGCTTGGCCTTGGACGCGGTGGCAACGTACTTGTTTGGGGCCTGGCCGGCCATCGCATCGGCGAACGCCTCGCAGAACGCCTTGGCCTCGGTCCAACTGGGCCCCGGCGCGATCGGCACGACCACGTGCAGGCCCTTGCCGCCGGACAGCCGCAGGAACCCCTGCAGGCCGATCTGGTCGAGCCGGTCACGCACGTCGCGTGCGCCGGCCTTGATCGCCGGCCACTTCACGCCTTCGCCGGGGTCGAGGTCGAACACCAGCCGGTCGGGATGCTCGACGTCCTCGATCCGCGAGCCCCAAGGGTGCAGTTCCAGCGTGTTCATCTGCACCAGGTCGAGCAGGCCGTCGAGGTCGTCGATGTAGACGTAATCCTCGTGGCCGCCGTCCTTCTCCTTGATCGCGACCGCATGAACGCCGTCGCCAAGGCTGTCGGCGTGGTGCTTCTGGAAGAAGCACTGGCCCTTGAGGCCGTCGGGACAGCGCAGCAGCGACAGCGGCCGTCGCACGACCTCGGGCAGCAGCTGCGGCGCCACCGCCGCGTAGTAGTCGGCGACCTGCTGCTTGGTGATCTTCTCGGCCGGATAGATCAGCTTGTCCGGGCTGCTCAGTCGGGGGGTGCTCTGGTCGCCCACGTCATCCACCTCTTTATCGTCGCGCAAGCGCTGGAAACTGGCCTGGCGCAGCAGGCCCTCCTTGGCCCAGCCGCGGAAGGCGACCTCGGCAACGAGCCGCGGCTGCACCCAGGTCACGTCGCGCGGCGCGAACGGCAGGTGCGCCGGCAGGACCACGGTCGCCTCCTTGCGCGCCAGGCCTTTCAGTTGGGCGGTCAGCTTGCGCAGGGTCGCATCGTCGAAGCCGGTGCCGACCCGCCCGACGTAGCGCAGCCGGCCGCGCTCGCGGGTCGCCAGCAGCAGCGAGCCGAACCCGACACGAGAGCGCTTGGGCGCGGTGAAGCCGACGATTGCGAACTCGTCGCCCTGCGCGTGCTTGACCTTGAGCCAGGTACGCGAGCGGCCGGGCGTGTAGTGCGCATCGACCGCCTTGCTGATGATGCCTTCCATGTCCTGGGTCTTGCTGGCGGCGAACACCTGCGCGCCGTGGCCGACGATGTGCTGGCTGTAGGCCAGCGCGCCTTGCGGGTCGATGCCGGCCAGCAGCGCCTCCAGCAACGTCTTGCGCGCGTCCAGCCGGGTGACGGCGAGGTCGACGCCGGCCAGGGTCGGCAGGTCGAACACGACGTAGCGCAGAGTCGCGTTGGCACTGCCCTCGATCGTGCGCTGCAGCGCCGAGAAACAGTTGCGGCCCTTGGCATCGAGCGCGATCAACTCGCCATCGAGGCTGGCCGAATCGACCCCGAGCGCCTGCAGCGCGACGACGATTTCGGGGTAGTCGTCGCTCCAGTCCAGACCGTTGCGCGAGCGCAGCGTCGCCTTGCCGTCGTCGATCCGGGCCAGCAGGCGATAGCCGTCCCACTTGAGTTCGTGCAGCCAGTCGTCGCCGGTCGGCGGGGCCTGGCGCAGCGTGGCCAGTTGCGGCCCGACCTCGGTGCTGCCGCGCAGCGGTCTGGCGCCGGCGAGCGCCTGCGCGCGTGCGTGCCAATCGATGCGCCGGCGGCGCGTGGGTGATTTCTTCGCCGGTGGCTTTTTCGCCAATGCGACAGCGGATTTCTTCGTGGCTTTCGCCGGCTTTGCCGGACCCGACGGTCGCCGGCCCTTCCAGCCCGTCGGCGTCGGCGCCTCGGCCAGGTCGTCCGACTCCAGGTCTGCGGCGTGGGCGTCGTCGCGCTTGATCAACAACCACTGCGGCTTGCTCGCGGGCTTGGCCGTGCGCACCAGCTTCCAGCCGCCGCCGAGCTTGTCGCCGTGCAGGACGAAATCGATCTTGCCGGCCGCCAGCGACTCCAACGGATCGCCGTCGCAGCTCCACACCCCGTGGTCGAACACGTCGACGTGGCCGGCGCCGTAGTGGCCGGCGGGAATGTCGCCCTCGAAGCTCGCATAGCCCAGCGGGTGGTCCTCGACCTCGACCGCCAGCCGCTTCTCGCCGACCCGCAGCGACGGGCCCTTCGGCACCGCCCAGCTCTTCAGCGCGCCGTCCATCTCCAGCCGGAAATCGTAATGGCGCACGCTGGCGTGGTGCAGCTGGACGACGAAGATCGGTCGATGCTCGCGACCGCGGCGACCGCGGGCGTCGGCGGCGGGTTCGGGGGTCGCATCGAAGCGGCGCTTGCGGGCGTAGTCGCGCAGGCTCATCGCATCGGTCCAGGGGCGGTCATGCCGCCTTCTTCTTGCCGCCTGCCTTCTTCTTCGCGGTCTTCTTTGCGGTTGCCTTCTTCGCCGCCGGCTTCTTCGCCGCCGCTTTCTTCGTGCTCTTGCGGGCCGCCTTCTTCGCCGGCTTCTTCGCCTTGCCATCCTCCTCGTCACCGCCGGTCTTGCCGGCCTTCTTCGCCGGCGTGCGCTGCTTCTTCTCGATGCTCTTCTGCAGCAGCGACATGAAGTCGACCACGTTGGTCGCCGCGTCCTCGTGCAGGTCGGCGTCCTCGTGTTCGCGCTCGACCACGCCCTTGGCCTTCATCCGCTTCTCGATGACCTCGTGCAGGCGTTCGCGGAACTCGTCCCGGTACTGCTCCGGCTCCCAGTCGCCGGACATCGTCTCGATCAGCTGTTCGGAGAACTGCTGTTCCTTGGCGGTGATCCGGTAGTCGCCGCGCGTGCCTTCGGGGATGTTGTAGTCCTCGATGTCGACCAGCTCCTGCGGGTAGCGCATCATCAGCAGCAGCAGCGCGTTGCCCTGCGGCATTACCGCGCACAGGCTCTCGCGGGTGCGGATCACCACCCGGGCGATGCCGATCCGGCCGGTACTGGCCAGCGCCTCGCGCAACAGCACGTAGCCCTTCTCGGCCTTCTTCGCCGGCACCAGCACGTAGGGTTTCTCGAAGTACTGCGGGCCGATCGCGGCGACGTCGACGAACGCCTCGACCTCGATCGCGTCATGGCTTTCCGGCGCCGCCGACTTGATGTCGTCGGGCTCCAGCACGACGTAGCTGCCCTTGTCGTATTCGAACGCCTTGACGATGTCCTTCCACGCCACTTCCTCGCCGGTCTCGGCATTGACCCGCTCGTAGCGGATCGGCGCGTTGTTGCGCACGTCGAGCATGCGGAAGGAGATGTCGGTGCGCCGCTCGCCCGACATCAGCGACACCGGGATGTTGAGCAGGCCGAACGACAGCGTTCCGGACCAGATCGGGCGGGCCATGGCGGACTCCTGCGGCGCGGGCAGCGGCGGGCCATCGAGTATCGAAAGCCCGGCGTGATGCGGGCGTCGAGTCCGGCGCGGGCCCGGGCCTGCCGCAAGCTTCACCCCGGCGTTGCGGTCGCGGCGCTAGCGTCCGCAGACGGACCTCACGCGAGCGCCGCCATGACCCGCAATGCCGAACACGTACACGTCGACCCGGCCGAGGTCGCCCGCATCCGCGAGCTCATCGAGCAGCTGCCCAACGGCGCCCGCGTGGTGCTGCAGATGGCCGACGGCGGGCCGCTGGAGGGCATCGTCGCCGCGCGGCCGGTGGCGCAGCTGTTCTTCGGCCCCGACGGCAGCGAGGGCACCAACGCGGTGCTGCGGCTGGAACAGCCGGCGATGGACGCACCGGAAGCCGCCGGCTGGCGCGATGTCTGGGTCGACCGGATCCGCGCGGTCCGACGGCTGGATCCAGCAGATTGATTTGGCCGATTGAAACCGGTACTCGGAGACCGGTACTCAGCCGGCCTGCGTTTCCGCCGCGACCTGCCGCAAAGCCTGCTCGAACAGCTCGACCGGCTGCCCGCCCTGGATCAAGTGGCGGTCGTTGAGGATCACCGACGGCACCGCTGTGATGCCGCGCCCCTGGTACAGCTGCTCCCGGGCGCGGACGTCGCTGGCATGGCGGTCCGAGTCCAGCACCTGCCGGGCCTCGTCGACGTCCAGTCCGGCCTCGCCGGCGACCGCCGCCAGCACCGCGTGCGACGACACATCGCGATCGTCGGTGAAGTAGGCGCGCAGCAGCGCCTGCTTGAGCGCGAGTTGCGAGGCCTGGCCCTGCTCGCCGGCCCAGTGCAGCAGCCGGTGCGCATCGAAGGTGTTGTAGACCCGGCTGCGCTGGTTGAAGTCGAACCCCAGGGCGGCGCCGCGCTGGCGCAGCACCTCGCGGTTCTGTGCGAGTTGTTCGGCGCTCGCGCCGTACTTGCGGGCGAGGTGCTCGTTGCTGTCCTCGCCTTCCGGCGGCATCTGCGGGTTCAGCTCGAACGGCTGGAAGTGCAGTTCGACCGCGACCTCGTCGCCGACCTTGTCGATCGCCTGTTGCAGCGATTTCAGGCCCACCGCGCACCACGGACAGGAGACGTCGGAGACGAAGTCGATTCGCAGGGGCGTGGACATGGCGTGGCTCCGTGTTGGAATGATCCGTAGATGTGGGCGTGGCCGCGCGATGCAATGCTTCGACAAATGCTTCGGGTCCTTGTAGGAGCGGCTTCAGCCGCGATCAGCAACCGTTCGCTCGCGCCGATTCCGGATCGCGGCTGAAGCCGCTCCTACAAAAGCGTGGGCGCGATGAAGCCGCGGGATTACAAAGGCACAGGCTGCTGCAACAGCATCCGCGTCACCCCGTTGGTCCAGCCGAAGCCGTCCTGCAGCGGGTATTCGCCACCGCCGCCGCCATGCGCGCCGTCGTCGGCGGCGCTGATGTCGTACTTCTCCACCAGCTTGCCTTCGCTCCGGTAGAGGTCGCCCACCGTCGCCAGCCAGCGGCGGCGGATCTCGGCGGCCAGGGCCGCCTCGCCGTAGTCGGCCAGGCCCAGGATCCCCAGCCACTGCAGCGGCGCCCAGCCGTTCGGCCGATCCCATTGCTCGCCGCTGAGGTTGCGGGTGGTCGCCAGACCGCCGGCCTGCAGCAGTTGCGTGCGCAGGGTCGTGGCGACCCGGGCGGCCTGTTCGCGGCTGGCGATGCCGACGTACAACGGGGTCGCCATCGCCGCGGTCAACATCGGTCGCGGTGCGCCGTCGTGCCAGTCGTAGTCGAGGTAGGCGTCGTCGGCCTCGCTCCACAGCCAACGGTCGATCGCGTGGCGGCGGTCGCGGGCGCGGCGGGCGAAGTCGGCGGCCGCGGCGTCATCGCCGGCGGCGAGGCTCAGTTCGGCGATCTGCTCCTCCAGCTTGTGCAGGAAGCTGTTGAGGTCGACCGGCACGATCAAGGTGGTGCGGATGCTGGTCAGCGCACCGTCGCCACCGCACCAGCGCGAGCTGAAATCCCAGCCCGACGCGGCGCCGGCACGCAGCTCGCGGTAGACCTCGTGGGCGGGACGGTCACAGGCGCGCGCGGTGCTCACGTCCTCCAGGTACGACTCCTCGCGCGGGGTGTCGCGGTCGTCCCAATAGCGGTTAAGCAACACCCCGTCCTCCATCCGCACGCAATGGCGATGCACCTCGCCGGGACGCAGCTCGTCGCCGCCGTCCATCCAGAACGCGTGCTCGCGGCGCAGTCGCGGCAGGTAGGCGAGCGCCTCGCGCACGCCCTCGCGCTCGAACAGCTCGGTCATCAGCGCGAATACCGGCGGTTGCGAGCGGCTCAGGTAGTAGCTGCGGTTGCCGTTGGGCACGTGCCCGCAACTGTCGATCAGGTAGGCGAAGTTGTCGGCCATGTGGCGCAGCAGGTCGCGGCGGCCGCTGGCGGCGAGGCCGAGCATGGTGAAGTAGGAGTCCCAGTAGTACATCTCGCCGAAGCGACCGCCCGGCACCACGTACGGGTTGGGCAGCGGCAGCAGCGAGGAACGCACCGGGTGTTCGCGCGGCTGCCGGGTCAGCACGTCCCACAGCGCGTCGATGTGCTCGGCTAGTGGCCGGTCGCGGTCGGCGACGTACTCGCTGTCGTGCGCGGGTTCGGGCTGGAAGTGCTCGTGCACGAACGCGGCCAGGTCGAAGTCCGGCATGGCGTGGCGGGCGCGGTAGGCCTCGAGGATGCGCTCGGGGTCGATCCGCGGCGCGCAGTCGACGAAGGTCTTGCTGTCGGCAAACACGCGGCCGATCTGCACCGCGACGAACAGTTCCTGGTAGCGGTCGGCCGGGGTCAGGGTATCGGCCGGGGCGACCCGAGCGAGGCGGGCCTGCTGGCGTTCGCTGTCGCGCGCCTGGAGGTCGGTCGTTTCAGTCATCGCCGCCGGACTTGTCGGCGCCGCGCTCGTCGCTGCGGATGCGCTTCTCCTCGTAGTCCCACATCAGGCCGCCATCGACGTAGACGGTGCTGCCGGTGATGTAGTCGGCATCGCTGGAGGCGAGGAACGCGGCGACCCCGGCGACATCCTGCGTGGTGCCGAGGCGGTTGAGCGGGATGTTGGCCAGCAGCGGTTCCAGCAATGCGGGATCGTCGAGCACCGGCGCGTTGATCGGGGTGCGGATCGCGCCGGGGGCGATGTTGTTGACGGTGATGCCGAGCGGCGCCAGCTCGACCGCGAGGTTGCGCATCAGCATCTTCAGCCCGCCCTTGCTGGCGGCGTAGCTGGCGAAGTTGGGGAACGGCAGTTGCTCGTGGACCGAGCTGATGTTGATGATGCGCCCGCCGCGCTTCGCCGCGCGGCAGTGGCGCACGAACGCCTGCGCGGTGAAGAACGCGCCCTTGAGGTTGATGTCGAGCACGCGGTCGTAGTCGGCCTCGTCGACCTCGTGGAACGCGGCGAAGTGCTCGACCCCGGCGTTGTTGACCAGGATGTCGATCCGTCCGGCCTGGTCCGCCGCCGCATCGACCATTGTGCGGACCGCGGCGACGTCGCCGATGTCGGCCGCCAGCACCCAGCCGTCGCCACCGACCTCCTCGACCATGGCCAGGGTCTTGCGCGAGTCGGCGTCGTCATGCAGGTCGACGATGACCACCTTCGCGCCTTCGCGGGCCAGCCGTACCGCGATGCCGCGGCCGATGCCCTGGCCGCTGCCGGTGACCAGCGCCACCTTGTCTTGCAGTCGCATAAGCGCTCCTGCGGAAACGTGGCCGCAGGCTAGCGCGGCGCGGGTAAAGACATTGTGGCGGCGGGGGGGGCGTCGTCAGTCGTCAGTCGTCGCGCGGCAGCCCGCGCTCGATCTCTTCCCGCGTCAGGCCGCGGTCGCCGCGCTGCTGCTGGACCGGCGGTGTCGGGTTGCCGCCCTGGCCGGGCTGGTTGGCCCGGTCGCCGGGCTTGCGCAGCTCGCCCTTGTCGGCATCGACCTCGTCCTCGGGCGAAGCGGGTGGATGGAACTTGCTCATGGCGGCTCCTGCTGCGGCCGGCGGCCGCTTGCGCACCACGGTGTAACAGCGGCTGCGCGTCGAGGATGTCAACGCGTGCCCAAGCTAAAACCCGGCCGAGGCCGGATCACGCCCAAAGAAAAACCCGGCCGAGGCCGGGGTCGTACCCAAAAGAAAAACCCGGCCGAGGCCGGGTTTTCCCTGGTATCTAGTGCGACCGCCAGAGGCGGTTGCCTTCGATCGATGCCTTACAGCGCTTCGACGGCGTCAGCCT
This sequence comes from Novilysobacter erysipheiresistens, assembly GCF_036663935.1. Taxonomy (NCBI): domain Bacteria; kingdom Pseudomonadati; phylum Pseudomonadota; class Gammaproteobacteria; order Lysobacterales; family Lysobacteraceae; genus Novilysobacter; species Novilysobacter erysipheiresistens. The sequence continues at coordinate 175,762 of NZ_JAXGFP010000005.1, forward strand.
GCAGGCCCTTCTGGCCCTGGGTGACGGTGAAGCTGACCTTCTGGCCTTCCTGCAGGGACTTGAAGCCCTGACCCTGGATCGCGCGGAAGTGAACGAACACGTCCTCGCCATTCTCACGGGAAATGAAGCCAAAGCCCTTGGCATCGTTGAACCACTTGACGGTACCGGTTTCACGGTTCGACATTTTCTTGCTCCTTGGAACAGTTTTCTGAAATACCGCTTGCGCGGTGGTGTGCTGATTGCAAGGAGTAAGCGAGGTGCAACGATGTAGCGGATCAGGGATCTACGGCATCGGGCCACGATTCACGGTGACCCTGGCAAGCAGCACGCGCACCCTAGCTCGGCTCGACGGCGATTGCAAGTCCCGGGATCGGCGGCCGGCGCGCCTGTTCAGCCGCGGGCCGGCAGGGGCGCGGCGCAGGCCCGAGCGGGCGGTTTTTTCCGGTCGCCCGGCAAGCGCCGTATCCTGTGCGCCGTCGCGACCGCGCCACGGCGCCCGCCACCACCCACGACACCGCTTCCCGAGACCGACCCGATGACCGACACCCCGCCCGACCGCCTCGCCGCCGACCCGCGCAGCAAGTTCCACGACGCCGCCGCCTTCGAGCGCGGCATCGGCATCCGCTTCAACGGAGAGGAGAAGCACAACGTCGAGGAATACTGCGTCAGCGAGGGCTGGGTGCGCCTGCCCGTCGGCCGCTCGCTCGATCGCCGCGGCCAGCCGATGACGATGAAGGTCAAGGGCACGGTCGAGCCGTATTTCCTGTCCGACGCCAGCGATGACGCCGACAGCGATACCGAATGACGACCGCCACGGCCCGCATCCCTCGCCGGCCGACGCACCGATGAAATCCAACGGCCTTTCCTTCCACCACCCGGTCGCGTTCTGGGCCGGCTGCGCGTTGCTGGTCGCCGGCGTGTTCTCGCACCTGCCGATGTTCATGATGGGCCAGCACACCCACTGGCAGATGGTTGGCATGCCGATGGACGGCTGGATGCTGGCCGGCATGGCGATGATCCCGGCCGGGCTGGCGCTGGCGTTCTACGGCCTGATGCCGCGGCTGGCGCGGATGAAGCAGGCGCTGGCCGGCGGCGAGCACCTGCATTTCCACGTCGCCGACGGGGTGCCGCTCAACATCGAGCACTGGAAACTGGTGGCGGTGCTGGTGGTGGCGTTGACGGTCGACGTGATGAAGCCGGCGACCACCGGCTTCGTGATCCCCGGCATGACCGACGAGTACGGCATCAGCGCGCAATCGGCCGGGCTGCTGGCATTCGTCGCGCTGGTCGGCACCACGGTCGGTTCGGTCGTGTGGGGGCGGCTGGCCGACGTGTTCGGCCGCCGCGCGGCGATCCTGCTGTCGGCGCTGATGTTCATGGGCACCGCGATCTGCGGGGCGATGCCGGCGTTCGAATGGAACCTGGCGATGTGCTTCTTGATGGGCGCCTCGGCCGGCGGCCTGCTGCCGATCACCTTCACCCTGATGGCCGAGACCATCCCGGCGGCGCAGCGCGGCTGGCTGCTGGTGGCGCTGGGCGGGATCGGCACGTCGGCCGGCTACCTCGCCGCGGCGGGTGCGGCGACCTGGCTGGAGCCGATGTTCAGCTGGCGCGCGTTGTGGCTGCTGGGCTTGCCGACCGGCGCGCTGATCATCTTCCTCAACCGCTTCATCCCCGAGTCGCCGCGATTCCTCTCCAACGCAGGGCTGGAGCAGCAGGCGCGCGCGGTGCTGGCGAAGTTTTCCGGTGCCGGCGCGGTCGAGCGCGACGATGCCGCCCATCCGGGCGCGCCGGTGATCGACGAAAGCCATCCGGTCACGACCTGGCGCCAGCTGCTGCGCGGCCGTCATGCGCGGATCAGCTGGGGCCTGGCGATGTGCGGGATCGGCTGGGGGCTGGTGACGTTCGGCTTCGTGCTGTGGCTGCCGGTCAACCTGGTCCAACTCGGTGTCGATCCGAAGGCCGCCAGCGCGCTGCTGGCGCAATCGGCGCTGCTGGCGCTGCCCGGCATCGGCGTGGTGGTGTGGCTGTACCACCGCTGGAGCACGATCAGGTCGCTGGTGCTGTTCATCGCGCTGACGGCCTTGGCGTTGCTGGCGTTCGTCGCGATCGAGCTGGCTGGACTGCGCTCGACCGCCGCGACCACCGCCGCCACCGCCGCGTTGCTGGTCAGCAGCGGCGGGGTGATCGCGATGCTGATCCCGTATGCGGCCGAGATCTACCCGGTGCACCTGCGCGGCACCGGCGCCGGGGTGATCGCGGCCAGTTCCAAGGTCGGCGGCATCCTCGGCGCCGGCTTCGGCGTGCTCGGGCTGTTCGAACATTTCGCGCTGTCGGCCTTGCTGATCGCCGCCCCGATGGCGCTGTCGGGCCTGATGCTGGCGCGCAGCGGCATCGAGACCCGCGGCTTCCGCCTGGAAGACATCCAGCGCGCGCTCGCGGACCAGACCCCCTGATCGCAAGCCCACTCCTGTAGGAGCGACGTAAGTCGCGACCCACTGACCCACCCCGCCGCACACCGACCACGTGACGCCCCGACCCCCGGATCCACCCGTTGACCACCATGACCGCAACACCGCCGCCCGACGACACAGCCGACCCCACCCTGCTCGCGCGCATGCGCGCAGCCGCCGAACTGCTGGAACTCGTCAGCACCGACCACTCGGTCCTCGACGCCCTGCCCCGCGAGGATCGCGAGCGCCTGCAGCGCGCGGTGGCCGGCGCCTACCACCCGGACCGCCAGGCACGCCGGCAGCGGCAGAAGGCCGCCAAGAAGCAGCAGCACGCCGAACGCGTCAGCCGCGAGGAGGAGCGGCTCAACCAGACCGGCATCCGCGAGTTGCGGCGCAAGCCGGTGTTCACCACGCCGAACTATTTCCCGCCGTCCGATTTCCAGCCCCGCGACCTCGACGCCGACCAGCCGCTGCACGCCGAAGTGATAGAGCCGCAGCACTGCTACGTCTGCAAGCAGAAATACAGCGCGATCCATCACTTCTATGACCAGCTGTGTCCGGCCTGCGCCGACTTCAACTTCCACAAGCGCACCGAGCTGGCCGACCTGCGCGGCCGGGTCGCGCTGCTGACGGGGGGCCGGGTCAAGATCGGCTACCAGGCCGGGCTCAAGTTGCTGCGCGCCGGCGCCAAGCTGATCGTGACCACCCGCTTCCCGCGAGACTCGGCGGCGCGCTACGCCGCCGAGCCGGACTTCGCCGAATGGGGCCACCGACTGGAAGTGTTCGGCCTCGACCTGCGCCACACGCCCAGCGTCGAAGCCTTCTGCACGCAATTGCTGAAGACCCGCTCGCGGCTCGACTTCATCATCAACAACGCCTGCCAGACCGTGCGCCGCCCGCCGGAGTTTTACGCCCACATGATGGAAGGCGAGACCGCGGCGCTGCAGGACATGCCGACCGAAGTACGCGGCCTGCTCGGCAGTTACGAAGGCCTGCGCAACGCCGAGATGCTGCCCGGCGACGCGGCGACACTCGCCACCCGCGAAGGCCTCGGCCATGCGCCCGGCCTGACCCGCGCCGCCGAACTGTCGCAGATGCCGTTGTTGCCGGAGGAGCTGCTCGCCCAGCAACATCTGTTCCCCGAAGGCCGGCTCGACCAGGACCTGCAGCAGGTCGACCTGCGCGAGAAGAACTCCTGGCGCCTGCGCATGGCCGAGGTGCCGTCGGTCGAACTGCTCGAAGTGCAACTGGTCAACGCGATCGCGCCGTACCTGATCAACGCGCGCCTGAAGCCGCTGATGCTGCGCACCCCCGGCCACGACAAGCACATCGTCAACGTGTCGGCGGTCGAGGGCCAGTTCTACCGCAACTTCAAGACCACCCGGCACCCGCACACCAACATGGCCAAGGCCGCGCTCAACATGATGACGCGCACCGCCGCCGCCGATTACCACGGCGACGGCATCCACATGAACAGCGTCGACACCGGCTGGGTGACCGACGAGGATCCCGCCGGCCTGGCCGCGCGCAAGGTGGTCGAGGAGCGCTTCCACCCGCCGCTGGATATCGTCGACGGTGCGGCGCGGATCGTCGACCCGATCATCGACGGCATCAACACCGGCAACCACGTTTGGGGCCAATTCCTCAAGGATTACCGGCCGACCGACTGGTAGCCCCACCGGGGGATGCGCAGGTCGTCGTCACGCCCAACGCATGGTTTGTTCTCCGGCGCTTAACCGCGCCGGCGGATAGTGGGCCTCGACCGCCCCCGCGGTCATCGCTTCCAGGAGTCCCGTTCCGGGAGCGCTCCCCGCCATCCCGGAGGACAACCATGTTTGCGCACAACAAGCGCCTGCAATATTCCGTGCACGTTTCGGAGTGCAATCCCGCGCTCGCCAACCTCATGCTCGAGCAGTTCGGCGGCCCGCAGGGCGAGCTCGCCGCGGCGATGCGCTACTTCACCCAGGCCCTGGCCGAGGACGATCCCGGGCGCAAGGACATGCTGCTCGACATCGCGACCGAGGAGCTCAGCCATCTCGAGGTGATCGGCTCGATCGTCGGCATGCTCAACAAGGGCGCCAAGGGCCAGCTGGCCGAGGCGGTCGACGAGGAAGCCGAGCTGTTCCGTTCGCTGCAGGGCGCCGGCAACTCGTCCCACGTCACCCAGGTGCTGTACGGCGGCGGCCCGGCATTGACCAACTCCGGCGGCCAACTGTGGACGGCCGGCTACATCGACAGCATCGGCGAACCGACCGCCGACCTGCGCTCCAACATCGCCGCCGAAGCGCGGGCGAAGATCGTCTACGAACGCCTGATCAACGTCACTGCCGATCCCGGAGTGAAGGATGCCCTGGGCTTCCTGATGACGCGCGAGATGTCGCACCAGAAATCGTTCGAGAAGGCTCTGTACGCGATCGAACCGAACTTCCCGCCGGGCAAGAATCCCGGCAAGCCGGAGTTCGCCGATCTCTACGCCAACACCTCGCAGGGCGATGGCGACATGCGCGGCTCTTGGAACAGCGACGACAACTTCAATTTCGTCAGCGACCGCGAGCAGCTCCTCGCGATGGACGGCGGCGACGGCCTGGCCACGACAAAGTTGTCGGCGAAGGAAAAATCCACGTTGAAGGCGATGGCCAAGCGCACCCAGTCCAACCCCGACCTCGACCCGGAAACCGGCGCCGAACTCGGCATGGCTGGCAACGGCAAGCCGAAGCCGTCCAAGCGGCCGTCGCCACCGTCGAGCTCCAAGCGACACTGATATCAACAACGCGATTGTAGGAGCGGCTTCAGCCGCGATCTGGAATCGTTCGATCGCGCCGGTTTCAGATCGCGGCTGAAGCCGCTCCTACAGGTGTCATCCAGCCGTCGGGATGATTCGCCGCACCGCGGCATGTGTCATCTAGAATCGCCGTTTCGTTGCCAGGAATCCGGATGAAGGCGTTCGACATCGAGGCGCTTGCCGACGATGCTTGGCTGTTGCGGTTGGGCGACTCGCTCAATGAAGACCTCAACGCGCAGGTGCATGCACTGGCCGCGCGAATCGCCGCCGACGCGCCGGACTGGCTGCGTGACGTGGTGCCGGCGTACGCAAGCCTGGCAGTGTTCTTCGAACCACGCTTGGTTCCCGCCGAGCAGGTGCATGCCTGGCTGCGCCGCTTGGTCGCGATGGAGAACGACGATTCGCCTGCCGCCGCCGTCGGGCGTCGAGTCGAGATCCCGGTGATCTATGGCAGCGAATACGGTCCCGACCTGGCCGCGGCCGCGGACGAGCTGGGCATCACGCCGGAGCAGCTCGCGGCGCGCCACGCCGGCAGCGACTACACGGTCGCGATGATCGGTTTCGCGCCCGGCTTTCCCTATCTGTTCGGCCTCGACCCGGCCCTGGCCTTGCCGCGCCTGCCCACGCCGCGGGTGCGGGTGCCGGCCGGCAGTGTCGGGGTGGCCGGCGGCCAGACCGGCATCTATCCGCGTGAGAGCCCCGGCGGCTGGCGCCTGCTGGGTCGCACGCCGCTGCGCCTGTTCGATCCCCACGGCACGCCACCCAGCGTGCTGCAACCCGGGGACAGGGTGCGTTTTGTCGCCATCGATGCCGCCGAATACGCGGGGCTCGCGGGGTCGGACCGGTGAGCGATGCGTTGCACGTGCTCGCGCCAGGCCTGCTGACCACCGTGCAGGACCGCGGTCGCAGCGGTTGGCGTCATCTCGGCGTGCCGCTCGCCGGGGCGTTGGACCCGATGGCGATGGCGCTGGCCAACCGTCTGGTCGGCAACCACGCCGATGCCGCGCTGCTCGAACTGAGCCTGCAGGGCCCACGCCTGCAACTGCTGCGGTCGCTGCGCATCGCCCTCGTCGGGGCCGCCGTGCAGGCCCGGTTCGAAGGCGTCGAACTGCCGGACCACCGCCCGATCGAGCTGCCCGCCGGGGTGCTGGAGCTCGGCGGCATGCGCACCGGCGCGCGCGCCTGGCTGGTGATCGGCGGCGGCATCGACGTGCCGTCGGTACTCGGCAGCCGCAGCACCGACTTGCGCGGTGGCTTCGGCGGACTGAACGGCCGCGCATTGCAGCGCGGCGACCGGCTGGCCCTGGTCGCGCCCCCGGCACTGGATTGCAGGCAGCCGCGCATCGCCCGCTGGTGGGTCGAGCCGGACGCGGACCTGCCCGTGCGCGAGGGCGAGCCGCTCGCGATCCGCTATCGGCCGGGCGCGCATCCGCGCTCGCTGGAACTGGCGACCCACGCCTGGCAGATCGACGCCGCCAGCAACCGCCAGGGCCTGCGCCTGCACGGTCCCGCGTTGCCCGGTGACACCGCCGACGGCGTGTCCGCTCCGGTCGCCCCCGGCACCATCCAGTTGCCCGCCGACGGCCAGCCTATCGTGCTGCTGGCCGACGCGCAGACCGTCGGCGGATACACCCGGCTCGGCCACGTCATCGCCGCCGACCTGCCGCGGCTCGCGCAATGCCGCCCCGGCGAGGCGTTGCGGTTCGTCGCCTGCGATGCCGAAACCGCGCACGCGTCGGCTTGCCGATCGCGGACGCAGCTGGCAAGAATGGCGCTGATGATCGAGATGATGATCGAACGCGACCGCAAGCGGGCATCGGCATGAGCGGCCGGCGCATCGACTTCAATTGCGACGTCGGCGAGGGCTGCGGCGACGACGCCGCGATCCTGCCGTGGGTCAGCTCGGCCAACATCGCCTGTGGCGGCCATGCCGGCGACGACGCCACGATGCGCGCGACCCTGCGCCTGTGCCGCGACCTCGGCGTCGCCGCCGGTGCCCACCCGGGCTTCGACGACCCGCAGCATTTCGGCCGCCGCACGCTGGCGCTGCCACGCGATGCGATCGCCCGGCTGGTGCGCGAACAACTCGCGCGGCTGGCCGCCATCGCCGACGAGGAAGGCGTGCGGCTGACCCACGCCAAGCCGCACGGCGCGCTCTATAACCTCGCCGCCGACGACCACGCGACCGCCGCGGCAATCGTCGAGGCGATCGCCGGGTTCGACGCCTCGCTGGCCCTGTACGCGTTGTCGGGTTCGGAGCTCGCCAGCGCCGGTGAGGCGGCTGGCCTGCGGGTCGCCCACGAAGTCTTCGCCGAACGCGGCTACGACGCCAATGGCCGCCTGTTGGCGCGCGGACAGCCCGGCGCGGTGCTCGACTCGCTCGACGCCGCGGTGGCGCAGGCGCGCGCGCTCGCCGGTCCCGGCCGCGTGCGCGGCGCCGACGGCAACCTTCTGGCGTTGCGCGCCGATACCCTGTGCCTTCACGGCGACCGCAGCGATGCCGCCGGGTTCGCCCGCGCCCTCCGCAACGCGCTCGAAGCGGACGGCATCCGCATCCTCACCATCGGAGCACGCATTTGAACTACTGGCCGTTGCTGGGCGTACTGGTGGTCGTGGTCGGCTTCGTACTGCGCTACAACCCGGTGCTGGTGGTGGTCGTCGCCGGCCTGGTCAGCGGTTTCGCCGCCGGCATGTCGCTGCCGCAGCTGCTGGCGCTGCTGGGCGAAAGCTTCGTCTCCAACCGCGCATTGCTGCTGTTCGCTCTGACCCTGCCGACCATCGGCCTGCTCGAACGCGCCGGCCTGCGCGAACACGCCCACGCCTGGATCACCCGGATGCGCGGGCTGACCCTGGCGCGGCTGCTGGTCAGCTACCTGGGTCTGCGCCAGCTGCTCAGCATGGTCGGCCTGACCCACGTCGGCGGACACCCGCAGACCGTGCGGCCGTTGCTGGCGCCGATGAGCGAGGCCGCGGCCGAGAAGCAGCTGGGGCCGCTGCGGCACGACCAGCGCCAACGCATCCACGCACTCGACGCCGCCACCGACAACGTCGGATTGTTCTTCGGCGAGGACGTGTTCGTGGCGATCGGCGCGGTGCTGCTGATCCAGGGTTTCTACGCCGAACACGGGATCGTGCTGGAGCCGTTGCAGATCGCGCTGTGGGCGCTGCCCACGGCGGTCGCGGCATTCGTGATCCACAGCGTCCGCATCGTGCTGTTCCAGCGCGGCCTGCTCCGGGACGGTCCGGAGGGACATGAACCACCGCAGGCACCGACGGAGTCCGGCCATGCTCCGGACTGAGCATTTCTACTGGTTCCTCGGCGCCCTGCTGCTGTACGCCGGCTGGTGCAACCTGCGCCAGCGGCGTTTCGCCCATGCTGCATTCTGGGGCGTCCTCGCCGCCCTGTTCGGCGCCGGCGACGCGGTGTTGCGCGCCACCGAGGCTGGCAACGCGTTGCCATCGCAGCTCGCCGGGTGCGGCGTGATCGCCCTTGGCCTGCTGGCCACGCGCATGCGCCGCGAACACATCGCCGAAGCGCCGGAAGCGCAGCGCCGCGCATCGGCACAGCGGCTTGGGCACAAGCTGTTCGTGCCGGCCCTGCTGATCCCGCTGCTGACCGTGCTGGTGGTGATGTTCGGCGGCGACCTCGCGATCGGCGGCGCGCCGCTGTTCGGCGACGGCAGCCTGACCCTGATCGGGCTGTCGATCGCCGGCCTGGTATCGGCCGTGGTGGCCCTGGCCATGATCCGGGGAGCGCCGCTCACCGCGGCCGCCGAGGGCCGGCGCCTGCTCGACGCGATGGGCTGGGCGGCGCTGCTTCCACTGGTATTGGCGACCCTCGGCGGCGTGTTCGCCGCCAGCGGCGTCGGCGAGGCGATCGCCGCGATCGTGTCCTCGCTGATCCCGGCGGACCAGCGGCTGGCGGTGGTGCTGGCCTACGGGCTGGGGATGGTGCTGTTCACCGTGATCATGGGCAACGCCTTCGCCGCATTCCCGGTGATGACCGCGGGCGTCGGCCTGCCGCTGCTGATCCAGCAGCACGGCGCCGACCCGGCGATCCTCGGCGCGATCGGCATGCTGACCGGCTACTGCGGCACGCTGATGACGCCAATGGCGGCCAACTTCAACCTGGTCCCGGCCGCGCTGCTGGAGCTGGACGATCCCAACGCGGTGATCCGCGCGCAGTTCCCGACCGCGATCCCGCTGCTGCTGGTCAACCTGGTGTTGATGTACTGGCTGGCATTCTCGTTTTGATGGACGCTGAACCGATGAGCACGCAAACCCCACGCTCCGGATGCACGGCGACCGTGTTGCTGGTCGGCTTCGAGCCGTTCGGCGACGACGCCGGCAATCCGGGCTGGGACGCGGTGCGCCTGCTCGACGGCGCGCAGATCGGCGGACGCCGCGTCGTTGCCGCCTGCCTGCCGGTGACCTTCGGGGAATCGCTGCGGCAGTTGCAGGCGCACATCGACCGGCTCGCGCCGGAGCTGGTGATCGCGGTCGGCCTCGCCGGTGGCCGCAGCCGGCTATCGCTGGAGCGCGTGGCGATCAACGTCGACGACGCGCGCATTCCCGACAACGCCGGCGCCTGTCCGATCGACTGCCCGATCGTCGACGACGGCCCGGCCGCGTATTTCAGCAACCTGCCGATCAAGGCGATGCTGGTCGCGCTGCGCGATGCCGGCATCCCCGCCGAGGTCTCGCAGACTGCCGGCACCTATGTCTGCAACCACGTGTTCTACGGCCTGATGCACGCGCTGCGACACCAGCCCGGCGTGCGTGGCGGCTTCATCCACGTGCCGTACTCGCCGGCACAGGCGACCCGCCGCCCGGACGCGCCGAGCCTGCCGGCCGCTACCGTCGCCGAAGGCCTGCGCATTGCCGTACAGGCCGCGCTGGACACCGCCCAGGACCTGCGCATCGCCGCCGGGGCGGTGCACTGACCCCGGCTCGTTAGCGGCGCCGCTGGAACGCGAACTCGCTGGCCTTTTCACCTGCCGAGACCCGCACGCGCAGGCGGTCGCCCTCGCGCCGGTAGGTGATCACTTTCGGAAAATCGTGTGCGGGGTTCTCGAACACGAAGCCTTCGTCGTCGATCCGGGTCAGCCGGAACACCACCGGCACCAGGTTGTGCGCGACTTCGGCGATGTAGACGACCTCGCCGTCGCGGGCCTCGATCCGCAACCGTTCCTCGAACGTGGTCGCCGCGCCTTGCCTGGCCAGCCCCACCCCGGAAAGTCCCGCGCGATCGCGCGTCCAACGTTCGTAGCCGCTTCGACCGGCCGGCAGGTCGGTGCGTTGCCAGGTGCCGGCGAGCCAGCCCATGCGCTGGAGAGTGGCGACGGTATCGACCTGCGCCGAACCGGACGCGCAGCCGGCCAGCAGCCCGATCAGCAGCAGCCAGGTCAAACTCATTCGACGCATTGCACGATCCTCTGGCCCGCGGTAGCGATCCTGGCCCGACACCAAGCGTCATTGTAGGAGCGGCTTTAGCCGCGATCTGGAGTCGGCGCGATCGACCGGGCGTCCGATCGCGGCTAAAGCCGCTCCTACCAAAGCAGGGAGGGCCGTCAGAAGGCCTCAAGCCAGCGCGGTATCCAGCAGCATCATCAGCACGAAGCCGATCATCAGGCCGGTGGTCGCGTGGTTCTCGTGGCCCTGCCGGTGCGACTCGGGAATGATCTCGTGGCTGACCACGAACAGCATCGCGCCGGCAGCGAAACCGAGCCCGGCCGGCAGCAGCAGCGGCACCGCGGCCACCACGCCGGCGCCGAGCACCGCGCCGACCGGTTCGACCAGTCCCGAGCCCGCGCCGACCAGCACCGCCACGCCGCGCCCGTAGCCGGCGGCGATCAGCGCGACCGCGACCACCAGGCCTTCGGGCACGTCCTGGATCGCGATGCCGGTCGCCAATGCAGTGCCGTGGGCGAAATCGGCCGCGTACGCCACCCCGATCGCCAAGCCCTCGGGCAGGTTGTGCAGGCAGATCGCGAACACGAACAACCAGGTCCGCTTCATCCGCGCCGAGGAGCGCCCTTCCGGTCCCTTGATGAAATGCTCGTGCGGCACCGCCCGGTCGAGCGCCATGATCAACGCCGCGCCGAGCATGATCGCCACGCCGACGATCACGCCCGCGCCCCACGGCCCGGCGCCCTGCTGCCGGGCCGCCTCGATCCCCGGCATCACCAGCGAGAACGCGCTGGCGGCGAGCATCACCCCGGCGCCGAACCCCAGCAGGGTGTCCTGGGTGCGCTGTTCGATCCGGCGCGCGAACAATGCCGGCACCGCGCCGAACGCGGTGGCCGCCGCCGCGGCGGTGCCGCCGACCAGCGCACCGAGCATCGGCGAGGCTTCAAGCGCGACGAAGGACACCGGCACCTCGCGCGTACGTGTCACCCCGCCTCGCCGAATCGCCCATCTGCCGCCACCGTGCTGTCGAGCAAGCCTTCACGATGCCGGCGACGCCGTTGCCCCGGCGTCAACGCGGCGCGCCGCACAACTCAGGCCTTGAGCTTCCAGCCGGTCTTGAAGATCCACCACACCGCGGCCAGACAGGCCACGAGGAAGCCGAGGATCACCGCGACACTGACCCCGACGTTGACGTCCGCCACCCCGTAGAAACTCCAGCGGAACCCGCTGATCAGGTACACCACCGGATTGAACAGGGTCACCGTCTGCCACACCGGCGGCAGCATCTTGATCGAGTAGAACGCGCCGCCGAGGAAGGTCAGCGGCATCACCACCATCAGCGGGATCAGCTGCAGCTTCTGGAAGTCGTCGGCCCACAGCCCGATGATGAAACCGAACAGGCTGAAGGTGACCGCGGTCAGCACCAGGAAGCACAGCATCCAGAACGGGTGCGCGATCTCGTAGGGCACGAACAGCCGCGCGGTGATGAGGATCAGCACCCCCAGCAACAACGACTTGGTCGCCGCCGCGCCGACGTAGCCGATCACCACCTCGACGTACGACACCGGCGCCGACAGCAGCTCGTAGATCGTGCCGGCCCATTTCGGCATGTAGATCCCGAACGAGGCGTTGGAGATGCTCTCGTTGAGCAGCGACAGCATCAGCAGGCCGGGGATGATGAAGGCGCCGTAGCTGACCCCCTCGATGTCGCCCATGCGCGAGCCGATCGCCGCGCCGAACACCACGAAGTACAGCGAGGTCGACAGCACCGGGGATGCGATCGACTGGGTGATCGTGCGGAAGGTGCGTGCCATCTCGAAGCGGTAGATCGCGCGGATGCCGTGGATGTTCATGCGCGCACCTCCGTCGCCGCGGCGTCCACCGGCGGCCGGCTCGCATTGGAGCGCACCAGGTGCACGAAGATGTCCTCCAGCGAACTCTCGCTGGAATGCAGGTCCTTGAAGTCGACGCCCTGCTCGGCCAGTTGCCGCAGCAGGGTGGCAATGCCGGTTCGCTCGGACTGCACGTCGAAGGTGTAGACCAGCGCGTTGCCGTCGTCCGACAACTCCAGCGGCAACCCGGACAGACCCTCGGGCACCCGGTCCAGCGGCTCCTGCAGAGTCAGGGTCAGCTGCTTCTTGCCGAGCTTGCGCATCAGCGCGGCCTTGTCCTCGACCAGGATCAGCTCGCCCTTGAGGATCACCCCGATGCGGTCGGCCATCTGCTCGGCCTCCTCGATGTAGTGGGTGGTCAGGATGATGGTGACGCCCTGCTCGCGCAGGCGATGGACCATCTGCCACATGTCGTGGCGCAGCTCGACGTCGACGCCGGCGGTGGGCTCGTCGAGAAACAAAATTTGCGGCTCGTGCGCCAGCGCCTTGGCGATCAGCACGCGGCGCTTCATGCCGCCCGACAGCGCGAGGATCTTGCTGTCCTTCTTGTCCCACAGCGACAACTCGCGCAACACTTTCTCCAGGTGCGCCGGGTCGGGCGCCTTGCCGAACAGGCCGCGGCTGAACGCCACCGTCGACCACACCGATTCGAACGCGTCGGTCGACAGCTCCTGCGGCACCAGACCGATCTTGCTGCGCGCGGCGCGGTACTCGGCGACCACGTCGTGGCCGTCGGCCAGCACCGTGCCGCTGCTCGGATTGACGATGCCGCAGATGATGCTGATCAGGGTGGTCTTGCCGGCGCCGTTGGGACCGAGCAGGGCGAAGATCTCGCCCTTGCGGATGTCGAGGTCGACGTTCTTCAGCGCCTGGAAGCCGGAGGCGTAGGTCTTGTCCAGGTTGCGGACGGAGATGATCGGTTGCACGTGGCTCCCTCGGCGCGGCGCGCCTGTCGTGGATCGTTGGGAAGCCGCCAGCTTGCCCGCGGCGGGCGTTGCAATAAACCCCCGGCGCGGGGAGGCAACGTCCCGGCGACGGGACAGTAGGAGCCGGACACGACGTCATGGCGGCGTGAGCCGGCGAGGACCGACGCGTTGCTACGCTCGGGCACCCCACCAGAGGCGGAAAATCCCATGGCCAGGATCCACGTCGTCGTCGGCAGCCTTCGTCGCGACTCTTTCAACCGCAAGCTCGCCGAAGGGCTGGTCAAGCTCGGCCCGCCCGGCTGCGACTTCAGCTTCGCCGAGATCGGCGACCTGCCGCTGTACAACCAGGACGACGACGACAATCCCGCCGAGGCGGTCAAGCGCCTCAAGGGCGAGATCAAGGCCGCCGACGGCGTGCTGTTCGTGACCCCGGAGTACAACCGCTCGGTGCCCGGCGTGCTCAAGAACGCGATCGACCACGCCTCGCGTCCGTACGGCCAGAGTGCGTGGAAGGACAAGCCGGCCGGGGTGATCGGCGCCTCGATCGGCGCGATCGGCAGCGCGCTGGCGCAGCAGCACCTGCGCCACATGCTGGCCTACCTCGACATGCCGACGCTGGGCCAGCCGGAAGCCTTCATCCACGTCAAGGACGGGCTGTTCGACGACGACGGCGGGATCGGCAAGGACAGCCGCGAGTTCCTGCAGGGGTGGATGGATGCGTACGTGGCGTGGGTGAAGAAGCACTCGGGCAAGGCGTAGCGAGACAAGCCAAGCTTTTTGTAGGAGCGGCTTCAGCCGCGATCGGGAACCGTTCGCCCGCGCCGACTCCAGATCGCGGCTGAAGCCGCTCCTACAGGTATCGGTGGCGCGATCCTTGCGTACATGCGCAGCGATTGCAGACCGCTTTCCGCAAGCGTAGAAACGGTCCAGGGGGAGCTTCCGGAGGCTCGCCATGAACCGTTACCGCCACCCAGCCCTGCTCGCCGCCGCGATCGTCCTCGCCATCGCCTGCACCGGCTCGCACGAACCGCCCGTCGCCAACGTGCAGTCGACGCCGCCACCCGAGGTGCCGACCGGCGCGACCCTGCTCGAAGGTCTCGGCAACCACCACTTCGCGGTCACCAGCGACCATCCCGAGGTGCAACGCTGGTTCGACCAGGGCCTGATGTTGACCTACGGCTTCAACCACGACGCCGCCGAGCGCTCGTTCCTGCGGGCGACCCAGCTCGATCCCGAATGCGCGATGTGCTGGTGGGGCGCGGCGCTGGTGCTCGGTCCGCACGTCAACGCGGCGATGGACCCGGCCGCCAACGCCAAGGCCTGGGAACGGCTGCAAAAGGCCCGCACGCTCGCGCCCAATGCCAGCGAACGCGAACAGGCCTTCATCGAAGCGCTATCCGCGCGCTACGCGCAGAACCCGCCGGAGGACCGCCGCCCGCTCGACGAGGCGTATACCGACGCCACCCGCTCATTGGTCCAGCGCCGGCCCGACGACCTCGACGCCGCGACCTTCCACGCCGAGGCGCTGATGGACTTGCAGCCGTGGGATTACTACGACGCCGACCGCCAGCCCAAGGGCCATACCGCGGAGATCGTCGCCACCCTCGAATCGGTGATCGAGCGCGCCCCAAACCACGCCGGCGCGCTGCACTTGTACGTCCACGCCGTCGAGGCCTCGGCCGAGCCGCAGCGCGGCGTCGTCGCCGCCGATCGTCTGCGCGACCTGATCCCCGGCTCCGGCCACCTGGTCCACATGCCGGCGCACATCTACGCGCGGGTCGGCCGCTGGCATGACGCGGTGGTCGCCAACGAGCGCGCGATCGCCGCCGACGACGCCTACCTGGCGGTCTGCAGCAGCAACGTCAGCGGCGTCTACCCGCTCGGCTACGTGCCGCACAACCACCATTTCATGTGGTTCGCCGCGAGCATGACCGGCAACAGCGAGACCGCGCGGATGGCGGCGCTGCAGACCGCGCAGCGCACCGACCTGCCCGAGCTGATGCGCGAGCCGGGCTTCGCCGGCCTGCAGCACTACTGGATGACACCGTGGTTCGAGCGCGTGCGATTCGGCCGCTGGGAGGAGATCGCGGCGATGCCGAACCCGGCCGAAGACCTGCCCTACGTCAGCGCGATCTGGCATTACGCCCAGGGCGTCGCCGCGGTGCGCCAGCAGCGCGATGACGACGCCGCACGACACCTGTCGGAACTGCGCCGGCTGGCCGCCGACCCGGTGATGGAAACGCTGACGATGTGGGACCGTTACCCGCTCAGCCACGCGGCCAGGATCGCCGAGCGCACCCTGGGCGCCGAAGTCGCTGCCGCCGATGGCGACCTCGACGGAGCGATCGCGATGCTGCACGAGGCCGCCGAAATCGAGGACCAGATCCCCTACGACGAGCCGCCGGGCTGGCATGCGCCGGTGCGGCATTCGCTCGGCGCATTGTTGCTGGCGGCCGAACGCCCGGACGAGGCCGAGGCGGTCTACCGCGCCGAACTGGAGCGCAACCCCGGCAACGGCTGGTCATTGCACGGGCTGGCGCAGAGCCTGCGGGCGCAAGGCCGGAACGACGAGGCCGGGGAGGTCGGACAGCGCTTCGAGGAGGCCTGGCAGTACGCCGACGTCGAGCTGGTCGCCTCGCGGATGTAGCGACGAGTGGAGCACGCGCGGCGTCTCAGAACGCGTCGCTGCCGAGCCGCACGTCGATCCCCAGCGCCGGCGCGAGCACGCGCACGGCATCGTCATCGCGGCTGAGGGTGATCCAGCCCGCGTGCGCGTCGGGCCCGGCGTCCCAGGTCCACAGGGTGTAGCCGTACTCGCGCAGGCGGTCGTAGGCGGTCGCCATCAGCGCCGGAACGTCGGTGTCGGCGAGGAACTCGTCGTCGCCGGCATCCTCGACCCCCCAGTCGATCGCCAGGTTCCAGCGCGCGGCCAGCTCGTTGACCGCGTCGATGAAGGTCGCCGTGTCGTCGGCGGCGACGTGGAAGCCGGACCTCCAGTCGATCACGTCGCGGAGTCGCGCCATCGGCTCGCTGTCGTCCTCGTCCTCGTCCTCGTCCGCGTCGGCGGCGGCAACGGCATCGCGATAGCCGTCGAACTGGCGCAGCGCGGCCTCCTCGTCGCCGGGATTGATCGCCAGCAGCAACTGCCAGACCAGGGCCTCCACGCTCGCCTCGTCACCGTCGTCGGGCAAATGCGCCTCGTCCTCGCGGCTGTTCTCGAAGTTGTCGTCGGGGTCGAATTCGCGGTCGGGAGCGCTCATGGCCGGCACCGGGATACGGGGAGGTGATGGTGCGCCGGCGAGGGAGACTTGGGAAGCGGCGTCGACGACCGCCGCGGCCTCCCGGATTTTGCGGTTTTCACGTTGATGGGCGCATAGTGGGCGGAGATCGCCGCATGGGCGGTCCATGAAGCCCGAGGTGCGCCAGCCCTCGCAGGAGGGATTGATGTCCACCAGCAAGAAGACCAGCAAGGCCAAGACCCGCAAGACCGCCACCGCCGCGGGCGGCGGAAATCTGCATAAACACTTCGAAAGTGAGCGCATCTCCGACGATATTGCTGCCTTCGAGAAGGCCGGCGGCAAGGTCGAGAAGCTCGGCGTGACCCGCGTGCTGCAGAAGATCGCGCCGACCCGGGCCGGTGAAACCGCCAGCGAGGCCTCGGCCAAGCCGGCCGCAGCGCCGCGCAAACGCTAGTCGCAGGGCGCCTGCGGGCCATTTCGCCCCGGCCGGGCCACCCTGCGAATCGCGACGGGCGTCCGGATTCCGGCAAGTCGCCCACGGGCCGGGTAAAAATCCGGCCGGCGCCGCTTAGGATGCGCCAGTCACTCCGTCATGAAATCAGGGGAAAGCCATGAAACATCTGTTGTTGGCCGCTTCGCTCGTCTTGCTGGCACTGTCCCCGGCTGCGGCGATTGCCGGAAAGGGTCATGGCAAGGGCCACGACAAGCACGGCCAGGGCCACGGCCACCACGACAACGGCAAGCACAAGGGCTGGAAGAAGGGCGAGCGCCTGCCGGCGATCTACCTGGAGCGCCGTTATTACGTCGAGGATTACCGCCACCACCACCTCGCGCCGCCGCCGCGCGGGCACCGCTGGGTGCGCACCGATGACGGCAAGTACGTGCTGATCGCGGTCGCCACCGGGATCATCGCCGACATCCTGCTGCACCACTAGCCGATCCCGTCGGCTGCCGGCGTCACCCACGAGCCCCGCATTCGCGGGGCTTTTGTTTGGCCGGCGCCTAACCCTCGGCCGGTGCCGCGTCTCCGCATTCGGCCGCACGTTGCAGCAGCAGCGCGCGCTCGCGGCCGTTGCGGGTCAGTGCCGCGGCGCGCTCGAACTCGGCCCGGGCCTCGTCCAGGCGCCCAAGCTTGCCGAGCAGGTCGCCACGCACCGCGGGCAGCAGGTGGTAGCGCTGCAGCGCCGGCGCATCGCGCAGGGTGTCGGCCAACGCCAGCCCGGCTGCCGGGCCGTCGGCCATCGCCAGCGCGACCGCGCGGTTGAGCTCGACCACCGGCGACGGCGCGACCTCGGCGAGGGTCGCGTAAAGCGCGGCGATGCGCGGCCAATCGGTCTGCCCGGCGGTCAGCGCGCGCGCATGGCAGGCGGCGATCGCGGCCTGCAATGCATAGGTGCCTCGGGCGCCGCCAAGCTGCTCGGCGCGTTCCAGCGCCTGAAGACCGCGACCGATCATCAAGCGATCCCAACGCGCGCGATCCTGCTGCAGCAGCAGCACCGGATTGCCATCCGCGTCGATCCGGGCGCGGCTGCGCGAGGCCTGGATCTCCATCAATGCGAGCAGGCCGTGCACCTCGGCCTCGCCCGGCGCCAGCCCGACCAGCACCCGCCCCAGCCGCAGCGCCTCCTCGCACAGGGCCGGGCGCATGAGGTCGTCGCCGGCGGTCGCGGCGTAGCCTTCGTTGAAGATCAGGTAGACCACCCCGAGTACCGACGCCAACCGTTCGGGCAGGTCCTCGCGGCGCGGCACCTCGAACGGCACCCGCTTCTCGGCCAACGTGCGCTTGGCCCGCACGATCCGCTGGGCGATGGTCGGCTCCGGCTGCAGGAACGCGCGGGCGATCTCGTCGGTGGTCAGGCCGCCGAGCAGGCGCAGGGTCAGCGCGACCCGGGCCTCGGTCGACAGCACCGGATGGCAGGCGGTGAAGACCAGCCGCAGCAGGTCGTCGCCGATGTCGTCGTCGAGCCGATCGTCGTCGTCCGGGTCGTCGAACGCGCCCATGTGCAGGCCCTCGATGTCGTGGCCGAACTCCTCGTGCTTGCGCCGGACCAGGGTGTTGCGGCGCAGGCGGTCGATCGCGCGACGCTTGGCGGTGGCCATCAGCCACGCGCCGGGGTTGTCGGGCACGCCATCGTCGGGCCAATGCTCCAGCGCGGCGACCAGCGCGTCCTGCGCGAGCTCCTCGGCCAGGCCGACATCGCGGACCATCCGCGCCAGTCCGGCGATCAGGCGCGGAGACTCGATCCGCCAGACGGCGTCGATGGCACGGTGGGCGTCGGTCACGGTCATGGCGACCGATCAGACCACCGTCGTCCTCCGGGCACAAGGCCGATGCCGCGCGGCCCTCAGCCGTGCACTTTCAGTTGCGCTCGAGTTGGTCGCGCAGGCGTTGCTCCTGCTCGCGCAGCTCGGGGGTGAATTCCTCGCCGAAGTCGTCGGCCTCGAACACCGGGCGGATCTCGATCTCGCTGGGGCCTTCATGCGGATTCGGGCAACGCTTGACCCATTCGATCGCCTCGTCGAGCGAGCGCACCTGCCACAGCCAGAACCCGGCGACCAGCTCCTTCGTCTCCGCAAACGGGCCGTCGACCACGCTGCGGTCCTTGCCCGAGAAGCGCACGCGGGCGCCTTTGGCACTGGGATGCAGGCCCTCGCCGGCCAGCATGACGCCGGCCTTGACCAGCTGCTCGTTGAACCGGCCCATGTCGGCCAGCAACTGTTCACTGGGCATCACGCCCGCCTCGGACTGCTCGGTCGCCTTGACCATCACCATCACGCGCATGTCGTCTCTCCTGGTTTCATGGGGCATGGTTGCCGTTGTGTTACCAGTGCGACGAGCGGGCGGTGGCGATATCGACAACGATGGCGGCATCATGCAACCCCACCCCACCGATGGATCCGCCATGCAATTCCTGCTGCTGGTCTACAACGACGACACTTTGCTCGACGCCCTGCCCGACGGCGAGTTCGACACCCGCATGAACGGTTGCTTCGCCAAGGCGGACGCAATGCAGCGCGAGGGCCGGCTGCTGCAATCGCAGCAGTTGGAATCCGCGAAGAAGGCACGCTCGGTACGTGTCCGCGACGGCCACACCCGGGTGGTCGACGGTCCGTTCGCGGAAACCAAGGAAGTGTTGGCCGGCTTCAACCTGATCGAGGCCGACAGCCTCGACGAGGCGGTGCGGATCGCCGCGGAGTTCCCGTGGGCTCAGACCGGCTGCATCGAGGTGCGGCCGGTGCGCGACATGGCGGCGGTGCGCCAGCGCGTCGACGCGGGCCCGCAACCGGCTTGAACGACGCTGCAGTGACTACCCGCGCAACCGTACGCGATCGCTGCACCACAACTCGCCGGCCCCGGCGACCAGCACCTGGTATTTGTGCGGCGGCACCGTCTCGGTGATCGCGTACTCGGCCTGGCTGGTGTCGCGCTGGGTGGCGATCGCGGCGAGGGTGCCGTTGGCGTTGATCAGCCGCGCGACCACCGGTCGCGCCGCGTCGACGCCGCGGCGCCGCACCACACCGATCTCGCCATTGGCCAGGCGCACCGGAGTGCCAGGCGGGAACACGCCTATCTCGCGCACCAGCAAGGTCGCCAGCGCCTCGTCGACGACCTTGCCGCGCTTCAGGAACAGGCTGCGCAACGCATGCCGGGCGTGGATCGCCTCGCGGTACGCCCGCGGCCGCACCATCGCCGAGAAGATGTCGACGATCGCCAGCAGCCTCGCGCCGCGGCTGATCGCCGCGCCCGGCAGCCCGTTCGGGTAGCCGCTGCCGTCGAGGCGTTCGTGGTGCTGCAACACCGCTTCCAGCCACACCGCGTCGGTGACTCCCGCCGCCTGCAGCAGCTCGACCCCGGCCTGCGGGTGGCCCGCGATCTGTTCGCGCTGGTCGGCGGTCAGCGCGGTCTGCTGCTGGTTCAGCGTTGCCGCCACCGGGCCGAGCGCGATATCGAAGGTCAACGCGGCGGCGACCACCGAGCGGCTCTCCTGTTCGTCCCAGCGCTGCGCCTGGGCCAGCATCTGGCACAGGGTGGCGGCGTGCATCAGCCGCGCGACCTCGCCGTCGTCGCCGACGTCCAGCTGCATCGCCGCAAGCGCCGCATCGGCGTCGCGGGCGACCAGCGCGCGCAGACGGTCGGCCAGTTCCAGCACCGATTCGCCAAGGGTGTCGGAACTGCGTTGCAGCAGCGCGTCGTGCAACACCTGCAGCTCGCGACGCAGTTGCTGCATGAGGCGGAACACCGGCGGTTCGGGTTCCGGCCGCGGCGCGGCGGGTTCGTAGTCGTCGACCGTGGCGGCCAGCCACTCGTCCATGTCCGGCGCCATAGGGTCGTTGTCGGCCGGCGCCTCGACCATCAGCATGCCGCGCTCGAGCACGATGTCGAGGTGGGCCTGGCTGGCGATCACCATGCCCTGCACGAACAACAGCTTGCCGTTGCGGTCGAACACCGACCACGACAACGGCGCGCCGAGCGCCACTTCATCCGCAATGACCGGCCGCACGTTCGCTCCCGGCGGCCACACGCAGGGCCGCGTTTCAGGGGGGTTAACGGCGCCGGCGGAAAATCCTGAAGCGAGCCGCGAGCCGGGCCGATCCGCTCAGCGCGCCGCGGCCGGTTGCACGCGCGGTGCCAGCAGCGTGCCGAGCATCGCCAGCCCAGCGGTGATCGCGAACCCCGACAGGTATGCCGCCATCGGCGCGCGGGCCAGCAACGCGGCGAACAGCGAGCCGCCCAGCGCCAGCACGGAGGCGGTGAACAACGCATCGCACAGCTGCAACGCCGAGGCATTGACGCCCTGCCGCGACGGTGGCGACAGCTCCAGGGTCAGCACCGACAGGCTCGGGAACACCGTGCCCATGCCGAGCCCGGCGAGCACCCAGCCGGCCATCGCAACCGCGACGGGCACCGCCGGCACCACCGCGGCCCCGGCCACCAGCACCCCCGCGGCGAGCATCGCCATACCGACCTGGAGCACCCGCGACGGCGAGGGGTCGGCCATGCGGCCGCGGTTCCACGAGCCCAGCGACCAGCCCAGCGCGCCGATGGTCAACGCGACCCCGGCCCATGTCGGCGAGAGGCCGCGCTCCCGCGACAGCAGCAGTGGCAGGAACACCTCGGTGCCGAAGAACGCCGACGCCGCGATGCCGCGCAGCGCGACCACGGTCGGCAAGCCGCGGGCCGCGCGCAGGGTGCCGACCGGCAGCAGCCGCAGCATGCACACCAGCAACGCGACCGTCGCCAGCGCCAGCAGCGATGCCGCGGTCCAGCCGCGTTGCTGCCCGCCGTAGTGCAGCAGCAGCGCGCTGGCGGCGGCGCCTACCGCCCAGAAGATGCGCCGGCCGTCGCTGGCGGGCAAGGGTGAGTCCTGCGCTGCCGCGCCGATCCCGCGCAGTGCCGGCAATACCATCGCCGCGGCGGCGGCAGCCACGAGGGGCACCAGCAGGAACACCCAACGCCACCCCAGATGCTCGACGATCAACCCGCTGATCACCGGTCCGACGATCGCCGGCAGCACCCAGGCGGCGGCGAACGCGGCGAAGATCCGCGCATGCAGCCGCGGCGGATATACCCGGGCCACCACCACGTACAGGGTCACCGACATCAGGCCGCCGCCGAATCCCTGGATGATCCGGCCGAACAGCAGCACCCACATCGTCGGTGCCAGCCCGGCGACGATCAGGCCCAGCGCGAACCACGCGATGCCGTGCTGCAGCGGCGCCCGCGGGCCGCTGCGGTCGGCCCAGCGACCGGCCGCGACCATGCCGACCACGCTCGCGGCGAGGGTGCCGGCGAACGCCATCGCGTACAGCGACAAGCCGTCCAGCGCCTGCGCCACGGTCGGCATCGCGGTGCTGACCGCCAGCGCCTCGAATGCGTACAGCGCGACCAGCGCCACCGCGCCGAAGGTCGGGGCGCGGTAGCGGCGCGCGAGCAGGCCTTCGTCGGCGTCGGTCGGCATCCGCGCCGCATCGGGATCGATCGCGTCGACGGGACGGATCGCGTCAGCGTCCGCCGCGACATCGCCGGCGATCGGCGCGGGATCGCGCTGGTCGTTCATGGACAGGGCTCTCTATGGTTGCGCGGGAATGTTGACGCGCCAGGACGCGAACGACGAGGATAAAAACTCAAGCAAGGTTGAGGTCAAGCGATCATGCCGAAGGTTGAGGAACTGTCGGTCGGACAACTGGCCGAGCGTAGCGGGGTAGCGGTGTCGGCGCTGCACTTCTACGAGACCAAGGGGCTGATCGCCAGCCGGCGCACGGCCGGCAACCAGCGCCGCTACGCGCGCGACACGCTGCGGCGGGTAGCGGTGATCCGGGTCGCGCAGCGCGTCGGCATCCCGCTGGCGACGATCCGCGAGGCGCTGGCGACACTGCCCGACGACCGCACGCCGACCCGCGCCGACTGGTCGCGACTGTCGGCGCGCTGGCGCGATGAACTCGATGCCCGCATCCGCCAACTGGGCCGGCTGCGCGGCACCCTCGACGACTGTATCGGCTGCGGCTGCCTGTCGCTGCAACGTTGTCGCCTGGCCAATCCGGCCGATGCGCTCGGCGACGCCGGCGACGGCGCGCGGCGCTGGGACGACGGTGAGGCCTGAGCCCGCGGGCGGTCGGCCCTTAACGAAAGAAGGCAGCCCGTCACCGGACTGCCTCCCTCGATGCGGCGCGCGAACCGGCGCGCCGCGTATCGTGCGTCAGTCCTTCTCGGTACCGATCACCTTGCCGGTCGCCGGATCGATCTTCAGCTCCACATCCTTGCCCTCCGGGTCATCGGCCTCGGCGTTCCAGATGCCGTCCTCGTAGTCGATGTCGTGCACGTTGACGTAGCCGGCGGCGGCCAGTTGCGCGCGCACGTCGGCCTCGCTCATCTGCGCGACCTGGGTGTTCGGATAGACCTCGCCGGTGGTCGGATCGATCCGCACCTCCATGCGGTTGCCGTCGGCGCTGCGCGCATCGGCCTTCCACACGCCGTCCTCGAACTCGACGTCGTTGATCTTGGTGTAGCCCTGCTCGGTCAGGTTGGCGCGGACGTCCTGTTCGGTCAGCGCGTCCTGCGCCAGCGCAGCGCCGGACCCACACGCGGCGAGGGCCAGGGTCAGGATTGCGATCTTCTTCATGGGTGCCTCCGGGCAGTGGGGGGGTTGCCGAACGAGTCTTGGCGGACACAGGGCAACATCCGGTGAATGCCGCGGCCGGGCCACTACAACCGATTCAGCTTCTGCAAGTGGCGAATCCGCGCGGTGGCGCGTTCAGGCGCGCTCCCAAGGTGGCGTGCCGCCCAACCGTTCGGCCAGGAAATCGACGAACACGCGCACCCGCGGCGGCACCAGGCGGCGCTGCGGCATCACCGCGTGGATGCCGGTATCGGTGAACCGGTAGTCAGGCAACACCACCTGCAACCGGCCGGCGCGCAGGTCCTCGCTGACATGCCACGCCGAATGCCGGGCGATGCCGAGTCCCGCCACCGCGGCATCGCGCAGCAGGTCGCCCTGGTTGCTCTCGACCCGGCCATGCACGCGCGCCGCGACTTCGCGGCCGCGACGGTCGCGCATGCGCCAGGTGTCCTGCCGGCCCTGCGCGCTCGACAGCAGCAGGCACTGGTGATGTTCGAGTTCGGCCGGAGTCGTCGGCATGCCGTGGCGGCGCAGGTAGTCCGGCGATGCGCACAGCACGCGCCGGTTGGTCGCCAGTTGGCGCGCGACCAGGCTAGAGTCGTCGAGCTCGCCGATGCGAATCGCCAGGTCCAACCCGGCGCTGACCAGGTCGACCGTCTGGTCGTCGAGGTCGACGCTGATCCGCACCGCAGGATGGCGGGCGAGGAACTCCGGCAGCAGCGGCGAGATGTACATCCGCCCGAAGGTCGAGGACATCGTCACCCGCAGCGTACCGGCGACGTGCGTGCCACCTTCGCGCAGGCCGTCGGTCAGCGCCTCCAGGTCCTCGACCAGCGGGCGGCCCTGGGCGGCCAGCAACAGGCCTTCGGGGGTGGGATGCAGGGTTCGCGTGGTCCGGTGCAGCAGGCGCACACCGAGCTGTTTTTCGAGCCGCTTGAGGCGCTGGCTGGCGACCGCCACCGACAGGTCGAGGCTGCGCGCGGCGGCGCTGATCGAGCCGAGGTCGAGCACGCGCAGGAACAGCGCGATGTCGTCGATGCGGTCCATGATTGTCAATATTAAGTTGAAACTGATTGTTCATAGTGGTGGTTATCGGATAGAACGCAAAGCCCCAGGCTGTCGCTATCCATTCCGCCCGGCAGCCGCCATGTCCTCCACCGCATCCCGCATTCCCCTCGCCCGCCCTCGCACCCCGCTCGCCCTGTACGCGCTGACGATCGGCGCGTTCGGCATCGGCACCACCGAGTTCGTGATCATGGGGCTGCTGATGCAGGTCGCCGCCGACCTGCAGGTGACCATCGCCGCCGCAGGCCTGCTGATCTCCGGGTACGCACTGGGCGTGTTCGTCGGCGCGCCGCTGCTGACCGCGGCGACCAGCCGGATGCCGCGCAAGGCCGCGCTGGTCGCGCTGATGGTGGTGTTCACCCTCGGCAACCTGGCCTGTGCGCTGGCACCGAACTACATGTGGCTGATGGTCGCGCGGGTGGTCACCTCGCTCGCCCACGGCACCTTCTTCGGCGTCGGTGCGGTGGTCGCGACCGGACTGGTGGCGAAGGACCGCAAGGCCTCGGCGATCTCGATCATGTTCACCGGCCTGACCGTGGCGACCCTGCTCGGGGTTCCCGCCGGGGCGTGGCTTGGCCTGCACTTCGGCTGGCGTTCGACGTTCTGGGCGGTTGTCGCGATCGGCGTGGTCGCGACCGCGGTGATCGCGGCGCTGGTGCCGGCCGACCGCGCCGACCAGGCGCCGATCTCGATGCGCGAGGAGGTCAAGGTGCTCGGCCGCGTGCAGGTGCTGCTCGGGCTGCTGGCGACGGTGGTCGGATACGCCGGCGTGTTCGCGGTGTTCACCTACATCCAGCCGATCCTGACCCGGATCACCGGCTTCGCCGACAGTGCGGTGTCGCCGATCCTGCTGGTGTTCGGGGTCGGCATGATCGCCGGCAACCTGATCGGCGGGAAGCTCGCCGACCGGCGGCTGGTACCGACCCTGCTCGGCTCGCTGGCGGTGCTGGCGCTGGTGCTCGGGCTGATGACGTTTGCGTTGCACAGCAAGCCGGCCGCGGTGTTGTTCACCGGCCTGCTCGGCGCGGCCGCGTTCGCCACCGTCGCCCCGCTGCAGTTGCGGGTGTTGCAGAAGGCCGAGGGTGGCGGCCAGAGCCTGGCGTCGAGCTTCAACATCGCCGCGTTCAACCTCGGCAACGCGATCGGCGCGTGGCTCGGCGGCGCGGTGATCGACCACGGCCCCGGGCTGGCCGCGGTGACGTGGGTCGCCGCACTGGTGACCGTGTTTGGTCTCGCGATCGCGCTGTGGAGCGTGCGGCTCGATCGCAACCCGCGGATCAACCGCCGGCCTGCGCACGGAGCCATCGCCGTCCTGCTGCTGGCCGGGACTTTCTTCGCCACGACGCCCGCGCAGGCTACCCCGGCGCCCGATCGTCCGGTCTGGACCGCGACCTGGACCGCAAGTCCGCAGCCTCTCTGGGAAGGCGACTTCGCCCTGCCGGTCAACGTGCCGGGCAGCCTCTGGAACCAGACGGTGCGCCAGGTCGCGCGGGTCAGCGTCGGCGGCGACCGCGTGCGCGTGCGGTTGTCGAACGAGTACGGCTCGACCCCGCTGGTGATCGGTGCGGCGCGGATCGCGTTGGCCGGCGACGGCGCGGCGACCGTCCCCGGTTCCAGTCGCGCCCTCACGTTCGGCGGCAAGGCCTCCATCACGATCCCGCCGGGCGCGCCGGCGGTCAGCGACCCGGTGACGCTCGACGTGGCCGCGCTGGCCAGCCTCTCGGTCAGCCTGTACCTGCCGCGGCCGACGGCCGTGTCCACCTTCCATTGGGACGCGCGCCAGACGGCCTACGTGATGGCGGGCGACCAGGTCGCATCCGACACACCATCGCCCGAGTCAACGTTGTCCGCGCGCGTGTTCCTGAGTTCGATCCTGGTCGAGCGCACGGCGCCGACCCGCACGGTCGTCGCCATCGGCGACTCGATCACCGACGGCGCCACCGCGACGATGGACGCCAACACGCGCTGGCCGGATTTTCTCGCCGAACGGTTGGTCGACAACGACGTCGCGGTGCTCAATGCCGGCATCTCCGGCGGGCGCCTGCTGCGCGACAAGATGGGCACCAACGCACTCGCGCGCTTGGAGCGCGACGTGCTGGCGCAGCCGGGGATCGCCGCCGTCATCGTGCTGATCGGCATCAACGACATCAGCTGGAACTCGATGGTGTTCGCGCCGCACGACGGCCCGGTGGCGGCGGCCGAACTGATTGCCGGCTACCGCCAACTGACCGCCCGCGCCAACCTCCACGGCGTCCGCATCATCGGCGCCACGCTGACGCCGTTCGAGGGCGCGCTGCAGGACACGCCGATGGCGGGCTACTACAGCGCCGAAAAGGAACAGGTGCGGCAGGCGGTCAACCGCTGGATCCGCGAAAGCGGCGAGTTCGATGCGGTGATCGACTTCGACGCCGTGACCCGCGACCCGGCCCACCCGGCGCGCCTGTTGCCGGCCTACGACTCCGGCGACCACCTGCACCCCGGCGACGCCGGCAACAAGGCCATGGCCGACGCCATCGATATCGGCGTCCTGTTCGGCACCCGCTGAGGTCGCGGATTACCGGCGCTGCTGGGTCTGCTCGTCGTGGTTGTCGCTGCGCACGTCGTCCACGGCGGGGATCCCGACGCCACGGTGACCCTGCAGGTCGTCTTCGACGAGTTCGCCCTGGTTCTCCAGGCGCTCGTCCTCCGCACCCTGTTCCTCGTGCAGCAGGTTGGCGGGGGTTAGGCCGGTGGCGGGGGCGTCGTCCGGTTGCAGGGCCCGGCGCGCGTCGCCGGATTCGTGATCGCGCTTGTTGCTGTTCATCGTCGTCTCCCGGGTTGAGGGAACCCGGCCGCCGCGTGGGCGACCGGCACCCGCACCGTCACACAGCGCGCGTTATCGCCTCGGCAAAAAGATGGATCACCACGGCAACGCGATGCCGTTGGCGTGGCAGAACGTGCCGGTCTGTTCCAGCGTGAGCGTGTCCAGCCGCTCGACCAACTGCGCGGCTGCCTGCTCCGGACTGACGTCGCCGCTGCCGCCGACCATCTCGGTGGCGACGTAGCCCGGGTGCAGCAGGAACACCGCGATCCCGCGCGGCGCCAGGTCGACCGCGAGCGACTTGCCGATCGCGTTCACCGCCGCCTTGGAGGCGCGGTAGCCATAGCGACCGCCCGAGCCGTTGTCGGCCATCGAGCCCATGCGGCTGGTGATGATGCCGACCTTGGCGCCGTCGGCGAGGTGCCCCATCAGCGCCTGCGCGACCCGCAACGGCCCAAGCGCGTTGACCTCGAACTGCCGCCGCATGCCGTCGAAACCGGCCTCGTCGATCCTGCCCAGGTCCTCGCGTTCGAGGATGCCGGCATTGAGCACCAGCAGGTCGATGCGGGCATCGCCAAGACGTTCGGCAAGCGCGGCAAGCGCGACGCCGTCGGTCACGTCGACGCCGGATTCGACCCGCGCGCCGGTTGCCTCCAATGCCTCGCTGGAGCTGCGGCAGGCCGCGATCACGGTGTCGCCGCGATCGGTGAAGTGCCTGGCGAGGGCCAAGCCGATGCCGCGGTTGGCACCAGTGATCAGGACGGTTTGCATATGCAGCTCCATCGAGGGGGGCCCACAGCAATGGCGTCCGCCGCCCCGCAAATCAAGGCGCGCAAGCAGCGTCCACCCGCGTCCACTGTCATCATTGGGCTACCAGCGCGGCGAAACGCGCACCATTGACGAGGCAACCCCATGGCGATGTCCGAAGACGATATCCAGAAAGGCTGGATCTATCGCACCAGCCACCAGCAGGAGCGCCTGGTGCTGGGCTGGGACCGCGACGGCCGGGTGGTCTATGCGTCGAAAGGCAAGAACGAGGACGCGCCGTTCCAGAGCTGCCACGTGCGCATCACCACCCGCAAGTTCGCCCAGCGCGCGATCGGCAAGCTGCGCCAGGTCGACGACCTGCAGCCGTACATCGTCGCCAACAAGGCAACCACGGTAGTGGTGCGCTAGGCGATGTCCAACGGCAAACCCGTCCCGGGCGACAGCGAGGCACTCGATCGCATCGTCGCGCAGGCGCGGCGTGACGCCGAGCAGCGCGACAAGGGCTATCGCGAGCGCGCGCTGAAGATGTACCCGTGGATCTGCGGCCGCTGCGCGCGCGAGTTCACCCGCGCCAACCTGCGCGAGTTGACCGTGCACCACCGCAACCACGACCACGACTGCAACCCGCCCGACGGCAGCAACTGGGAACTGTTGTGCGTGTACTGCCACGACAACGAGCACTCGCGCCACGCCGACTACACCGGCGGCAGCGCGCTGCACGCCGAGGACACCCAGGCCGCGGCGACCGGCAACCCGTTCGCCAACCTCAAGTCGCTGCTCAAGCGCGAGTAGCGAACACCGACTCGAAGCAGCGTTACTTCGAGTCCGGCGCCGGCCGTTTCGCCGCGTCCTCCTGGACATAGCCCTCGCCGGCATCGTGGTCGATCGAGTCGTCGTAGGCGCCGGCCACACCCTTGCCGCGGCGGTCGCGCAGATGGTCTTCCATCCCGGCGCCGCGCGACTCCAGGTCGGCGTTCTCCAGCTTGTCGCGGGTGCGCTGGTCGTCCGCCGGCTGGCGCAGCCCCTGGTGCTTGCCGCTGGCGACGCCGCTGTCGCGGTCCGCGGGGTTGTCGGAACGAGAGGAAGGCTTGTTGTTCATCGCGGTTCTCCTCCGGAAAAGGATCTGCACCGCCACCCTCCCACGCCGGGCGTTAGCCGCTCGCGATAGCGACCGTCGCGCGCGCCGCGATTCACTCCGGCCCCACGGCCGCATTCATCCCTGCCTCGCCCCGGTGCGGCGCCGCAGTCTCCCGACCGTCGAGGCATCGCAGTTACGCCCGATTGTTGTTGCGCTTGCCGATCTCGATCCGCCGCGGCGTGGTTTCCGGCCGCTTTGGAATGGTGATCTCGAGCACGCCGTTGTCGCCCTGCGCGGAGATCGCCTCCGGGTTAGCGCTGTCCGGCAGCGCGAAGCGGCGATGGAAGGCGCCGTAACGTCGCTCGATCCGCGAGAAGCGTTCGGTTTCCGAGCTCGACTCGCTGCGGCGCTCGCCCTTGATAGTCAGCATGCCCTTGTCCATCTGGACCTCGATGTCGTCCACCTCCACCCCGGGAATGTCGGCATAGATGACGAAGCGGTCGGCCTCTTCCTTGATATCCACGCGGGGAATCCACTGGCTGGTGACCACCGAGGACTCGTCGCTGGAGCCGGCCCGGAACAGGCTGCCTTCGAACAGCCGATCGACCAGCTGGCTCAGCGGATCCTGCCGTGCATCGTCGTTGGACCATTGCGAATGACGCATCATCTTGTTCATTGAATGTCTCCTGTCGACCTGGGCGAAGTTGGCTCGCCCCTGGCATTGCAGATAGGAGATCCCGGCGGGGTTTCAAGTTACGCGCGCGGCGCGCCCGGGCGTCGTTTGCATTCCGTTCAGCACCGCCGGCCAGCGCCGGACTTTTCGTCGGCGCCTTGGAGCGTTTCGTCGCGCCAATCTCGCACCCGTCGCACCCGCAGCCACCGCCGTGGCGGCCCTCGCTATGCTCCGTCGCAATCCCATTCCGCCTGGCCGTTCCCCGTGATCAAGAGCACCTTCTTCGTCCTGCGTATCTCCCTGGCCTGGCTGCTGGTGGTGTTCCTGTTCGCCGGGCTGTGGTCGAACCTGCCGCTGATCGGCTGGATCGACTGGCCGGTGGTGGTCGCCGGCATGCTGACGATGGCGCTGGTGGTTGCCGGCGCGCTGTCGCACCTGGGACGCGTGCAGCTGATCGCCGGGCGGATCGACAAGGCCGCGCTGAGCAATCGCCAGCGCCGGCAGGTCGAGATTCCGTTCGAGGCCGGCGAGGCGTTCGACCTGCTCGACGCCGCGATCCGCGAGCTGCCGCGCATCGAGCAGGTCGAGAGCGCACGCGACAGCCTGCAGGTGCGGGCCAAGGTCGGCCGCCCCGACGTCAACATCGAACGCATCGGCGGGCGCTGGAACCCGTTGTCGTGGTTCGGCATCCCGCGCAACCAGATCCTCGCCACCGTCACCCCCGGCCACGACAGCGGCAGCGTCACCCTGATCTGCGAACCCGAAAGCCCGGCATGGAGCGACTGGTTCCTGGTCGACGACGCCAGCAACTACGAGAACGCCGAGGCGATCACCCGGGCGATCAGCCGCCGGGTCGGCGAGCGCCGCCGCGGCGAGAAGGCCGACGCCGCCCAGACCGCGACCGAGAAGGAGCTCACCGTCGCCAAGCTCAGCCTGCTGCACGCCCAGGTCGAGCCGCACTTCCTCTACAACACCCTGGCCAGCGCGCAGCTGCTGACCCGCAGCGACCCGGCGCGCGCCGACGAGATGCTTGGCCACCTGATCCAGTACCTGCGCCGCTCGCTGCCGAGTACCGAGAACGAGCTGTCGACGCTCGGCGTCGAGCTGGAGCGCGCACTGGCCTACCTGGAAATCCTCAAGGTGCGCATGGGGCCGCGGCTGTCCGTGCAGGTCGACGTGCCGGAGGAGGTGCGCACCACCGCGCTGCCGCCGATGATGCTGCAGACCCTGGTCGAGAACGCGATCAAGCACGGCCTGGAGCCGCGCACCGGCGGCGGCACGGTGTGGATCCGCGCGCGGCGCGGCGACGATGGCGCGGTCGCGGTGACCGTGGCCGACGACGGCGACGGCTTCAACAACAAGACCAACGGCACCGGCATCGGCCTGCGCAACGTGCGCGAGCGCCTGCGGCTGGTCTACGGCGGCGAGGCCGCGCTGGCGGTGGTCGCCAACTTCCCGGCCGGCGTCGCCGCGACGATCAGCGTGCCGGCCAAGTTCAAGCCCGAGGTCGATCATGTCTGAGCGCGCTCCCACCTGCGTCGTCGCCGAGGACGAAGCGCTGCTGCGTGAAGCACTGGTCGAGCAGCTGCGCCAGGCTTGGCCGGCGTTGCAGATCGTCGCCGAGTGCGAGGATGGCGCCAGCGCGGTCGAGGCGCTCGCCGAGTACCGGCCCGACGTTGCCTTCCTCGACATCCGCATGCCCGGTCTGACCGGGCTGGAAGTCGCCGCGGCCGCCGCCGACGCCAGCCCGCACACCCGCATCGTGTTCGTCACCGCCTTTGACCAGTACGCGATCGACGCGTTCGAGCGCGGCGCGGTCGACTACCTGCTCAAGCCGATCAAGTCCGAGCGTCTGGCCGCGACCATCGACCGCCTGCAGACGCGCAGCGGCAACAACGAGGCCGCGGCGCTGGCGGCGCTGCTCGAACGCCTCGGCCCGACGCTAGCGCCCGGCCGTCCGCGCGACAACGCACCGCCGCCGCTGACCTGGATCACCGCCAGCGCCGGCCGCGAAACCCGACTGATCCTGGTCGACGACGTCGCCTATTTCCGCGCCGACAACAAATACACCACGGTGGTCACCGCCGAAGGCGAGGCGCTGCTGCGCACGCCGATCCGCGACCTGCTGACCGTGCTCGACGCGACCACGTTCAAGCAGATCCACCGCTCCACCATCGTCAACCTCAAGGCGGTCGCCGGCGTGGTCCGCGACGACAGCGGCCGCGGCACCGTCCGGCTGAAGTCGCGGCCGGAAACCCTGCCGGTCAGCGCGCCGTTCATGGCGTTGTTCCGGCACATGTGACCGACGCGCGCGATTGCTGCGCGCGATCGCCACGCACAACCAAGCCGGCCGAACACGACGCCGGTCCGTCTACAGGAAGGTGACCCATGAAACTGATGGCATT
Source organism: Novilysobacter erysipheiresistens (assembly GCF_036663935.1). Lineage (NCBI taxonomy): Bacteria > Pseudomonadati > Pseudomonadota > Gammaproteobacteria > Lysobacterales > Lysobacteraceae > Novilysobacter > Novilysobacter erysipheiresistens. The sequence continues at coordinate 208,370 of NZ_JAXGFP010000005.1, forward strand.
GCTGGCTTTCGCCCTTTCGCTGTTCGGCGTGGACATCGGCGGCAGCAGCTTCGTCACCCGCACCGTCGTCGACGGCGCCGAGGTGCTGCACAGCCGGGCGACCAGCGAGGCCGGCAGCGCGCGTTTCGAATGCGTGCGCAGCGCCAGCGGGCAGTGCCACTACACGGTGTACCCGCGCACCTGCGAGGCGGACGATTGCGAGCCGCTCAAGCGCTTCGCGCTGGCCAATGGCGACAGCCGCCAGGTCCCCGGCCTGCACCGGTTCCAACTGTGCGTCAGCGCCGATGGCGACACGCCCGGGCCGGACTGCGAGCCGGCGCAGCCGATCGCCACGCGATAGGCGCGTCGCCGGCCCGCGGCCCTAGGAACCGCGCCGCGGCAGTACCCAGTCGGGCCGGATGAAGTGGCAGGTGTAGCCCTCGGGATAGCGCTCCAGGTAGTCCTGGTGCTCGGGTTCGGCTTCCCAGAAGTCACCCGCCGGCGCGACTTCTGTGACCGCCTTGCCGGGCCACAGGCCGGACGCGTCGACGTCGGCGATGGTGTCCTCGGCGATCCGGCGCTGCTCGTCGGAGGTGGTGTAGATCGCCGACCGATACGAACGACCGCGATCGTTGCCCTGCCGGTCCGGTGTCGAGGGGTCATGGATCTGGAAGAAGAACTCCAGCAAGCGGCGATAGCTCAACGTTGCCGGGTCGAACACGATCTCGATCGCCTCGGCATGGTCGCCGTGGTTGCGGTAGGTCGCGTTCGGGACGTCGCCACCGCTGTAGCCGACTCGGGTCGATACCACGCCCGGCTGCCGGCGGATCAGGTCCTGCATGCCCCAGAAGCAACCGCCGGCGAGCACGGCGCGTTCGGTGCTCATGGGTTCGGTGCTCATCGGACATCCTCCACCTGGTCGAGGTAGGCCGCGTAACCCTGCGCCTCCATCTCGTCGCGCGGGACGAAGCGCAGCGATGCGGAGTTAATGCAGTAGCGCAGCCCGCCGCGGTCGCTCGGGCCGTCGGGGAACACGTGGCCGAGGTGACTGTCGCCGTGGCTCGAGCGCACCTCGATGCGAACCATGCCGTGGCTGGTGTCGCGCACCTCGCTGACGTGGGCCGGCTCGATCGGCCGGGTGAAACTCGGCCAGCCGCAACCGGATTCGAACTTGTCGCTGGACGCGAACAGCGGCTCGCCGGAAACGACGTCGACATAGATGCCCGGCGCCTTGTTGCCGAGGTATTCGCCGCTGCCCGGCGCCTCGGTTCCGCTTTGCTGGGTGACACGGTACTGCTCGGGGGTCAGCTGGGCGATGCGATCGGGACTCTTCTGGTAGCGGTTCATGGCGTCTCCTCGGATACCCGCCTAGATGCGGGCGGCCGCATCGATCTCAACATTGGTCACGGGTTGGCCGTCGTTCATCGCGCAGGCGCGCAAGCAGTGCATCGACGCTGGCAACCTGAACGGCATGGCTGCGGCGCGCGCGTATTTCACGATGACGTAGCCCGGCTTTAACAACCGCCATGACAACCTCGCCCCGTAGCAACCCGGGACCCATTCGGGTGCACGTGCCGCACTTGTCTACGAGGCTCCAACAGGAGGAATGCCATGACACGGTTCAAGCTTTCGACACTGTCGCTCGCGCTGCTGGGCGGACTCGCCCTCACCGCCTGCGACAACACCCCCGACACCGCCGCGGTGGATACGTACGAACCCGACACGACGGCCGCCACCGAGCCGGTGGAACCGATCGAGGAAACCACGCCGATCGCCGGCGCGGACGATCCGGCCGCCACGGACCCGTACGCGACCGACGATCCGGCCACGACCATGGGTGACGTCAACGAATACCCGATGGAGGAACAGGATCCGACTGCCCTTCCGCCGGAACCGGACCCGATGGATCCGACGCTGGACGACCAGCAGGATCTGGAGGAACCGGTCGACGAGGTCGAGCCGCAGCAGTAACGGCGGCTGGGTACGACACCGAGAGGGCGCGACAGGTTCGCGCCCTCTTTTTTGTGCACGCCGGTATCAGTCGCAACTGATCCTCGGGTTCCAATCGGCGAACATCCCGCTGGGATTGTGTTCCCAGACCCAGGCATGCAGGACCCAGGCGTCTACCGCGGGATTGAAGTGGAAATGCTGGCCGAACAGCATCGGGATCGGCGCGCCTTCGGGCAATTGGTCGGCGAACACCAGGTACTCGACCGCCACCAGTTTCAGGCCGCCGCTGGCGCTGGGCGCGTAGACCAGAAGCTCCGGGCGCAGGGCCTCGGCCACGCCATCCGACAACGCGTCGAAGTTGGCGAAGTGGTAACCCATGCCGCCTTCGGGTGAGGCCAGGCAGCCGGTGATGTCCTGGGTCCAGCCGGCAATGAAGGCATGGTCGAGTCGATGGAACCCGGCGGTGGCCTGTCGCAGTTGTGCCAGGTCCCTGGCCACGCTGGCGGGATGGGCGGGGACAGCGACCGCGGGAGCCGACAGCGCCACGAGCGCAGTCGCAGCGAACGACAGCAAAACGGATCTGGGAACGTTCATGGGGGAACTCCGCAAGGGGGGGAGATGCCGACCGCCGAAACGGCCGGTGTTCCTGTCAACGAGGCCGGTCCAGCCGGCCGGCCAGCGCCATGAAGGCTAAGGACTTGCGCCCCGATCCAGCGCCTTGCGGCCAACCGCCGGAGCGTCTGTGAAGAATCCGTCGATGCCGGCGTCCAGGCACGCGTGGATCTCGGCGATCGAACCGGCCTGGTTGAACGTGGCGGGATCGTCGCCCTGCCAAAGCGCCCGCGGCACCCACTTGTTCTCCGGTCGGAACGTGTAGGCGTACACCTCCAGCCCCGTCGCATGCGCGTTGGCGACCAGCGACGTAGGCATCGCGAGCGCGCCGGCGGCGGTCAGCGGCACGACTGCGCGGGTGCGCGCGCCGATGCCATCGGCGTAGCCGGCAATCTCGCGCAGGCCGGCCGGGGCCATCATCCGCGCGTAGTCGAGCGTGCCACCGGCGGCGACCACGTCGTACGGTTGGCAGTCGCCGCCTTTGAGCAATTGCAGCAGGCGAATGTTGCGTTGCCCGCTCGCCGCGAGACGGCCGCGCAGGTACTTCAGGTTTCCGACCTCGAACGATTGGATCTCCACCGGCGCGCTGCGGGTGTAAGGGTGCGCCGCCAGCGTGGCCAGCAACCGGTCCTCCATCGGCAAGCCGAGCCGGCGGAAATGGGTGCCGTGCTTGATCTCCGGAATGATCCCGATCGGCCGCCCGCATGACGCGGCTTCGGTGGCGACGAACTCGATGATCTCCTCCAGCGTGACCAGAGGGTATGCGCCGTCGTGGCGCGTATCGCGCCATTGCGGAAACCGCTCGCGCACGCGCAACGTCTTCAACTCGGCGAGGGTGAAGTCGTCGCTGAACCAGCCGCGCACCGCGACGCCATCGATGTGCCGTTCGGTCTCGCGCGAGGCGAATGCGCGGTGGCGGGCCACGTCGGTGGTGCGACCGAGTTCGCTTTCGTGGCGCGCGATCATCGCGCCGTCGCGGCTCATCACCAGGTCGGGCTCGATGAAATCGGCGCCATCGGCAATCGCCTGGCCGTACGCGGCGAGGGTGTGTTCCGGCCGCAGCGCGCTGGCGCCGCGATGGGCGATCACCCGCACCCGCGACGCCAGCGGCTTCATCGCGCTCGCCGGGTCAGCGCGCGTCGTCCGCCGGGGCGGGCGCGGGGGCGAACAGCAGGCGGAACGCGCGCAGCGCCGCCGGGTGGTAGATCGTGGCGTGGCGCTCCTCCGGCATCGGCAGGTAATGCATGCGCAGCGCGGGCGGCGATGCCTGCTGCAACGCCTCGGCGAACCGCGCGGCCGGTCCGGCCAGGCCGGGCTCGTCGCTGCTGGCGATGAATACCGCATTGGCCAGCTCGGGTCCGGTTTCAAGCAGTGCGTCCAGTTGCGCCAGCAGCGCGTGGCGGTTCCACCACAGGCTGGGGTCGATCGCGATGTAACTGTCGAACAACGCCGGTTCGAGCACCAACGTCTCCAGCACGAACAGCCCCGCCAGCGACTCGCCGACGATCGCGGTTTCATCGGTGGTCCGGTAGCGCGCCTCGATCGCCGGCATCAGCTCGCCGCGCAAGAACGCGCGGAACTCCGCCGAGCCGCCGACACGCGGCGCGATCTCGCGATCCTGCGGGTCGTCGGTCGGCCCGGTCAGGTCGCGCCGGCGTTCGGTGTTCTCGATCCCGACCAGCATGAACGGCCGCATCGTGCCGCTCATCACCGACACCTGCACCAGCCCGGCGACATGCAGGAAATCCTCGGCGATGCCGCCGTCGGGCATGTACAGCACCGGCAACGGCGCATCCGGCGCGGCGCCGTAGCCCGGCGCGCGGTAGACGTTGATCCGGCGCGTCTCGCCCAGCACCGCCGATTCGATCGTGAAGGTGTCGCCGATGGCCAGCGGCTCGACCGTGACATCGACTTCCGCCGCCGGCGCGTGGGCAGGCAGCAGCAAAAGCAGGGCAAGCAGCGCGCGCAGGAACATGGGGGCATCACTGGTACGGGCGAGTAATGACGATAGCCCGGATCGGCGGCTCGTCGCGTACTCTTGCGGTGGAGTCTCCCACCCGTCCCCTGCCTTGACCAACCCCGCGCTCCGCACCCTGCAGGCCACCCGCTACGTCATCCCGTTGCGCGAGGGCGGCTCGATGCCGGCCATCGTCGAGGCCGACGATGACGGTCTCTACGTGCTCAAGTTCCGCGGCGCCGGCCAGGGCCCGAAGGCGCTGGTGGCCGAGATCGTCGTCGGCGAGCTGGCCCGAGCACTCGGCCTGCCGGTACCGGAGATCGTGCTGATCGAGCTGGATGCCGAGCTCGCGCGCACCGAAGGCGACCCCGAGATCCAGGAACTCATCCGCGCCAGTGCCGGCCTCAACCTCGGGCTCGACTACCTGCCCGGCGCGATCAATTTCGACCCGGCCGCCGAGCAACCCGGTGGCGAACTCGCCTCGTCGATCGTCTGGCTCGACGCCTTCACCAGCAACGTCGACCGCAGCTTCCGCAATACCAACCTGCTGGTCTGGCACGGTGCCCCATGGCTGATCGACCACGGCGCGGCGCTGTATTTCCACCACGGCTGGGACGGCTCGACCGAGGCCGCCGACAGCCGCTTCCCGATGGTCCGTGAGCACGTGCTGCTGCCATTGGCCGACGGCATCGAGGCCGCCGACGCGCGCCTCGCCCCACAGGTCACCCGCGAGTTGCTCGAAGCCATCCTCGCGCGGGTGCCCGACAGCTGGCTCGAGGGCCACGACGCCTGGGGCGAACCCGCCGTCCAGCGCGCGGCCTACGTCGACTTCCTGCTGCAACGCCTGGCCAACCGCCGCGGCTTCCTCGAGGAGGCACTGCATGCACGCGGCTGACAGCTACGACTACAGCGTGATCCGGATCGTGCCGCGGGTCGAGCGCGGCGAGTTCGTCAACGCCGGGGTGATCGTGTCGTGCGAATCACGACAGTTCCTGCAGGCGCGCGTGGAGGTCGACGAGCGGAGATTGCGCGCGCTCGATCCGACGATCGACATCGAGACCGTGCGCCGCCACCTGCAGGCGATCGTCCGCATCTGCGAAGGCGCGCCCGATGCCGGCCCGATCGCCCGGTTGCCGCGCCGCGGCCGCTTCCATTGGCTCACCGCGACGCGCAGTTCGATCATCCAGACGTCGCCGGTGCACATGGGCCGCTGCAGCGACCCGGCGATGTCGATCGAGCGGCTGTTCGATCGGATGGTACGGGTCTAAAGCCGATCCACTGCACTGACCCGCCCAGGTGCTGGGCATGCCATGCCAACCCGTTCGTCAGCGCTCTGCAATGGCAGTGGTCTCATCCCGAGCAGCGGCCGCAGCCAGCCGACGCGGCGGATCACGAATTCGGTCAGCAGCACGCAACCCAGCGCGGTGGCGGCCACCACCAACGGCGCCTCCAGCCACGGCCCGAGCGACCGCGATGCCAGCCATACGCCGGCGACCACGGTGACGGTCTGATGCAGCACGTACCAGGGGAACACCGCGCCGGTCGCGTACGGCAGCCAGCGGAACGGCCGGTTCAGCAGGTGGTGGCCCCACCCCAGCACCAGCAGGATCCAGATCCAGCCGTTGAGCCTCTGGGCGATGTCGTACGTTGCCCGGGCCACGCTCGGCTCGGGCACCGTGACCCAGCGCAGCCACCAGAACAGGATGAAGGTGCCGACCGCGGCCCCCAGCAGCCACCAGCGCCGACGGCGCAGCTCGGCCCATAGCCCGGCGTCCGCGCCGATCCAGTAGCCGTACAGGAACATCGCGCCGTACTGCGCATGCGTATGCCAGTCGTGCAGCAGGTCGTGGGTGGTCGGGAACCGCGCCGACAGCGTCCACGACGCCAGCACCAGCGGCGCCGCCGGCAGCAGCCACAGCCGCCAGCCACGCAGTTCGCGCCACCACGCGGCGAACGCCAGCCCGGCGCGGCTGCGCAGCAGCGGCAACAATGCGGCCAGCAACAGCGAGTAGACCAGCAGGTACGGCAGGTACCACAGGTGGTTCCAGGTGACGCCCACGTGCGAGCCGTCGAACGCGCCCGGCGGCCACGGCTGGAACGTGAAGTAGGCGACCAGGAAATCCAGGTAGCCGCCGTCGAACGCGCCGTTCGCCAACGCCTGGAAATACGCCTGCGGCGGCACCACCACCGCCATGCCGAACAGCAGCGGCAGCAGCAGGCGCCTGGTCCGCGCCCAGGCGAACCGGCCGGCACCGAGCCGGCGCAGCAGGAAGTGCACCGCCACCCCGGAGATCAGGAACAGCAGCGGCATCCGCCACTGGTTGAGCACGGTCATCGGCAGCTTCAGCCATTCGAACAGGTGGCCGGATTTCACGTGCCAGCCCCAGTCCGGCACGTAGAACATGCCAACGTGGTAGAGGATCAGCAGTGCGAACGCGAACACGCGCAACGCGTCGATGTCATGGCGGCGCTCGGCGCCGACGGCGGGATTCATGGGGCGGCACTCCTCGGAACGGGAGCGCAGGTTCCCCCCGCGATGGCCGCCGCCGATAGCGAAAAGTGATGCCCCGCGCGGGTGTGGGGACGAGCGGCGGGTGGTGGGGACGAATCGTAGCAGCCGCCCGCGCTAGACTCGCCGCCTCCGCCGGAACCGCCCGCAGGGACACCCTTGGACCCGCAGACCTACCTTCGCCACCGGCGCATTTTCGAGGTCGGCCTCTGGGTCCTGCTCGCGGCGATCAACTGCGCCGGCAACGCCATTACCGTCAACATCGACATGGCCAACTCCGGCCTGGACGTGGCGCGATGGGAACCGTGGGTGTGGGAGTGTTCCAGCGGCCTGACCTGGCTGGCGCTGATCCCGTTGCTGCTGCGGTTCGACCGCCGCTTCCCGCTGCGGGTTGGCGCGTTTCGCCGCAGCGTGCCCGGGCACCTGCTGTTCACCGTGCCGTTCTCGCTGTTGCACGTGCTGGGCATGGTCGCCCTGCGCGAGTTGGCCTACGCCGCCATGGGCGGCAATTACGACTTCGGCGGCTGGGCCGAAGCCTGGGGTTACGAGTACCTGAAAGACGTTCGCACCTACATGTCCTTCATCGCGGTCGTCTACCTGTACCGCTTCGTGCTGCGCCGCTGGCAGGGCGAGGCCGGGTTCATCAGCGAAGGCCGCGAGGACATTCCGGCCGAGCCCGTCGCCGACCGCTTCCTGGTCAAGAAGCTGGGTCGCGAGTTCCTGGTCAAGGTCGACCAGATCGACTGGATCGAGGCCTCCGGCAACTACGTCAACCTGCATGTCGGCGACCGCGTCTACCCGCTGCGCGAGACGATGGCAGGGATCGCGCAGAAGCTCGACGGCCAGGGCTTCGCGCGGGTCCACCGCGGCGCCATCGTCAACCTCGACCGGGTGCGCGAGATCGAGCCGTTCGACACCGGCGACGCCCGCGCCCACCTCACAGGCGGCGGCACGGTGGCGGTGAGCCGGCGGTACCGGCAGGCGCTCAAGGAGCGGCTGGCGTAGCTCGCTGTCGCGTCGGTGTCACCCGCCAGATCGTATTCGACAGGTCGTCGGCGACGATCAGCGCGCCGCGCGGATCCACTGTCACCCCGACCGGCCGGCCGTAGGTCTTGCCGTCGACCTGGAAGCCGCTGACGAAGTCGACCGGGTCGCCGACCGGCCGTCCGTTCTGGAAGCGCACGAACACGACCTTGTAGCCGACCGGATCGCTGCGGTTCCAGCTGCCGTGCTCGCCGACGAACGTGCCTTCGGCGAATCCCGCGCCCATCGCCGGTGTCGAGAAGTCCAGCCCGAGCGCCGCGACATGCGAGCCCAGCGCGTAGTCCGGCACGATCGCGGAGGCGACCTTCTCCGGATCCTGCGGCATCACCCGCGGGTCGATGTTCTGGCCCCAGTAGCTGTACGGCCAGCCGTAGAAGCCGCCCTCGCGGACCGAGGTCAGGTAGTCGGGCACCAGGTTGGGGCCAAGCTCGTCGCGCTCGTTGACCACCGCCCACAGCTGCCCGGTACCCGGCTGTATCGCCAGCGCCGTGGGGTTGCGCAGGCCGGTCGCATACGGCCGGTGCATGCCGGTCTGGGCGTCGATCTCCCACACCATCGCGCGGTCGACCTCGGCGGTCATGCCGCGCTCGGTGATGTTGCTGTTGGAGCCGATGCCGACGTAAAGGAATCGCCCGTCGGGACCGGCGGTCATCGCCTTGGTCCAGTGGTGGTTGATGTCCGACGGCAACTTGGTGACCTCGACCGGCGGCGCGCTCGCGCGGGTCTGGCCGTCGGTGTAGTCGAACCGCACCAGCGCATCCTGGTTGGCGACGTACAGCGCGTCATCGATCAGCGCGAGGCCGTACGGCGCGTTCAGGTTATCGGCGAACACCGTCTGCAGTTCGTAGGCGCCATCGCCGTCGGCATCGCGCAACAAGGTCAGCCGGTCGCCGCTCTTGGCCGTGGTGGTCCCCGCCGACTTGATCGGCCCGGCGACCACGTCCTTGGGCTTGAGCTTGGGCGCGTTGCCGCCGCGCCCCTCGGCCACGAGGATGTCGCCGTTGGGCAGCACCAGGGTCTGCCGCGGAATCAGCAGGTCGGTGGCGATCGCCGAGATCTCGTAGCCAGCCGGCACGACTGGACGGCGGTCGCCCCACTCGCCGGGGTCGGCGATGACCATGCTCGGCAGCAGTCCGCGCTGCGGGTCGGGCAGGGTCGGATTGGCGCCGTACTCCGGCGGCGGCGGATCGCCGCCACAGGCGGCCAGCAGCATCGGGGCGGCAATGGCCGCGAACACCGTCGCGCGGTTCATGGCGCACCTCCGGTGCGATAGCCGGCAAACCCCAGCCACGTCGCCGCGCATGCCAGCAGCAGGACCACCGCCGACAACCACACCGCCTCCGGCATGATCGCCCACGCGTCCTGGCCGTGGACCAGCGCGTTGATGAGGCCGAGCGCGAACGTGGCCAGTACCAACAGGAAGTACAGCAATCCGCGTCCGCTTCGGCGCCCGTGGCGGCGGCCGTCATGAAACAGGTCGACGATTGCGAACACAAGCACGGCCGCGGCCAGCACCATCGCGCCGACTATCAGCCACGATGCGAAGTTGCTCCACTGGATCTGATGGCTGGACCGGTACGCCAGGTCGGCCAGCAGCGCGCCAAGGAACAGCGGGACGGTCCCGGCGAGCAGGACCGCGTGCAGCGGATGGAGCACCCGGAGGTACGCTCGGTCGTCGTACGTGGCCACCATGATGACGCTCCTCCCTTGCTGGTCAGGAATACGAATCAACTTGGCAACCCCAACACATTCAAGGTGCACGTGAGGCGAAGGTGCTTTATCGACCGGCAGCGGCCTCCACCGAAGCCACCCACTCGTCCACCACCTGCTCCAGCACCAGCAGCGGCAGCGCGCCGTTGCCCAGCACCACGTCGTGGAACGCGCGCACGTCGAAGCGGTCGCCGAGCCGGGCCTTCGCGTCCTCGCGCAGCTCGAGCATCTTCAGGTGGCCGATCTTGTACGAGCACGCCTGTCCCGGCTGCACCAGGTAGCGATGGATCTCGGTGCGCACGTCGACGGGACTCATCCCGGTCTTCTCCATCATGTAGGCGGCCGCCCGCTCCGGCGTCCAGCGCTTGCCGTGCAGTCCGGTGTCGACCACCAGCCGGACCGAACGGAACATCTCCGCCTGCAAGCGCCCGAGGTCACCCAGCGGGTCGTCTTCGTACAGCCCCATCTCGGCGACCAGTTGCTCCGCGTACAACGCCCAGCCTTCGGTGAACGCGCTCGGATTGAGGCTGCGCCGCAGCAGCGGCAGGTCGGTCAGGGTCTGGCCGAGCGCGATCTGGAAGTGATGGCCCGGCGAGCCCTCGTGGTACGCCAGGGTCGGCAGGCTCCAGCGTGTGTTGGATCGCATGTCGCCGAGGTTGATGAAGAACGTGCCCGGCCGCGAGCCGTCCATCGCCGGCGGGTAGTAGTAGCCGCCGGGCGACGTGGCCTGCGCATGCGCCGGCACCGGCTTCACCTGCAGAGGCTGCCCGGGCACCCGGCCGAAGTACTGCGGAATATATGGCTGCAGGCGATCGATCGCGGCCTCGATGTCGACGATCACCTCGGCCCGGCCGGCGTCGGAGTCCTCGTAGACGTAACGCGGATCCTTCGCCAGCGCCACCACGCGTTCGCCCACCGACCCGTCGGTCAAGCCCTGTCCGTCGAGCAGCGCATCCATGCGCGCTTCGATCCGCGCCACCTCGTCGAGCCCGATCCGGTGGATCGCGTCGGCGTCGAGCGTGGTGCTGGTGTTCCAGCGCAGCGCGGCGTCGTAGAACGCCTTGCCCTCGGGCAGCGCCCACACGCCGCGATTGCCCGGGTCCTTCGCCAGCGCCTCGTCCAGGCGCGCGAGCAGCCGTGCATAGGCCGGGTTGGTATGCGTGCGTACCACCTCCCCGGCCTGCGCCAGCAGTGCCTGGCGTCGCTCGGGGGTGATGCCGGGCACCTTGTCCAGCTTCCGTCGCAATGCGTCGACGAACAGGCTCGACTCGGGCTCGGGTGCCAGCAGCGTGCGGATCTGCGCGGCCGCGCCCTCCAGCGCGACTTCGGGCGGCACGACACCGTGCTCGGCCTGCAGGTCGAAGTTGGCGATCACCTGGTCGAGCTTCTCCGCGATGCCCTCCAGCCGCGCAATGTAGTTCTCGGCGTCGCCCTCGTCGGCCACCCGGTGATGGTTGACCATGAACTGCGGGATCGACACCGGGATGCTGAACAACTGATCGACCGCATAGACCGAGCCACCGACCGGTAGCCACGCAGGCGACCAGTCGAACGCCATCAGATCGATCTGGGTCCGGTAGAACCAGCTCGCCAGGTCGTGGCTCCAGCGCTCCTGGCCTTCCAGCGCCTCGCGGTCGAACGCGCCGACCGACTCCAGGCCCTGCTCCAGCTCATCGCGCAGCACCTTGCGCCGCGGCAGGGATACATCGGTCATCCGGTCCGACAGGTCGCCGACGCCGTCATCGGCGAGACCGAGCATGCTGCGCAGCTCGGGATCGCTGTTGACGCTGCGCGCGGTCAGCTCGTCGAGCAGGCGATGGAAGCTGCCGGGCCGGGGAGCCGTGGCCGCGTCCTGCGCCGGGCCCGCAACCTGCGGCACCGGGTCGGCCGCCAGGGCTTCGGGGAAAGCGCCGGCCAGGCACAGCGCAAACAGCAATTGTTTCATCGGGTACTCCTTCGCTCGATCGGGCGGTCAACCAGCGCCGCCCATTTTCTGGACGTGGCCGCGAGTGGGAGCAGGCTGGCATGGACTTCCCGGCCCAGCTTCGAGACGGCGTAACCGCCTTCCTCCTTGACCACCAGGCCGGCGGCGCGCAGCTCCTTGAGGCGCGTGTTCAAGACGGCAGGCGAGATGGTTTCACATGCGGCCTCGAGTTGGCTGAAGCTGCACGGGCCCTGCTCGCTCAGCACCCAGACCACACCCATGGCCCATCGCCGACCCAGCAGGTCGAACAGAGCCATGATCGCGCTGCCACTTTTCGATCCGCGGACTGGCGTCCCCGGGACCGGGATCCTGGCCATCTGCGTGCTCCTTCGCTATTGTTTTGATAGTCGACTATCGTTTTAATAGTAACCCGTTTTTGACCCGGAACGAAGGGAGCAACCATGACCCGCCCAAGGCTGTATGTCGGAACGAAGAACGCATCGAGCTGGGCGATGCGTGCGTGGCTCGCCCTCAAGGCGTCCGGTTACGAGTTCGACGAGGAACCGGTCGACATACGCCGGCCGCAACGCTTCCGCAACCTCGCCTCGATCGGCGAGTTCTCGCCGCCCGGCGCGGTGCCTGTGCTCGATACCGGTCGCACCGTGATCTACGACTCCAGCGCGATCATGGAGTTCGCCAACGACGTCAGCGAGAACCGGCTGCTGCCGCGCGACATCGAAGCACGCGCCCACGCGCGGTCCCTGATGGCCTGGCAGCACGCCGGCCTGTCGTCGCTGTGCCACCGCATCTCGTTCGAAAGCGCGTTCTATCCGCTCAAGCGGCCGCTCACCGGGGCCGAGCACGACGAGTGCAACCGCTTGTTCCGCGCCTACGAGGCACCGCTCGTCCGCCATGGCGGGCCATACCTGTTCGGCGAGGTGTCGCTGGCCGATTTCATGCACGCCCCGACCGTCGTCCGACTGGCGCGGCATTCCGCCGACACCTCGGCGTGGCCGAGGACCCGGGCCTGGATGCAACTGCTGCTCGACCATCCCCTCGTGGCCGAATGGCTGGCCGAGGCGGACCGGCTTCCGCACATCTGGTATGACGACTACCTCGTCGATGCCCGCGATCCCGCGCCCCTGCTGCGGGACACTGCGGGACGGTCACCGGAGTGCTCCCCGTGACCCTTTTGGGAGGCCCGGGTGTTCCTGATCAACAGCATCCGGGCGGCCCGGTGGATATCTGCCGGCGGGACCGACACCAGCGTCCTGCCGCCGGCGACATCCAGCCGCGTCCGCAGATCCTCGATCACCCGCGCGTTGGCGTAGGGATGCGGGAGGGACTCGTCATCGGTGCGGGTGCGGATGAACTGCTCGATGATCCTGTCCAGCCTGTCGTCGGCCAGCACCAGTTCGGTGAGTTTGGCGCGGTACTCGAGTTGCCATGACGGCATGTCCGGCCAGCGGCGCAGGTCGGCGTAGTGCTGCGCCTCGTGGCCGAGGAAGCTGACCCGGAACTGCTCGCTGGCGAAGCTGTCGTAGCGGTGCTTCACCGCGTACAAGCCCTCCTGCGTGGCCCACCCACCGGGCCCGCGCATTCCGCAGCGCCCATAGTGCATCCAGCCGTTGCTCAGGAAATCCTCGAGGATGAACACCCGCACGGGTTGGGTGAACCCCTCGGGCAGCGCCACCTCATAGGTACGCGGCTGTTCGGAAGCCCACAGCAGCAGCTCGTGCAGGGGCGGCGTGCGGCCCTGTTGCACGTGCAGGCCGCGCTCGCGCAGGGCGATGCCGACGCGCTCGACAAGGCCATCGAAGGCCGCCTCGCTGGTCGGCGCCGGGATCTGCAAGGTCGCGGCCAGTGCCTCGCCCAACCGGGCCTCGAACTCGACGCGACGCCCCGGCTCGCGCAGCGTATGCCACCAGTAGCTCCGATAGGCGGCAACCACCCGTCGCACGAACGGGTCCTCGATGCCGGCCACCGGGGATGGCGACGCGGCCCGGCCGAAGGTGTCGAGCATGCAGGCCCGCACCCGCGCATCCTTGCCGGTGAACTGCCCTGCCGGCACCGCGGCCAGCGCATCCAGCGCGGCAGGCATCTCCAGGCTGAGCACGCTGCGCGAGGCTTCGGCCAGGGCACGGGTGGCGGCTTCGGACGTCCCTGGCTCCGACGCGAACGCCGACAGCGCCGCCAGCAACAATGTGATGGCCAGCGGCACGAGCGGGCGGCGGCGAAAAGGTTTTCGGTTCGGATGCGGCATGGCAGGAGTCCAGAAGGGCGTGGCACCCATCAGGCCGCAAGCGGGTTCCCCGCGTATTGGACGCACTTGATCCGCTCGCGCACCCGGGCAGGCGAGCATCCGGCAAGGCGCAGGCTGACGCGGCACAGGTGGCTCTGGTCGGCGTAGCCAGCCGCGGCCGCGACCTGCGCCAGCGGCAGGTCGCCCGCCAGCAGCGACAGCGCCCGCCGCCAGCGCCATTCGCCCCGCAACGCGCGAGGCGACATGCCATGGCTGGCGGCGAAGCTGCGGCTGGCATGCTCAGCGGACACCCCGGCGTGGCGGGCAATCGCGGTGATCTCCACATCGGCATCGCGCACGGCGGCCGCCATCTCCGTCTGCCACACGGGCAACGGGGCGGGTGCGAGCAGCACGGCGTCGCCCAGCAACTCCGGCAGCTGCGTGGGCGCATGCAGGAATAGCTCCCGAGCCGCGACAGGATCATCCACTTGCCACGCCTGCGCGCCCTCGGGAAACGGCGCCAGCGAGGGCACCCGGGTCAACTCGAGATTCAGGGTGCGCGCGCCACGTCGGCCGAAGCGGTCGCCATGGGCATGGAACGGCGGATGCAGCACGACAGTGCCCGGTCGGCACTGCAGTGGACCATCCGGGCTCACCTCCACATAGCTTCCCGCCACCACCAGTGACAGGTACGGCGTGCAGTGCCGGTGCGTGGGCAGCACGCTGTCGCCATCGTGGGTGGTGCCGTAGGCGGGTGCCGTGGGGGCGTGATGGGAGACGACCGCGTCTTGCATGCCCCTATTGGAAGCCCGCGCCTGGCAGATGACACGGGTCATGGGTCATGTCCGCCGGCCTCGCTGGGTGACCGCCGCAGCGGGCCTGGTGCATGCCCGCGCGAAGCCGGAAACGACAGGGCCCGGGTCGAACCCGGGCCCTGCGTGAACAGCCGCCGGAACGTCAGGCCTTCTTTTCGTCCTCGATCCACTGATCGATTTTGCGCTCCAGCAACGTCAGCGGCAGCGCACCGCCGCCGAGCACGGCGTCGTGGAAGCCGCGGATGTCGAAGTCCTCACCCAGTTCGGCCTCGGCCTTCGCGCGCAGCTCCTGGATCTTGATCATGCCGATCTTGTAGCTGGTCGCCTGGCCCGGCCAGGTGATGTAGCGGCGCACCTCGGCCTCGATCGCTTCAAGCGGAATCGAACTGTTCTCGGAGAAGAACGCCACCGCCTGCTCCTGGGTCCAGCCCTTGGCGTGCAGGCCGGTGTCGACCACCAGCCGGATTGCGCGCCACATCTCCGAGGTCAGGCGGCCGTACTCGGAATACGGGTCGGTGTAGCTGCCCGGCATCTCGCGCGCCAGCCACTCCGAATACAGGCCCCAGCCTTCCGAGTACGCACTGAAGCCGGCCTGCTTGCGGAACTCCGGCACACCCTGCAGCTCCTGCGCGATCGCGATCTGCATGTGGTGGCCCGGCAGGCCCTCGTGGTACGCGATGACCTCCAGCGTGGTCTTCGGCATCGCGCTCATGTCCGACAGGTGCGCGTAGTACACGCCCGGTCGCGAACCGTCCGGCGTGCTCGGGTAGTAGTGCTGGGCGGCGCCGTCGACCTCGCGGAACGGCTCGACCCGCTTGACCACCAGGTCGGCCTTCGGCAGCAGGCCGAAGTAGTTCGGCAGCTGCTTCTTGATCGTGTCGATCGCCTTGGTGGCGTCGTCGATGTACGCCTGGCGGCCGGCGTCGGTGTTGGGGTACTTGAACTGCGGGTCGGTGTCGACGAACTTGAAGAACGCCTTGAGGTCGCCGTCGAAACCGACCTTGTCCTTCAGCGCCTCCATCTCGCCGCGGATGCGCGCGACCTCGTCCAGGCCGATCTGGTGGACCTGCTCCGGGGTGAGATCGGTGGTGGTCGACGCGGCCAGGCGCTCGGCGTAGTACGCGGCGCCGTCGGGGTGGGTGGTGCCGACGCCCGACGGGTTGACCAGCGCGTTCGGCATGTCGGCCTTGTACCAGGCGATGACGTCGTTGAAGGCCGGCTGCACCGCCTCGACCAGCGCCGCGCGGGCGGCGTCCTTCAACTCCTGCGCGCGCGCCGCGTCGATCTTGCCGGCCTTCACCAGTCCGTCGGCCTTGGCCTGCGCGTCGGCCCACAGCGCGCTGTCCTCGCCGTCGGTGAACGGCGCGCCGGTGACGACCTTGCCGGCCTGCTCGATCACGCCCTCGTGGGCGAAACGCGGCGGACGGATGCCGAGCTCGGCCGAGCGCTTGACCTGGTCCATCAACTGCCCGAACGCGCGCGGCACCTCGCGCAGGCGGGCGACGTAGGCGGTGTAGTCGGACTCGTTCTCGACCTTGTGGAAGTTGATCAGGAACGTCGGCAGGAACGACTGCGCGCCGCCCATCTGCTCGAACGGATAGTGGTGGTCGCTGAAGCGGTCGGCCGCGAGGGCGGTTTCCAGCTGGTACTCGAACAGGTCCCACGACAACTTGGCGCTGTCGCCGAGCGCGTCGTAATCGAAGGTCGACTTCATCTCCGCGACCGCTGCCTCGCGCCAGGCAAGCTGCTGCTTGGCGGCCTCGCGCGACATGTCGTCGAGCTTGGAATAGTTGTCCTTGCGGCCGAGGAACGTCGCCCGGATCGGGCTGAACTGCAGCTCCTCCTCGTACTTGCGCTCGAACCACGCATTGATGCGCGCGTCCTCGCTGGTGGCAGCGGCCAGCGCCGGCGTACCCGCGGGCGAAGTGGTGGCGGCGGACGCATCGGCGGCAACCGGCGTGGGCGCCTTGTGCGCGCAGGCGACGCACAGGGCCAGGGACAGGGCGGATACGACGAGGGTGCGACGCATGGGAGCTCCGATCGGATGGGAGCGCGGCTCCCGGGAACGCCGATCATGCCGCAAGGACCGGATCTTGCGCAGCGTGCCAGAAGGCCCGGAATCCGGGTGGGCGTCCCATACATGCGAACCGGACGCTCGGGTAGGATGGTGCGGCGCGACAGGAGATCGCGCCGCAAACGGAATATCCACACGTCAAAGGAGATGACATGCCGAACCGCATTGATTACAGCTTCCTGTCCGCCCGCGAAGGGGGAGTAAGGCTTGACGGCTACGTCCCGGCCCCGGCCGAAAGCAGGAGCGGAGTGACCATCGCGACCGGCTTCGATCTGGGCCAGCGCAACAGGGGTGACCTAAGCGCGCTTGGACTCCCACTCTCGCTGATCGACAAACTGGCCCCTTACCTCGGCATCATCCGCTTTGACGCGAAAAGACTGCTGGAGAAGACACCGCTTCGGATTTCGCTGCTCGAAGCCCGGTTGATCGACAAGGCGGCCAAGCACGACCACCTCACCAAGCTCGTCGCCCGCTACGCTGCGTCAAGCCATAACACCCGCATGGTTGATTTCTTCTCGCTACCAGCCGAGGCCCAGACCGTCATCGCTTCGTTGTCGTTCCAGTACGGCACGCTGAGCGTCAAAACACCCAGGATCTGGAAAATGGTCAGTTCGCAGGACTGGTCGGCAGCGATACGGGAATTGCGGCACTTCGAGGATCAGCATCCGACCCGACGCCACCTCGAAGCCGACCTCCTGGCGCGGATGAACGATGAAGCCGTTGCGGAGACCGTCCGATGAAAGCCGTTGCCTCCAGCATCATCCTTGCACTTTCGCTGGCTGCCTGCGCAAGCACGACCACGCCCAGCAACGACGTGATCATCCTGAATCCCGAGTTGCACGCCGCGAACGCCGACTACGCAGCCTCGATGGCAGTTCCGCGCTCGCCAATGACGATGGCATCGGGAGCGACTGTCTCCAACTGCGAGGAGTATCTGGCGCTGGGGGATGGTGTCGACATCGAACCCGCTCCGAACAACAGGATTCCCTCGCTGGAGTACGTAACGTGTGACTCGCTGTCGGTATTGCAGGACGCATTGCCCGTTCCGGCAGCCTACATCAGCGACAGCATGGGTGAATCCCTCTCCACCCGATTTGATATGCGCAGTTTTCGCTCGTCAATGCATCAGCGCACCACCGAGGAGGCATTCACGTTGCAGGCGCTGACCGATCATCCATTGAAAATCGGCGCGCACGTAGCCGAACTCGACTCTCCCAGCTGGTACTTCAAGCTCGAAGTCGTGGCGGTCGCCGACATCGATGCCAGCGGTAAACCCGACTGGTTGATATGGGTGGTCGACCAGTCACTGGAGGGTACCTATCTCGCGATCTATCCATTGATCATTTATGACCCTGTCACCAGCGGATTGCTCACGGCGTCGCCACTGCCGCGCTGAACGCCAGAACCGGTTCTGGGGGAACTGCTAGACACTCCCCTCGCGCTCCACGACCAGGATCCGGGCCTCGCCTATCGGGTGTGCCACGTGCTCCGTCCCGATCGACGCATAGAACACATCACCGGTCTCCAGCAACGTGCGTTGCTCGGCGCCCGTGTCGTCGCGGAAGCGCATCTGGACCCGCCCTGCGAGGACGGCAAATACCTCCTCACCGTCATTGACATGCCATTTGTACGGCTGGTCGGTCCAATGCAGGCGAGTGGTGACACCGCCCATGTTGGCAATTTCGACCGCGTCCCAGGCGCGGTCTGCCTTGAACGTGCTGCCACGGAAGATTTTCATGCGGTATCCAAGTCTCATTCAGGGTGAAGCGACACGATCTTCGCCGGCGCCCACGTGATGGGTGAACGCGTCATTTAACCGTGCCTCGTTAGCATGGTCACCTGCCGCCTCCCCCGGCGCACTCACTGACAGGCGCTGACCTCTTGAACCTCCTTGAAAAACTGCTCGGGCGCGTCCGTCCGCGCCCGCCGCATGCCGGCACCCCGGCAACGGACGGCGCCTCCCGGTCTTCGCAGGTCGCCGACACCATCGATCGCGCACTGAACGCAGCGGGGCTCACCCAGCAGGGCGGGCTCGGCGGGAACGTGCGCGCCACCATCGACCAGTCCCTGGCGCGAGCCGGCCTCGCGCGTCCGATGCAGCCAGCACCCGCCACCGCCCCCCCCGCAGCGCGCGAGCGGGCACCTGCACCGAACGCAAGGCCGGCGGCCGGCGGCGCATGGCTCGCCCGCACGTTCCGCAACGACGTCGGCGCCCTCGACTACAAGCTGTACGTGCCCTCCGGGCCACCCCGGGGCGCAAGCGCGCCGATGCCACTGGTGGTGATGCTGCATGGCTGCACCCAATCGCCGGACGACTTCGCCGCGGGCACCGGCATGAACGCACTGGCGTACTTGCACGGATTCCTGGTGGCGTACCCGGCGCAGACCCCGCGGGCCAATGGCAACAAGTGCTGGAACTGGTTCCGCCCCGGCGACCAGGCGCATGGCCGCGGCGAACCGTCATTGATTGCCGGCATCGTGGGCGACGTCGCCGCCGACCACCGCGTCGATCCGCAACGGGTCTTCGTCGCCGGCCTGTCCGCGGGCGCGGCGATGGCGGTCATCCTCGGCGAAACCTACCCGGACGTATTCGCTGCGGTCGGCGCGCATTCCGGGCTGCCCTTCGCCGCCGCCCACGACATGGGCTCGGCCTTCACCGCAATGTCGGCTGGCGCGCCAGGGAAGGCAGGAAGCCCCCGCGTGCGCAGCGCCAGGAGGGCGGTGCCGACCATCGTGTTCCACGGCGACGCCGACCACACCGTCGCGCCCAGCAACGGCGAGGCGATCGTCCGGGATGCCACCGCAGGCACGACGCAGTCCAGCACGCACGCGGGCGTCGCCCCGGGGGGACGGTCCTACACGCAGGAAGTGTTCGACGGGACCGCAGGCCGGGCACGGGCAGAACACTGGACCGTGCATGGCGCGGGCCATGCCTGGAGCGGCGGCAGCGAGCGCGGCACCTACACCGATCCGTCGGGGCCGGATGCCTCGGCGGAGATGGTGCGGTTTTTCCTGCAACAGCCCGGCAACGCGCAGCGCGCTACCTCGACTGCCCCATCACCAACTGCGTCAACGGATTCGCCGGATCCGCCAGCAACTTGACCGTCAACGCCAGCGCCATGACCACCAGCAGCGGCCGGATCACCTTGCCGCCGACGCGCAGCGCCAGGTGCGCGCCGACCTGCCCGCCAGCGACGCTCGACACCGCCATCAGCAAGCCGATCATCCACAGCACGTGGCCGCCGATCACCAGCGTGATCAGCGCCGCGACGTTGCTGGACAGGTTGAGGAACTTGGTATGCGCGGTGGCGGAGACCAGCCCCATGCCGAACAGCGCGACCAGCGCGGTGGTCAGGAACGAACCCGCTCCCGGGCCAAAGAAGCCGTCGTAAAAACCAATCGCCGTGATGATCCCGACCAGCGCGCCGGTGCCGAACCGGCTGTGGCGGTCCTCTTCCGAGGCCTTCGGCGCGACGGTGAAGTAGATCACCATCAGGATCAGCAGCACCGGGATCAGCCCGGCCAGGAACGCGGGATCGATGCGCTGCAGCGTCCAGGCGCCCAGCGCCGAGCCGACAAACGCGCCCATCGCCGGCCTGGCGAAGCGCTTGAAGTCGATGCGCCCCTTGCGCGCGAACGCAACCACCGCGCTCGCGGTGCCGAAGCTGCTCTGCAGCTTGTTGGTGGCGATCGCCTGGACCGGCGGCACCCCGGCCGCCATCAGCGCCGGGATAGTCAGCAGCCCGCCGCCGCCAGCGATCGCGTCGATGATGCCTGCGACGAAGGCCACCGCCATCAGCAGGACGATGGCGTCGATTCCGAATTCCATGGGCGATCCATCTATGACGGTGCGGGATTATGGCCCGCCCACGGTCCCGTATCCGCAGTGGCTACACCTGCCGCGCCCGCACCCGTCCTGTATCCGCGGTTGAGCCGGCCGGCCCGCGCCGCCACGGCAACAGCATCGGCACACGACGCTGGTAGTCGCGATAGGTGTCGCCGAACTCGGCGACCAGGTCGCGCTCCTCCAGGCACTTCACCGCCACCAGGATGTAGCCGGTGGTCACGCTTGCGAACAGCAGATGGCCCACAGTCATGGTCGGTGTGGCCCAAAACGCGATCAGGAAGCCGAGCATGATCGGGTGACGCACGATGCGGTACAGCGCGCGGGTCACGAACGGCGCCGCCGGCGTCGGCCCGCGTCCGAGCGCGGCGCGCCACGACTGGCGCACGCCGAACAGGTCGAAGTGGTCGATCAGGAACGTGCTGGCCAGCACCAGCAGCCAGCCCAGCGCCGCCAGCCCGTAAAGCAGCCAGCGCGCGGCCTCGGCCTCGGCGTCCCACACCACCATCGGCAGCGGGCGCCATTGCCAGTACAGCAGCACCAGCACGAGGTTGGCGGCGAGCACGAACGTACTGCGCTCGATTGGCGCCGGCACGATGCGGGTGAACCAGCGCTTGAACGCCGGCCGCGCCATGCCGCTGTGCTGCACGGCAAACAGCGACAGCAGGACCAGATTGATCGCCAGCGCCATCGGCCACGCGGTCGGCACGCCGTTGTCGACGTGCTTGGGCACGCCCACGCCGGAGACGAAGCCGATCGCGTACAGGAACACCAGCAGGAACACCGCGTAGTTCGCGGTGCCGTAAAGGAAGGCAAACAGGCGGAACATCGACGTGACTCCTCGAAGCGGTCATGCGCAGCCTGCGCCCCGCCACCGGACGCGGCGATGGGAACCTTGTCCCGGTCGCGGCGGGCGTTCCGGGGCCGACCGGGACAAATGTCCCGGGTGCCGATTCGCCGCTCTCGCCGCTTTCGCCGATGTCCCGCCGCGTCAGTCCGGCTCGCGCCGCCCGACCACCTGCACGATCGCCTCGGCGCGGCTGCGCACCCCGAGCTTCCGGTACAGCCCCGAGAGGTGGTTGCGCACGGTCTTCTCGGCGACGCCCAGCTCCCAGCCGATCTGCGCATTGCTGCGGCCGGCGCACAGCAGCGCCAGCACCTCGCGCTCGCGCACCGTCAGCACCGGCCCGCGCGCCGGGTCCAGGCGCGCCTCGGGCCACGCCACGCCGGTGAACGCCAGCACTTCGTCCTGGAACTCGCGCCACGCCGGCTCGTGTTCCAGCAGCACGTGGTTGCTGGAATCCAGCTGGACGAAGCGCGCGCCCGGGATGCGGCTGGCCAGCAACCGGCCCTGCGCCAGCGGCGCGATCTGGTCGCGGTTGGCATGCAACACCAGGGTCGGCACGCGGACCTGCTCGAGCTCGTCGCTTATGTCGACATTGCCCCGCGCCTGCAGCAGCGCCACCGCGTTGGCCGGCGAGGTGGTCTGCCGGCACAGGTCGTTGAACCACGCCAGTTGTTCGGCCGTGCCCTCCGGCACGAAGCGCTCGGCAAACAGGCGGCGGAACGCCGGGTTGTCGCTGCCCCAGCCCAAGCCGACCACCTCCATCACCGCGCGGAACATCGCCGCACGCTCCGGGTCGTCGCTGCGCAGCCCGCCGACCGCGTAGCCGCCATACAGGACCAGGTGCGAGACGCGCCGCGGGTGCCGCACCGCATAGCGGATCGCCGTGGCCGCGCCCTGGCTGATGCCGAGCAGTGCGAACGGGCGATCGATGCCGGCCGCGTCGACCACCGCCTCCAGGTCCTCCACCCAGCGCGGCAGTGTCAGGTCGCCGGCCTTCCAGTCCGACATCCCGCAGCCGCGCTCGTCATAGCGGATGTAGCGGTAGTGCCCGCCGAGGAAGCGCACCCAGTGGGCCCAGACCGGACTCTCGCTGTCGTACTGCAGGTGGGTGAGCCAGGTTGCGGCCTTGACCAGTGGCGGGCCGCGGCCGGCTTCCGCCCAAGCCAGCTGGACGTGGTCGGCGGTTTCGACGTAGTGGACCTGCTGCTTCATTGGGCCCAGCCGTTGCGGGGACGGATGGTTCAGGCCAACGCGGGCGGGTGGGTGGAGCGGCCGTGGGCGAGCGATGTCATCGGATCGTCGCGACCACCTCGTGCATGCGCAGGCGGTCGGTCCACACGGCGGCTGCGCCTCCCCCTCCGATTACAGGCCGCAACCGGCGCTCGCCGCGGCGAATGGCGAACAATCCAGGCGTCCCTGCGCCCGCCTCGCGAGGTGGGCGCTTGGACGTTACCGGCTATTCGAGTTGGGTATGTGTAAAAGCGTGACTGCGGGAGCGGGCGGCCGAGACCTCTGGGACATCTCTCGAAGACCTTTGGGAGGTCTATGAAAGACCTCTGGAACATCTATCGAAGACCTCTGGAAGGTCTATCGGTGACCTCTGAGAAGTCGTTGGATGACCTCCACGACCTCGTCGATGAGGTCCGGGACATCGCTGAGAGATGTCCCGGAGGTCTCCGGGAGATCTCTAAAGGTCGTCGGATGAAATCCAGTATCTAGACGGAGAGATCCAGAGCATAAAAACGACCCTAAAACCAGTCGAATGCATGCTTAGCTCGCGCGACCCTCGCCAGCGCCAGGGACGGCGATTGGCTCTGTCCATCTTCATGGTTGCTAGCAAGGTCGCTCTCTCTGCGATGTCATTGGAAGAATTCTTAGATGTTTATCGACGACACCCGGTTGCTGCCGAAATGATCAAGTCCGTCCAATGACGCTCATTCCTCAATATCGTCGATACTTTCAAAAATATCGCCTTGCTCTTCAATCCGCCCCAAGGGAGTAAAGCGCGCTTCACACTGGGTAAAGTCCTCAATAGCAGCCACAATCAACTGAGCCCGACTATCACAGAATGTCTCTATTTCTCCGCGCACCAAGTGCTGCCGACTACGCTCATCGATAAAGTGGTCCCCCAAATGCACGAAATTCTCGGCACTAGGCCTGTCGGCGAATGGATGAATTATCTGGCCGATATTACTCTTTAGCTGCGGATCCACTGCTGCGTAGAGACGGCTGTCCTTTACATCCAAATAAGCATCATTTATTGCACGTCCGTCGACACTCAATTGTGGGCGCATGTTGCTAAGTAGAAGTGTGAAACTAATACTCGTCGAAATTCGAAGATTGAATTTGTCGAAAAGGAACCTCGTTATATCGATCGTTCCTCGTTCATACATCCGATCGGATGCACCATTAGCAAATGCACGAATTGCATCTAGATCGCGACTAATGTCACCCGTGTTCGCCGATGCAAAATACCTAGTGACGGATGTAAACCAAATCCAGCGCACCAACTCGTCTTCGCGCTGGCGGTCTGCGCGCCCTGCCAGCCGGAAATATTCTACTAAATGAGTAAACTGAAAAGCGTACGGCACTCGCGAGAAATCGCGAAGGCCAAGGCGGTTATTCAAAAAGTCGATTGTATGGGCCACGCCGCGCCGAGCATCGGAAGAGGCACTCAACAGCTGTGGTGCATCGTACTTTCGCAATCGCTGTATGTCTTCCTTGTTTATACCACCACCCGTCGCGGCAGAAATTGACCTCAATATAATGCGATCCTTCACCTCACCGAAGTTCGCAGCTTCAGCTACCGAGGCGATCTCTTGGATCACATCATTCAGATCGAATCCATTACTCCACGTAGCGGCAACCATCAGGTCAACGATGGTCAGCTTGCGACCCGTACTATTAATCCGCTCAAAGATAGGCGCGACCTCTTCTACCGTCATGTCACCAATCTTAACCACTGCAATCTTATAATCTTTAATCGCGCGCAACAGCCTCTCAGCATTTCGCATGTAAATCGGACCCCTTTCATGGTGTTCGAATTTCATGCATTGCCTAATAAACTCACTGGTATTAATTAGCCGATTGAGAGGAAAGAGATGAATAAGCCCAGGTTCTTTTGGATAAACGAACTCTTCCTTCTCAAGATCAAAATGAATATTCCACTGGCTACCTAAGTCGCGTCCTTCCCAAAACAACGCACCGCACAGCGCGGTCAGCCGCTGCTGACCATCTAACAGGTAATTGGTCGGATAGCTGATCTGCTCAGCAGAATTAAGCTCAAGCCCATCGATGGAGCGCTCGCTGGTCAAACGTTGTGAACTATTCCACATGAGTAGGCTACCGATCGGATAACCCTTGTAGATGCTATCTAACAACTTGAGAATGTCTCCCCGTTTCCAGACAAACGGACGCTGAAACTTTGGGAGTTTTACGTCGCCGGCCTTGACTGACATGGCGAGCTCTTCGAGTCGCTGAATTTCAGGCTTCGGATCCCTTTTCTGCATCACCTTGCCTCTCCCCGATAGCTTTCCTGAAATATTTTCTGGTGCGTGCGGTGGATCACATCTGCTTCGTTCATGTTGTGCAGGATGTTGTAGGCGATCAATAGGCGGCCTAGTTTCGGGAAGCCAAGTTCCATCGGTCGACCTGGGATCTCATAAGGCATGAGCGCGTTGTAGAACAGACACACCAGTTCAGCATCTGAAAGTTGCGATCGCATTATCTTCGCGTACTTATTCTTTTCACTCTCTTTTAGATCTTCGTTTGAGTGCACGAAATCCAGTACTCGATAGAGACTCCTGAAATAATGCGAGAAACTGTCGAGATATTTAGACGCGACTTTCTGATACGCGATCTTTAACTTTGCACGATGCATCTCAATATCGTCATCCAAATACGACTCGAATGCGCGCGGGATCTGGATGAGCGCGTCGGTTAGCGTGGATACGTCAGCAGCGGAAAGTGCCGGGTAATCGACCTCCACGATTCCGGCGTCTTGGATCTGCCGAACCTGCTCACGCGTGAGCTTGCCCAAGGATTTGTATATTTGGAACTCCGTATCGGACTCGATCAACGCCGTCTGGAAGTCCACATGTGCCTTGCGCCCGAGCGATCCAAGCATATCGAGCTTCGACGTAATGTCACTTTGCAACTCGAGCATCTTAAAGAATGTATTTTCGAACCGCTGCCTGTTGAGTGTTCTATTCTGCTCTACGAGTTGGTCGCGGTTTCGCGCCACCTCCTCCCTCTGTAATGCAAGTTCTCGCTTTTGAAGAAGAACCGTGAAGATTATTCCTGCAAAAGCCAAGCCCGAGAACAGCGAATTAATTGCCCCGAACTTGTCTCCGAACAGGGCTCGAATCGCAGCATGCGATTCCATCCACGGAGCAACGCTATAGACATTTCTATCAACCCATAGCCAGCTGCAATACCATATCGCCGCAACTGCGATTACGAGATAGATGAACTTCATCGTGTCACTCGTGAACAGTTTTTTCATGTGTCACTCGCAAAGACGATTTGAGTAGGTGACGCGAATAAAAAAGGGCGGCCAAAGCCGCCCTCCTTTTTGACTATACGCCAAGCGGATTCGGCTTCTCCACATCGATCTTGTACTGCTTGATCGCCCGAGCCACATCCTTCGCCGTCATCTTCCCTTCCGCCGCCAGCGCCGCGATCGCGGCATGCGCGACGTGGTACCGGTCCACCTCGAAGTGGCTGCGCAGATTCGCCCGGGTGTCGCTGCGGCCGAAGCCATCGGTGCCCAGCACGGTGTAGTGCATCGGCACGTAGGCGCGGACCTGCTCGGGGTAGGCGCGGATGTAGTCGGTCGAGACGATCGCCGGACCCTGGCGGCCTTCCAGCAGGCTGGTGATGTACGGCTTGCGCGGGGCCTTCGACTCGGGGTTCATGCGGTTGTAGCGTTCGGCGTCGGCGCCGTCGCGGGCCAGCTCGTTGAAGCTCGGGCACGACCAGATGTCCGCGGTCACGCCGAAGTCCTTCTCCAGCAACTCGGCGGCGGCGATCACCTCGCGCAGGATGGTGCCGCTGCCCATCAGCTGCACGCGCTGCTCGGTCTTCTTGGCCTTGCCGGCGTCCTTCAGCAGGTACATGCCCTTGATGATCCCCTCGGCGCTGCCCTCGGGCATGTCGGGGTGGCTGTAGTTCTCGTTCATCAGGGTCAGGTACCAGTACTCGTCGACCTGGTCCTCGAGCATCCGCTTCATGCCGTGCTGCAGCAGGGTGACGACCTCGTAGCTGAAGGTCGGGTCGTAGCTGCGCACGTTCGGGATCAGCCCGGCCTGCACCATGCTGTGGCCGTCCTCGTGCTGCAGGCCTTCGCCATTGAGCGTGGTGCGGCCGGCGGTGGCGCCGAGCAGGAAGCCGCGCGCGCGCATGTCGGCGGCCTGCCAGGCGGAGTCGCCGATGCGCTGGAAGCCGAACATCGAGTAGTAGATGTAGAACGGGATCAGCTGCAGGTCGTTGGTGCTGTAGCTGGTGGCGCAGGCCATCCAGCTGGCGAACGCACCGGCCTCGGTGATGCCCTCTTCCAGTACCTGGCCGGCGGCGTCCTCGCGGTAGTACATCAGCTGGTCGCGGTCGACCGGCTTGTACTTCTGGCCGTGCGGCGAGTAGATGCCGAGCTGGCGGAACATGCCTTCCATGCCGAAGGTGCGGGCTTCGTCGGCGACGATCGGCACGCAGCGCGGGCCGACCTGCTTGTCGCGCAGGGTGATGCTGAGCGCCTGCACGAACGCCATGGTGGTGCTGATCTCGCGCTCGCCGGTGGTCTTGAGCAGGCGCTCGAAGACTTCGAGCTTGGGCGCGGTCAGCGACTCGGTCGACTTGCGCCGGCGCTGCGGCAGGAAGCCGTTGAGCGCGCTGCGGCGCTCCTTCATGTACTGCACTTCCTCGGAGTCTTCGCCGGGGTGGTAGAACGGCACCTTGCCTTCGGCCAGCTGCTCGTCGGTCACCGGCACGTTGAAGCGGTCGCGGAAGATCCGCACCGCCTCGTCGTCCATCTTCTTGGTGCCGTGGGTCGGGTTGAGCGACTCGCCGGCATCGCCCATGCCGTAGCCCTTGACCGTCTTGGCCAGGATCACGGTCGGCATGCCCTTGGTGTGCACCGCCTGGTGGTAGGCGGCGTAGACCTTGTGCGGATCGTGGCCGCCGCGGTTGAGGCGCCAGACGTCCTCGTCGGACATGCTGGCGACCAGCTGGGCGGTCTCGGGGTACTTGCCGAAGAAGTTCTCGCGGGTGTACTTGCCGCCGAACGCCTTGCAGTTCTGGTACTCGCCGTCGACGGTTTCCATCATCAGCTGGCGCAGCTTGCCGGAGGTGTCGCGGGCGAGGAGCGGATCCCAGTAGCTGCCCCAGATGGTCTTGATGACGTTCCAGCCGGCGCCGCGGAAGTTGCCTTCCAGCTCCTGGATGATCTTGCCGTTGCCGCGCACCGGGCCGTCGAGGCGCTGCAGGTTGCAGTTGATGACGAAGATCAGGTTGTCGAGGCCTTCGCGGCCCGCGACCGAGATGGCGCCGAGGCTTTCGGGCTCGTCGGTCTCGCCGTCGCCGAGGAAGCACCAGACCTTGCGGTCGGTCTTCGGCATCAGGCCGCGCCCTTCGAGGTACTTCCACTGCCGCGCCTGGTAGATCGCGGCGATCGGGCCGAGGCCCATCGACACGGTCGGGGTCTGCCAGTAGTCCGGCATCAGCCACGGGTGCGGGTAGCTGCTCAGGCCCTTGCCGCCGACTTCCATGCGGAAGCAGTCGAGCTGCTCCTCGCTGATGCGGCCTTCGAGGAACGAGCGCGCGTAGATGCCCGGCGAGCTGTGGCCCTGGATGTACAGCAGATCGCCCGGATGGTCCTCCGACGGGGCGCGCCAGAAGTGGTTGAAGCCGACGTCGTAGAGCGTGGCGCCGGAGGCGAAGCTGGCGATGTGGCCGCCGAGGTCGCCGGGCTTGCGGTTGGCGCGCACGACCATCGCCATCGCGTTCCAGCGGATGATCGAGCGGATCTTCCACTCCATCGCGGCGTCGCCCGGGCTCTTGGCCTCCAGGTGCGGCGGGATGGTGTTGATGTACTCGGTGGTCGGCGCGAACGGCAGGTCGGCGCCGGCGCGGCGGCTGACTTCGACCATGTTCTCCAGCAAGGCGTGCGCGCGGTCGGTGCCGTCGCGCTCGATCACCGCCTGGATCGATTCGACCCACTCCTGGGTCTCGGTCGGGTCCGGGTCGTCGTGGATGAGGTCGGAGAACGGGCTTTCGTAGGTCGGAGTCATGCGCCTCGCGGCCCCTTGGCCGCGCCTCTTGAATGGGGGGTGGGAATCGTTCCTGCCATTCTATCAGCGGGGTCTGGCGGGGGCTTGGCACGCTTCGGCAGGTTCGCGGCCATGCGGGGGCGAATGTTCGGGCTTTTGTAGGAGCGGCTTCAGCCGCGATCTGGAACCGTCCGCCCGCGCCGACTCCAGATCGCGGCTGAAGCCGCTCCTACAATCGGGGGGAATCGAATCGGACAGGGGATTGCGGGGTTTTCCGATTTTCGTGCGGGTCGGCGGTGGCCACGCTTGCCTGATGGGACATGCCCGACTTCGCCTTGGCCGTCGCTCGTTCGAGGGGCAGGTCTACCTGGTCACCTTTGCCACCGCCGGACGGCATCCGCATTTCGCCGGCTGGCCGATGGCCGAGGCGGCGTGCCGGGCATTGACGGCGACATCGCAATGGCAACGCTCGCGACTGCTGGCGTGGGTGTTGATGCCGGACCATTGGCACGGGCTGGTTGAGCTGGGCGGGTTCGATTCGCTACCCGCGTGCGTGGGGCGAGTGAAGGGACGCAGCGCGCGACTGTTGCGGCAGGCGCATCCGGAGGTGGACGCGGTGTGGGCGCCGGCGTACCACGACCGGGCGTTGCGCGCCGAGGAGCAACTGGTGGACGCGGCGCGATACGTGGTTATGAATCCGGTGCGTGCGGGCTTGGTGCGTCGGGTCGGGGATTACCCGTTCTGGGATGCGGTGTGGCTGTAGCGGCCTGAGCTTTTATCCGGGCGGTTTTGTCCGGGCTTTTGTAGGAGCGGCTTTAGCCGCGATCTGGAATCGGCGCGGGCGGACGGTTTCAGATCGCGGCTAAAGCCGCTCCTACAGAGGCGTGGGAATCATGGCAACGCGCGGGAAGCGACGGCCAAGCGTCGTTCCCGCCATCCCGCGACATTGTCGGGGCTTACCCGCCGCGGCTGGCGCGGATCTGGGCGTCGACGGCGGCGATGGCGGTCAGGTTGACGATGCGGCGCGAGGTGCAGTCGGGGGTCAGGATGTGCGCGGGCTTGTCCAGGCCCATCAGGATCGGGCCGATCGCTACGCCGTCGGTGGCGACGCGGAAGATGTTGTAGGCGATGTTGGCGGCGTCGAGGTTCGGCATCACGAACAGGTTGGCGCGGCCGGTCAACGTGGTGTTGGGGAAGATGCGCCGGCGCAGGGCATCGTTCCAGGCGGTGTCGGCCATCATCTCGCCGTCGACCTCGAGCCGTGGGGCGCGCTGGGTGATGATCTCGCGGACCTTGCGCATCTTCGCCGCCGACGGGTTGTCGTGGCTGCCGAAGTTGGAGTGCGACAGCAGCGCGACCTTCGGTTCGACGCCAAACAATTTCAGCCGGTAGGTCGCCTGCAGGGTCGCCTCGGCGATCTGCTCGGCAGACGGGTCGAGCTGGACGTGGGTGTCGAGGAAGAACCACGCGCCCTGGTCGTTGATCACGCCGGTCATCGCGGCGGTGCCGGTGACGCCGCGGTCGAAGTCGAACACGCTGCGCAGGTAGCCGAGCTTCTTGTGGAAGCGGCCGACCACGCCGCAGATCATCGCGTCGGCCTCGCCGCGCTCGACCATCAGCGCCGCGATCAGGCTCGGCCGCGAGCGCAGCAGGCTCTTGGCGGCGTCGATGGTGACGCCGCGACGCTCGGTCAGCGCGTGGTACTGCTGCCAGTAGTCGTGGAAGCGCGGGTCGTCGTGGATGTTGGTCAGTTCGAAGTCGACGCCCTCGCGCATGCGCAGGCCGAGCTTCTGGATGCGGGTGTTGATGACGTCGGGGCGGCCGATCAGGATCGGGAACGCGAGGCCGTCGTCGATCACCGTCTGCACCGCGCTGAGCACGGTGTTCTCTTCGCCCTCGGCGTAGACAACGCGCTTGCGATCAAAGCGGGCGCGGTCGTAGACCGGCTTCATCAGCAGGCCGGTGCGCCAGATGAACTGCTTGAGCGACTCCTCGTAGGCGGTCATGTCGGTGATCGGCCGGTTGGCCATGCCCGAGTCCATCGCCGCCTTGGCCACCGCAGGCGCCAGGATCACCAACAGCCGCGGGTCGAACGGCCGCGGGATCAGGTACTCGGCGCCGAAGGTCGGCACGTCGCCGCCATAGGCCGCGGCCAGGTCGCCGGCCTCCATCCGCGCCAGCTGCGCGATCGCGTGCACGCAGGCGAGCTTCATCGCCTCGTTGATCTCGCGCGCGCCGACGTCGAGCGCGCCGCGGAAGATGTACGGGAAGCACAGCGCGTTGTTGACCTGGTTCGGGTAGTCGCTGCGGCCGGTGGCGATGATGCAGTCGGGACGGACCTTCTTGGCATCCTCCGGCAGGATCTCCGGGTAGGGATTGGCCAACGCCAGGATCACCGGCTTGTCGGCCATGCTGGCGACCATCTCCGGCTTGAGGATGCCGCCGGCCGACAGGCCGAGGAACACGTCGGCGCCGGCGACAATCTCGGCCAGCTCGCGCTTGTCGGTGTCGGCGGCGTAGCGGGCCTTGTCGGGATCGAGGTTGGGACGGCCGCTGTAGATCACGCCCTCGCGGTCGAACGCGGTGATGTTTTCCTTGCGCACGCCGAGCGCCACCAGCATGTCGAGGCAGGCGATGCCCGCCGCGCCGGCGCCGGTGGTCGCCAGCTTGATGTCCTCGATCTTCTTGCCGGCCACTTCCAGCGCGTTGACCACGGCCGCGCCGACGATGATCGCGGTGCCGTGCTGGTCGTCGTGGAACACCGGGATGTTCATCCGCTCGCGCAGCTTGCGCTCGACGATGAAGCACTCCGGCGCCTTGATGTCCTCGAGGTTGATGCCGCCGAAGGTCGGTTCCATCGCCGCGATGATGTCGACCAGCTTGTCGGGGTCACGCTCGTCGAGCTCGATGTCGAACACGTCGATGCCGGCGAACTTGTGGAACAGCACGCCCTTGCCTTCCATCACCGGCTTGCCGGCCAGCGGCCCGATGTCGCCGAGGCCGAGTACCGCGGTGCCGTTGGTGATCACCGCCACCAGGTTGCCGCGCGCGGTGAGCTCGCTCGCGGCATTCGGGTCGGCGACGATCGCCTCGCAGGCATACGCCACGCCCGGCGAATACGCCAGGGCGAGGTCGCGCTGGGTCACCATCGGCTTGGTCGCGGTGACCTTGATCTTGCCCGGCGGGCTTGCGCGGTGGTAGTCGAGCGCGGCTTGCTTGAAATCGTCGGTGTCGGACATCGGGGCGGGCACGGCGAGAGGGACCCCCGATTCTAGCCGGGGCGGACGGCGCGCGCCGGCACCCGGTCGGGCTTTGCCGGATCAGATGTCCTGGAAACCGCTGTCCTCGATCGCGTCGAGCCGGATCTGGTTGGCGAACAGCGAGAACGCCAGCATCCCGGCCAGCCCATTGGCTCGGGCGATCCACTGCGGCAGCCAGCGCGGCGGCAGCAGCACGCCGGACTCGAACAGCGGGACGAAGCGCTGCACGTCGAGCAGGGTCATCTTGCCGGCGAACAGCCAGCGGCACAGCCGCAGTTGGCGCTGGCGCAACGCCCAGCGGAAGAACGTGTGCACGCCGACCAGCCCGCGCAGGTACACCGCATCCTTGGTGAACGCGGCGCCGCCGGTGGTCGGCACGCCGCGGAACACGCGCTGGGCCGAGGCGAAGCTTTCTTCCGGACTCTGGCCGGAATCGAGGAAGTAGCGGAACACCTCGATGAAGTCGGCGCCTTCCAGCGCCATCGCCACCGCCTCGATCCGCAGGCTGAGCCGCTTCATCCGGCTGATGTCGATGCTGCCGGTGATCTGCTCGGCGAACGTCGCCAGCCCTTCCTGGGTCGCGGTGGCGCGCGGCGAGGACAGCGCGAGGCTGGCCAGCACCGGTTGCCGGCGGCCGTTGAGTGCGCTCAGCGAGTGCACGAAGGCCTCGTGCTGCAGCAGCTGGGCGCGGTCGTAGTCGCTGAACGCGGCGGTGGTGCGCAGGCGGATGCGGGTGGCGCCGGCGGCGGCCTTGGCGATCAGGTCGGGGTCAAGCACGACCTCGATCACGCGGTCGTTGAAGTAGTCGTCCAAGTCGCGCTGCAACTGCAGCTGCAACGCGGTGGCGGAGATGGTGACGTGCTCGGCCGGCGAGATCAGCTCGCGGTCGTACTCGTCGGCGATCGCGAGGAAATGCCGCGCCGCCACTCGCGCGTCGGGGCCGTCGCCGGGCAGCGGGTCGAACGGGCTGCCGTAGAGCTGGATCGACAGGTCGGTGACCGCCGCCGTGCCGAGGCACTCGCACAGTTGCGCGGCGACGCCCCAACTGCGTGCCGAGTCGATCAGGTACTGGCCGAGCGGGTGTTCGGGGTCGGCAGCGCGGGCGATCGCGTCGAGTTCGTTGCGGGTGTCGCTGAAGTCGTGGCGCGGGTATTCGATCTGCGGTAGCCGGGCGACGCCGCGGGCGTAGTCGGCGCAGAAGTCGGTCTCGCGGCCGGCCGGCCAGCTGGCCATCGACAGCAACCTGATCTCGCCGGCGGCCTCGACCATGCGCGCGTCGAGCGCGGCGTGGTGGGCGATGTCGGCGGCGAGGTCGGGCATCAGCGTCGGGTCTTGCGGCCGGTGGGGCGGGCGTTGGGGGCGGGGCCGGCCGGTTTGGCGGGCGCGCGGCCGGGTGATCGGCCTGGCGCCTTGTTCGCGGTGTTCTCGGCCTGGCGCTGGGCCAGCCGGTCGGCGGCGCCGGCGACCTCGCCGCCGAGCTTGTGGTAACTGGCGAAGCGCTGCGGGTCGAGCTTGCCGGCCTCGATCGCGGCGCGCACCGCGCAGCCGGGCTCCTTCGCGTGCTGGCAGTCGCGGAACTTGCACTGGCTGGCGAGCTCCTCGATGTCGGCGAAGCTGTCGGCGACGGTTTCCTCGCCGGTCGGCTTGAGCTCGCGCATGCCGGGGGTGTCGATCAGGCAGGCGCCGCCGGGCAGCGGGATCAGCGCGCGATGGGTGGTGGTGTGACGGCCGCGGGCGTCGGACTCGCGGACCGCGCCGGTCTTCATGCGCTCGATCCCGAGCAGGGTGTTGGTCAGGGTCGATTTGCCGGCGCCGGAGCTGCCGACCAGCACCGCGGTACTGCCGGGCTTGAGCCACGGGTTCAGCGCGGCGACGCTGTCGGGATCGCGGGCGTTGACCGCGCGCACGGCGATGTCCTGCGCGGCCAGTTCGATCAAAGCGGCCAGCGAGCCGGGGACGTCCTTGGCCTCGTCGGCCTTGGTCAGCACTACCACCGGCTCGGCGCCGCTGCCGCTGACCAGCAGCAGGTAGCGCTCGATCCGGCGCGGGTTGAAGTCGGCGTCGAGCCCGCAGACCACGAACACGGTGTCGACGTTGGCGGCGATCAGCTGCTGCTTGTAATGCTCGCCGGCGGCGCCGCGCTTGATCGCGCTGTGGCGCGGCAGCAGGGCGACGATCCGGTCCTTGCCGGCAGCGTGTTCGATCGATGGCGCGATCAGCACCCAGTCGCCGACCCCGGCGCGCTGCTCGGTGGGGGTCGCGCCCTTCTTGTAGCTGGGGGTGCGCTGCCACTCGGGCGGCGACTCGACCGAGAAGCTGTGGTCCGGGCCGTCGGCAACGACGTAGCCGCTGCGGTGCTGCTCGACCACGCGCGCCGGGCGGGCGTCGGGGTGGGCGGCGAGCAGCTCGCGCCAGGCCGCGATCGCGGGCCGGCCGTCGGGATCGAGCGGCCAGCCGATCGCCTGCAGGGGGAGGTCAGGGGTCACGGCGAGCGGTGGAATTGGCGCATGACTGGATTCTACAGAGCGAACCGGCGCCTGCCTCCTGTAGGAGCGGCTTCAGCCGCGATCGGGGAATCGGCGCGTGCGGACAGTTTCAGATAGCGGCTGAAGCCGCTCCTACAACGGCGCGGGAATCGGCTAGGCTTGGCTTTGCCCCCTATTCCACTCTGCGCCGATGCCGCCTGCCAGCCTGAAAACCCGTGCCCGCCTGTCCGAAGTGCGTTACGAGATCCGCGGCGAACTCGCCCGCCGCGCGCGCGAGTTGGAGGGTCAGGGCCGGCAGCTGATCAAGCTCAATATCGGTAATCCCGGCGCGTTCGGGTTCCGCGCGCCGGAGCACCTGCAGCGCGCGATCGCCGGGCGTATCGCCGATACCGATCCGTACACCCACCAGCAGGGGCTGCCGGCAGCGCGCGAGGCGATCGCCGCCCAACACCGCCTTCGAGGCACCCCGCACGTCAATCCCGAGCGGGTGTTCGTCGGCAATGGCGTCAGCGAGCTGATCGACCTGTCGCTGCGGGCGCTGCTGAACCCCGGCGACGAGGTGCTTCTGCCCTCGCCCGACTACCCGCTGTGGTCGGCCTCGACGATCCTCAACGACGGCCGACCGGTGTATTACCGCTGCGCGCCGGAGAACGGTTTCCTCCCCGATCCCGACGAGATCGAATCCCTGATCAGCCCGCGCACGCGCGCGATCGTGCTTATCAATCCGAACAACCCGACCGGCGCGACCTACCCGCGCGAGCTGCTGGAGCGCGTCGTCGCGATCGCCGCCAAGCACCACCTGTTGCTGATGGCCGACGAAATCTACGACTCGATCCTGTACGACGGCGCGACCTTCCAGCCACTGGCGCCACTGGCCGGCGACGTGCCGTGCCTGTCGTTCGGCGGCCTGTCGAAAGTCCACCGTGCCTGCGGCTGGCGCGTCGGCTGGGCGGTGTTGTCGGGCGACCCGCTGGCCAGCGGCGACTTCCACCACGCGATGGACCTGCTCGGCGCGTTGCGGCTATGCGCCAACGTGCCAGGGCAGTTCGCGATCGAGGCAGCGTTGCATGGCGAGGACACCATCGCACCGCTGTGCGCACCGGGCGGGCGGCTGTACGAGGCGCGGCGCGCGGTGATCGACAGCGTTGCCGCCAGCGAGCACCTGGAGCTGGTCGCCCCGGCCGGCGCGCTGTACGCGTTCCCGGCGGTGACCGGCGCCGCCGCGCACGGCTTCGACGACCACGGTTTCGCGTTGGAACTGCTCGAGTCCGAGGACGTACTGGTGGTACCGGGTTCGAGCTTCAACGTGCCCTACCGCAACCATTTCCGCGTTACCCTGCTGCCGCAGCCCGACGACCTGCGCGAGGTGTTCGCGCGGATCGAGCGGGTGCTGCAGCGCCGCGCCGAGGCCGCGACCGCCAGCCGCGTGGCAGTGGCCTGAACCTCGACATGGACTACCTCGCGCTCGGCGACAGCTACACGATCGGCGAAGGCGTCGCCGCCGACGGCCGCTGGCCGATGCGGCTCGCGAACTCGCTGCGCGAGCACGGCATCGAGCTGGCCGCGCCGCGGATCATCGCGACCACCGGCTGGACCACCGACGAGTTGGCCAGTGCGATGGATGTCGAGGAGCCGTTGGGCCGTTGGGACTTCGTCAGCCTGCTGATCGGGGTCAACAACCAGTACCGCGGGCGCAGCGCCGGCGACTACCGCTGCGAATTCCACGAACTGCTGCGGCGCGCGATCCGACTCGCCGGCGACCGCAGCGACCGGGTGCTGGTGCTGTCGATTCCCGACTGGGGGGTGACTCCGTTCGCGACCGCGCAGGGCCGCGATGCGGCGCAGATCGCGGCCGAGCTTGACGCCTACAACGCCATCGCCGCCGAACTGTGCGTGCAGCACGGCGTGGCCTTCGTCGACATCACCGCGACCAGCCGCGAGCGCGGCGGCGAGACCGAAATGCTGGCCGACGACGGCCTGCACCCGTCGGCGGCGATGTACGCGCTGTGGGCCGAACGCGCGCTGCCGATCGCCCGCACGCTGTTCGACAACCCATGACCGCGGCGAACAGCGCGCCGACCGCGCCGATGGCGCGCGATCGCGCCCGCATGATCGCCACCGCATTCTCGCCGCGCCATCCGCTCGGCAACCGCCACGACTACTACTACAGCCGCAGCAAGCTCGGCAGCGACCCGCTGTACCCCGGCGTCTGCGACGCCCTGCGCGGCAGCAGCGCACCACTGCTCGACCTCGGCTGCGGCCTCGGCCTGCTCGCCCACGCCCTGCGCGCCGACGGCATCGACCTGCCCTACCGGGGCGTCGACAACGACTGCGGCAAGATCGCCCGCGCCCGTGGGGCCGCGCAGCAACTGTCGGAAGTCGCGTTCGAACACGTCGACCTCGCCGCGCCGAAGTTTTCGCTGGACTCGTTCGACCACCGCGGCAGCGTCGCGATCCTCGACGTGTTGCAGTTCATCCCGCCCGACGCCCAGCACCGCACCCTCGACGCCGCGATCGCGATGTTGACCCCAGGCGCCCGGCTGGTGATCCGCACCGGGCTTGATGACGGCGGCACGCGTGCCAGGGTCACGCGCGCGGTCGACGTGCTGTCGAAGCTGCTGGGCTGGATGAACGCCGGCCCGACCCGCTACCCGGACGCCGGTGCACTGCGCGCGCGTTTTGACGGCGCGGGATTGGTGTCGGAGTTCACGCCGTTGTACGGCAAGACGCCGTTCAACAATTGGCGGGTGGTGGCGAGCAAGCCCGGGTAGCTCGCGGCGACCGGCTGCCACGACGGCCGGCGGGTTCGTTGTCGGCGCCCTTGTAGGAGCGGCTTTAGCCGCGATTGGGAACCGTTCGCCCGAGCCGACTCCAGATCGCGGCTGAAGCCGCTCCTACAAAGAGCGAGCCGGCAAACCCAAACGCGATTGCGGCGTCCTGTCCGGGTGCTGCGTAAAGCACGCCATGGATGGCGTGCGGCGGTGAGTGCGGCCATGGATGGCCGCCCGAGCCGGGGAGCAGCGCCCGGACAGGGCGTCGCCCGGCCCGGAGCTCGTGGTCTGTCCGTGCTGTTGCTGTTGCTGTTCGCGNGCCGGGGAGCAGCGCCCGGACAGGGCGTCGCCCGGCCCGGAGCTCGTGGTCTGTCCGTGCTGTTGCTGTTGCTGTTCGCGGGACGACGTCACGGCGTCACGGCGTCACGGCAAAACCGGTTGTCAGTGGGTCGCGACTTACGTCGCTCCTACGGGTGGGGTGGGTTGGAGGTCGGGGGCGAGGTGCTCCGGCAGCACGGTCCGGTAGCCGAGGGCGTCCAGGCGCTGCAGCAGCAGCGCCAGCGCTTCGACGTTGCGGCCGTGGCGCGCGCCCTCGTGCATCAACACGATCGCGCCCGGCGCCAGGTCGCGCTCGACCCGCGCCACCACCGCCGCCGGTTCCGCCGCAATCGCGTCGAACCCGCGTGCGCTCCATGCCACCCGCGCCAGCCCGTGCTCACGCAACGGCGCCGAAACGAACGGGTTGGCCATCCCCACCACTGCCCGGAACCAGCGCGGCGCGACCCCGCCGATCTCGGTCAGCACCGCCTGCGCCTGCGCCACCTGCGCCCGCATCCGCGCCGGGCCCAATGCCCAGAACCACGCTTGCGGGTGCGAGTGGCTGTGGTTGCCGACCCCGTGACCCCGCCGCACGATCGCGCGCAATGCCTCCGGCCGCGCCTGCGCCCGCGCGCCGACGACGAAGAATGTCGCCTTCGCGCCGTGCGCATCGAGCAGGTCGAGGATCGCCGCAGTGTCCTCCGACGGCCCGTCGTCGATCGTCAACCACAGCCGTTTGTCGGCGACCGGAAGCCGCACCAGCACCGGGCTGAACAACCCCGAGTCGGCCTTCAGCACGCCCCACCAGAACACCGCGTGGCTGGCCAGCATCAGCGGAAGGCCGACCGCCCAGCCAAGGCCCCACCAGAGCGCCGCGACCAGCAGTTGCGACAGCAGCAACAGCCCCCACCAGGCATGCGGACGACGCGGAACGCGGTGGACGATGGCTGTTGGCATGGCCGGCATCATGCCATCGGCGTTGCGTTGCGGACCGTCCGGCCGCCATCTCCGGGCGCCCGTCGCGAAGCCCAGCCGGCCCGCAAGTCAGCCCCGGTAAACCGGCGCGACAGCCCGCGGCGGTACACTGGCAGGCCCACGTCGCAACCCTTCCCGGAACCCGCCATGTCGCTCGACCCCGCCCTCCACGCCCGCATCCAGTCGTTGCTCAACGACAACCACGTCGTCCTGTTCATGAAGGGCGAGCCGGCCGCGCCGCAGTGCGGGTTCTCGGCCAAGGCGGTCGGCGCGCTGGCCTCGACCGGGGTCGCCTACCAGCACATTGATGTGCTGAGCGACCCGGAGATCCGCGAGGGCATCAAGCAGTACGGCCAGTGGCCGACGATCCCGCAGCTGTACATCGACGGCGAGCTGGTCGGCGGCAGCGACATCATCGAGCAGATGGCCAACTCCGGCGAGCTGCACGGCGTGCTCGGCGTGCCGGCGCCGGACCGCACCCCGCCGCAGATCACCATCACCCCCGCCGCGGCGCAGATGCTCCGCGAGGCGGTGGCCAACGCCGGCGACGGCTACGCTCTGCAGATCGAGGTCGACCCGCGCTTCAACGCCAAGCTGCAGCTGGCGCCGGTCGATGCCAGCGCGATCGCGACCGAGGCCGAAGGCCTGCGCGCGCAGTTCGACCTCGCCAGCG
The DNA here is from genome assembly GCF_036663935.1 of Novilysobacter erysipheiresistens. Lineage (NCBI taxonomy): Bacteria > Pseudomonadati > Pseudomonadota > Gammaproteobacteria > Lysobacterales > Lysobacteraceae > Novilysobacter > Novilysobacter erysipheiresistens. Next base: position 247,622 of record NZ_JAXGFP010000005.1, read on the forward strand.
CCCAGCGCGCGCGCGGGCTGTCGATCGACTGGGTCGACGACGAGCGCGGCCGCGGGCTGGTGATCGAGAACCCGAATGCACCGCCGAAGGTCACCCCGATCAGCGCGGTCGAAGCGGCCGAGCGGGTTGCCGCCGGCAGCCTGACCCTGGTCGACGTGCGCCCGGCCGAGGAACGCGCGAGCGCCTCGGTCAACGTGCCGTTCTCGATCCTCGAAGGCGAGGCGCGGGCGCACCTGGAAGCGCTGCCGAAAGACACCGAACTGGCGTTCCTGTGCCACCACGGCCGCCGCAGCGCGCAGGCCGCCGAGCATTTCCGCGGCCTCGGTTTCACCCGCGTGCACAACGTCGAGGGTGGCATCGAGGCGTGGAGCGAGTTGGCTGACAGCCACGTGCCGCGGTATTGATCGATGGTCGCGGGCGGCGCGGGCCACGCCCCCGTGATGTTCGCGACTTTGTAGGAGCGGCTTTAGCCGCGATCTGGAACCGTTCGCTCGCACCGATTCCCGATCGCGGCTAAAGCCGCTCCTACAGAAAGCAACAAGGCCGGATAGCTCAGCCGCCGAAGCCGCCCTCGTCGAGGAACGCCTGTTCGGCCGGCGTGCTCACGCGGCCGAGCAGCCGGTTGCGGTGCGGGAAGCGGCCGAAGCGCTCGATGATGCTGCGGTGGTGCAGCGCCCACTTGTCGGCGTCGGGCGCGTCCAGCGACTGGTACAGCTCGACCGCGCGTTGCTGGTCGAGCATCGCTTCCGAATGCATGAACGGCAGGTAGAAGAACGTCCGCAGCGGCGCTTCGACCTGCATGTCGTAGCCGTGGCCGATCGCGCGCTCGGCGACGCTGTGGGCCATCGGGTCGGTGGCGTAGGCGTGGGCGCTGCCGCGAAACACGTTGCGCGGGATCTGGTCGAGCAGCAGCACCAGCGCCAGCGCGCTGTCGGCGGCGTCGTTCCAGCCGTGCAGTTCGCCGCGCGCGGCCGCCATGTGCAGGTCCAGGCAGGTCTCGCGGCAGCGGCCGTCGAACGCGGCGCCGCCGCCGAACCACTTCGACGGTCCGGCCTCGCGCCAGAAGCTGACAACGTCGTCGGCAATCACGTGCATGCGGGGGCACCTCGGGTCGGCGGGATGGACACGGTAGCAAGGCCGGCGTTGCCCGGGATCAACGTGTTCAGTCCTCTTCGCCGTCGCCGTCGCCAAGCTGGGTCTCCAGTTCGGTGATCCACGCGGCGGTGATGCTCTCCAAGGTCACCGCGTGGATCAGCGGCTGGATCGCGCGACCGGCCGCGCCGCCGGAATAGGTCTCGGCGATGAAGCGCGCGTAGCGTTCGCGGTAGCCGAGCCACCCGAGGTGCACCGCCTCGAACGCGGCCAGGCCGTGGCCGTCCAGTTGTTCGCGCAGCCGCGCGACCAGGCGGTCGAGCCGCGCATCGACGCGCTCGAACCCGGCGATCGCGCGTGCGTTGATCGCGTCCTCGTCGAGCGCCGTCGAGTCGCCATCGCGCGCAACCCCCGCGACCTCGCTGACGTAGCGGTCGGCGATCCGCACCGCGGCCTCGGCCTTGCCGATCAGCCGGCTCTCGAACCGGCGCAGTTCGTCGAGGCTGGTGTGGGCGCCCTCCAGCCCCTGCTTCAGCGCCAGCAGCTTCTGGTTGCGGTCGATCGCCTCGGTGGTGCCGCGGCGCTCGATCCGGCGCTGGACGAAATAGAACGCCCAGGTCAGCGCGGCGCCGGCGAGCAGGTAGGCCAGTTGTTCCATCGGTGCTTCCTCCAGGCCGCCAGTGTGCCGCGGTGGGGTCGCAGGCGTTGCGAACCGTCGCCCCGGTTCCGTGCCGCCGGTCACCCGGCCGTGACGTTCGTCAGGGTTGGCAGCCCGACGGGGCGGGTCTAGGGTTCGGAGTCGCACTCACGCCACCTCACGCCAACCCAGGGGAACCGGATGCACCGACCACAGCTCGCCGCGCTCGCGGCCGCACTCGCCATGGCACTGGGCGGCGGCATCGCCCACGCCGTCGATTCGCAATCCGCGTTCGGCCCGGATCCCTACCCCAGCACCTACCAGCGCATCGCCGCGCCGGCGGTGCTGATCGACAACGCCACCGTGCTGACCGGCACCGGCATGCGGATGGACCACGCCGACGTGCTGATGGCCGACGGCCGCATCGTCGCGGTCGGCGGCGACCTGCAGGCGCCGGCCGGCGCCACCCGGATCGACGGCACCGGCAAGTGGGTGACGCCGGGCATCATCGACGTCCACTCGCACCTGGGCGTGTATCCCAGCCCCGGCGCGCGCGCCCACAGCGACGGCAACGAGGCGACCGCGCCGGTCACCGCCAATGTCTGGGCCGAACACTCGGTGTGGCCGCAGGACCCCGGCTTCAATGCCGCCCGCGCCGGCGGCGTGACCTCGCTGCAGATCCTGCCCGGTTCGGCCAACCTGATCGGCGGCCGCGGGGTGACCCTGAAGAACGTGCCGGCGGTGACCTACCAGGCGATGAAGTTCCCCGACGCACCGCACGGCCTGAAGATGGCCTGCGGCGAGAACCCCAAGCGCGTGTATGGCGAAAAGGGCGGGCCGTCGACACGGATGGGCAACGTCGCCGGCTACCGCGCCGCGTTCATCGAGGCGACCGAGTACCTGAAGAAGAACGGCAAGCCCAAGGACGACGGCAACGGCGACGGCGGCTGGTTCGGCCGCGACGACGACAAGAAGAAGGACAACGGCGGCGACAGCAAGCGCGACCTCGAGATGGAAACCTTGGCCGGCGCGATCAACGGCGACATCAAGGTCCACATCCACTGCTACCGCGCCGACGAGATGGCGACGATGCTCGACCTCGCCGAGGAGTTCGATTTCGAAATCGCCGCGTTCCACCACGGCGTCGAGGCCTACAAGCTGGCCGACCGGCTGGCCGCCGAAGGCGTCTGCGGCGCGCTGTGGGCCGACTGGTGGGGCTTCAAGATGGAGGCCTTCGACGGCATCCAGGAGAACATCGCACTGGTCGATCGCCCGCCGAACAGCTGCGCGATCGTGCATTCCGATTCCGCCGAGGGCATCCAGCGGCTCAACCAGGAGGCGGCCAAGGTCATCGCCCACGCCAAGCTCGCCGGCATCGAGATCACCCCCGAACACGCGATCCAGTGGCTGACCGCCAACCCGGCCAAGTCGATGGGCATCCTCAAGCAGACCGGCACCCTGGAGGCCGGCAAGATGGCCGACGTGGTGGTCTGGAACGGCACCCCGTTCAGCGTCTACGCCAAGGCCGAGCAGGTCTATGTCGACGGCGCCCGGGTCTACGATATCGACGACCCGTCGCGACGGGCGACGTCGGACTTCATGCTGGGCCAGTCGACCGGTGACGCGATCCGCGCCGGAGGTGTGCTGTGAGCCGCCGCCACGTCGCCCCGCGGGCGCTGAAGTCGTCGCTGGCGGTCGCCATGCTGTCGTGCCTGGCGCTGACCGCGCAGGCGCAGGACGTGCTGATCCGCGACGCCACCGTGCATACCGGCGGCGCCCAGGGCACGCTGGAAAACACCGACGTGCTGGTGCGCAACGGCCGCATCGCCGCGATCGGCGCCGGCCTGGCCACGCCGGCCGGCGCCCAGGTGGTCGAAGCCGGTGACCGGCCGCTGACCCCGACCCTGTTCGGCGGCGTCACCGGCATCGGCATCGAAGAGGTGTCGGGCGAGCGCTCGACCGTCGACAACACCCTCGCGCTCGGCGCCGAAACCCACCTGATGACGGTGCGTCCCGAGTTCGACGTGACCCTGGCCTTCAACCCGGCCTCGATCCTGATCCCGGTCAACCGGATCGAGGGTATCGGCTGGACCCTGATCGGGGCCGGCAGTGATGAAGGCGGCTCGATCATCGGCGGCCAGGGCGCGGTGATGCGGCTTGACGGCAGCGTCGACCCGGCCGGTCCGAACGTGCTGTTCGTCGACCTCGGCAGCGATGCCGCCGAGCTCAGCGGTCGCTCGCGCGCGGCGCAGTGGATGATCCTCGACCAGTTGATCGACGAGGCCCGCGGCAGGATCGCGGCCGACGCCAACGCCGCGCTGCTGACACCGGCCGGCCGCGCGACGCTGAAGAAGTACCTCGACGGCGGCGGCCGGGTGGCGGTCGAGGTCGACCGCGCCGCCGACATCCGCCAGTTGCTGCGCTGGTCCGACCGCCACGGCGTCGAGATCGCGATCGTCGGCGGCGCCGAAGCCTGGAAGCTCGCCCCGCAACTGGCGGCGGCCAAGGTGCCTGTGTTCGTCGATCCGTTGAACAACCTGCCCGACAGCTTCGACCAGATCGGCGCCAGCCTGGAGAACGCGGCACGGCTCGACGCGGCCGGGGTCGCGGTCGGTTTCAGCCAGGGCGGCGATGCCAGCCACAACGCACGCAAGGTCCGCCAGCTCGCCGGCAATGCGGTCGCCAATGGGTTGCCGTGGGACGACGGCTTGGCCGGCCTGACTTCGGTGCCGGCGCGAGCGTTCGGCGTCGCCGACGAACTGGGCAGCATCGCGATTGGCAAGCGCGCCGACCTGGTGCTGTGGAGCGGCGACCCGCTGGAGGTCAACGCGGTCGCGTTGCAGGTGTGGATGGATGGCGAGCCGATCGAGATGCGCAGCCGCCAGACCGAATTGCGCGACCGGTATCTGCGACAGCAGGCGCCACGTGCAAACGGCGGTCTGCCACGGGCCTACCCGGCCGCCGACAGCCGTTGATGTGACCACCGGGCCCACCACGCGCGGGCCTGGTGCCTTGTAGCGACCAGCGACTGTGCGCGTCCCGGGCATTTGTCCGCGCACTTGTAGGAGCGGCTTCAGCCGCGATCTGGAGTCGGCGCGGGCGAACGGTTTCCGATCGCGGCTGAAGCCGCTCCTACAAAGCCCGTGCATGCGATCGGGCGACTCGGCGGCGCCACACGCGGTTAAGCTGCCCCGATCACCACCGGGGAACCCACCATGCCGCCTCTGCCGCAACTCGACCTCAACTGGTTCGCCGTCCTCGCCGCCGCGGTGTCCGCGTTCCTGCTCGGCGGGCTCTGGTACGGGCCACTGTTCAAGAAGGCCTGGTGCCGCGAGGCCGGGGTCGATCCCGACGCGGCGCCGCCACACCCGGCGCGGATCTTCGCGACCGCGTTCGCCTGCAGCCTGCTGGCGGCGCTGATGTTCGCGGTCGCGATGCCGCCCGGCGCGAGCGCGGCCGACGGCTTCGGCGCCGGCTTCGTGGTCGGCCTGTTCTTCGTGGCGATGAGCTTCGGCATCAACTACGCCTTCGCCGGCCGCAGCGTGAAACTGTGGATGATCGACAGCGGCTACCACATCCTGCAGTTCGCCTTGTACGGGTTGATCATCGGCGCCTGGCGCTGATCCGCCGCCCATTCCCACCCATCCCCGTGGCAGCGGTATGCTGTCGGCGTTTTGTGACGAAGTCGTCATTACTGCCCGGGGGTCAACGATGCGTATTGGTCTGGTGGTCGACTCGGCGTGCGACCTGCCGCTGGAGTACCTGCAGCAACACCAGGTGACGGTATTGCCGATCACCGTGCGGATCGGCGAGGCGGTGCTCGCCGACCATCGCAACGAAGAGGCGACGCTGGAGTTCCTGCACGCGCACGTCGCCGAGGGCGGCGCCGAGGCGGAGACCATGCCGTACACGGTGCAGCAGATCCACCAGCTGTTCCTCGAGCGGCTGGTGATCGACTACGACTACGTGTTCTGCATGACGATCACCAAGTCGCGCAGCCCGATCTTCGACAACGCCCAGCAGGCCGGCTTCGCGATCCTCAACGACTACAAGGCCACGCGCGCCGCGGCCGGCAACAACACGCCGTTCGCGCTGCGGGTGGTCGACACCCAGAACCTGTTCGCCGCCCAGGGCATCACCGCGGTCGAGGCGGTGCGGCTGCGCGATGCCGGCGAAGGCGCGCCGAAGATCCGCGCCCGGCTCGAGCACCTCGCGCTGCATACCCATGGCTACCTGGTGCCGCGCGACCTGTACTACCTGCGCGCCCGCGCCCGCAAGAAGGGCGACCGCAGCGTCGGGCTGCTTAGCGCCGCGCTCGGCAGCGCGCTCGACATCAAGCCGGTGCTGCACTGCAACCGCGGCGAGACCGGCCCGGTGGCCAAGATCAAGGGCTTCGAAGCGGCAGTGGAGAAGGTGTTCGCCGGCACCATCAAGCGCATCCGCGCGGGCCTGCTGACCCCGACCGTGTGCCTGAGCTATGGCGGCGAGCTCGACGAGATGCGCCATTTGCCGGGGTACGCCGAACTGCGCGCGGCCTGCGCCGAGCACAACATCGAGGTGTTCGAGAGCGTGATGAGCCTGACCGGCATGGTCAACGTCGGCAAGGGCGCGCTGGTGGTCGGCTTTGCCTCGGAAGGCGGAATCACGTTCGAGCGCTGATCGCGGCAACATCGCGGCCGCATCCGGGACTATCAGCCTACGACCGCGCCGCCGGGGCGGGCTAGTCTGCAGGATTCATCCCGAATGCGTGCCGCCATGACTCCTCGCCTGCTCGTCCTTGCGCTGTCCAGCGCGCTGTCCGCGTCCCTCGCCCTGCCCGCGCTGGCCACACCGTTCGCGCAGGACCCGCCGCCGAAGCCGCCGCAACCGGCACCGCAGCCCATTCCGCCGCAGCCGGCGCCGCCGCTGGACCGCGACACCAGCGACACCGCCGAAGACCCGGTGCAGCTGGAGCAGGACGCGCTCGACCCGGTCGGCACCGACCCCGCGCAGGCCGATCCCGCCGTCGCCAAGGGCCGGGCCGCCGCCGACGGCGAGGACGACAAGGAGCCCGAGTGGGACGTCAGCGCCGCCCACGGCCCGACCAAGACCGTGCGCTTCAGCACCGATGAAGGCACCTGGATGGATGTCGACGTCGCCCCCGACGGCGACGAGCTGGTGTTCTCGCTGCTCGGCGACCTGTACCGGCTGCCCATCGGTGGCGGCACCGCGCAGCGCATCACCTCCGGTCCGGCCTGGGACGTGCAGCCGCGCTGGTCGCCCGACGGCGCCGAGTTCGCCTTCACCTCCGACCGCGGCGGCGGCAACAACCTGTGGCGGATCGATATCGACGGCAGCGACCCGGTGCAGGTGACCGAGGAGGACTTCCGCCTGCTCAACAACCCGGCGTGGACGCCGGACGGGCGTTTCATCATCGGCCGCAAGCACTTCACCTCCGAGCGCTCGCTCGGCGCCGGCGAGCTGTGGATGTACCACGTCAGTGGCGGCAAGGAAGGCCTGCAACTGACCGAGAAGAAGAACGAGCAGCAGGACCTCGGCGAGCCCGCGGTGTCGCCCGACGGCCGCTACGTCTATTACTCCGAGGACGTCAGCGGCGGCGAGACGTTCCAGTACAACAAGAACCCGCATGACGTGATCTACGCGATCAAGCGGCTCGACCGCCAGACCGGCAAGACCGACACCCTGGTCGCGACCCCGGGCGGCGCGGTGCGGCCGCAGCCGTCGCCCGATGGCAAGTCGCTGGCGTTCGTCAAACGCATCCGCGACAAGTCGGTGCTGCACATGCTCGACCTCGCCAGCGGCGAGGTGCGGCCGGTGTGGGACGGCCTCAGCCACGACCAGCAGGAGGCCTGGGCGATCTTCGGCCCGTACACCGGCTTCGACTGGATGCCCGATTCCAAATCGGTGGTGCTGTGGGCGCAGGGCAAGCTGTGGCGGATCACGATGCCGGACGGGGAGGCGACGGAGATCCCGTTTACCGCGCAGGTCGAGCAGACCGTGACCGAACCGCTGCGCTTCACCCAGGACATCGACGAGGGCTCGTTCGCACCGAAGATGATCCGCGACGTGGCGACCAGCGCCGATGGCGACACGATGGTGTTCCACGCGCTCGGCAAGCTGTGGCGCAAGTCGCTGCCGAACGGCGAACCCAAGCGTCTGACCGGCAACGACGGCCTGTACGAATACGAGCCCAGTTTCAGCCCCGACGGCGACAAGCTGCTCTATACCACCTGGTCGGACGCGGCGATGGGCGCGATCTACGTACGCAACGCGAACGGTTCGGGCAAGGGCACCCGCCTGACCGACGAGAAGGGCTTCTACTACAACCCGCGGTTCTCGCCCGACGGCAGCCGCATCGTCTATTCCAAGAGCGGCGGCAGCGGCCTGACCGGCAGCCTGTGGTCGGTCGACCAGGGCGTCTACGTGATGCCGGCGCGCGGCGGTGAGCCGGTGCGGGTCGCCGACAAGGGCAGCGCACCACAGTTCAGCGCCGACGGCAGCCGCGTGCTGTACCTGACCGGCGGCGGGCTGGAGAAGAAGCTGATGTCGGTCGGCCTGCACGGCGAAGACCCGCGCGAGGTGTTCAACCTCAAGTACGTCGATGCGGTGAAGGTCAGTCCGGACGGCAAGTGGGTCGCGTTCACCGAGCTGTTCAACGCCTACGTCGCGCCGATGGTGTCGACCGGCAAGGCAATCGAGTTGAGCAAGGACTCCAAGGCGATTCCGGTGACCGCGGTCAGCGCCGACGTCGGCAGCTACCTGCACTGGGCGGCGGACAGCGAGTCGCTGCACTGGATGGTCGGTGACAAGTACCACTCGCGCTCGCTGGATGAGAGCTTCGCGTTCCTGACGGACGGCAACACGGAGATCGCCAAGCCGGTCCACGGCGGCGGCATCGCGGTCGGCCTGAGCGTGCCGGTCGACGCGCCCGACGAGCTGGTCGCGTTCACCAACGCGCGCATCATCACCATGCGTGACGCCGAAGATTCCGAGGAGGTCATCGACAGCGGCACGATCGTGTTGCGCGGCGACGAGATCGTCGCGGTCGGTGCCACGGGTTCGGTCGCGGTGCCGGCCGGTGCCAATGTCATCGACGCCACCGGCAAGACCATCATGCCCGGCTACATCGACGTCCACGCCCACGCCGCCCACTTCGGCCAGGGCGTGGTGCCGCAGCAGAACTGGGCGTACTACACCAACCTCGCGTTCGGCATCACCACCATGCACGACCCGTCGGCGACCACCGAGTTCGTGTTCTCCGAGGCCGAGCTGCAGAAGGCCGGCAAGATGGTTGGCCCGCGGATCTTCTCGACCGGCACGATCCTGTACGGCGCCGACGGCGACTTCAAGGCGGTGGTCGACTCGCTCGACGACGCCCGCAGCCATTTGCGGCGGATGCAGGCCAACGGCGCGTTCTCGGTCAAGAGCTACAACCAGCCGCGCCGCGAGCAGCGCCAGCAGATCAACACGGCAGCAAGAGAGCTCGGCATGCTGGTGGTCGAGGAAGGCGGCAGCACCTTCCACCACAACATGACGATGATCCTCGACGGCGCCACCGGCATCGAGCACAACATCCCGGTCGCGCCGCTGTACAAGGACGTGGTCGAGCTGTGGAGCCAGACCGACGTGCGCAACACCCCGACCCTGGTGGTCAGCTACGGCGGCCTGTCGGGCGAATACTGGTGGTACGCGCGCGACAACGTCTGGGAGAACGACAAGCTCAACCGCTTCTTCCCCCGCGAGACGCTGGATGCGCGCAGCATCCGCCGCGAGACCGCGCCGGACTGGGACTACTACCACGTCGAAGTCGCCAAGGCCGCCAAGGTCCTGCGCGATGCCGGCGTCGGCATCCAGATCGGCGGCCATGGCCAGTTGCAGGGGCTGAGCGCGAACTGGGAGATCTGGCTGCTGACCCACGGCGGCTTCAGCAACTTCGAGGCGCTGCGCGCGGCGACGATCGATGGTGCCGATTACCTCGGCCTGGATGCCGACATCGGCTCGCTCGAGGTCGGCAAGCAGGCCGACCTGGTGGTGCTGAACTCCAATCCGCTGGAGAACATCCGCGCCACCATCGACACCCGCTACGTGATGGTCGACGGCCGCCTGTTCGACGTCGACGCCGACATGGCCGAGATCGGCAACGACGAGACCCCGGAGCCCAACTTCTACTGGCAGCGCCACCGCGACGGCCAGACGTTCGGCCTCGAGTTCGGCCCGACCGCGGTCTGCCATTGCCCGAAAGGCCGCCACGGCGGCCACGTGCACCTCGACTGATTCGCCACCATGTAGGAGCGGCTTCAGCCGCGATCGGAAACCGTGCGCCCGCGCCGATTCCCGATCGCGGCTAAAGCCGCTCCTACAAACACGGGAACTCCAGCCGGACAAGACGACAAATCCCGTTGAAGGCCGCGGAAAATTCACCCGAACGGATCACCGGCGGCATCTTTAACGCAAGTCCCATCCCGGTTCCCCTAAGCTGACCCCGTTCATCCAAGGAAAACCGCCATGGCGACCCGCTACTACATCACCCTGCCCGACGGCACCCGCGCCCGCGGCGCCGATCCGGACCTGTCGTTCAAGGCGGTCAGCGCCGACGGCTTCGCCAGCGAGTTGCAGGCCGCGCTGCGCACCGACAACCTGTTCCAGCGCTGGCGCGTCCGCCAGGACGACCCCGACGAGGTCGACGAACGGCTGGCCGCGACCGACCCCAACGCGACCGTGACCGGCGCGCAGGACTCCCTGCACATCGACCTGGTGGTCACCACCAGCCTGCCCGGCGACACCTTCAAGCAACGCCTGCGCCTGCTTGCCGGCAGCGGCTGGGAATTGCGCGACGTGACCGCGGCCTGAGCGCCACACTCGCCAGGTATGAGCGACGTGAGTCGCGACCTGTACATCACCTCCAACGTTCGGCGGGGTCGCGACTTACGTCGCTCCTACAGCAACCCCCACCGCGACAATGCCCGACATGACCAACCTCCTGCTCGCATGGAGCGGCGGCAAGGACGCCGCCTGGACCCTGCACACCCTGCGCCAGCGCGACGATGTTCGCGTGCTCGGCCTGCTGACCACGGTGACCGCCGGCTTCGACCGCATCGCCATGCACGGTATCCGCCGCGACGTGCTGCACGCGCAAGCCGATGCGGTGGGCCTGCCGCTGATCGAATCGATGATCCCGCAGGGCTGCGACAACGACACCTACGAAGCCTCGTTTTCCGCAGCGCTCGCCGGCGCGCGCGAACGCTGGCCCGGCCTCGACACGATTGCCTTCGGCGACCTCTACCTCGCCGATGTACGCGCGTGGCGCGAGGCGCTGTGCGCACGCCATGGCTGGCGGATCCAGACCCCGCTGTTCGGCACCGACACCGCGGCGCTGGCGCGGACGATGATCGCGGGCGGCCTGCGCACGAACCTGTGCTGCGTCGATACCCAGCAACTGGACGCCGGTTTCAGTGGTCGCGAATTCGACAAGGCGCTGCTGGCAGAACTGCCGGCCGGCTGCGACCCCTGCGGCGAGAACGGCGAATTCCACACCTTGGTCCACGCCGGCCCGATGTTCGAGCGCGCGTTGCCGATCGAACGCGGCGAAACCGTGCTGCGCGACGGCCGTTTCGCCTTCACCGAATTCACCCTGGCGCCTTTGTAGAGCGGCTTTAGCCGCGATCGGAAATCGTTCGCTCGCACCGACTCCCGATCGCGGCTAAAGCCGCTCCTACGAAAAGCTGAAGAGTGGTCGGTGCCTCAGCCCTTCAACGCCCGCGCATGATGCGCGAGATGCTCGCCGATGAAGCTCGCGATGAAGTAGTAGCTGTGGTCATAGCCCGGCTGCAGTCGCAAGGTCAGCGGATGCCCGGCGGCTTCGCAGGCGGCACGCAGCAGTTCGGGCTTGAGCTGGCTGTCGAGGAATTCGTCGGCGCCGCCCTGGTCGACCAGCAGCGGCAGGCGCTCGCGCGCATTCGCGATCAGCGCGGTCGCGTCCCATGCCTGCCACGCCTGCTCGTCCTCGCCGAGGTAGGCCGCGAACGCCTTGCGCCCCCACGGCACCCGGCCCGGCGCGACGATCGGCGCGAACGCCGAGACGCTGCGGTAGGCGCCCGGATGCTTCAGCGCGATCACCAGCGCGCCGTGGCCGCCCATCGAATGACCGCTGATGCCACGCGCGGTGGTGGTCGGGAAATGCGCGTCGACCAGCGCCGGCAACTCGTTCACCACGTAGTCGTGCATGCGGTAGTGCGCGGCCCACGGCTTGCGCGTGGCATCGAGGTAGAACCCCGCGCCGATGCCGAGGTCCCAGCCCTCGTCGTCGGCCACGTCGTCGCCCCGCGGGCTGGTATCGGGCGCGACCAGGACAAGCCCGTGCTCGGCGGCGTAGCGCTGGGCGCCGGCCTTCTGGATGAAGTTCTGCTCGCTGCAGGTCAGCCCCGACAGCCAGTACAGCACCGGGCATGGCCCGCGTTCGGCCTGCGGCGGCAGGTAGACCGCGAACTTCATCGTGCAGTCGAGCGTGCTCGATGCGTGCTGCCAGACCTGTTGCTGGCCGCCGAAGCAGGCGTGGTTTTCGATACGTTGCATGGCGACCTCGATCAATACCCGATGACGGTTCGTATCGACTTGCCTTCGTGCATCAGGTCGAAGGCCTCGTTGATCCGCTCCAGCGGCAGCGTATGGGTCACGAACGGCGCCAGCTGGATATCGCCGCGCATCGCATCCTCGACCATGCCTGGCAGCTGACTGCGCCCCTTCACTCCACCGAACGCGGTGCCCAGCCACTTGCGGCCCGTCACCAGCTGGAACGGCCGCGTGCTGATCTCCTGCCCGGCGCCGGCCACGCCGATGATCACGCTCTGGCCCCAGCCGCGGTGCGCGCATTCCAGCGCCGCGCGCATCACGTTGACGTTGCCGATGCACTCGAAGCTGTGGTCCACGCCCCACCCGGTCATCTCCACGATCACCTGCTGGATCGGCCGGTCGTGGTCCTTCGGGTTCACGCAGTCGGTCGCGCCCATCTCCTTCGCCAGCCCGAACTTGTCCGGGTTGGTATCGATCGCGATGATCCGCCCGGCCCTGGCCTGCTTCGCGCCCTGGATGACCGCCAGGCCGATCGCACCGAGGCCGAACACCGCGACCGTGTCGCCTTCGGCCACCTTGGCGGTGTTGTGCACCGCGCCGATGCCGGTGGTCACGCCGCAACCGAGCAGGCAGACGTGCTCCGGGTTGGCTTCCGGGTTCACCTTCGCCAGCGAGACCTCGGCCACCACCGTGTACTCGCTGAAGGTAGAGCAGCCCATGTAATGGTAGACCGGCTCGCCGTTGTACGAAAAACGCGTGCTGCCGTCGGGCATCACGCCCTTGCCCTGGGTGGCGCGCACCGACACGCACAGGTTGGTCTTGCCGCTCTTGCAGAACAGGCACTCGCCACACTCGGCGGTGTACAGCGGGATCACGTGGTCACCGGGCTTCACGCTGGTGACGCCCTCGCCGACCTCGACCACGATGCCGGCGCCCTCATGACCGAGGACGGCCGGGAACACGCCTTCCGGATCGTCACCGGACAGAGTGAAGGCATCGGTGTGGCACAGCGCGGTGTGGGTGATCCTGACCAGCACCTCGCCCGCGCGCGGCGGCTCGACATCGAGCTCGACGATCTGCAACGGCTGGCCGGGGGCGAAGGCGACGGCGGCGCGGGATTTCATGCTGGGCTCCGGTGTGCGGGGATGGAGGAATGATAGGCCGGCGACGCGGTGGCCGCTTTTCTGTAGGAGCGGCTTTAGCCGCGATCTGAAATCGGCGCGAGCGAACGATTCCCGATCGCGGCTAAAGCCGCTCCTACAAGAAGCCGGGACCCGGCGCGCGAGGCGCTCATCCGGTGTTCTGGATCCCCGCGGCGATGCCGTTGACGGTCGCCATCAGGACCTGCAGCAACGCATCGTCCTCGCGATCGCCGGCGCGCCAGCGCGCGAGCAGGTCGACCTGCAACAGGCTGATCGGGTCGATGTAGGGGTTGCGCAGACGGATCGACTGGCTCAGGCGCGGGTCGTGGGCCAGCAATTCGCTCTCTTCCTTGATCGCGAGGATCGCGGCGCGGGTGCGCTCGAATTCCGCTTTGATGCCCGGATACAGGCGCGCGTGCAGGTCGCCTTCGGGCAGCTGCGTGGCAAGCCGCGAGTAGCACTCGAAAATGCCGGGGTCGGACTTGGCCAGCACCATCTCGACATCGTCGACGAGGGTGCCGAAGAACGGCCAGTCGCGCGCCATCTCGGCCAGGGTGTCGCGGCCGTGCTGCTGCAGCGCGCGCTCCAGCGCGGTGCCGACGCCATACCACGCGGTCAGGCCGGAGCGGTTCTGCGCCCACGAGAACACCCACGGGATCGCGCGCAGGGACTCCACGCCCCCTTTGTTGCCACGTTTGCTCGGGCGCGAGCCGATCCGCAGCCGTTCGATCACGTCGATCGGGGTCGCGGCACGGAAGTACGCGGCGAAGTCCGGGTGTTCGTGCACCAGCGCGCGGTAGTGCGCGCGCGCATCGAGTGCGAGTTGCGCGGCGATCCCGCGCCAGTGCGCCTCACGCGGTTCCGGCGGTCGCGGCCGCAACGTCGCGCGCAGCACCGCGCCGGTGGTCTGTTCGAGGTTGCGCAGCGCCAGCGCGCGGATGCCGTACTTGCGGTGGATCACCTCGCCCTGCTCGGTCAGGCGCAGGAAACCGTCGACCGAGCCGCGCGGCGCGGCGATCACCGCGCGCTCGGTCTTGCCGCCGCCGCGGCTGACCGAGCCGCCGCGGCCGTGGAAGAACGCGATCCGCACGCCGCTGTCGCGGGCCAGTTCGGTCAGCGCGATCTGGGTGCGCTGCAGCGCCCAGCGCGAGGCGACGATGCCGCCGTCCTTGGCGCTGTCGGAATAGCCGAGCATCACCACCTGGCGATTGCCGCGCGCGGCCAGGTGCCGGCGGTAGACCGGATCCGCGAACAGCTCGCGCAAGGTCGCCGGCGCGGCGTCGAGATCGTCGACGGTCTCGAACAGCGGCGCCACGTCGAGCGGCACCTGCCCGGCTTCGACGCACCCGCCGATCCGCGCCAGCGCCAGCACCGCCAGTGCATCGGCGGCGCTGCGACTCATGCTGATGATGTAAGGCCCGAACACGCGCTCGCCGTAACGCGGCCGCAGTTCGGCGACGGTGCGGAACACGTCGAGGGTCGACATCGCGGTGGCGTCGTCGGAGGCGGCGGCCTGGTCGCCTTCGATCAAGCCGTGCAGGCGCGTGGCGCGATCGCCGGCGCTGCGCGTCGGCCACTGGTCGTCGCCGAGCAACGCCGCCAGCGCGGCGTCGTGCACCGCCGAGTCCTGGCGCAGGTCGAGGCTGGCGAGGTGGAAGCCGAAGCTGCGCGCGCGCCGCTGCAACCGGCGCACCGCGAAACCGCCGGCATGCTCGCCGCGGTGGGCCTGCAGGCTGGTGGCGATCAGGCCGATGTCGGCCTCGAACGCTGCGGCGTCGGGATAGGCCGCCGGCTCGTCGTGGCTGGTCGCCCACAGCCGCGCGACCATCAGGTTGACCAGGTTGCGGTACGGCATGTCTGCGTGGCGCGGGTGCAGTCGCTCGGTTGCGGCCGGCAACAGCGCGCGGTATTCGTCGATCCGCGCCAGCACCGCAGCATCGACCTCGACCCGGGCCTGCGACTGGCTCAGCAGCTCGCCGAGCGCGTCGAGGTCGCGCCGGTACGCCGCCAGCACCAGCGCGCGCTGGCTGGCGAGTGTCGCGGCGATCGTGGCGGCGCCGACGTTGGGGTTGCCGTCCATGTCGCCGCCGACCCAGCTGCCGAAACCAAGCACGTCGGGCAGCTCCATCGATGCGTCGGGATAGTGTTCACGCAGGGCCTCGTCGAACGCTTCGTGGAACACCGGCAGCACCCGGTACAGCACTTCCGACAGGTAGAAGCCGACGTGCTCGAACTCGTCGGCGACGCTCGGCTTGGCGGTCGCGGCCTCGGCGGTCTGCCAGCTCGCGGTCAGCGCCAGGCGGATGCGTTCGCGGTCGGCGCGACGCTCGGCCGGGGTGCGGCCGCGGTCGATGTCGGCGACCAGCGCGGCGACGATCTGGTGCTCCTTGTGCAGCAACACCCGGCGCACCGCTTCGGTCGGATGGGCGGTGAACACCGGTTCGATCCGCAATCGCGGCAGCAACGCTTTGACCTCGTCGGCGCCGACGCCCTGCTTCGCCAGGCGACCGACGACGTCGCGCAGGCCACCGGGCTGGGCGCCGTCACCGGCGCGTTCGTGCTCGCGGCGACGGCGGATGCGGTGCACGCGTTCGGCCAGGTTGACCGCCTGGAAATAGGTCGAGAACGCGCGGACCAGGTCGCTGGCGTGCTGCAGGTCGGTGGCGTGCCGCAGGTCCGCGGTCGAGGAAGCCAGCGCGTCGACCAGCTCGCTCACCGGCGCGGCGTTCTCGCGGCGGCCGATCGCGGAGCGGCGCAGGCGCTCGACCTCGGCGAGGAAATCCGAGCCGCGTTGCTCGGCGAGGATTTCGCCGACCAGGGCGCCAAGCAGCTTGACGTCCTCGCGCAGCAGGGTGTCGGTGGCGGCGAATGCGACGGTGCGCAGCGGTTCTTCGGACGGCTCGGGGGCATCGGTCATGCCCCAAGGCTACAACTAGTAGGCGAATTCCCTGAATACCGGGTCGACGCTGCCGCGCCACGGGCCGTGGAACAGTTCCAGCTTGCGCTCGGCCGACGTGCTGCCGGCCTCGACCAGTTCCATCAGCGGGCCGAGGAAGATGCTCTCGTCGCTGTCGTTGTCGTTGAGACGCGCGCGCCGGGCCAGGCCGTGGGCGGCGATCTGCACCGCGCGGCGGGCGAGGTCGAGCACGGTCCCGTTACGGAACGGCAGCTTGAATGCGTGCCTGGGCACGCCGTCGCGCAACGCATGGATCTCGGCGAGGCTGAAGTCCTTGACCAGATCCCACGCTGCATCCAGAGCGGTGTCGTCATACAGCAGCCCGGTCCAGAACGCCGGCAACGCGCAGATCCGGTTCCACGGACCGGAGTCGGCGCCGCGCATCTCCAGGTACTTCTTCAGCCGCACTTCGGGGAACGCGGTGGTGCTGTGGTCGGCCCAGTCCTGCAGGGTCGGGGTGTGGCCCGGGTAGGCCGGCAACCTGCCGTCGAGGTAGTCGCGGAACGACTGTCCGGCCGCGTCGATGTAGCGGCCGTCGCGGTAGACGAAGTACATCGGCACGTCGAGCAAATAGTCGACGTAGCGTTCGTAGCCGAAGCCGTCCTCGAACACGAAGTCGAGCAGGCCGGTGCGGCCGGCGTCGGTGTCGGTCCAGATCTGCGAGCGGTAGCTGAGGAAACCGTTGGGCTGGCCCTCGGTGAACGGCGAGTCGGCGAACAGCGCGGTGGCAATCGACTGCAGCGCCAGCGAGACCCGGAACTTCTTGACCATGTCGGCCTCGGAGCCGACATCGAGGTTGACCTGCACGGTGCAGGTGCGGGTCATCATGTCGAGGCCGAGCTGGCCGACCTTGGGCATGTACTCGCGCATGATCTTGTAGCGGCCCTTCGGCATCCACGGCATCTCGTCGCGGCGCCACTTGGGCTGGAAGCCCATGCCGAGGAAACCCAGCCCCATCGGTTCGGCAACGCTGCGGACCTCATGCAGGTGGGTCGAGGCTTCGCGGCAGGTCTCGTGCAGGGTGTCGAGCGGGGCGCCGGACAGTTCCAGTTGGCCGGCGGGCTCCAGCGACACCGAGGCGCCGTCACGGGTCAGCGCGATCACCCGCGGACCGCTGTCGGTCGGCTCTTCCACCGGTTCCCAGCCAAACCGCACCAGGCCCTTGAGCAACGCCTCGATCCCGCGTTCGCCATCGAAGGTCGGCGGCCGCAGATCGTCGCTGCGGAAGCCGAACTTCTCGTGCTCGGTGCCGATCTTCCAGTCTTCGCGCGGGCGCACGCCGGAGGCGAGGTAATCGATCAGTTGCGCGCGGCCGGCGGCGCCGGGTTCGATCAGCAGATCCTTGACGTGGCTGGGACCGGACACATGCACCTCGCGGGACGGGGGAGCCGGCGATATGCGGCGCGCGGCCGGCATTCGCAAGAGTCCGCGCAGTGTAGCGAGCGGCGGCGTGCCGATAGCGTCGCGAACCCGCAACGCTGCGGCCCGCCCACGGGACGGTCTACAGCTGCAACCAGCCGCCGATCACCGCGCGCGCCTCGTCGACGCCCTGTTTGGACTCGCCGGAGAACAGTTGCACGCTGACCGCGTCGCCGTATTCGGCCTGCATCAGTTTGCGCACCGCCAGCAGCGCGTTGCCCTGGGCGCCGCGGCCGAGCTTGTCGGCCTTGGTCAGGATCGCGTGCGCCGGCAGCCCGCGGCTGACCGCGTAGCCGAGCATCTGCCTGTCGTAGTCCTTCAGCGGGTGGCGGATGTCCATCACCACCACCAGCCCCTTGAGCGCCTCGCGGGTGGCGAAGTACTTGTCGATGAAGGCCTGCCAGTGCGCCTGCAGGTCCTTCGGGACCTTGGCGTAGCCGTAGCCGGGCAGGTCGACGAGGAAGCGGTCGGTGGTCGGCGGTATGTCGAAGAACACCAGTTGCTGGGTCCGCCCGGGGGTCTTGGAGACCCGTGCCAGCGCGTTCTGCTGGCAGATCGCGTTGAGCGCGCTGGACTTGCCGGCGTTGGAACGGCCGGCGAACGCGACCTCGAAACCGCCGTCGGGCGGCAGCTGCTGCGGATTGTGCGCCGCCAGCATGTACTGGGCGCGGGCAAGGGGATTGGCCATGGCGCTAGGATCGCACGGCGGGGCGGTCCGCGCGGCCGGCGAGGGCCCGCAGTGCGCCGATCCGCGGCCCTCGCGTTGACCCGCCTGCGCCCCGCGACGATAATTCGCCGGTTCCGACGGCCGTTTGCGGGCCGTCACTTCAGCGTTTTCCCGGAGCCAATCCCAATGAGCCACGCCCGCGTCCTCGGCTTTGTCGGCCTCGCTGCCCTCGCGGCAGCCGCCGTCGCCTACGCCCAGACCACGGTCACCCCGATCCCCGACGCCGCGCCGGTGCAGACCGCGCCGCTGGGCGACGTGATCGAGAAGACCACCTGGGGCGATGCCGACAAGGGCGCGACCCTGGCCGGTACCTGCGCGGCCTGCCACGGCCTCGACGGCAACCCGACCGACCCGCAGTACCCGCGCCTGGCCGGCCAGAGCGAGCGATACATCGCCCAGCAGATCGCCCTGTTCAAGAGCGGCGAGCGCAATACCGGCATGGCGGCGGTGATGAAGCCGTTCGCCGACATGCTCAGCGCCCAGGACGCCCGCGACGTCGGTGCCTACTACGCGACCCAGCAGTCGGGCGCCGGCGTGGCCGACGACACCGTGGTCAGCGAAGGTCCGTACGCGGGCTTGAAGTTCTTCGAGATCGGCGAGCAGCTGTTCCTGTCCGGCGACGCCGAGCGCGGCATCCCGGCGTGCATGGCGTGCCACGGTCCCGATGGCGCCGGCAACCCCGGCCCGGCCTACCCGCGCGTGGCCGGCCAGCAGGCCGCCTACACCCAGCGCCGGCTGGAGGAGTTCCGCGCCGGCACCACCACCCAGCGCGACCCGCACCTGTTCGAGATCATGGCGACCGTCGCCAACGACCTGACCGACCAGGAAATCGGCGCGCTGTCGAGCTACCTGCAGGGCCTGCACCCGCGTGCCAACGACCTCGCCGTGGCCGATGCGCCGGCGCCGGTGGTGACCGGAGCCGCGCCGGCGATGCCGCCGGCAACCCAGCCGGCCGACGCCGCGGAAGCCGAACCGGCCGAGGGCGAGGTGCCCGAAACCGACGCGGCCGAAGACGAGGCGCCCACGGCCGACACCGAAAGCCCGGTCGCCGGCAGCTGATCGAGTCGCGCACAAACGGCGCGGAACTTCTGCCGCCGGCGCCGGTCACAACCGCCACTCCTGTTGTTCATTGCGCCGACCACAGGCTTGCGGTCGGCGTTTTCTTTTGTGCATGAGGGTTTTTCGATGCCACTGTCGCTGCCTGCGCTGAACCGGGTCGTCCTGGCCGCCGTCCTGTTCGTGCTGGCGCCCTTCGCCGCCCTGGCGCAATCGCCGGGCAACGTCCCGGTCGCCGGCGTCGACTATGTCGAGATCGCCGGCGGCGAGCCGTTCGCGGCCGCGCCGGGCAAGATCGAGGTGGTCGAGGTGTTCGGCTACACCTGCATCCACTGCGCCCATTTCGAGCCGCTGGTCAGTGCCTGGAAGGCCGGCTTGCCGGACGACGTCAGCTTCGTGCCGGTGCCGGCGCCGTTTGGCGGCTACTGGGTCCCCTACGCACAGGCGTTCCATGCCGCGCAGGAGCTGGGCCTGCTCGACCGCACCCACGCCGCGATGTTCCGCGCCCTGCACGAGACCGGCAGCCTGCCGATCGCCAACGCCACCGCGGCGGAGATCGCCGGCTTCTACGCCGGTTACGGCGCCGACCCCGGGCAGTTCGCCAAGGCCATGGCCAGCGATGCCACCGCGGCCAAATTGGAGCGCGCGCGCGGGTTCCTGCGCCGCAGCGGGGTCGAGGGCACCCCGACCCTGATCGTCGCCGGCAGGTACCGCGTGACCGCGGACAGCTTCCAGGAGTTGCTGGACATCGCCGGCGCATTGATCGAGCGCGAGCGCGCCCGGCGCCGCCGATAGGTATCCTTGGGCGGACGCTGCGGCGCCGCCGTTGCCCCTTCATTCCCGTTACGGAGATCTGCCCATGACTTCGCGCCCGGCCCAGCTGTACCGCCTCGGCCTGACCCTCGCGGCCGCGTTCGCCCTCGCCGCCTGCTCCTCCGAGGCCCCGGCGCCGACCAGTCCGGCGACGCCGAGCGCGCCGGCCAGCACCCCCGCCGCCCCGACGGCCACCCCGGCCGCGACCGCGCCGGCGGCTGTCGAAACCCCGGCGCGGACCCCGGGCCCGATCGTGCCACCGAGCGGCCCGGCCCCGGTGGCCGGCACCGACTACGCGGTGATCGCCGGTGGCAGCCCGTTCAAGCCGGGCAGCGACAAGATCGAGGTGGTCGAGGTGTTCGGCTATACCTGCCCGCATTGCGCCACCTTCGAACCGCTGGTCAGCGCGTGGGCGGCCAAGTTGCCGGCCGATGTCGAGTTCGTGCCGCTGGCGGCGCCGTTCGGCGGTTTCTGGGAGCCGTACGCCAAGGCGTTCTACGCCGCCCAAGCGATGGGCGCGCTCGAGCAGTCGCACGACGCCATGTTCAAGGCGATCCACATCGACCGCAGCCTGCCCGTGCAGCCGTTGCCGACCGACGAGCAGCTCGGCGAGTTCTACGCCCAGTTCGGCGTCGACCCCAAGCAGTTCGCCAGCACGATGTCGAGCTTCGCGGTCAACGCGCGGATGAACCAGGCGCGCCAGTTCATGCAACGCAGCGGCGCCAACTCCACCCCGGTGCTGATCATCGATGGCAAGTACCGGGTGACCGGCAAGAGCCACGAAGACAATCTGCGCATCGCCGAACACCTGATCGCGATGCAGCGTGCGGCCAAGGGTGGCGCCGCGCCCGCGCCGGCTGAATCGGCTCAATCGGCCGAGTCGGCCGAACCGACTGACGACGCCGGCGCCGACTGACGTGTCCGCCGGGCGATGAACACCTCGGGCGACCCACGTCCCGCTGACGCGCCCGCGGCACGGGACCACCAGCGCCTGCGGTTGCTCAGCGCCAACATCCAGGCCGGCTCCAGCACGCGCGGCTACCACGACTACGTCGCGCGCAGCTGGTCGCACGTGCTGCCGGCCGGCAACAAGCGCGGCAGCCTCGACGCGATCGCGCAGTTGGCCGGCGGGTACGACATCGTCGGCCTCAACGAGAGCGACCCGGGCAGCCTGCGCTCGGGTTTCACCAACCAGACTCATTACCTCGCCCAGCGCGGCGGGTTCGACTACTGGAGCCACCAGCCCAATCGCCGGGTCGGCAGCGTCGCCTCCAGCGCCAACGGCCTGCTGAGCAAGCTGGAACCGCGCGAGGTGATCGACCACGCCCTGCCGGGCCGGATCAGCGGCCGCGGGGTGTTGCTGGCGCGCTTCGGCGACGGCGACGCCGGCCTCACCGTGGCGATCGTGCACCTGTCGCTGGGCGCCGCCTCGCGCGCCTCGCAACTGGGCTTCATCGCCGAGCTGCTGCACGACCATCCGCACGCGGTGCTGATGGGCGACTTCAACTGCCCGATCGACCGTCCCGAAATGCAGGCGTTGTTCCGCGCGACCCGGCTGCAACCGCCCGACTGCGTGGTCAATACCTTCCCCAGCTGGCGCCCGCAGCGCGCGATCGACCACATCCTTATCGGCGACGGCCTGAGCTGCTCGGGCACCTGCGCGATGCCGGCGGCGCGCTCGGACCACCTGGCGATCTCGCTGGAGTTGGACGTGCCGGAAAGCGCGTTGCGCTGACCCGGACCCGGTCGGACCTGCGATCCGGTCTTCTGTAGGAGCGGCTTCAGCCGCGATCGGAAACCGGCGCGGGCAGACGGTTCCAGATCGCGGCTGAAGCCGCTCCTACAAAAGCGAACGGCCGGTGGAAACCCACCGGCCGTTCTTTTGCATCGAACGTCGGGTTACCTCAGAACCGCAGGTTCGCCCGCATGTAGAAATACCGCCCGCCCGGGATGTCGTAGGTCGAGGCGTCGTAGCCATTGAGCGAGCACGACAGGCACAGCGGCGGGTCCTTGTCGAACACGTTGTTGACGCCACCGGTCAGCTGCAGGCCCTTGAGCCACTGGAACTCGTAGCCCAGCTGCAGGTCGTGGTAGTTGACCGCCTCGAGGGTGTTGGTGCCGGCCCAGATCGGGTTGCCGTCATCGTCGTTGCCGACGATCGCACCGTCGCTGCAGACCGGGAACGACGCGGCGTCGCCGCAATCCTCGGTCAGTTCGCTGATGTGGCGGATCACCCACGCCGCGCTCCAGTTGCCGCGGTTCCAGTCGAGCGCCGCGGTCGACGTCCATTCCGGGATCGCGCTGTCGGTGACCTCGATGCCGACCGTGCGCGGTTGCACCTGGCCGGCGGCGCCGATGGCCTCGTAGCCGGTCACGAAGGTGTTCTGCCAGCTCAGCTTGAACTGGCCGGCGGAGGTCTCCGGCAAGGTCCAGAACACGTCGGCATCCCAGCCTGCGGTCTTGATCGAGCCCAGGTTGGTCAGGCGGTTGCTGAAGGCGTTGATGCTGCCGACCGCGGTGCGGGTGATGCCGCCGCAGTACAGCGGGTCCAGCGTCGCCACGCACAGGTCGAGCTGGGTCTGGGCGTCGATCGCCTGGACCGCGCCCTCGATGCTGTGGCGGTAGTAGGTCAGTTCCAGGTCGAGTCGCTCCGACCACGACGCGTTGGCGCCAAAGGTTGGGCTGAACACCACGCCGGCGGTGAAGCTGTTGGCGGTTTCCGGCTGCAACTGGTCGTTGCCGCCGGTGGTCACGGAGATCTGCGAATTGGTCTGGGTCGCGCCCGGCGGCACCCCCAGCGCGGCGCAGTTGGCGGGGTCGCCGGTCGGCGGGCTGCCGTCGACGCCGACCAGGCAGGGGTCGTCGATCTGCAGGTCGGCGCGACTGGCCGAGCCATACAGCTCGCCGATCGACGGCGCGCGGAAGCCTTCGGCATAGGTCGCGCGCAGCAGCAGCTCGTCGACCACCTGCCAGCGCAGGCCGTACTTCGGGGTGAACTGGCCGCCGAAGGTCGAGTAGTCCGAATAGCGGCCGGCCAGACTGAGGTCGAGGCTCTTGCCGAACGCGCCCTCGGTGATCAGCGGCACGTTGAGTTCGACGTAGGCCTCGTTGACGTCGTACTCGCCCGACGTCGGCAGCGACGGCACGCCGTTGTAGAAGCCGGCGACGGTCAGCGGGTCGGGGTTGTAGGAGCCTTCGTACTTCCGATGCTCGATGCCGGCCGCGGCCGACAGCGGACCGGCCCACAGGTCGAACAGGTCACCGGAGACGTTGGCGGTGAACTGGCTGAGCTTCTGCTCGCTGCGGTCATGCACCACCGGCTGGATCCACGCCAGCATTTCCGGGGTCAGCGTGCCGGGACCACCGAACACGTTCAGCGGCACGCAACCGGCCACCGCGGCGCAGGCCGCCGGGTCGCCGAGGGCCAGCGCGATGTTGCGGATGTCGTAGCTGCCGTAGTTGGTCTGCTCGGCCTCGTTGCGGCCGAGGGCGAGGTTGACGTCCCAGAACCAGGTGCGCTCGCCGGCCTCGAAGCTGCCTTCCAGCCCGGCACCAAAGTACTGGGTGTCGACCACCTGCTCGAACACCCGCGGCCCGCCCTCGACCGGGCGCCGGCCGATCAGGATCAGGTTGGCCTCGTTCTCCGGTGTCGCCGGGTCGTCGATCGAGGCCAGGTCGAAGCCGAACGGGTTGTACGGGTTGTCGGCCGACACGAACATGCCGTCGGCGAACGCGTTTCCGGTGCCGGCGTCGAGGCCGAGGAACAGCGGCTCCGGCGCGGCCTGGTTGACCGACTCGCGGCGGTTGACCAGCGCCTTGGCGTAGGCATGGACGTTGTCGTTGAAATAGAAGCGGTACTGGCCGAACACGCCGCTGCGGGTCGACGGCGTCAGCAGCATGTTGTATTCAGCGAAGTTGAAGCGATCGGCGGTGGCGAAGCAGTGGTAGCCGTCGGTGCGATCGCAGCCGGTCTGCGTGGGGTCGTACAGCGGGTCGCTGTCGCCCTCGTTGGGGGTGATGTCGTGGGTCACCCCGGTGTTGGGGTCGGTGAAGATGAAGCGCCCGCGCGGCGTGCCTGAGCTGCCGAAGGTCAGCCCGGTGCCCGGCACCGGGAACCGCGACTGCTCCCGGGTGTTGGCCAGGATCTCGTCCTGCTCGACATAACTGGCGCCGAGGAACAGGTTGCTGCGTTCGGTATTCATGCCCCAGGCGAGGTCGACGCCGGTATTGTCGCCGTCGCCTTCACCGTACTGGCCATAGTTGAGCGTGATCTGGCCGCCTTCGAAATTGCGTCGGGTGATGATGTTGACCACGCCGGCGATCGCGTCGGAGCCGTACAGCGACGATGCGCCGTCCTCGAGTACGTCGATCCGCTCGACCAGCGCCAGCGGGATCGTGTTGAGGTCGGTGGTCGCGCCGACGCCGGACGCCGACGACTCGTTGACCCAGCGCATGCCGTCGACCAGCACCAGCACGCGCTTGGCGCCGAGGTTGCGCAGGTCGACCTGGGCCGAACCCGCGCCGACGCCGTCGCCGTTGGGCGAGAAGCCGAAGTTGCCCGACGAGTTGAACTTGGTGTTGAGCGCCGAGCCCGAGCCGGTGAGTTCCTGCAGGATGTCGCCGATCGAGGTCAGTCCGGTGCGCTCGATGTCGTCGCGGGTGAGCGTCTGGACCGGAGTCTGCGATTCGATCTCGGCCTTCTTGATGCGGGTGCCGGTGACCTGGACGGCGTCGAGGGTGGTGGCGCTGGGGTCGCTATCGGGGTCCTGCGCCGCGGCCAGCGAAGGTATCGCGGCAAGCGGGAGGCATACCAGCAACGACAACGAGACGGCTTTCGCCAGCGGGTGGCGACGAGGTGCGTTCATCGACTTCTCTCTCCGTAAGAAAAACGATTGCGAATTGCCGCACCCCTGTCTGCGGCGTCACCGGTTTGTAAACAATTTGTAAACACAACGCAAGCGGCAAAAGCAATAGCCAAATTCGGACAAATCCATCCCGGGCTTGCCCGGCTCTGGGAAATCTCCCCCGCCCCGCTCAACCGGCCAGCAGCAGGCTCAGCGCCACCACCACCAGGAATGCCACGAACACCCGCTTCAAAGCATCGCCATGCAGGTGATGGGCCAGCCGCGTGCCCCACGGCGCCGCCAGCACCGAAGCCACCGCGACCCCGATCGCGGCCGGCAGGTAGACATAACCGACCGCGAACTCCGGCAACGCCCCGGTCGGCGCGTGCAGCGCATAGCCCACTGCGCTGCCCAGCCCGATCGCGACCCCGCAGGCCGACGACGTTCCGACCGCGCGCACTGGCGCCACCCCGCGCCAGACCAGCAGCGGCACGGTCATGCTGCCGCCGCCGATCCCGACCACCGCCGACAGCGCGCCGATGCCGACCCCCGCGCCGGTCATCGGCAACCCGCGCGGCGCCGGCACATCGCCGCCGGCCTTGCGCGCCTTGCCGAAGTGCAACTGCGCCGCCGCCAGCAGGCAGTAGCCGGCGACGATGTAGCGCAACACGTCGTCATCGATCTTCACCGCGACGCCGCTGCCGAGCCAGCCGCCGGCCAGCAGTCCCGGGACCATCCACGCCACCGTCGGCCACAGCACGCTGCCACGCTTGTGGTGCGCCCGCGCCGACGCCGCGGCGGTCAGCACGATGCTCGCCAGCGAACTGGCCAAGGCCGCGTGCATCGCCGCATCGGCCGGCACTCCTAGCAACGGCAACAGCCACGCCAACGCCGCGACCAGCACCAGTCCACCACCGACGCCGAGCAGGCCGGCCAACATCCCTGCGATCACTCCTAGCAACGGAAACAGCAACCAGGCAAGCGACATTTGGTCTCCGGCGCGTGGCGCCCGCGATGTGAAAAAGATGGGCGCGGCCGTTCATTTTCGCCCCGCTATAGTCGGGCGATGCCCCCCCGCACCCTGCCCATCGTACTCGCCGCGCTTGCGACGTCGTTCGCGACCTTGGCCTGCGCCCAATCCACTCCGACGCCGCCGGCGCAGCCGACCGCGGCGACCCCGGTCCGCGCTCCGCAACCGGGCGCGCCGATCAAGCCGCTGTCGGATCCACGGCTGCCGCAGATCGACGCCGCGATCCGCGCCGCCGAGTCGGGCAACTTCAATGCCGCGCGCTTCGGCGACCTCGCCGACCATCCGCTGTACCGCTGGGTCGAGCTGGCCAGCCTGCGGCGCAACATCGACGACGTCACCGAGCCGCGCGCGACCGCGTTCCTGCAGCGCTACCAGGGCGAGGCGGTGGCCGAGGAGTTCCGCGAGCTGTGGCTGGCCGCGAGCGCGCGCCGCGACGACCCGGCCGCGTTCCTCAAGGCCTGGAACGACGAGGTCCGCAGCACCAAGCTGCGTTGCGCGCGGCTCGATGCGCAGCGCCAGCTGGGCCGTATCGATGCGCAATGGACGGCCGATGCGCAGGAAATCTGGAACGGCAGCGACGGCAAGTCGTTGCCGAACGATTGCGACCCGGTATTCGCCGCGCTCGCCGAGCGTGGCGGACTGACCGACGCGATGCGCTGGCAGCGCCTCGAGCAAGCCGCGTCCGCGTGGCAGCCCGGGGTGATGCGCGCCGCGGCGCAGGGCTTGCCGGCCGACCAGCGCGCGCTGGCCGAGGACTACGCCACCTTCATCGATGCACCGCATCCGCGCGCGCTGTCCTGGCCGAAGACCGATCGCAGCCGGCTGATCGCCTCGCATGGCCTGGCCAAGCTCGGCAAAAGCGATCCCGACCGTGCCGAGGCGCTGCTGCCGCAGTACGCCGGTGCGCTGGATTTCACCGAGGCCGATCGCGGCCGGGCGATGTACATGATCGCGCTGTGGACGGTGGCCTCGTACCTGCCCGAGTCCGAGCGCCGGCTCAACGCGGTGCCCGCGGCGAGCTACGACGCCCGCCTGCACGAATGGCGCGTGCGCGAGGCGATGTCGCGTTCGGACTGGCCGGCGGCGCTGGCGGCAATTCGCAAGATGAGCGACGAGCAGCGCAGCGATTCGACCTACGAATACTTCGAGGGCCGGCTGGCCGAACTGACCGGTGACGAGGCGACCGCGCAGGCGCGTTACGCCGCCGCTGCACGCGAGCCGGAATTCCACGGCTTCCTCGCCGCCGACCGCATCAACCAGCCCTACGCGCTGTGCCCGTGGGAAGTCCAGGCCGACGCCGCGTCGCTCGCCACCGTCGCCAACGATCCGGCGCTGCAGCGTGCAATCGGCTTGCACCAGCTCGAGCGGCACGGCTGGGCTGTGGAGGAATGGGCCGAAGCGACGGAGGATTTCAGCGACACCCAGCGCCAGCTCGCGGTCAAGATCGCGCAGGCCAACGGCTGGTTCGACCGCGCGGTGTTCGCGCTCGGCGACGGGCCGCGCGAGAACCAGTTGTACACGTTGCGGTTCCCGCTGCACCACGATGCAACGATCCGCCGCGAGGCCGCGCGCAACGACATCGATCCGGCCTGGGTCGCCGCCGAAATCCGCGCCGAGAGCATCTTCAATCCGCGCGCGCGCTCGGGCGCCAACGCGATGGGGTTGATGCAGGTGTTGCCGGCCACCGGGGCGGCGGTCGCGCGCCGGATCGGGCAGCCGTGGAACGGCAGCCAGAGCCTGTACGACGCCGACACCAACATCGTGCTGGGCACGGCCTATTTGAGGCAGATGCTCGACGAGTATGGTGGCAAGCCGTATTTCGCGATTGCCGGCTACAACGCCGGGCCGACGCCGCTTGCGCGCTGGCAGGCGCAGCGGCCGGGCATGGATCCGGACTTCTGGATCGAGACGATCAGCTATCACGAGACTCGCGACTATGTGGCGCGGGTGCTGGCGTTTGCGGTGATCTACGATTGGCTGCTGGAGGGCGATGCGCTGCGGCTGAGCGATCGGATGCAGGGCAAACTTGATGGGCCGCGGAAGACGTTCGAGTGTCCTGCGACACCCCCATAAGCCGGCGCAACAAACTGGACTGAGGTTGCCGGTGCGAAACTGCAGCGGGACCTCGGACCCCGCGCGGGAGCCGGGCGGCCGGGGCATTGCTCCGCCCTCCGGACGGCTGTCCTGCCTTTAGTCGGGGCGCCGGCCATCCATGGCCGGCTCTACGCAATGCCCCGGCCACCCGACTCCTGCGCTACGTCGCGGTTGGGTGTTGCGGAGATGGACAGGCATCATGGAAACCATGAAGACCTTTCTCGTCGGTGGCGCGGTGCGCGACCGGTTGCTCGGGCTGGAACCGGGTGACCGCGATTGGGTCGTGGTCGGCGAAAGCCAGGCGTCGATGGAAGCCGCCGGCTTCAAGCCGGTTGGGCGCGACTTTCCGGTGTTCCTGCACCCGGACAGCGGCGAGGAATACGCGCTGGCACGGACCGAGCGCAAGTCCGGCCGCGGTTACCGCGGCTTCGTGGTCGACGCCGACCCGTCGGTGACGCTGGATCAGGACCTCGGCCGCCGCGACTTCACCATCAATGCGATCGCGCAGGACACCGACGGGACGCTGGTCGATCCGTTCGGCGGCGCTCGCGACATCGAGGCGCGGGTGTTGCGGCATGTCGGCGCGGCATTCGTCGAGGACCCGCTGCGGGTGCTGCGCGCGGCGCGGTTCATGGCGCGGTTCGCGGCGTTGGGGTTCAGCGTCGCGCCGGAAACGATGGCGCTGATGCGGCAGATGGTCGACGCCGGCGAGCTGGCCGAGCTCGTGCCCGAGCGCGTGTGGCAGGAGTTGCGCCGCTCGATCGCCAGCGAGCGTCCGTCGGCATTCCTGCGGACCCTGCACGACTGCGGCGCGCTGGCGGTGGTGCTGCCCGAGGTCGAGGCGCTGTACGGCGTGCCGCAGCGCGCGGAGTACCACCCGGAGGTCGATACCGGGGTGCACGTCGAGCTCGTCTGCGACGTGGCGGCAATGCTTGCACCGGGCGACGATCTGATCGGCTTCGCCGCGCTGACTCACGACCTCGGCAAGGCGTTGACGCCGGAAGCGGTGCTGCCGAAGCACCTTGGCCACGAACAGGCCGGGGTCGCGCCGCTGCGCGCGTTGTGCGAACGCCTGAAGATTCCCGCGGAGCACCGCCAGTTGGCCGAGGTCGCCTGCCGCGAGCACCTCAACGTCCACCGCTTCGAGGAGCTGCGCGCGAGCACCGTGGTCAAGCTGATCGAACGCTGCGACGGTTTCCGCAAGCGCGGCCGGATCGCCCAGCTCGCCACCGTCTGCGAAGCCGACAAGCGTGGCCGCGCCGGTTTGCAGGACCAGCCGTATCCGCAGGGCGACGCGCTGCGCGCCGCCCATGCGGCCGCCTGTGCGGTGCGCGCGGGTGATTTGCCGGAAGGCCTGCAGGGGCCCGCGGTTGGCGAGGCGATGCGCAAGGCGCGGATCGCCGCGGTCGTGAATGCCACCGGCAAGAAGCCGTAGCTGCACGAATGTTGCCGGACGACCCGCGGGCCGCCCGGCACCTGCCTCAGAACCGCCAGTCCATCCGCGCGTAATAGCTGCCGCCGTTGATGCCGAACGGCAGCGTTTCCCAGCCGTAGGTGAAGCCCAGCTGCGGGAACGGGAACTGGGTGTCCGGATCCCAGTTGTCCGGGTACTCGTCGAAGATGTTGTTGCCGCCGACGCTGAGCTTGAGGTTGTCGCTGACCGCGTAACTGACGCCGAGGTCGAACAGCGCCTTGCCGCCCCAGGTCTGCGTGACCCCGGTGAAGCCCTCGCCGGCGACCGAGCCGTAGTAGTTGCCGCGGCCGGTGACCTGCCACGGACCGGTTTCCCACACCGCCTGCAGCACGTGGTGGGCGCGCGGCTGGCCTTCCTCGATCAGGGTCACCTGGGCGTCGTCGAACAGCTGCTCCGGCGTCAGGATCGGCGACTGCGAGCGCCGGTCCTTGACCTCGGTCTTGTTGAAATGCACCAGTGCGGTCAGGTTGAGCGACGAGCCGCCGTCGAACACCGTGTTGTGGTTGGCGACGATGTCCAGGCCGGTGGTTCGGGTGTCGATCGCGTTGGTGAAGAACAGCACCTGGCCGACCCCGATCGGGTCGAGGATCGCGCGGATCGGGCAGTTGCTGTTGTCCGGCAGGCAGGTCGCGGCGTCTTCCGGCGAGAGATTGCTGGAGAAGATGATGCGTTCGTCGATGTCGATCCGGAACACGTCCATCGTCAGCGAGAAACGCTCATTGGGAGTGAACACGAAGCCGAGGGTGCCGCTGGTCGAGGTCTCCTCCTGCAGCGGCTCGATCCCGAACGCGCGGGTCACGTCACTGTCCTGGCGTGCGGTCAGGGTGTCGGTCAGCACGCCATCGGCGTTGAGGTTGGTCGAGCGCTGGCTGTAGAACAGCTGCTGCGCACCGGGGGCGCGGAAGCCGGTCGACACGGTGCCGCGGACGGCAAAGGTCTCGGTCGCGTCGAAGCGTGCCGACAGCTTGCCGATGGTGGTGTTGCCGAAATCCGAATAGTCCTCGAAGCGCACCGCGCCGCCGAGCAGTAAGCGCTCGGTCAGGTTGGTCTCGGCGTCCAGGTACACCGCCATGCTGTGGCGACCGTCGTCGACCGCCTCGTTCGGCGAGAAGCCCGGGAAGCCCTGCATACCCGGCTGGGCGATGTCGCCGGCCTGGCCCCGGATCTCGAGGTCGCGGTTGTCGGTACGGCCGTAGGTGTAGGACACCGGATCACCGGCAGTGATCGCGTAGTTGTCCTCACGGTATTCCACGCCGGTGGCCAGGTACAGCGGCTGGTCGTTGAAGCCGCCGACGCTGCCGCGGAAGTCAAGGTTGAAGGTGGTCTGGTCGAATTCGAGGGTGCCGGTGTCGGCCGACACCGGCGAGGCGCCGTAAATGCCGGCGGCCGGGTTGGCCGGGTCGATCGGCTCGTACCACCAGCTGACATTGACCGAATCGGATTCCTCGAAGCCGAACTCGTTGCGGCCGTGGGTGACCGACACGTCCATGTCCCAGCTGCTGTCACCCAGCGGCGCGCGGTAGCCGACCGCCAGCGAGGTGTCGTCGACGGTGGTGACGATGTTGGGCAGGAACCCGTCCGGATACAGCGCCGGCACCGTGCGGTTGTCGAGCGGACCGCGGAAGAAACCGTAGGAACTGCCCTCGCGCCTGGACAGTCCGCCGAACCAGTAGATCTCGCCGGCACCGGCGCCGACCGCGCCGTTCATCCACAGGTAGGCGTCGCTGGAATCGGCCTGGCCGATGCGCAGCTTGACCGCGCGCTCGCCGGCAGCGAACTCCTCCGGCGTGTACCAGCCCAGCGCGTTGGTGGTGGCGATGCCGGCGCGGTTGGTCTCGCCGCGGTCGCGGTACTCCAGCGACAGGTTGAGGAAGCCGTCGTCGCCCAGCTCGAAGCCGGTATTGACCGAGCCGCTGTACAACTCGCCATCGCCCTCGTAGGTCTGCCCGGCCTGCACCACCACGTCGGTGTGCTCGGTCTGGTTCTTGAGGATGATGTTGATCACGCCGGCGATCGCGTCCGAACCGTACTGCGCGGCGGCGCCGTCGCGCAGTACCTCGATGCGCTCGATCGCCGAGATCGGGATCGCGTTGATGTCGGTGCCGGCGGTGCCGCGGGCGATGGACTGCTGCACGTTGACCAGCGCCTGCTGGTGGCGGCGCTTGCCGTTGACCAGGATCAGCACCTGGTCCGGGCCGAGCGCGCGCAGGGTCGCCGGGCGCAGGATGTCGGTGCCGTCGCTGATGGTGGTGCGCGAGAAGTTGAACGACGGCTCCAGCATCTGCAGCGCCTGGCCGACTTCGAGCGCGCCGGTGGCGGTCAGTTCTTCCTGGCCGATGATGTCGACCGGCGCGGCGGTGTCCTCGGCGGTTCGGCCGCGCACGCGCGAGCCGGTGACCTGGACCATGTCGAGGGTGGTGGCGGCCGGCTCGGTGGCCTGCTGCGCGGACGCCTCGGGGGCGACGGGTTCGGCCGGCGTGACCTGTTGTGCGGTGGCGCTGGCGGTGAAGGCGTGGCTGGCGACGATGGCGGCCACGGCCAATGCCAGCCGGTTGCGATAAACGGACATGCTCTGGTTCCTTGAGGTGGTGGACGGACTTCCCCTGTCAAGCCCGGTCCAAGCCTCCAACAAGCAACCCGCCAACGCAAGGGTGCGTTATCCGCTCCTACGAACGCCCCCACAGGCGCGCATCCAGGCGCTGCAGCCACCGCGCCATCGGCGTGGAGGCGATCAGCAACCCGGCGAGCGCGCCGAATGCGTTGGCCATCGCGTCGGCGCTGTCGCCGATGCGCTCGGCGGTCCAGGTCGCCTGGGCGAACTCGATCGCGATGCCGAACGCGATCACGCCCAGCGCGGCCAGCGCCTGCGGCCGCATTCGCGCGAACAGCATCACCGCGTACGCCGACAGCAATGCGTAGCCGAGGAAATGCTGCAGCTTGTCGAGTCCCGGCCACATCGGCGGCAGGTCGCCGGGCGGCAACAGTGAGCCGGTCGCGACCAGCGCGAACAGCAAGCCCCAGCCGGTCAGCCACACCGCCGGCCGACGGAACTCGCGCAACCACCGCGTCGTGCTCACAGCCGATAGCTCAGATCGCCGGCGAGGAACGCGGCGCCGAACTCGACGTCCTTCTCGAAGCCGATCACCTGGAAACGCTCGCCCATCTCGCTGGGCAGGGTCAGTCGCTTGACCTCGTTGCCGCGGCGCTGGCGCTCGGCCTCGTCGCCGATTTTCTCGATCCGCTGCAGCACCCCGGCCAGGCCGTTGCCGAGCAGGAAATTGGCCTGGTTGCAGTAGCCGGCAAAATCGAAACCGGCCGCGACCCCGGCCTCGGCCAGCGCGGTGAAGTCGACCGACGCGGTGATGTCCTGCAGGCCCGGCCACAGCAGCGGATCGGCATGCATGCGATGGCGGTAGTAGGCGCGCAGGGTGCCGTCGCTGCGGTCGGGCTGGTAGTACTCGGCGCGCGGATGGCCGTAGTCGACGAACAGCATCGCGCCGCGCTGCAGACCGCCGGCGACCGCCTGGATCCAGTACGGCAACTGCGGCAGCACTTCGGAGCGGTAGCCGTCGGGAAGGCTATGGCCGAGCTTGCGTTCGATGTGGCGCACGGCGTTGGTCAGGAAGGCGTCAGCCGGTCGCAACACGCGGCGACGCTGGCCCTGCTCGATCGCGACGTGTTCCTCGTAGACCTCGCCGGCCTCGATGGCGAAGCGCGGGGTCGGCAACGCGTCGATCACCTCGTTGGCGAACAGCACGCCGTACCAGTCGTCGGTGAACGGCGTATCGAGCCACTCGACCAGGTCGAACAGTGGCGGTACCAGGCGCCGCGACAGGCGTTCGCGCTGGCGTTCGCGCAGCTCCGCGCTGGGTTCGAGGATGGCGTAGCGATCGGGCAGCGCGTCGAATTCGAGCAGACGCTTGAGTGCGGTCTCGGCGAACGCGCCGGTGCCGCCGCCGAGTTCCAGCAGCCGCGCCTGCGGGCCGATCTGCTGCAGCACCGGCGCGACGCTTTCGGCGACGCAGGCGGCGAACACCGGACCGAGCTCGGGGGCGGTGACGAAATCGCCGGCTTCGCCGAACTTGCTCGCGCCGGCGCTGTAGTAGCCCAGCCCCGGGGCGTACAGGGCCAGCTCCATGAAGCGCGAAAACGGGATCGCGGCGCCGTCGGCCGCGGCAATCTGGGCGTCGATCAGCGCATCGAGCCGGGCGCTGTGGGCGAGCGCGTCGGCATCGGGTAGGGGCAGCTGGAAATCGGTCACGTTGGCGCCTGTCCGGATACTCGCGCAGGATACCCGTGTTGGATCCATGGAGACCCTGATGCCCCCCACCCCTGTCGCACTGGTCACCGGCTCGGCGCGGCGCATCGGCGCGGTGATCGCCCGCACCCTGCATGCCGCCGGCTACGATCTGGCGCTGCATTGCCGCCATTCGCGCGCTGAACTCGATGCGCTGGCGGCCGGATTGGAGGCCAACCGCGCCGGCAGCACGCTGGTGTTGCAGGCCGACCTGGCGGAGTTCGATCGGCTGCCCGAACTGGTGGCGCAGACCGTCGGCCGTTTCGGCCGACTCGACGCGCTGGTCAACAACGCCTCCGGCTTCCAGCCGACCCCGATCGGCTCGGTGACGCCGGCGCAGTGGGACGCGCTGTTCGCCAGCAACGCGCGCGCGCCGTTTTTCCTCGCCCAGGCCGCGGCGCCGCACCTGCGCGCCAGCGGCGGCGCGATCGTCAACCTGGTCGACATCTACGCCGAGCGGCCGCTGCGCGAGCACACGGTCTACTGCATGGCCAAGGCCGCGCTGATGATGATGACGAAGTCGCTGGCGCTGGAACTGGGCCCGCAGGTGCGGGTCAACGCGGTGTCGCCCGGCGCGATCCTGTGGCCGCAGGACAGCGGCAACGGCGCCGCGCAGGACGCGATGCTGGCGCGTACCCCACTGGGCCGCACCGGCACGCCCGAGGAGGTCGCCGAAGCGGTGCGTTGGCTGCTGCAGGGTGCGACCTACAGCACCGGCCAGGTGCTGCATCTGGATGGTGGGCGGATGCTGGCGGGGTAGCACTGGCCCGCCTGCTTTTGTAGGAGCGGCTTCAGCCGCGATCGGATGATCGTCCGCCCAAGCCGATTCCAGATCGCGGCTGAAGCCGCTCCTACAAAATCTCGAACGATCGCGGTCGAATCGGGACTAGAAGGACACAACCTCGAACGCGGCGTCGCGCTCCGGATGCTCCGCCCACAACTGCGCCAGGGTACGACCGTCGCCGGGTACCATCACGTCCGCGGCGATGTCGGCCAGCGGCTTCAGCACGAATGCATGCTGCAACTCCGGCCGCGGAATCCGCAGGTTGCCGGGCCCCGACAGCACCCGGTCGTCGAACAGCACGATGTCGATGTCGAGCGTGCGGTCGCCATGCCGCGGGCCGCTGCGGTCACGTCCGTGCGCATCCTCCAGCGCATGCAGCCAGTCGTTGAGCGCGTTGGGGTCGAACTCGGTCTCAATTACCGCTGCAGCATTGAAAAAGTCGTTGCCGTCGAACCCGACAGCACGCGTGCGATAAACCGGCGACAGCACCACGGTGCCGAAGCGCCGGTGCAGCGCCTCGATCGCGCCGCGCAGGTTGGCCGCCGGTTGCAGATTGCTGCCGAGGCTGAGGTAGGCGCGGCTCATGCGGTCGCGGGCGATCCCGATGGGGGTGGCGCATTGTCCGCCGTCGGGTTGGCGCCGTCACCCATCCCGGCGTCGACGACCTTTCCTTCGCCCAGCCGCGCCAGCGCCGCCGCGACGTCGGCGCCGCCGGGTGCCTGGTACAGCTTCAGTCCGAACTCCGGCAACACCGCCAGCAGGTGGTCGAAGATGTCGCCGGCGAGGTTCTCGTAGGCCACCCAGCCGATGTCGGCCGAGAAGCAGTAGATCTCCATCGGCAACCCGGTCGGCCCGGGCGCGAGTTGGCGCACCATCAGGGTCATGTCCTGGTTGACCCCCGGATGCGCGCGCAGGTACGCGGTGACGTAGGCGCGGAAGGTCCCGAGGTTGGTCGCACGGCGATTGTTGACCGGGTCCTTGCCGGCCGCCTCGAGCTTGGCGTTGTATTCCTCCAGCTCCGCGCGCTGGTCGTCGAGGTAGTCGTCGATCAGCGCGATCCGGCGCAGGTGGTCGCGCTCGGCCTGGTCGAGGAAGCGCACCGAGTTCTGGTCGATCAGCAACGCGCGCTTGATCCTCCGGCCACCGGATTCGGTCATCCCGCGCCAGTTGCGGAAGCTCTCGCTGATCAGCCGGTGGGTCGGAATGGTGCTGATCGTCTTGTCCCAGTTCTGCACCTTGACCGTGTGCAGGCTGATGTCGATCACGTCGCCGTCGGCGCCCTGGCTGGGCATCTCGATCCAGTCGTCGACCCGCAGCATGTCGTTGCTGGCCAGCTGCACCGACGCCACCAGCGACAGGATGGTGTCCTTGAACACCAGCATCATCACCGCGGTCATCGCACCCAGGCCGGTCAGCAGCACCAGCGGCGAGCGGTTGATCAGCGAGGCGATGATCAGCACCGCGGCGATGATGTAGACGATCAGCTTGAGCAGTTGCAGGTAGCCCTTGATCGGTCGCTCGCGGGCGCGCTTGCTGTTTTTCTCGTAGACGTCGTTGAGCGCGTTGAGCAGGTTGCCGATCGCCATCGCGATGGTCAGCACGACGTAAGCCAGAGCGACGTTGCGCACCACGGTGACCAGCAGGTCCGGCAGGCCCGGCACCGCGCCGATGCCGGCGAGGATGATCAGCGCCGGCACCACGTTAGCCAGCCGCGCCAGCACCCGTCGCGACATCAGCGCATCATCCCAGTGCGACGGCGAGGCCTGCGCCAGCCGTCCCACCATGCGCAGCAATACCTGCCGGGTCAGCCAGTTGGCGATCCAGGCGCCGAGCAACAGAGCGGCGAGACCGAGCGCGGTCTGGGCGTGGGGATAGCCGGCGAGGGGCTGCAGCAGTGCGATGTCGAAGGTTTTTTCCATGCCTACAGGGTAGCGGCCGAGCGTTCGATCCTCACCCCGACCGCGCGCGCGCCACGCACCGCGCCGGGCTTGCCGAGCTTGAGCGTGACGTGCTGCACGCCGAACTCGTCGAGGATGATCGCCGCGACCCGCTCGGCCAAGGTCTCGACCAGCCCGAAGTCGGACGCCGACACGTACTCGATCACGCGCTTGCTGACCGCCTTGTAGTTGAGCGTGTCGCCGATCGCGTCGGTGGCGGCCGGGATGCGGTTG
Organism: Novilysobacter erysipheiresistens; assembly: GCF_036663935.1. Lineage (NCBI taxonomy): Bacteria > Pseudomonadati > Pseudomonadota > Gammaproteobacteria > Lysobacterales > Lysobacteraceae > Novilysobacter > Novilysobacter erysipheiresistens. The sequence continues at coordinate 284,727 of NZ_JAXGFP010000005.1, forward strand.
TCGAACGCCATCTCGATGTCGAACACCAACGGCTGGCGGATCCGCCGCTCCCAGTCGTAGATGCCGATCAGCGCGTCGATCTGCAGGCCTTCGATGAATACCTTGTCCATTGCGATTCCGTGTTTTGTGGGCGGATGCGGTGCAGCCTCGGGCTCTTGTAGGAGCGGCTTTAGCCGCGATCTGGAGTCGGCGCGGGCGAACGACTGACCGATCGCGGCTGAAGCCGCTCCTACAAAAGCCGGAAAATCCAGATGACCGATCACACCGCCGGCAGCGTCGCCATGTCCCAGCGCGGGGTCACCATCACCGATGCGCCTTCATGCTGCCCGGCCTGCAGCCGCAGCGCGCCGGCGAACGCGATCATCGCGCCGTTGTCGGTGCAGAACTCCGGTCGCGGGAAGCAGACCCGGCCACCACGGCGCTCGGCGATCTGCTCGAGCTTGGCCCGCAAGCGGCGATTGGCGCCCACCCCGCCGGCGACCACCAGGGTTTCGCAGCCGGCTTCGTCCAGCGCCCGCTCGCATTTGATCGAGAGGGTGTCGACCACCGCTTCCTCGAACGCGCGGGCGATGTCGGCGCGGGTTTGCTCGGACTGGTCGCTGTCGCGCCACGCCAGCAGGACCTGGGTTTTCAGGCCGCTGAAGCTGAAGTCGAGTCCCGGCCGGTTGGTCATGGGTCGCGGGAACTTGTGGAGGCCGGCGCGCCCCTGCCCGGCCAGCGCGGCCAGTTGCGGACCACCGGGATACGGCAGGCCCATCATCTTGGCGGTCTTGTCGAAGGCTTCGCCGGCGGCGTCATCGAGGGTTTCGCCAAGCAGGCGATAGCGGCCGATGGCTTCGACCCCGACCAGTTGGGTGTGGCCACCGGACACCAGCAGCGCAACGAACGGTGGCTGCGGTCGGCTGCCCGGATCGCCTTCCATCAACGGCGCCAGCAGATGACCCTCCATGTGATGGACCGCGACCGCGGGCTTGTCGAGCGCCCACGCCAGCGCGCGCGCGACGCCGGCGCCGACCAGCAACGCGCCGACCAGCCCGGGGCCGGCGGTGTAGGCGACGCCGTCGATGTCGTCGACGATCATCCCGGCGTCGGCCAGGGTCTGGCGGACCAGCGGCAGCAGCTTGCGGACATGGTCGCGACTGGCCAGCTCCGGCACCACCCCGCCGTACTCGGCATGCAGCGCGATCTGGCTGTACAGCGCATGCGCGAGCAGGCCGGCGTCGGTGTCGTACACCGCCACGCCGGTCTCGTCGCAACTGGTTTCGATGCCGAGGACTCTCATCGGAAGGGATATGGGGGTGGTCGGGCGTAAAGGGTAGCCCGGGTGCGGTGTCGCCGTTCGGAATGGCGGGTCGGGGGCGGCGGCTCGGGATGGGTTAATCCAGCGCGGTCGGAGATCCCGATGGCTCGGCGAGGAAAAGCGTGTGCTTCGGGAGGTTGCGTAGCGCAGGACGTGGCCGGCGGGGGAGTTGCTCCAGCCCTTCGTCAGGGCCCGCTTCGCGGTCCGGCCCGGCGCAGCGCGCCGGGCGTTCGCGCAGGCGCGCGGCCGTGCCGCGCAAGCCGCCTGCGCTCACCCTGCCCTGAGGCGGGCCGCGGGCCCTCCATGGCCCGCTTTTGCGCAATTCCCCCACCGTCCACCTCCTGCCCGGTTGTCTGCGGCTTCGTGGATGGGTTCGGGTAGGAGCGACGTCAGTCGCGACCTGTACATCGCCTCAAAGGTTCGACGGATCGCGACTGACGTCGCTCCTACATCGGGGCTTAGATGCCGGCGCTCTTTGTAGGAGCGGCTTTAGCCGCGATCTGGAGTCGGCGTGAGCAAGCAGTTATCCGATCGCGGCTAAAGCCGCTCCTACAAGAGCCCGCATACGCCACCAAGCAAAGCTGGCGGGTGCAACCACGACGAGATCAAGAACGCCGCGCCCGGCACGCGCGACCGAGTAGCAATGCCCGGACAGGGCGGCGCCCCACCCGAAGCCGGTTCGCTCCGACCACTGCCTTGCCCTTGCCCCGTTCCGCCGTTGTCTTTGCCTTCCCGGCGCAACTTGCACACGGCCAATCGCCGCCGGTACAATACGCGGCTCTCCCGGGTTGCCCGGGCTGTTCACCCCGAACCGAGATACCGTATGCCAAGCGTCAAAGTCCGCGAAAACGAGCCTTTCGAGTTTGCCCTGCGTCGCTTCAAGCGCACCTGCGAGAAGGCCGGCGTCCTCGCCGAGACCCGCAAGCGCGAGTACTACGAGAAGCCGACCCAGGAACGCAAGCGCAAGGCCGCCGCCGCGGTGAAGCGCCAGTCCCGCCGCGCCTCGCGCGACGTGACCAAGCGTCAGCGCCTGTACTGATCGCGCTCCCCGTGCCTGGCCGACCGGCCGCGCACGGGTTTGCCCGCACCAAGCCGGCCGCGCCGCAATGCGCCGCCGGCTTTTTGCGTTCCACCACCACCGGCGCCGCGCCCAAGAATGGGTGCCGCCCCGCCCTCGCAAAGGACCCCGCCATGAGCCTCAAGCAACGCCTCACCGACGACATGAAGGCCGCGATGAAGAGCGGCGACAAGCACAGCCTTGGCGTGATCCGGCTGGCCAACGCCGCGATCAAGCAGAAGGAAGTCGACGAGCGCGTCGAACTCGACGACGCCCAGGTGCTCTCGGTGCTGGAAAAGATGGTCAAGCAGCGCCGCGACTCGGTCAGCCAGTACGAGGCCGCCGGCCGCGAGGACCTCGCCGCGATCGAGCGCGACGAGATCGTGGTGGTCGAACGCTACCTGCCGGCCAAGCTCGACGAAGCCTCGATCGTGGCCGCGATCGACGCCGCGGTCGCCGAGACCGGCGCCGCCTCGCCGGCCGACATCGGCAAGCTGATGGGCGTGCTGAAGCCCAAGCTGGCTGGCCAGGCCGACATGGGCCTGGTGTCGAAGCTGGTCAAGCAACGCCTCAGCGCCTGATATCGCGCGGCGGCGCAAGCCGCCGGCATCGTCGAAACCACGCGACGCTAACCCGCGTCGCTCGATACTGGCTGCGACGCAACCGCGACGATCACGAAGGCCGCATGTCGAGACCCGACGAACACACCGCTCGCGTCACCCCGACGCGGGCTGCCGACATCGACCACCGCGTCGACGACCCCGACCTGCGCGAGCGGGTCCAAGAGCTGCAGGCGCGATTGCAGCAGAGCTGGCCGGGCAAGTTCGCCCAGCGCTTCTTCGATTACGACATACTCGCCCTCGCCGCGGCGCTGTCGTTCTACACCCTGCTGTCGCTGGCGCCGCTGGTGCTGATGGTGCTGTGGCTGACCACCACCCTGTACCCGACCGCGCAGGACGAGTTCTTCCACCAGATCGGCCTGCTGGTCGGTCCGCAGGTCGAGGACACTGCGCGGCTGATCGTCGCCAATGCCGAACAGCAGCCCGGCACAGGTTCGTTCGCCGCCCTGCTTGGCACCGGCGCGTTGCTGGTCGGCGCCTCGATCGTGTTCGGCCAGTTGCAGGCCGCGCTCAACCGGGTGTTCCGCTCCGACGCCAAGCGGCTCGGCGGGGCGATGGCGTGGTTGCGCAAGCGGCTGCTGTCGTTCGGCATGGCGATCGCGGTCGGCTTCCTGCTGGTGGTGTCGATGGCGGTGCAGGCGGCGCTGGCGATCCTGATGGCATGGCTGCCGGAGCTGCTGCCGGTGTTCGCCACGGTGGTCTCGTTCCTGCTGTACGCGGCGGTGTTCGCGGCGATGTACCGATTGCTGCCGGACCGGCCGGTGAACCGTCGCCGGGCCCTGGTCGGCGGTGCGCTGACCGCGAGCCTGTTCATGCTCGGCCGCTGGGCGATCGGGCTGTACCTCGGCCAGGCCAGCCTTGGCAGCGCCTACGGGCCGGCCGGCGGGCTTGTCGTCATGCTGGTGTGGATGTACTACTGCGCGATGGTGTTCCTGGTCGGCGCCCTGATCACCGCGATGCTCGACGAGCATGCGCGGGTCAAGCGGCGGCTGGCGCAGGAACTCGCCGGCACCGAGAAACCCGACCGCTAGCGCATGGCCCGAATTCCCGACGCTTTCATCGACGACCTGCTCGCCCGCGCCGACATCGTCGAGCTGATCGGCGCGCGCGTGCCGTTGAAGCGCCAAGGCAAGGAGTATTCGGCGCGTTGCCCGTTCCACGACGAGCGCTCGCCGAGCTTCACGGTGTCGCCGACCAAGCAGTTCTACCACTGCTTCGGCTGCGGCGCGCACGGCACCGCGATCAAGTTCCTGATGGAGTACGACCGCCTGGAGTTCCTCGATGCGGTCGAGGAACTGGCGCGCCAGACCGGCATGGAAGTGCCGCGCGACACCCGCCAGCGCAACGCCAACCCGGACAGCCAGGACCTGTACGGCGCGGTCGACGCCGCCGCGCAGTTCTTCCGCAAACAGTTGGCCGCAAGCCCGAAGGCGCAGGCCTACCTCGACGGCCGGCAGGTCGATGCCGACATCCGCGCGCGCTACTCGATCGGCTATGCGCCGGATGGCTTCAACGCATTGCGCGACGCACTCGGCAGCGACGAGCGGCGGATGAAGCTGCTCGAACGTGCCGGGCTGTTCTCGCGCAACGACAGCGGTCGGGTCTACGACAAGTTCCGCGACCGGGTGATGTTCCCGATCCAGGATCGCCGCGGCCGCACGATCGCGTTCGGCGGCCGGGTACTCGACAAGGATTCGAGCCCGAAATACCTCAACTCGCCCGAGACCGAACTGTTCCACAAGGGCCGCGAACTCTACGGCCTGTGGCAGGTGCGCCAGGCGCACAAGCAGATCCCGCGGCTGATCGTGGTCGAGGGCTACATGGACGTGGTCGCCCTCGCCCAGCATGGCGTCGACACCGCGGTCGCCACGCTCGGCACCGCGACCACCGCCGACCACGCCGAACTGCTGTTCCGCAACGCCCCCGACGTCTATTTCTGCTTCGACGGCGACCGCGCCGGCCGCGCCGCCGCGTGGAAGGCGGTCGAGTCGGTGCTGCCGCGGATGAAGGACGGCCGCCAGGCGTTCTTCCTGTTCCTGCCCGACGGCGAGGATCCGGATTCGATCGTGCGCAAGGAAGGCGCGGAAGGTTTCGATGCGCGCCTGCGCGATGCCACCGCACTGTCGCAATTCCTGTTCGACTCGCTGTCCACCGACGTCAACCTCGGCACGCTCGAAGGCAAAGGCCGGTTGGCCGAGCGCGCCAAACCGTTGCTCGCACAGATTCCCGACGGCGCGTTCGCCGACCTCATGCAGCAACGCCTGACCGAACTGACCGGCGTCGGCGCGCGCGCCAGTGCGCCCGACACCCACGTGCCGGTGCAGCGCGCGCGCAGCGGCCGCGGCACGCCGGCGCCGAAACGCAGCCTGGTGCGCGCCGCGATCGCGTTCGTGCTGCAGCAACCGGCGCTGGCGCTCGAGCTGGAGCCACCGTTCCGCTTCGCCGCGCTGCAGCAGCCCGGAATCCCGTTGCTTGTCGACCTGTTGCAGCTGATCTACCAGCGACCCGACATCGGCACCGGCTCGCTGATCGAGCACTTCAACGGCCGCGACGAGCACGAGGCGTTACAGAAACTGGCGTCGCAATCGATGCCCGGCGACGAGGGCAAGTGGCGCAACGAACTGCTGGACACGATCGCCCAGCTCGACCGCCAGACCCTGCAGCAGCGTATCGAGGAACTGCAGGCGATCATCCACGAAGGCGGCTTCGTGGCGTTGTCGGCCGAGGAAAAAGCGGAGCTGCGTGAGTTGCAGAACAGCGCACGCCAACGTTGACCTGGTGACGACAGCCGACCGGCTAGCCTGACCGTGTATTGGGGGTCAGGAGAAACTCGCATGCCAATGTCCAACGGCGCATTCCTTTCGCGCGTGGCCGCGCTTGCACTGTGCTCAGCCACCCTGCTGGCCGGTTGCAACGGCGGTCCGGCGCTGGACCTGGCCACCAACGACATTGGCGGCAGCGTCGTATCGTCCCCCGGTGCCAAGGAGCTGCCCCTGCCCGAGCCGGTGCTGACCCCGGCGCAACAACGCGACGCCGCGCTGTCCATGTTCCTGGCTTCAAGACAGATCGCGGAAGTGCCGGAATACCGCGCGGCGCAAGCCGACCTCGATGCGGACGGCGTCGACGACCTGCTGATGTTGCTCGACGATCCCAACTGGTGCAGCGACGCCGGCTGCAGCTTGCTGGTGTTCCGCGGCGATGACGACGCCGGCTACCGGCTGGTCACCGAAACCACGGTGACCCACGCGCCGATCGCGGTCGGCGCGCAACGCCACAACGGCTGGCACGACCTGCTGGTCGGCGTTGGCGGCGACGGCACCCAGGCCGGTACCGTCGCGCTGCAGTTCAATGGCGAAGGCTACCCGCGCAATCCGACCTTGCTGGCGATGTTGGCCGAGGGTTCGACGCCACGGGCGAACGTCCTGATCGAGTAAGTCGCCGGCTGCGACTCCTTTGTAGGAGCGGCTTTAGCAGCGATCCGGAATCGGCGCGGAGAACGACTCTCCGATCGCGGCTAAAGCAGCTCCTACATCCTCGGGGAATTCATCGTCAGCCCGGCCGGCGCTTGCCCGCGCGCTTCAGGCTCTCGCGGATGCGGATATGCCGCCCCGCCTGATGCGCCTCCTTGAGTCGGCGCGCGTGCGCCGACAGCAGGTCGCCGCGGGTCAGGATGCCGACCAGCGCGTGCGGGGCGTCCGCGCCGACCACCACCAGGCGTCCGATGTCCTGGTCGACCATGTGGTCGGCGGCCTCGCGCAGCGAGTGGCTTTCCTGCACCACCACCGGCGCGCGGGTCAGCATGTCGCCGATGCGGCGAATGTTGGGGTGCGACGGGTCGAGCAGGTCGCGGCGGGTGATGACCCCGCGCACGTGGCCGGCGTCGTCGACCACCGGAAAGCCCTGGTGTTGCGCTTCCGGGCGGCCCGACGCCATCCAGTGACGGATCGCGCCGAGGTCGTCGCTGGTCTTCAACGACACCACCTCGCGCGAACAGGCCTCGCCGACCGTCACCAGCTGCAGGTGGTCGGCGGCGTACTCGCTCGGCACCCGCACGCCGCGGCGCGCAATCTTCTCGGTCATGATGGTGTTACGCATGATCAGCGCCGACACCAGGTAGGCGGCGACGCAGCCGCCGAGCAGCGGCAGCAGCCCGGCGGCCTGTTGAGTGGTCTCGAACGCGAACACCACCGAGGTCAGCAACGCGCGCGAGGAACCGGCGAAGATCGCCGCCATCCCGACCAGCCCGGCAATGCGCGGGTCGACCCCGAGCTGCGGCGCGATAGCGACCAGCCCGAACCCGCACAGCGCACCGATCGCGCCGCCGATCGTGAACAGCGGCGCCAAGGTGCCGCCGGAGGTGCCGCTGCCGAGCGCGATCGCCCACGACGCGAACTTGGCCACGCACAACAGCGCCAGCGCGCCGACCGCGAAGTTGCCAGAGACGATGTCCTCGATGTTGCTGTAGCCGACGCCCAAGGTCAGCGGCGCGTAGTAGCCGATCACGCCGACCGCGAGCCCACCGATCGCCGGCCACCACATCCAGTGCACCGGCAGTTTCTCGAACGCGTCCTCGATCCCGTACACGACCCGGGTCACGCCGACGCTGACCAGCCCGACCAGCGCACCCAGCACGACGTAGCTCAGCAGCGCCAAGCCGCCGGGCTGGGCGATGTCGGGCATCGCGAACACCGGCTCGGTGCCGACGATCGCGTAGCGCACGCCCGTCGCGACCACGGCCGCCAGCGCCACCGGGATCAGCGAGCGCGGCCGCAGTTCGAACAGCAACAACTCGATCGCGAGGATCACTGCCGAGATCGGCGAGCCGAAGATCGCCGCCATGCCGGCCGCGGCGCCGGCGGCAAGCAACACCTTGCGTTCGCCGCCGGTGACATGCAGCAACTGGCCGAGGAACGAGCCGAGCGCGCCTCCGGTGGCGATGATCGGACCCTCGGCGCCGAACGGGCCACCGGTGCCGATCGCGATCGCCGACGACACCGGCTTGAGGAAGGTGATCCGCGGCGGGATCCTCGACTCGTTGAGCAGCACCTGCTCCATCGCCTCGGGGATGCCGTGGCCACGAATCGCCGCCGAGCCCCAGCGCGCCATCACCCCGACGATCAGGCCGCCGATCACCGGCACCACGATCACCCAGGCGCCGAGCTGGTGTTCCGCCGGCGACACTTCGTGCAGCGACCAGCGGCCGTAGAACGCGAGGTTGGTGACCAGCCCGATCAGCGCGACCAGCAGTTGCGCGACGAACGCGGCGGCGGCGCCGAGCGCGATCGCCAACGCCGCGATGAACAGGATCCGCGGCTCGACCAGGGTCGAGCGCCTCGGCATCCGCGCCGCATCGAGGCTGGCGCCGAGCCCTGGGGCCACCGGCAGCGCGTCGGTGCTGGCGCTGTCGCGCAGGTGCGGGGCATCGCCGCTGTTGCCGGCCTGGTCGCCCTGCGGCCTGCCGGGTGCGTTGTCGGACTGGTTGTCGGGCGTGCGGCCGCTCATCCGCCCAGGCGCTGCAGCTCGAACGCCGCGCTCGGCTGCAGGTACGGCAGCAACCAGTGGTCGACCAGCAGGAAGGCGAACAGCGCCATCAGGTACACGATCGAGTAATTGAACACCTTCATCGCATACAGCTCATCGGGCGGGTCCATCAGCTTCCACGCATGCCAGATGAACATCGCGCCGAGGATCAGCGCGCCGCCGAGGTAGAAGTTGCCGCTCATCTCGATGATCCACGGCAGCATCGTCACCAGCACCAGCAGCACCGTGTAGAACAGGATCTGCCAGCGCGTGTACTCGACCCCGTGGGTCACCGGCAGCATCGGCACCATCGCCCGGCGGTAGTCCTCGCGGCGGAAGATCGCCAGCGCCCAGAAGTGCGGCGGGGTCCAGACGAAGATGATCAGCACCAGCAGCAGCGCGTGCGCCCAGTCGTAGTCGCCGGTCATGCCGGTTACCGCCGACCAGCCCAGCAGCGGCGGCGCGGCCCCGGCGATGCCGCCGATCACGATGTTCTGCGGGGTCGCGCGCTTGAGGAACACGGTGTAGATCACCGCGTAGCCGATCAGCGAGGCGAAGGTCAGCAGCGCGGTCAGCAGGTTGACCCAGACCAGCAGCACCGCCATCGACACTACCGCCAGCACCAGTGCGAACAGCAGCGCGCGTGCCGGGGTGATCTGGCCGGCGACGATCGGCCGCCACGAGGTCCGCGTCATCTTCGCGTCGATGCGGGCATCGAGCAGCTGGTTGATCGCCGCCGCCGACGAGGCCGCCAGCCAGATGCCGAGGAAGCCCAGCACCGACTCGCGCAGCGGCGGCAATCCCGGCACCGCCAGGAACATGCCGATCGCCGCAGTGAACACGATCAGCGCCACCACCCGCGGCTTGGTCAGGTCGAAGTATTGCCGGGCGACCTGGCGCCAGTTGCCGTCCATCACGCCTCCGGGGCGCGCAGGCGCGCAAGCAGCGAGATCAGCACGAACAACAGCAGCACCGCGCCGGCGTTGTGCAGTACCGCGGTCGACAGCGGCAGCGCCAGCTTGACGTTGGCGATGCCGAGGCCGACCTGGGCCAGCACCAGCACGCCCAGCAATGTCGCCCAGCCGCGCATGCCCGGCAGCCGCATCAGCCGGCCGGCCAGCCCGAGCAGGTACACCAGCACCACCATCGCCATCATCCGGTGGGCCATCTGGATCGCGATGCGCGACTCGCCGTCGAGCACGCCGCCTTCGTAGTCGACCCCGATCCCGCGCCACAGCACGAAGCCCTCGCGGAAGTCCGCCGGCGGCCACCACTGGCCGACGCATTTCGGGAAGTCGAGCCAGTGGGTGCTGTCGCCGAGCCAGCCGCCGGCACCGCAAGCCAGCGCGGCATAGTTGGCGCTGGTCCAGCCGCCGAGCGCGATCTGCACGCCGAGCAGCACCAGGCCGATCACCAGCAACCGATGCAGGCCGGCGGCCTCGGCCAGCCGGATCGGCGAGTTGGTCGCGCGCCAGGCCATCCACAACAGCAGCGAGAACGTCAGCAGGCCGCCTAGCAGGTGCGCCATCACCACGATCGGCTTGAGCAGCCAGGTCACCGTCCACATCCCGAGCAGGGCCTGGAACACGATCACCGCCAGGGTGATCGCGGCGACCCGGGCGAGGTCGAGGTTGCTCCAGCGCAATGCGGCCAGCAGCAGGATCGCCTCGCCGGCGAACGCCAGCAACGACGCGGCGACGTAGTGGGTCTGCATGTACAGCGGGATCGCGATCGCGACCAGCGCCGCGGCGACGATCACCTGTGCGATGCCATAGCGGCGCCGGCGCGCGGCCAGCAATGCCATCGCCAGCACCAGCACCCCGAGCGCGCCGGCGATCATCCGGTGGAACTGTTCGCGCCAGGCCTTGCTGGGGTCGACCGCCCGGATCGCGGTGGCGGCGTGGTCGTCGACCTGGCCGGCCGCGGTCGGCCACGCCGCGCGGCCGTAGCAGGTCGGCCAGTCCGGGCAGCTGAGGCCGGCGTCGGACAGGCGCACGAACGCGCCGAACACGATCACCCCCAACGCCAGTGCGACCGCCAGCCACGCCAGCCGGTGGAAGTGCCGGGCGGGACGGATCGACGGACGGGCCGGGGTTGGCTGGGGCGAATCGCTCATGCGGGTCTCGGTCGGTTCCAACTCAAATCAGTTTCAGCAGCTTGACCATGTCGGCGCGCAGTTCGACCGAATCGAAGCCCGGAGGGTAGCGCAGGATGACGAAGCCATTGGGGTCGATCACGTACACCGACGGCGCATGCGCGGCGCCTTCGTCGGCGGTGGGTGCCGCCGACAGCGCGCCATGCAGGCGCGGCTCGGGCTGCAGCAGCTGCAAGGTGCGTGGCCGCGGGGCGCCGTCCGGCGGCAGGCAACCGGTGCTCCCGCAGACCCACAGCACGTGCACGCGGTCGGCATCCTTGCCGAACAGGCGCCAGACGGTGTCGAGCTGCTCGGCCAGCGCGCCACAACCGGTGCCGCAATCGGCCGGCGGCGCGACCGCGATGCGCCAGATGCGCTCGTCGGGATTCCAGTGGTACTCGCCGCCGTCGACCAGGCTCGGGACCACTTCACGCAGGTCGACCGGCGGCTCGAGCAGGGTGCCGTGGTTCTTGCGGCCCTCGGGCATCCAGCCACTGAAGCGCAACGCGCCGGCGACCAGCATGCTGCCGAAGAACAGCAGCAGGATCGTGACCAGCAACGCGCGGTTGCGGTTGCGCGTCCGGGTGTCGAGCGGGTGCGGGGCAGGCGCCGGGTCTTGGTCAGGGTGTCTGGAATCGCTCATCGCGGGCTCCTGGAGCGGCGGAACGTGAGGACCAATGCGGTGGCCAGCACCGTCAGGGCGAGGCCGAACCACTGCACCGCGTAGCCGCGATGCTTGGCCGGTGGCAGGGTGTTGGCGAGCAGTTCGAGGTCGCGCTCGAAGCCCAGGTCCATCGCCGGATCGAGCCGCAGCACGCGCGGCGCCAGCGGCACCGACAGGCCGGTCGCGGCGGCGATCGCGGGCATGTCGACCCGGGTCAGCAACCAGCCGTGGTCGGTTCGCATCAGGCCACGGCCGAGCGAGATGCCGGTCGACGGCGGCGGTGCCAGCAGGCCGCGCAACTCGATCTCCCCACCTGGACGCGGCACCGCCGGCAGGGTGCGATCACCCGGCAACGGCAGCCAGCCGAGATCGACCAGCAGCGGTCCACCCTGCTCCGGCAGGAAGATCCGGTAGGCGCGCACGCCGACGCGGCCGTCGCGCTGCTGGTTGTCGAGCAGCAGCTCGGGGCGGGCGTCGAACTCGCCGCGGCCGACCGCCCAGTCATAATCGTCGACGCGGGCCGGATCGGCGGCGGCCGCCAGCGAGTGCACGGCGCGCGTGGTCAGCACCTGCGCGGCGGCATCGAGCATCGACTGCTTCTCGTGCTCGCGGCCCAACTGCCAGAAGCCGAGGCTGGCGAACAGCGCGGTCGTCGCGATCGCGAGCAGCCACAACAACACGAAGCTGGAGCGATGGCTCATGCCGACGCCGCCACCGGCTGCGATAATGGCGCCACGCCGCGCCGGAGCATGTTGATGAAGACCCTGTTGATCGTCGGCTTCCTGATTCTCATTTTATGGAACCTCGGTGCCGGCCTGTACTACATGCTGGTCGACAAGGGCAGCAGCAAGCGCACGGTCAATGCGCTGACCCGCCGCATCGTGCTGTCCATCGCGTTGATCCTGCTGGTCGTGCTGGCGCAGAAACTGGGCTGGATCCAGTTCCACGGCGTCGGCAACTGACCGGACCGGGAAGCACCGCAACCGCGGCTCGCGCGGTTGTCGGTGGACAGCTGCTGGGCGGGACGGCCGGCGCCCGCGTTCGCTTACACCACGTAGACGAACAGGAACAGGCCGAGCCAGACCACGTCGACGAAGTGCCAGTACCAGGCCACCGCCTCGAACGCGAAGTGGTTGTCGCTGTCGAAATGGCCCTTCAGGCACCGGAACCAGATGATCGCCAGCATCAGCGTGCCCAGGGTCACGTGCAGGCCGTGGAAGCCGGTCAGCATGAAGAACGTCGAGCCGTAGATGCCCGAACCGAGGGTCAGGTTGAGCTCGGAATACGCGTGGATGTATTCCTCGGCCTGGAAGAACAGGAACACGCAGCCCAACAGGACGGTGGCACCCAGCCACACCAGCAGCGACTTGCGGTGGCCGGCCTTGAGCGCGTGGTGGGCGGCGGTGACGGTCGCGCCCGAGGTCAACAGGATCAGGGTGTTGAGCAGCGGCAGGCCCCAGGCCGGGATCGTCTGGAACTGGCCGCCGACATCGCCCGGGCCATTGGTCGGCCAGGCGTTGGCGAAGCCCTGCCACAGCAGGTTGTTGGTGGCCATGCCGTCGCCCGCGCCGCCGAGCCACGGCAGCACGTACTGGCGCGTGTAGAACAGCGCGCCGAAGAACGCGGCGAAGAACATCACCTCGGAGAAGATGAACCAGACCATGCCCATCCGGAACGAGATGTCGACCTGGCGGTTGTAGCGGCCGTGCACCGACTCGCGGATCACGTCGCCGAACCAGCCGAACAGCACGCCGGCCATCGCGGCCAGGCCGATGAAGAAGGTCAACTTGCCCCAGCTGCTGTCATTGAGCCAGCCACCGAAGCCGACCATCGTCACGAACAGCGCGATCGAGCCGAGGAACGGCCAGCGGCTGCTGTGCGGGACGAAGTAGACGTTGGCGTCTTGGGTGTGAGCTTGGGCCATGGCGGCGATTCCGTAGTTCGATGGATGCAGTGGTGCTTACGGCGCGGAGGCCGGGGTCGCCCCCACCGGATGGGCGCTCGCGGCCCGCGCGGTGAGTTCGGTGTTCTTGAAGAAGGTGTACGACAGCGTGACCGTCTTGATGCCCTCGGGCAGGTTCGGGTCGATGATGAAACGTACCGGCATGTCGCGGCTTTCGCCGGCGAGCAGGGTCTGGGCGGTGAAGCAGAAGCACTCGGTCTTGCTGAAATAGGCCGAGGCCCGCGCCGGCGCGACCGACGGCACCGCGCTGCCGACGATGGTGCGGTCGCTGGTGTTGCGCGCGTAATAGGTGGTTTCGTACAACTCGCCCGGGCGCACCTGCATGGTCAGCTGGTTGGGGTTGAACTCCCAGGGCAGCTTGGAGTTGACCCCGCCGTCGAACTGCACGGTGACCACCCGATCGGACACGGCTTGCGCCTCGGCCACGTCGACCGCCGCGCTGCCTTCCAGTCGAACGCCGAGCAATTTCTCGCAGGCGATCCGGTACAGCGGCACCAGCGAGAACGCGAAGCCGAACGCGAGCAGCGCGACCACCACCATCTTGGCCAGGCCGTCGCTCGGCTTGGCCGCCGGCCGCGCGGCGGCGTTATCCGGAGCCTGCGACGGATTCATTGCCCCAATACCCCGCTGAGGATGAAGGCGACATAGATCCCGACCGCGATCAAGCCGATCCACAGCGCGGTGCGGCGCACGGCCTTGCGGCGTGCGGCGTTATCGCGGCGGGGGTCGAGGGTCGGGGTCATGGCTGCGGTCGTGTACGCACACTCAGTGGCTGATGTCGCCGTGGGCGAGGTCGCCGTCGCGGATCACCGGCGGCGTGGTGAAGGTGTGGTGCGGCGCCGGGCTCGGCACGGTCCATTCCAGGCCCCTGGCGCCTTCCCATGCACGCGCCCCGGCGATGGCGCCGGTCTTCTTCGAACGCCACAGGATGAACGCCATCAGGAACGGGGTGATGAACATGCCGAACGCACCGATCGAGCTGACCAGGTTCCAGTCGGCGAACACCACGTTGTAGTCCGGGATGCGGCGCGGCATGCCGGCCAGGCCGAGGAAGTGCTGCGGGAAGAACAGCAGGTTGACGAACACCATGGTCCACCAGAAGTGGAACTTGGCCAGCCCCTCGTTGTACATCCGGCCGGTCCACTTCGGCCACCAGTAGTACACCGCGGCGATGATGGCGAACAGCGCGCCGGTGACCAGCACGTAATGGAAGTGCGCGACCACGAAATAGGTGTCGTGGTACTGGAAGTCGGCCGGCACGATCGCCAGCATCAGGCCGGAGAAGCCGCCGATGGTGAACAGGATCACGAACGCGATCGCCCACAGCATCGGCGACTCGAACGTGATCGAGCCGCGCCACATGGTGGTGACCCAGTTGAACACCTTCACGCCGGTCGGGATCGAGATCAGCATTGTCGCGAACATGAAGTAGATCTCGCCACCGAGCGGCATGCCGACGGTGAACATGTGGTGGGCCCACACGATGAACGACAGGAACGCGATCGCGGCGGTCGCGTAGACCATCGCCTGGTAACCGAACAGCGGCTTGCGGCTGAAGGTCGGGATGATCTCCGACACGATGCCGAACGCCGGCAGGATCATGATGTAGACCTCGGGGTGCCCGAAGAACCAGAAGATGTGCTGGTACATCACCGGGTCACCGCCGCCGGCGGCGTTGAAGAAGCTGGTCAGGAAGAACTTGTCGGTCAGCAGCATCGTGACCGCGCCCGCCAGCACCGGCATCACCGCGATCAGCAGGAACGCGGTGATCAGCCAGGTCCAGGTGAAGATCGGCATCTTCAGCAGGTCCATGCCCGGCGCGCGCATGTTGAGCACGGTGGCGATGATGTTGATCGCGCCCATGATCGAGCTGATGCCCATCATGTGGATGGCGAAGATCACGAAGGCGACGTTGGAGCCGCCCTGCAGCGACAGCGGCGGATACAGCGTCCAGCCACCGGCCGGCGCGCCGCCCGGCAGGAACAGGGTCATCAGCAGCAGGGTGAAGGCGAACGGCAGGATCCAGAACGACCAGTTGTTCATGCGCGGCAGCGCCATGTCCGGCGCGCCGATCTGCAACGGGATCATCCAGTTACCGAGGCCGACGAAGGCCGGCATGATGCCGCCGAAGATCATCACCAGCGCATGCATGGTGGTCATCTGGTTGAAGAAGTACGGCTCGATGTGCTGCAGGCCGGGGGTCATCAACTCGGCGCGGATCATCACCGAGAAGGCGGCGCCGACGATGAACATCAGGAAGCTGAACACCAGGTACAGCGTGCCGATGTCCTTGTGGTTGGTGGAGAAGAACCAACGTTCGATGAAGCCTTGCTTGTGGGCATGGTCATCGTGGTGATCGGCGGTGGCGGCGTGCGTGGTGGCCATGGGCGACCTCAAATAGGAATTCTGGACTGCGGAATTACGGGATCAGCGACGACAGTCAGCCGGCGGCGGCGACCGCGGCGGTGCTGTCGGCGGCCGGCGCGGCTTCGGGCTGCGGCTCGGCCGGGGCGGGCTGCGGCTCGACCGGCGCGGGTGCGGCGGCGGCCTTCTGCGCGGCGAGCCACTGCTGGTACTCCGCCTTGGGCACCGCCTTGACCACGATCGGCATGAAGCCGTGGTCCTTGCCGCACAGCTCGGCGCACTGGCCGCGGTAGATGCCCGGGGTGGAGATGTCGGTCCAGGCCTCGTTGATGATTCCCGGGATCGCGTCCTGCTTCCAACCCAGCGCCGGCACCCACCAGGCGTGGATCACGTCGTCGGCGGTGATCACGAAGCGGATCTTGGTGTCGGTCGGCAGCACCAGCACGTTGTCGACGTCGAGCAGGTAGTTGGGGTTCTCGGCCATCGTCGGCTCGATGCCGCTCTGGCGCACCGCGTCGCTCTTGCGGGCCAGACGGCTGGTGAACTCGACCCCTTCACCCAGGTACTCGTACTTCCACATCCACTGGTAGCCGGTGACCTTGACGGTCATCTCGGAGGCACGGGTGTCGTACATGTCGATCAGTTTGCTGGTCGCCGGCGCGGCCATCAGCACCAGCAGCACCACCGGGATCACCGTCCACAGGATCTCCAGCTTGGTGCTGTGGGTGAAGTCGCGGTCCGGCACCGCGCCGCGCGACTTGCGGAAGCGGAACATCGCCACCGCCATTGCACCGAATACCAGCGCGCCGATCGCCACGCAGATCCACAACGCCATCATGTGCGCGTCGTAGGCGTTGTGCGACAGGTGAGTCACGCCCGGGTGCATGTTGAGCTGCCAGCGCTCGGGATCGGCACTCTGGGCGAACGCGAGGACCGGCGACGCCATGGCGGCGAGACCTGCTGCCCACTGTTTGTGTTGCCCTTTAAAACAACCGGCTTTCATTGGTTCGAGCCCCAGCATCAGCTTGATAATCAATCGGTTAGGTTTTCATTGTCCGCAAGCTGCCGCTCCCGCCGCCACGCGCCGGGTCGGCGCAGGATGGTGATTGGAGGGTGGCTGACGAGCCCTTTCAGGGCCCGGCGCGCCGGGACGACAGGTCCTTGGCGCCGCGGATAGCCGGTAAATGGTAGCCGTCGGGCCCCGTCGCGGCAAGCCGAGACGGCTTCACCGGCGGCCGGTGCCGGCCCTCTCGCGACGGCGCATATCCTTGCCCTGCATGCTTTTTCGGCGACTTCCGGCGGTCGCCGGGGTCGACATGGAACGGCCTTCTCGCGCACATACGCGACGCCCACGCGAAGCCCTAGACTATGCACCCTCTCCATCCGTTGTCGCGGGTCCGAATGTCCACCGATTCCCGAGCCGCCGACGGCGTTGCGAACGCCGTTCAGCCCCCGCCGCGCGCCCTGATCAGCCCGGAGCTGCCCCCCCTGCCGACCGGCCCGCGCGCGGCGATCACCGCCGCCTGGGTCCGCGACGAGGCCGCCCATGTCCGCAGCCTGGTCGAGCAGGCCCGCCTGCCGGAGGCCGAGCGCACCGCGGTGCAGGCGCTCGCCGCGGACCTGGTGACCCGGGTCCGCGCCCGCGCGCAGGACCAGGACGCGATCGAAGCCTTCATGCGCCAGTACGACCTTGGCAGCGAGGAAGGCGTGCTGCTGATGTGCGTGGCCGAGGCCCTGCTGCGGATTCCCGACCAGGGCACCGCCGACAAGCTGATCCGCGACAAGCTCGGCGAGGCCGACTGGAAGCGCCACATGGGCCAGTCCGATTCGGTGCTGGTCAACGCGTCGACCTGGGGGCTGATGCTGACCGGCCACCTGGTCGGGCTGGCCGACGAGACCAAACGCGACGTCCACAACGCGTTCAAGCGCCTGGTCGGCCGCGTCGGCGAGCCGGTGATCCGGCTGGCGGTGCGCCAGGCGATGCGGATCATGGGCCACCAGTTCGTCATGGGCCGGACCATCAGCGAGGCGCTGGCGCGTGCGCGCAAGGGCGCCAACGCGCAGTACCGCTATTCCTACGACATGCTCGGCGAGGCCGCGCTGACCGAGGCCGACGCGCTGCGTTACCTCGACGCCTACCGCCAGGCGATCCACGCGATCGGTGCCGACTTCAACCGCGGCGGCAACCCGGCCAGCGAGGTCTTCGCCCGCCCGAGCATCTCGGTGAAACTCTCGGCGCTGCACCCGCGCTACGAGCACTCCAAGCGCGCCCGGGTGCTGGCCGAACTGACCCCGCGGGTGCTGGAACTGGCCCAGCTGGCGAAGTCGCACGGCATCGGCTTCACCGTCGATGCCGAGGAAGCCGACCGCCTGGAACTGTCGCTGGACGTGTTCGCCGGCGCCTACCGCGACCCTTCGCTGGAGGGCTGGGAAGGCTGCGGGCTGGCGATCCAGGCCTACCAGAAGCGTTCGCTGGAGGTGATCGACTTCATCGCCGACCTCGCCCGCCGCAGCGGCCGGCGGATCCCGGTACGGCTGGTCAAGGGCGCCTACTGGGACACCGAGATCAAGCGCGCGCAGGTCGACTGCCACCCGGGCTATCCGGTCTTCACCCGCAAGCCGAACACCGACGTGTCCTACCTCGCCAGCGCGCGGCGGATGCTGGAGTCGACCGACGCGATCTACCCGATGTTCGCCACCCACAACGCGCACACGATCGCGTCCGTGCAGCAGATGGCCAAGCTGGTGTCTGGCGCCGGCGCGGCGACCTCGGGCGGCCACCGTTTCGAGTTCCAGAAGCTGCACGGCATGGGCGACGACCTCTATGCCGAAGTGATCCCGGCCGACCGCCTCGACGTGCCGTGCCGGGTCTACGCGCCGGTCGGCAGCCATGAGGACCTGCTGCCGTACCTGGTCCGGCGCCTGCTGGAGAACGGTGCCAACTCCAGCTTCGTCAACTCCATCACCGACGAGGCCGTCGCGATCGACGACCTGATCCGCGATCCGGTGCAGACGGTGGGCGGGTTCGAGAGCATCACCCACCCCCAGATCCCGCTGCCGGTCGACCTGTACCGCAGCCATGCCAATTCAATGAAGTATTGCGACAGGAGCAACTCCATGGGCGTCAACCTCGCCAACGACGACCGGCTGCGCGCGCTGGCCGACCAGGTCAACGCCGCGGTGCGCGACGACTGGTTCGCCGAGCCGCTGGTGCCGGGCGCCAAGCCGACCGGCGAGCGCCTGCCGGTGACCAACCCGGCCGACCGCCGCGAAGTGGTCGGCCAGTGGCTGCCGGCCGATGCCGCCACCGTCGAGAAGGCGTTGCAGAACGCGGTCGCCGCCCAACCGAAGTGGGACGCGACCCCGGCCGCGAGCCGCGCAGCGATCCTCGAGCACGCCGCAAACCTGCTGGAGTCGCGCACCGCCGAGTTCATCGCGATGTGCACCAAGGACGCCGGCAAGACCATCCCCGACGGCGTCGGCGAGGTCCGCGAGGCGGTCGACTTCCTGCGCTATTACGGCGCCCAGGCGCGCAAGATGTTCGTGCCGGAGGCCCTGCCCGGCCCGACCGGCGAGACCAACACCCTGCAGCTGTCCGGCCGCGGCGTGTTCGTCTGCATCAGCCCGTGGAACTTCCCGCTGGCGATCTACATCGGCCAGGTCGCCGCCGCGCTTGCGACCGGCAACGCGGTGATTGCCAAGCCGGCCGAGCAGACCAACCTGGTCGGCTACGTCGCCACCAAGCTGATGCACGAAGCCGGCGTGCCGGAAGACGTGCTGCAGTTCGTTCCCGGCGACGGCGCGGTGGTCGGCGCGGCGTTGACCAAGGACCCGCGCGTGGCCGGCGTGGCGTTCACCGGCTCCAACGAGACCGCCAGCGCGATCAACCGCGCGCTGGCCTCGCGCGACGGCGCGATCGGCGTGCTGATCGCCGAGACCGGTGGCCAGAATGCGCTGATCGCCGACTCCTCGGCGCTGCCGGAGCAACTGGTCAAGGATGCGATGAGCTCGGCGTTCACCTCCGCCGGCCAGCGCTGCTCGGCCGCGCGGGTGCTGTTCGTGCAGGACGACATCGCCGACAAGGTCACCACCATGCTGGCCGGCGCGATGGCCGAGCTCAAGGTCGGCGACCCCGGCCTGCTGTCGACCGACGTCGGCCCGGTGATCGACGAGGACGCGCTCAAGACCCTGCACGCGCATGCCGAGCGGATGGATCGGGAGGCGACGCCGATCGCGACCGTGGTGATGGACGAGGCCACCGCCCATGGCAGCTTCTTCGCTCCGCGCGCGTATGCATTGCGCTCGCTCGACCAGCTCGACAAGGAAGTGTTCGGGCCGGTGCTGCACGTGATCCGCTGGAAGGCCGACCAGCTCGACGCGGTGATCGACGCGATCAACGGCACCGGCTACGGCCTGACCCTCGGCGTGCATTCGCGGATCGACGCGACGGTCGAGAAGATCGCCGCGCGGATCCACGTCGGCAACTGCTACGTCAACCGCAACCAGATTGGCGCGGTGGTCGGGGTGCAGCCGTTCGGCGGTCACGGCCTGTCCGGTACCGGCCCCAAGGCCGGCGGCCCGCACTACCTGCCGCGCTTCACCAACGAGAAGACGATCACCATCAACACCACCGCCTCGGGCGGCAATGCCTCGTTGCTGACGCTGGGGGAGTGAGCGCGGCTTGCTCGCACGGCGGCCGCCAATCAGGCAGCGTCCTTGCCCACGCAACGTGCAAGGAACTCCACGGCCGCGCGCACCGCGGGCAGCTGGCCGCGTCGGTGCGGCATCACGATCGTGGTGGTGACGCGACCGGCAGTCCACTCGGGCAATACGCGAACCAACTGCCCCGCCACTAGTGCGGCGCGACAGATCGTTTCCGGCAGGCAGACAACGCCCAATCCGGCGACCGCCGCGTTGACCAGCACGGTCGACTCGTTGGCCACCATTCGCGGCAGCGGTGTCGTCTGCAGGGTTTCTCCGCTCGCATTGGAAAGCTGCCATTGGGTCGCCGTCGCCCCGGTCAGCAGGCCGTCGTGGCTGGCGAGATCCGCCGGCGAGCTCAGCGCGACGCGCTGATCGAGATAGCCGGGTGCTGCCACTAGCAGGATCGGCTCGATCAGCAATTGCCGTTGCACCAAGCCGGAATCCGGCAACGACGCGAAGTGGCTGCGCACGGCAATATCGAAGCCCTCCAGCACCAGATCGACGAATCGGTCGGTTACCTCCAGCTGCACCTGAAGCCGCGGGTAGGCGCGACTCAATGCCGGCAGGTGCGGGGCCAGATGCATCTGAGCTGTCGGCACCGAAGCGGTGATCTTGACCGTGCCGCTGGGCTCGGCCTGGCGCCGGCGCACCACCGCTTCGGCGGCCTCGGTCTCGATCAACGCGGCACGGGCATGCTCGTAGAAGTCTCGTCCGAGTTCGGTCAGGACGAAGCTGCGCGAGGTGCGGTGGATCAGGCGCGCGGCCAGGACAGCCTCAAGCTCGGCCACCCGTTTGCTGATGGTCGACTTGGGCACGCCCAAGCGACGCGAGGCCGCAGCGAAACCGCCGTGCTCGACAGCGGCGGCGAATAGCACGAGGTCGTTGAGATTGAGCACACTCGAAGTCTATATACATGGACGATAAGTCCTATATTCGCGGGCTACTCAACCAATGTCCACGAAAATACAGTGATCGCACCCGGACGTCGGGTCTTTCAAGGAACCGCCCCATGCAACCCACTACCTTGTTCTACGGCGTGCCTTCGGGCTGTTCATTCGGTTCGATCGTCGCGCTGGAATGGCTGGGGCAGCCCTACCGCCTGGCCCGCATCGAGATGCCAGAGATGGTGGCCAGCGATGGCTACCGGCGCATCAATCCGGTCGCGGAAACGCCGTCGCTGCTGACCGAGGACGGTCAGGTCATCAGCGAGAGCATCGCCATCCTCAACCACGTCGGCGCCCGCGGCATCGACTTAGGGATCGGATTCGCCCAGGGCACGGCGCAGTTCGACCGCCTCAATCAGATGCTGGGCTTCCTCAACACGACCTTCTTCAATGCCTTCGTTCCGCTGTGGCACATCCTCGAGCACGGCAGCGACGACAACGAGGCGGCCGTGCTGCGCGAATTCGGCCGCGCCAAGGTGGTTCGCGCTCACGCCCTGCTGGAAGCCATCCTCGGCGACCAGCCCTGGCTGCTGGGCGAACAACGCACCCTGGCCGACGCGTACTTCATCGGCATCGCCCGCTGGACCCGGTACCACGATGTGATCGACCGCCGCGATTACCCGAACCTGCAACGGCTGTACGACAAGCTCGAGGCGGATCCGGCGGTGATCTTCGCGCACGCGATCGAGCGGCAGCAGCCGGCAGTGACGGCCGCGGGCTTCCTCGGCGAAGTCGGCATGAATGATGCGCTGGAGTGGCTGCCGCAGGCAGCCTGACGAGCCGGTAGGCACGAAAAAGCCCCGCCGAAGCGGGGCTTTTTTTGTTGCGTGGCGCGAGGATCAGAACCGGTAGCGGGCCGACACACCGAACAGGTCGGCGTGGCCGTCGAACGTACCGACCAGGCGCGAGCTGCTCGACGACACCGCGTCGATCGGGGTCTCGTCGATCTGGATGTTCATGTAGGCAACGTCGACGGTCAGGTTCTCCGACACGTTCCAGCCCAGGCCGATCGTGTACAGCATGCGGTCTTCGTCGGGCAGGCGCGGGGTGCGGGCCTCGTCGTTGGTCGGGGTCTCGTCGGCGGCGACGCCGGCACGCAGGGTGAACGCATCGTTGAGGTCGAATTCACCGCCGACCGCGAGCATCGAGGTGTCGTCCCAGTCGAACGGCTCCTGGCCGATCGGGGTGCCGTTGGCGCGGTAGATGTTCACCGCTTCCAGCGAGCTCCAACCGGTGCGCTGGTAGTCGGCCATCAGGCGAACGCGGTCGCTGAAGTCGAACTGCGCGCTCAGCGTGTCCACCGACGGGGTGGTCAGCGGGGCGTAGATCGGGCCATCCGCATAGGTCGGGATGCCGAGCGCGCCAAACACCGCGGCGGCGTTGGCCGGCACGGTGAAGTTGGCCTCGCCTTCGAGGTCGTGGTCGATCTCGGAACGGTGCGAGTAGCCCACCACGAAACGGTCGCTGACGCGCAGCTGGCCACCGAGGATGAAGCCGACGCCGTTGTTGTCGCCGGTGAACTCGACCTGGCCGTCAGCCGAACCCGGGGCGAAGCCCGGCACGCCCTGCGCGGCCAAACCGGTGCCGAAGTCGATGCCGTTGGACAGGGTGACCTCGGCATGCTCGTAGATCAGGCCGGCGCCGATGGAGATGTGCTCGTTGAGCTCCAGCGCCGCCGACAGGGTCAGGTCGATGGTCTTGAGGTCGGAGGTGATCGCGTTGTAGCGACCGACCCAGTCGGCGTCGTATTCGGTCTTCAGGCCGAACGGCGCACCGATGCTGGCGCCGACGGTCAGGCCTTCGAACGCGCCGCTCAGCGGCATCACCACCGCCAGCGCCGGCACGGCGGTCGCGTCGCCCGGATCCCCGCCGTCGCCGCCGGACACCGGGGTGCCGAATGCACTGGTCGCCGAACCGCTGAAGTCGGCGGTCAGGTCGATCACGGTGAGGTCGGCCTGCACCGTGGTGCGGTCGATGTTGGTCATTGCCGCCGGGTTGTTGGAGACGACGGAAGCATCATCCTGGGCCACGGCGGTGCCGGCATTGGCCCGGCCGAGGTTCTGGACGCTGTTTTCTCGGATCTGGAAGCCGGTGGCGTGAGCCTGTCCCAGCGCGAGGGCGCCGGTGATGCTCAGCGCGAGCGCCGACAGGCGGGTGATGCGGTGTGCGTGCTGCATGCTTGAAGTCTCCAATTGGCGGTTCTTGTGTTGGGCGTTCTATTTTTTGGTCTGCCTGCAGCGCCGGCCGGGCCGATCGCCGGCGGGCGCCGGGGCTGCCGCCATACGGCGCCGTCTGCACTATAGCGTGCCGATTAACCCCGTGCTAACAACCGCTCGATTGCCACCCCGGCCGCCTTTGCGGGCATGATGAGAGGGCGGATCCGGCCCTTGCCTATTCATGTTCATCGCGATTCCCTCCCGCCAGAAGAGCCCGGTGCGCTGGGCCACCCCGCTGCTGTTCGCGGCGCTGTGGGGCTGCTTCACCTGGGCCACGCTGCTGCCCGATGCGAGCCAGCGCGAACTGTTGCTCGAGTGGGGGGCGCTGTCGGGCGGCCTGACCTCGGCGCAGGCCTGGCAGCAGTCGCTGCAGACCGACGCCATGCTGCGTCTGTTCAGCGCGTTGTTCCTGCACGCCGACTGGGCCCACCTGCTCGGCAACCTGGTGTTCCTGCTGATCTTCGGGCTGCCGGCCGAGCGGGCGATGGGGCCGTGGCGCTTCGCGCTGCTGTTCCTGCTCGGGGGCGCGGTGGCCAACCTCGCCGCGGTGGCCGCGATCGCGACCCCGGACCGGCTGATCATCGGCGCCAGCGGCGCGGTGTCGGCACTGATCGGCGCCTACCTGGCGCTGTTTCCCGGCGCCCGGCTTGGCGTGGTCGTGCCGCTGGGACTGTTCCTGCAGTTCGTGAAGGTGCCGGCGGCGCTGCTGATCGGGGTGTGGGCGCTGCTGCAGGTGGTGTTCACCTTCATCGGCCCGGCGTTCGGCGCGGTGGCCTGGTCGGCGCACCTGGCCGGGTTCGCGTTCGGCGGTGCGTTCGCCCTGCTCGCCCGCGCCGGCATCGCCCGGCGCATGCGGCGCAACCGCGGCTACTGAGACCCTGCTTCAAACTCGCGATGCGGCCGTCTGTCGGAAACCGGCGGGGACCTGCCGATTTCAGGCGGCCGGTGCGCGCTCGTTACGGGGTTTTCATCACCCGGCAACGGCGGTGGCGGCAAAGTGTCGGCCATCAAGCCTTGGACCCCCACCGGCCCGTTGCGGCCGCATTCCGAGGTGATTGCCATGAAATTCCATCGCGTGTGCCTAGCCCTTGCCGTGGCCGGCGGGCTGTCGATCGTGCCGCTGGCGGCGGCAACGGCGGAAGAGGTCCACATCCCGTTGCGCGGCCTGCAGGAAGTGCCGTCGGTGTCGTCCCCGGCCGAAGGCCTGTTCCGCGCCCGAATTGGGCCGGACGATGACAAGATCGCCTACGAACTGAAGTACCGCCACCTGAAAGGCGAGGTGCTGCAGGCGCACATCCACTTCGGCCAGCGCCACGTCAATGGCGGCATCAGCGTGTTCCTGTGCCAGAGCGCGGGTGCCCCGGACCCGAGCGGGTTGGCGCCGACCTGTCCGGCCTCGGGCCGCGTGCAGGGCCTGTTGCGCGCAAACAACGTGATCGGCCCGGCCGCGCAGGGCCTGGACGCGGGCGAGATCGCCGAACTGATCGCGGCGATCCGCGCCGGCGCGGCCTACGTCAACGTGCACACCAGCGTGTTTCCTGGCGGCGAGATCCGCGGCCAGTCGCGGCGCCACGCCAAGCACGGCAAATGAACGACGGCGGGCGCGCAATCAGCCTTTGGACGCCGGCGGCGGCGTGCCGGCGGCGACCTGCTTCTTCAGTTCGGCCAGTGCCGCGGTGATGTAGGACTCGCCATCGAGCACGTCGCCGGCGTTGATCCCCGGCTGGTTTTCACCATCGCCGCTTTCGCCGCCGCCGCTGAGATGCCCTGGCAGGTCGGCCTCGGAGAACGGCGCCTGGCCGCCGTTCTCGGCGTCTTCGTCGGCATGCAGGACCACGTCGGGGACGATGCCCAGGGCCTGGATCGATTCGCCGCTGGGGGTGTAGTAGCGCGCGGTGGTGAGCTTGACCGAATCGCCGTTGTCGAGCGGCAGCAGGGTCTGCACCGAGCCCTTGCCGAACGTGCGGCTGCCGACCACGCGGGCGCGGTCGTTGTCGCGCAGGGCCCCGGCCAGCACCTCGGAGGCGCTGGCCGAACCGGCATCGACCAGCACTACCACCGGCGCGCCGTGCAGGCGATCGCCGGGGGTCGCGCTGAACAATGCGTCGCTGATCGCGATGCGGCCGCGGGTGCTGACGATCTTGCCCTCGTCGAGCAGGGCGTCGGCGATCTGCACCGCCGCGGTCAGCAAGCCGCCGGGGTTGCTGCGCAGGTCCAGCACCAGGCCGCGCAGGCGGCCGCCGGCTTGTTCATTGAGTTCGGCCAGCTGGCGCTCGAAATCGGCGGCGGTATCGGCCTGGAACGCGCTGACCCGGATGTAGCCGTAGCCGGGCTCCAGCATCTTGCCGCGGACGCTGGCGATGCGGATGGTCTCGCGTTCGACCGTCAGGGTCAGCGGCTCGTCGAGGCCATCGCGCTCGATCGTCAACTCGACCGCGGTGCCAGGCTCACCGCGCAGGGTGGTGGAGCTGTCGTCGTCGCCGGCGGCCAGCGGGTTGCCGTCGACCGCGACGATCAGGTCGCCGGCCTTGATCCCGGCGCGCGCGGCGGGGGTGTCGTCGATCGGCGCGATCACCCGCAGGCTGCCGTCGGGCTGGCGGAAGATCTCCACCCCGATACCGTCGTAGTTGCCGCGCGACTGCTCCTCGAAACTGTCGGCGGCGTCGCCCTCGAGGTAGGCGCTGTGCGGGTCGAGATCGAGCAGCAGACCGCGGATCGCCGAGTCCATGAGGTCGGTGTCGTCGACCGGCTCGACATAGGCCGCCTTGACCGCGCTGTAGACGGCGACGTAGCGGCGGATCTCATCGAGCGGGATGTTGGAGGCGGAGGTCCCATCGCTGGTTTCGCTTTCGCTTGTTTCGCTGGTTTCGTCGCTGGCGGGCGCGTCCTGGGCCACGGCCGGGACGCAGGTGAGCGCCAGCACGGTGGCGATGGCAAGCGGGGTCAGGTGACGGAAGGGCATGTGGGCTCCGGCTCGAACGACGGGTACAGGATTCCAAACCTTACGGCGTTGCCGGGGAATTTTCCGTAAACGCTTTCCGTAGCGCGTCCGTGAATCCGGTAGGCCTCGACCGCGATCAGCGCTGCAGCCAAGCGGTCGGGTTGACCGGGTCGCCGTTGCGGCGCAGTTCGAAGTACAGCGCCGGCCGGCCGTGGCCGCCGGAGGTGCCGACGGTCGAGACCGGCTGGCCGCGCTCGACGGTATCGCCGGCATCGCGCAACAGCGCGTCGTTGTGCGCGTACAGGCTCATGTAGCCGTTGCCGTGGTCGACGATCAGGATCAGGCCGTAACCGCTCATCCATTCGGCGTAGACCACGGTGCCGGCGGCGACGGCCTTGACCGCAGTGCCGGCGTTGGCGCCGATCAGCAGGCCCTGGCTGTCGCGGCCGTCGGGCAGTTTGGCGCCATAACCGGCGATCAGGGTGCCGGCGAGCGGCCAGCCGGCGCCGCCGACCGCCGGGCCGCTGGCGACCGCAGGCGCAGGCTTGCGCGGCGGTGGCACGGCTTGGCCGGCCTTGCGCGCGGCCTCTTGCGCCGCGCGGGCTTCGCGCTCGGCCCGCGCCGCAGCAGCGCGGCGTTCGGCTTCGGCGCGGGCGGCGGCGGCGCGCAGCTTCTTCAGCAGCGACTCCAGGCCCTTGGCATCGCGGCCAAGGGCTTTCTCGCGGCTGCGCTTGTCCTGGTAACGCTGGTCGAGTTCGGCGACCAGGGTCTTGCGCGACTTGCGGTCGCGCTCGAGCTCGGCGAGCTGTCCGCGCTGGCGTTCGCGGGCGGCGTCGAGTTCGGCCTGGCGAGCGACGATCTCGCGTTCGAGCGCGTCGAGGCCGGCCAGCTCGTCGCTGAGGGTGGCAATGCGCCGCGCGCGGTCGCGTTGCAGGTAGCGGTGGTAGGTCAGCAGGCGGTTGGCGTCGGCCACCCGGTCCTGCGCCAGCAGCAACTTCAGTGGCGCCGCATCGCCCTGGGCGTAGGCGGCGCGCAACAGGCCGGCGAATTCGTCGCGGCGGCTGCCGAGATTGGCCTGCAGGCCGTCGCGACGCTGTTGCAGTTCGGCCAGTTCGCGCGCGCTGGCCTCCAGCTGCTGCTCGGTCGCCCGCAAGCGCCGGCTCGACGCGGCGACCCGTTCGTCGGCCTCGCGCAGTTCGCGGGTGACCGCGCCGCGACGGGACTCGATCTTGCGCCGTTCGGCCGCGACCGACTGCAGCTCCTTCTTGATCGTCTGCAGCTTGCGTTCGGTTTCACGGCTGTTTTGCGCCGACGCGGGCGTGGCCCCCAGCCAGGCCGCCAGCACGATGACGATGGCCGCCGCGCGGATGCGCATCAGCCGTCGCGTCCGTCCAACAGCAGCGACTGTCCGCTCATCTCGGCCGGCTGCGACAGTCCGAGCAGGTCGAGCAGGGTCGGGGCGACGTCGCGAAGCGCACCGCCACTGCGCAGGGTCGCCGCGCGCGGACCGAGGTACGCCAGCGGCACCGGACCGACGGTGTGCGAGGTGTGCGGCTGGCCGGTCTGCGCATCGCGCATCATCTCGACGTTACCGTGGTCGGCGGTCACCAACAGCGCGCCGCCGGTGTCGCGGACCGCGCTCACCACCGCGCCGATCGCGACGTCGACCGCCTCGACCGCCTGGATCGCCGCGGCAAGGTCACCGCTGTGGCCGACCATGTCGGGATTGGCGATGTTGCAGATCGCGACATCGATGTCGCCGGAACGAATCGCCGCGGTGAGCTTTTCGGTGACCTCGGGGCAGCTCATCTCCGGCTGCAGGTCGTAGGTGGCGACCTTCGGGCTCGGCACCAAGATGCGGGATTCGCCGCCGTACGGCTCCTCGCGACCGCCGCTGAAGAAGAACGTCACGTGGGCGTACTTCTCGGTCTCGGCGATGCGCAACTGGCGCAGGCCGTTGTCGGCCAGCACCTCGCCGAGGGTGTTGCGCAGGTCGTCGGGACCGAACGCAACCGGCGCCGGCAAGCGGGCGTCGTACTCGGTCAGGCAGACGAAGCGCGACAGGTCGGGGCGACGCGCGTCGAAACCGTCGAAGGTCGGCGACACGAATGCCGCGCTCAACTGGCGGGCGCGATCGGCACGGAAGTTCATGAACACCACGGCGTCGCCGTCGGCCATCGGCGTGGGCTCGCCGACCACGGTCGGGACCACGAACTCGTCGTTTTCACCGCGCGCATAGGCCTGTTCCAGCGCGACCAATGCATCGTCGGCGTGGTGCCCGGCACGGCCTTCGACGATCACATCCCAGGCTTGGCGCTGGCGGTCCCAGCGCTGGTCACGGTCCATCGCGAAGTAGCGACCGCTGACCGTCGCGATCCGTGCGTTGCCTGCGCCTTCGCACGCCGCCCGCAGCTTCTCCAGGCTCGGCCGGGCCGAGCGCGGCGGCATGTCGCGGCCGTCGAGGAAGGCATGCACCGCGACCTTCGGCACGCCCTCGCGGCGGGCCATGTCGATCATCGCGAAAATGTGGGTTTCGTGGCTATGGACACCGCCGGGCGACAGCAGGCCGAGCAGGTGCAGGGTCGCGCCGCCATCGCGGGCGGCGGCGCAGGCGGCGCGCAACTCGTCGTTGGCGAAGAAGCTGCCGTCCTCGATCGCCGCATCGATCCGGGTCAGGTCCTGGTAGACGATGCGGCCGGCGCCGAGGTTCATGTGGCCGACCTCGGAATTGCCCATCTGCCCGTCCGGCAGGCCGACGTGGCGGCCCTCGGTGTGGATCAGGGTGTGTGGCGACGACGCCAGCAGGGCATCCCAGTTCGGCAGCCGGGCCTGGGCCAGGGCGTTGTCGGCCGGGTCCTCGCGGTGGCCCCAGCCATCCAGAATCAGCAGGACGACCGGGCGGATGGCGGACGCGTGGGCGGCTGGCACGTCGATGGTTCCAATGACTTCAGACAGGGGCGGATTGTAGCGAACAGGGCTATCAAGACAGCTGACCGCGGTTAAACCACCGGCGCATCGTGTGCATCACAGGTGATAACTGCCACTGACTGACGGATCTGCCATGACCCATTGCCGCTTCGCCCTCGCCATCTCGCTGGCCCTGCTCGCCACCAGCCCCGCCGCTTTGGCCGCCAACGACGACCACAGCAAGGTCAACGGTACGGTCCGCGTCGACGCCGGCGAACGCGCGGGCGATCTCGACACGGTCAACGGCAGCATCAAGGTCGACACCGGCGCCCAGGTCGGCGATGCCGAGACCGTCAACGGCAGCATCCGGATCGCTGACAACGTCCACGCCGGCGGCCTGTCGACGGTCAATGGCAGTATCCGGACCGGCCGCGATGTCGAGATCGGCGCCGATGTCGGCACCGTCAATGGCAGCGTGTTCGTCGACCGCGGCGGCAACATCGGCGGCGACGTCGAAACCGTCAACGGCGCGATCGGCCTGGTCGACACCGACGTCGCCGGCGGCATCGAGACGGTCAACGGCGACCTCACCGTCGGGGTCGGCTCGCACGTGCGCGGTGGCATCCATTACGAGAAGCCGGGCCAGCAGTGGATCTCGTTCAACCGCCGCGACCCGCGGGTGATCATCGGGCCGAACGCGCGGGTCGACGGGCCGTTGGTGTTCGAACGCGACGTCGAGTTGTACGTGCACGAGAGCGCGCAGATCGGCGCGGTCACCGGCGCCACAGCGATCCGCTACCAAGGCGACCGCGCGCCCACCGGGAAATAGCCGCCAGCGGCCTCCGGGCCGCGGATCGTCCGGTGGCATCGCGGCAACGGCACCGCTGCTACCATCGGGCATTCCGCAGTCCCCGGAGGCACCGATGTCCCGTATCCCGCTCCTGCCCGCCACCTCGATGGTGGCCGCCGCGCTCGTGCTCGCGGCCTGCAACAAGCCGGCCGAGGCGCCGGTCGAGCCCGCC
The DNA here is from genome assembly GCF_036663935.1 of Novilysobacter erysipheiresistens. NCBI lineage: Bacteria > Pseudomonadati > Pseudomonadota > Gammaproteobacteria > Lysobacterales > Lysobacteraceae > Novilysobacter > Novilysobacter erysipheiresistens. The sequence goes on from NZ_JAXGFP010000005.1 coordinate 315,083, forward strand.
GCCGCCACGTCCAGCGGGCAGGCCAGCGATCCGCAGCCGGCGCATTCTTTCGATGCGTCGATCACCGCCGACGATTTCGCCGCGCACGTGCAGACCCTGGCGTCCGACGCGTTCGCCGGCCGCGCGCCAGGCAGCGTCGGCGAGGAAAAAACCGTCGCTTACCTGGTCGAGCAGTTCAAGCGCCTTGGGCTGGAGCCGGGCAACGGCGACAGCTACCTGCAAACCGTGCCGATGGTCGAGACCACCGCCGATCCGACCACCGTGCTGCGGTTGAATGTCGACGGCGAGCCGCGCAAGCTGGCCTACGGCAGCGAGATGATGATCGGCACCCGCACCGGCCAGGCCGAGGTCAGCATCGACGACAGCGAACTGGTGTTCGTCGGTTATGGCGTCAACGCGCCGGAGCTGGGCTGGAACGATTACGCCGGCGTCGACGTCAAGGGCAAGACCGTGGTGATGTTCGTCAACGATCCGGGGTTCCATACCCAGGATGCCGAACTGTTCCAGGGCAAGCGCATGACCTACTACGGGCGCTGGACCTACAAGTACGAGGAAGCCGCGCGCCAGGGTGCCGCCGCCGCGCTGATCATCCACGACACCGCAGGCGCGTCCTACGGCTGGGACGTGGTGAAAAACTCGTGGTCCGGGCCGCAGTTCGACCTGCCGGCCGAGGATGATCCCGAACCGCGGCTGCCCGCGCAGGGCTGGATCACCGGCGATGTCGCGCGCTCGCTGCTCGGCGACCTCGGCCACGACCTCGATGACCTGTACAAGGCGTCCAACCAGCCCGGCTTCAAGGCGATTCCGCTCGATGCCACCATGTCGCTCGATCTCGACAGCACCAGCACCCGGAAGTCGTCGCAGAACGTGATCGCGAAGCTGCCCGGCAGCGAGCGGCCGGACGAGGCGGTGATCTACATGGGCCACTGGGACCACCTCGGCGACCACGGCCACGAAGGCGAGGCCGCCGCCGGCGAGGACAACATCTACAACGGCGCGATCGACAACGCCACCGGTATTGCCGGCATCCTCGAGATCGCCGAGGCCTTCGTCGCCCAGCAACCGGCGCCGGAACGCTCGCTGCTGTTCCTCGCGGTGACCCTGGAGGAATCCGGCCTGCTGGGTTCCAAGTATTACGTCGCCCACCCCAGCGTGCCACTCGACCAGACCGTCGCGGTGATCAACCTCGACGCGATGCCGGTGATCGGCAAGACCCATGACATCACCGTGGTCGGCCTGGGCAACTCCGAACTGGAAGACACCCTCAAGCAGGTCGCCGACGAACAGGGCCGCGAGCTGCGCGCCGAAGCCACCCCGGAAAGCGGCTTCTACTTCCGCTCCGATCACTTCAATTTCGCCAAGGCCGGCGTTCCGGCGCTGTATGCCAAGGGCGGCAACGAACTGGTCGACGGTGGTGTCGAGGGCGGCCAGAAGGCGCACCAGGATTATCGCGACAACCGCTACCACCAGCCGGGCGACGAATTCGACCCGGAGTGGAACATGCAGGGCGTGGTCCAGGACCTGCAGGCCTTGTATGGCGTCGGCCAAGTGCTCGCCGGCAGCGAGCAGTGGCCCAACTGGTACGAGGGCAACGCCTTCCGCGCGGCCCGCGACGAGATGATGGGCGCCAAGCCGGCCGCCGAGTAGCGGCCGGGGTGGGCTTTCGACAACGGCGCCTGCGGGCGCCGTTGTCGTTTTCGGCTAGGCTTGCATTTCCGCCCGAGCCTTGAGCTTCCCATGACCCTGGCCATCGCCTATTGGTGCGTGCTGATCGCCGCCATACTGCCGCTCGTCTGGTCGTGGATAGCCAAGTCCAGTGGTGAAAAATTCGACAATCGCGATCCGAGGGAGTGGCTGGCACGCCAGCATCACCCGCGCTCGTTGCGCGCCAACGCCGCACAGCAGAACGCTTTCGAGGCATTCGCCCCGTTCGCCGCAGGCGTGGTGCTGGCCCAACTGGCCAATGTCGACCCTGGCTGGATCGCATCGCTTTCGGTCGTCTTCGTCGCCGCGCGCATCGCTCACGGCCTGCTGTACCTAGGCAACAAGGCAACTTTACGAAGCCTGGTGTGGACGCTCGGTTTCGCCTGCGTGGCTGGCCTGCTGGTACTGGCGGCCCTGCACGCCGCCTGACGGCGCCACCGTTAAAACCCCGAGTGCATGCCACGATGACCAGCCTTCCGGACGACGCCGCACGGTCACTCGAGGTCGCGGTCGAGCAGGAAGGCTTTGCCTTCGTCGGCCACGGCCCGATGCGCGGGCTGCTTGAGCACTTTGGCAGCCTCGACGACTGGGACCGGTTCGCAGAGACTTGGAGCGATCTCGCCGTCGATAGCTACCTGGCCGCCACCGGCCGCCAGCGTCGGCGCCGCCATTGCGTGTTCTCGGCCGCCGCTGCCGGCGCACCCATTCTCCCGGAACCACACCAGCCGCATTACCAGAGCCTGCATTACAACTCCCTGCAAGGCGACATCGAGCGCTGGTTCGAACCGGTCCTGCCGGAAGCCGCTACCAGCGACAGCCTGGCCACGGTCATTGGCTTCAGCCGCGCAGTCTTCGAGCGCGTCGCCCGGGCCTCGCCACGATGGCATATCGAGGTCCACCAGTTCCGAATCGAGCCGTATCCCGATCAGCCCGGCGAGCCGACCCCCGAAGGCATGCATCGCGACGGCGTTGACTACGTGCTGGTGTTGCTGGTCGATCGCGCCAATATCGCGCGCGGCACCACTTCCATCCATGCCAACGATGGAAATGAGCTGGGCAGTTTCACTCTCGCACATCCGCTTGATGCCGCACTGGTTGAAGACGCACGGGTATTTCATGGGGTGACCGCGGTGACGCCATTGGATCCCAGCATGCCCGCCCATCGGGACGTATTGGTCGTAACGTTCCGCGCGGTGCCCGACGTCCCGCCTACCTCGCCCCTGTAGGAGCGACGTAAGTCGCGATCGGAGTCGGCGCGGGCGGACGATTCTCCGATCGCGACTTACGTCGCTCCTTCACCGAAACAAGCCCAGCCGGAGCGTTTCGCATTGTAGTCGCGCACAAAGAAGAAGGCCGGCCCCTTGTGGGGACCGGCCT